>NZ_JBWJYM010000011.1:0-208344 GCF_056431005.1 Methylobacterium sp. HJ2 | reverse complement strand
CCCGATCCCATCTCGAACTCGGCCGTTAAACGCACCAGCGCCCATGGTACTGTGTCTCAAGACACGGGAGAGTCGGTCGCCGCCAGACCCGCACAGCGCAGGCATGCATCCCCAGGATGCCAACTCATTCCCTCGACACGATGCTCACAACCCTGGCGCGGGGTGGAGCAGCCCGGTAGCTCGTCAGGCTCATAACCTGAAGGTCACAGGTTCAAATCCTGTCCCCGCAACCAACCACACAAGCCCGCCCCGGATCACACCGGGGCGGGCTTTTGGCTGTCTGGAGTTCTGCCAGGACTCTGCCAAGACTTGGCTCGCCTCCTCGCGGGGCCATGGACCGTACCCCAGGATGCTGGGTCCGACGTCAGGCCGGTCCCTCGGTCTGCTTCTCGGCCATCAGGCCGAGAGGGGAGGGGGCTCGGTCCGCCTGGCCTCGTCCGGATGGGGTGGTCCGTCACGCTTGCACATCGTCCCGTCACCGGTGATCCTACCCGCGAATGCGCGAGCCCATCCCGGCCAGGAACGGCTGTGGCCGCCCGCGACCGGAGCTCCGCACCATGAGCCGGTTGGTCACGCTGCCGCTGAACCTCTATCCTCGAACTCTCGACGGCTGGGCGGACACCGCGCTGACGGCGCGATCGGCGCGGGCGGCGATGTGGCTGGCGCAACTCGCCTACGAGGATGACCCGGACAAGATCCGAGAGATCGCCGCGGCGTGGAACCTCACGCTCGTCGACCGAAACGCGACGGGCGCGTTGGGGCCGCTCCTGTCGGAGGGGATCCGCTGGCTCGCACTCGCGGGGCAGGGGCGTCGCATCCTCGCGTTCTCCGGCACCGATCCGCTCGTGCTTGCCGATTGGCGGACGGATCTCGGCGTCGCACTGAATACCGACGACCTGCATTCCGGCTTCGCCGATGGCCTGATCGCGGCGAGCAAGACGCTTGGGCGGGTCTGGACGGGAGGTGGTGATCCGGCCTGGATCGTCGGGCACAGCCTGGGCGCCGCGCTCGCCGTGCTCCGGGCCCGCGACGCCGCCCAGGCCTGCGACCTGCCGGCCGCCGTTTACGGGTTCGGGATGCCCCGGGTGGGCGGGAGCCGGTTCGCGGCGGATTACGAGGCCGTACTCGGATCGCGCACCTACCGGTTCGTGCACGGCGCCGACATCGTCGCCCGCCTCCCGCTGCCGAACATGGGGTACCGGCACGTGGGGCGCCGGGTTGCGTGCGCCTCCGGCGCGGGGTTCGACGTCGGGTCCGTCGCCGGATCCGCCGACGACGATCCCGTGCTCGCCCTAAACGACGGTTTCCACTTCGGCGCCCTGCGCCGCTTCCTGTTCCGGATGAGCGTCGGCGGTCGGCGGGATCTTCTCGGCCTCGCCACGCGGACCCTGCTGCCGCAACCGCTGGCGGACCACCTGCCGGACCGCTACTGGGCGGCGCTTCCCTGATCCAAGCTCAGACCACGCCCCATTCGTGGTTCGCCACCACGATCTCGGGAGAGGGCTCCTCGGCCGGGCGCCAAGTTCCGGGCTGATCCGCGGCGCCGGTGCCGAGCGCGCACTGGACCATCACGCTGTCGCTCCAGCGGCCGTACTTGTAGCCCACCGCCGGCAGGAAGCCGACGCGGGCGAAGCCGCAGGCTTCGTGCAGGCGGAGCGAGGCCTCGTTGCGCGCGTCGATGTAGCCGATCATCTGGCGGTAGCCGCCGGCCGCGCAGGCCTCGATCAGCGCGGGCAGCAGGCGCCGGCCGATTCCCGCATGGAGATGCTCGGGATGCACGTAGATCGAGTGCTTCAGGGTGTAGCGGTAGGCCGGGCGCTTGCGGAAGGGCACGGCGTAGGCGTAGGCCGCCACCGCCCCGTCGCGCTCGGCGACGAGATGGGGCAGGCGCTTCTTGCGCATGGTCTTGCGGCGGCGCTTGAGATCGTCGGGGAGCAGGCGCTCCTCGTCGAAATCGCCGGTGTCCCCGACGCCCCGCCGGATGTGGTGCTCGTAGATCGCGATCATCGCCGGCACGTCCGCGTCGGACGAGGGGCGGATGACCACGCCCGGGCAGGCGACGACCGGCGTCTCCGCCTCCATCAGCGGCTCTCGCGCAGCACGTAGGTGTGGAAGCGGATGCGCCCGTCCGGCTCGACCTGGCGGTAGACGCCCTGGATCTCGGCCTCGAAGCCCGGGAACAGGTTCGCGGCAGCCTCGAACATCTTGAAATAGTCCAGCATCGGCTTGGCCCGCCCGTCGATCCGCTCGCCCGGCAGGATCGTGCCGATCCCGGGCGGGTAGACCAGAAGCAAGGTCGTCGCCACCCGGCCCTCGGCCTCCGCGATCGGAACGAAATCCACGTGGTTGCGCGTGAGCATCTGGGCCGCGTCCTTGGGCGGCATCACCATCTCAGGCAGGTGCTCGGGAGCGAATTGCTTGCGCTGCAGGGCCGAGGTTCCGGCCTCGCGGTGGAAGGCGTGGTAATCGGCGCAAAGATCGCGCAGGCGCACGCCCGCGTAGCGGTTCGGGCGGCGCCGGACGAATTCCGGCATGGCCTCCTCCAGGGGGACGTTGTCGTCGTGCAGGCGCTTGAAGGCGACGAGGCCCGAGATCAGCGTGCCGGCCTTGGAGGATTCGACGCCCGGCGTCAGCAGGAAGAGCAGCGAGTTGAGATCGTTCTTCTCTGGCACGATCCGGTTCTCGCGCAGGTACTGCGCGACGATCGGGGCCGGGATGCCGTGCTCGCTGTAGGCGCCGGTGCGCCGGTCGAAGCCCGGGGTGAGCACGGTGAGCTTGTTCGGGTCGGTGATGGCATAGCCCGGCCCCACATGGGTGAAGCCGTGCCAGCCGGCGCCGGGCTTCAGCTCCCAGTGGCGGGGATCGCTCGCGAGCTCGTCCGTCGGCACGCTCTCCCAGGCGATCTCGGCGCCGTCGGTCGTGGTCGTCACGTCCGGCACGAAGGGATCGAAGAACCAGCGCCGGCGCGGATCGCCCTCGCGCTCCTCGAACTCGCGGCGGATGGCCCGCACCTTCTTGCGCCACTCGATCCCGAGGCGGATCGTGTCGTCCCACAGGATCATGCCGGAGCGGCCCTTCATCATCTGGGCGCCGACGTCGAGGGAGGCGAAGAGCGGGTAGAACGGCGAGGTCGAGGCGTGGACGAGGAAGCTCTCGTTGAGGCGCCGGTGCTCGACGCGCCGGGTCTGGCCGCGGATGTGGCCGTCCTTGGTGTGGATCTGCGAGGCCTGGCTGAAGCTCGCGAGCTGCTTGTGGGTCGATTGCGTCGCGATGATGCCGGGCGAGGTCTCGTCGAGGCCGGTGAGCCCCATGGCGAAGCGGCCGGCATAGAGGGGATGGAACTTCATGAAGCCCGCCCAGGCCTCGTCGAACAGGATGTAGTCGCAGAGGTGCCCGATCCGGGCGAGGATCTCGCGCGCGTCGTAGATCGTGCCGTCGTAGGTGCATTGCTCGATGACGGCGACGCGGAACGGGCGCTCCTTGCGCCACGCCTCCCTGTCCGCCACCAGCGGGTTGGCGCGGATCTTCTCGCGGATCCGGGCCTCGTCGAGGGCCTCGTGGTAGATCGGCCCGATCAGCCCGTAGGCGTTGCGGTCGGTCTCGAGGAAGATCGGGATGCCGCCGCCGAGGAAGAGCGCGCCGTGATGGGCGGCCTTGTGGTTGTTGCGGTCGAACAGGACGAGGTCGCCCTCGGCCACCAGCGAGGACAGCACGATCTTGTTCGAGGCCGAGGTGCCGTTGAGGACGAAATAGGTTTTTTCCGCCCCGAAGATCTGGGCGGCCTCCTTCTGCGCCTTGAGCGCCGGGCCTTCGTGGGTCAGCAAATCGCCGAGATCGAGGACCGAGTTGTCGAGGTCGTCGCGGAAGATCGCTTCCCCTAAGTGCTCGACGAAGATGCGGCCGATCGGCGAGCGGTTGTAGAAGATGCCGCCGTTGTGGCCCGGGCAGGTCCAGAGCTGGTTGCCCTTCTCGGCGTAGTCGACGAGCGCCCCGAAGAACGGCGTCTTCAGGGTCTCGGCATACTGGGTGACGCGGGAGACGAGGCCGCGGGCGATGAATTCCGGCGTCTCCTCGGCGAGGAAGATGTAGCCGTCGATGAAGTCGAGCAGCTCGACCGGGATGTCCTCCAGGCGCTTGCGGCGGACCATGATGACGATCGGCATCTCGAGGCCGCGGCGGCGCATCATGTCGATGAGCGCGGCGGCCTTGCCGTCGAGCCCGCGCTTGCCCCAATCCACCACCATGCAGCCGATGGCGGCGTCGGTCTGCACGGCGATCGCCGCGTCCTCGACGCGGCGCGCCCGCACCACCTCGAAGCCGCGTCCCTCGACCGCCGCCACGATCTGGTCGACCCGCGCGCCCTCGAGGTCGCCGGGCTCGAAGGTGGGCGTGCACATCAGCACGGTGAAGCGGCGGTGGAAATCCATGCGCGGGGTCCTGTCGCGGGCGGCCCGGGATCCCGGGCCGCAGGGTGCATCGACTGGCTTTCCGGCGCGAGCGTGACGGCGCGATGACGGCTGGCCCGCCCGGGCCCGCGGCTTCCGCCGCACGGGGGAGTAGCACCGCCCCCAACCTCCCTTATAATGCAGGCCTGTTCGCCCCGGCCGCGGGGTGCGTTCGATCGAGCCCCGCATGACGTCCCGCATCCCGAACTTCGCCGAGATCCCGTTCGCGGGCGAGCCGCTGCCCGTCGCCCCGCTGCCGACGGCCGAGCCGTGGATGAGCCCCGAGGGCATCCCGGTGAAGGGCGCCTACGGGCCGGAGGACCGCGAGGGGCTGGAGTTCCTGCACACCTATCCGGGGCTGGCGCCCTACCTGCGCGGGCCCTATCCGACGATGTACGTGACCCAGCCCTGGACGATCCGGCAATATGCCGGCTTCTCCACGGCCGAGGATTCGAACGCCTTCTACCGGCGCAACCTCGCGGCCGGGCAGAAGGGCCTGTCGGTGGCCTTCGACCTCGCCACCCATCGCGGCTACGATTCCGACCACCCGCGCGTCTCGGGCGACGTCGGCATGGCGGGCGTCGCGATCGACTCGATCTACGACATGCGGACGCTGTTCTCCGGCATCCCCCTCGACGAGATGACCGTGTCGATGACGATGAACGGCGCGGTGCTGCCGATCCTCGCCCTCTACATCGTGGCCGCCGAGGAGCAGGGCGTGCCGCCCTCGAAGCTCGCCGGCACGATCCAGAACGACATCCTCAAGGAGTTCATGGTCCGCAACACCTACATCTATCCCCCGAAGGGATCGATGCGGATCATCTCGGACATCTTCGCCTACACGTCGAAGAACATGCCGAAGTTCAATTCGATCTCGATCTCCGGCTACCATATGCAGGAGGCCGGGGCGACGAACGACCTCGAGCTGGCCTACACGCTGGCCGACGGCGTCGAGTACATCAAGGCGGGGCTGGCTGCTGGTCTGACCATCGACCAGTTCGCCCCGCGCCTGTCGTTCTTCTGGGCGATCTCGACGAACTTCTTCATGGAAATCGCCAAGATGCGGGCCGCGCGCCTGATCTGGGCCAAGCTCGTCAAGCAGTTCGAGCCGAAATCCGACAAGTCCCTGCCGCTGCGCACCCATTCGCAGACGAGCGGCTGGTCCCTCACCGCCCAGGACGTGTTCAACAACGTCACCCGCACCTGCATCGAGGCGATGGCGGCGACGCAAGGGGGCACGCAGTCCCTGCACACCAACGCCCTCGACGAGGCGCTGGCGCTGCCCACCGACTTCTCGGCCCGGATCGCGCGCAACACCCAGTTGTTCCTGCAGCAGGAATCGGGCACCACCCGCATCGTCGATCCGTGGGGCGGCTCCTACTACGTCGAGCGCCTCACCGCCGACATCGTGGCCCGCGCCTGGGAGCACATCCGCGAGGTCGAGAGCCTCGGGGGCATGGCCAAGGCGATCGAGGCCGGCATCCCGAAGCTCAGGATCGAGGAGGCGGCGGCGCGCGCCCAGGCCCGGATCGATTCCGGGCGCCAGACGATCGTGGGCATCAACAAGTTCAAGGCCGACGACGACATGGCCATCGAGCTCCTGCGCGTCGACAACGGCAACGTCCGCACCCTGCAGATCGACAAGCTCAAGCGCCTGCGCTCGGAGCGCAGCCAGGCGGATGTCGACGCGGCGCTCGCCGCGCTGACGCAGGCCGCCGAGGGGAGCGAGAACCTGCTCGAGCTCGCGGTGAACGCGGCGCGGGCCAAGGCCACGGTCGGCGAGATCTCCGAGGCGCTGGAGAAGGCCTGGGGCCGGCACCGCGCCGAGATCCGCTCGATCTCGGGGGTGTACAAGCGGGAGGTCGGCGGCATGTCGCCTGTGGTTGAGACGGTGCGCGCCCTGGTCGAGGCGTTCGAGGAGAACGACGGGCGCCGCCCGCGCATCCTCGTCGCCAAGATGGGCCAGGACGGCCACGACCGCGGCCAGAAGGTGATCGCCTCGGCCTTCGCCGATCTCGGCTTCGACGTCGATATCGGGCCGCTCTTCGCCACGCCCGCGGAGGCCGCCCGGCAGGCGGTGGAGAACGACGTGCACATCGTCGGCGTCTCCTCGCTGGCCGCCGGCCACCTCACCCTGGTGCCGGAGCTGAAGGCGGCGCTCACCGAGCAGGGCCGCGGCGACGTGATGATCGTGATCGGCGGCGTCATCCCGCCGGGCGATTACGACGCCCTCTACGCGGCCGGCGCCTCCGCGATCTTCCCGCCCGGGACCGTGATCGCGGACGCCGCCGTGAAGCTCATCGAGGAGCTGAACGGGCGCCTGGGCTACGGCACCCGGCAGGCCGCGGAGTAGGGCGTCCGCACGGCCACCGCCGCCCGTCACGATTGCGCGCTTCGCCCGGCTCCACAGCGCGGGGATTTGGGGTAAGTAGCGCTCCGACAGGGGCCGCGCCTCGGGGCGGCCCTGCGACTCGGATGACGAGACTTCAGGCGATGACCGGTACCAGTTCCCCGACCGCCAATGCCGGCCTGATCCGGCCGGCCTCGCAGCTCGTGACCATCTTCGGCGGCTCGGGCTTCCTCGGGCGCCACGTGGTCCGGGCCCTGGCCAAGCGCGGCTACCGCATCCGCGTCGCCGTGCGCCGGCCCGACCTCGCCCTGTTCCTGCAGCCGCTCGGCAAGGTCGGGCAGATCGTGGCCGTGCAGGCGAACCTGCGCTACCCCGATTCGGTGGTCCGCGCCGCCGCGGGTTCCGACGTCGTGGTCAACCTCGTGGGCATCCTGCAGGAGACGGGGAGCCAGAGCTTCGCGCGGCTCCAGGCCGAGGGGGCCGGGCTCATCGCGCGGGCAGCGGCCAAGGAGGGTGCGAGCCTGGTCCACGTCTCGGCGATCGGCGCCGACGCGCGCTCGGACTCCGCCTATGCCCGCACCAAGGCCGAGGGCGAGGCCGCGGTGTTCCAGGCCCGCCCGGACGCCGTGGTGTTCCGGCCCTCCCTGGTGTTCGGGCCCGGCGACAGCTTCTTCAACCGCTTCGCCAACCTCGCCCGCGCCCTGCCGGTGCTGCCCCTCGCGGGCGCCCAGTCGCGCTTCCAGCCGGTCTTCGTCGGCGACGTGGCCGAGGCGATCGCCCGCGCCGTCGAGGGCCGGGTGCCCGGCGGCAAGGTCTACGAACTCGGCGGGCCCGAGATCGCGACCCTGGAGCACCTCGTGCGCTACATGCTGGAGACGACGCATCGCCGCCGCCTCGTGGTCGACCTGCCGCTGCCGCTCGCCCGGATCCAGGCGCGCGTCATGGAGATCGCCGACACCCTGACGCTGGGCCTGCTCCCCGCCGACCTGAAGCTCACCCGCGATCAGGTCGTGCTGCTGCAGCAGGACAACGTGGTCTCGGAGGCCGCCAAGGCCGAGGGGCGCACCATCGAGGCCCTCGGCATCCAGCCCACCGCCGCCGAGGCGGTGGTGCCGGGCTATCTCTGGCGCTTCCGCAAGGCCGGCCAGTTCGCCACCGGCCGCGGCAGCCCGGCGCTCGCCGAGGTGCCGGACATGCTCGCCGCCTCCCCGATGGAGGCCGGGTCGCAGCACCGGCCCGAGCGCGCCTCCGGCCCGGCGCTGGCGGCCGATCCCGGCGGCGCGCCGGGCCGGCAGGGCGCCCGCTGGGGCTCGCGGAAGTAGCGCTCCGGGCCCTGTCCGGGTCCCCGGTCGGGCCCTCAGCGCAGGCGCGCCTGGCGCGCCGGGGCCGGCAGGCGCCCGGCGAGCCGCTTGTGCACGTGCACCATCAGGGCGATGCCGAAGAGCGGTGTCACGAGATTGAGAACCGGCACCACCATCATGCCGGCAAGCAGGCAGCCGGCGGCGAGCGTCGTCCCGCTGTGCTCCCGGCGCATCGTGGCGGCGGCGGGGAGCGGCCGGAAGCGGGCGGCGGCCATCTCGAAATATTCCCGCGACAGGAGGTAGGCGTTGGCCGCGAAGAAGGCGGCGATGCCGATCACCGGCACGAAGAAGATGATCAGGGCGCCCAGGTTCACCAGGAGCGTGAGGCCGGCGAAGCGCACGGCGTAGAGCATCGCCCGGCCGTAGGGCATCGCCTGGCCCGGCGGATCGTCGGGAAAGTCGGTGCGCTCCACGATCTCGGCGGCGTCGTCGAGGAAGAAGCCCGCCACCAGGATCGAGACCGCGGGCATCACGTAGGCGAGCGCCACGAACAGCCCGAAGCCCGCCAGGAAGAAGGCCAGGGTATCGAGCAGCGGGTACTGTTCCGAGATGTGGTGGCTGGCCTGGAACCACTGGATCAGGCGCGTCAGCCCGAACCAGACCAGCACGAGGAGGCCGAGGGTGAGCCCGAGCGACTTCCACAGGATCGCCCGCAGCGGCGGCGAGAGGGTCTGGCGCAGGGCCGCGAATGCGGACTGGATCAGCATGCGGGAACCGGGTCCTTCGCGCCGCCAAGCCGGCGCCCGGCAGGTGTGGGGTCGCGTCGCGGCCGCTGCAAGGCGTCGGGCGCCGACTCCGTGCAGGCCGGGATCGGCGGCGATCGGGCCGGCCGGGCGACAGTCCCCTGACCTGGAGCGTCGCCCGGCCGCCCCGACGCGATCGAGAGCCGCAGGACCCGCATGAGCCGCCCCGCCCATTCCCAGCACCGCCCCAGCCTCGTGCCGCCGCTGGCGGCGCTGCCCGCCGATCCGGCGGTGATCGTGATCGGGGCGGGCGCCGCCGGGATCGGCGCCGCGCGCCACCTCGTCGCGGCGGGCCTCTCCGTCGCGGTGCTGGAGGCGCGCGACCGCGTCGGGGGGCGCACCTTCACCACCAGCCTGCGCGGCCACGACGTCGACCTCGGCGCCCATTGGCTGCATGCCGGCCCGATCAACCCCCTGGTCGCCCTCGGCAAGGCCCGGGGCGAGCCCCTGCGCCGGGCGCCGCAGGAAGGGCATGTCTGGGTCGGGCGGCGGCGGGGAACGGCCGCCGAGCGGCGCGCCAACGCCCGCGCCTTCGACGTCGCCGACCGGGCGATGACGCGGGCCGCCGCCGCGCCGGGGCCGGACCGCCCGGCCGCGAGCGTTCTGCCGCCGACGCTCGGCCCCTGGGGCCGCCGAGTGGCGCAGGTGCACGGCCTCGTCTCCGGCCGGCCGCTCACCGAGGTCTCCGTGCAGGATTTCCCCAGCCTGGAGTACGGCGACAACTTCTTCCTCGCGGGCGGATACGGCGGCTATCTCGCCCGGCTGGCGCGCGGCCTGCCGATCGCGCTCGCGCGCCCGGTGACGCGCATCGACTGGTCGGGCGAGGGCGTGCGGGTCGAGACGGCGGCGGGCCCGCTCGCGGCGCGCGCGGTGATCGTCACCGCGCCCATGATGGTGCTGCGCGCCGACATCGCCTTCAGCCCGGCCCTGCCGGGGCCGGTCCGGCAGGCCATCGACGGCTTCAGCCGCGGCATCTACGAGCACGCCGTGCTGCACTGGCCGTCGAGCCCGTTCCGGGGCGCCGACCGCCTCGTCAGCATGGCGGGCAGCCGCCTGTCGCCGCCGGGCCTGCTCGCGCGCATCGACGGCACGCCGTTCCACTATTACGAGATCGACGGGGCCGAGGCCGCCGCGATCGACGCGGCCGGCGGGGGCGCCGACCGGGTCCGGCGCCACGTCCGGACGGTGCTCGCCGCCCATTTCGGACCGGGGCGGCTGCGCGATCTCGCGATCCCGGCGGTCAGCGCGTGGCGCGACGATCCCTGGTCGCGGGGATCCTGGGCGGTGGTGCCGCCGGGCCATGCGGGGGCGCGGGGCGCCCTTCAGGCCCCCGTCGCCGACCGGATCTGGTTCGCGGGGGAGGCCCTGTCGCGCCTGCAATGGGGCACGGCGGGGGGCGCCTACGCGGAGGGCGAGCGCGCCGCCGCCGCGGTGGCGGAGCGTGTCCGCGCGGGCACAGGGTAGTCGCGCCCGTCTTCCGCCGGCGTGCCGCCCGCTTGCCGCCGGGCCGCCGGCATGCATCGGCTGTGCGCGCGACGACGCGTCGGAGCTCCGCATGAACTGGGTCGAAGCGAACTGGGTCGAGGCGATCGGCTATCTCGGCACGGCCCTGACCGTCGCGGCGTCCGCGATGAGCACGATGATCCCGCTGCGGATCGTGGCGCTTCTCGCGAGCGCGGTGGTGATCACCTACGGGACCCTGATCGGCAGCATGCCGGTGGTGCTGACCGAGATGATCCAGATCCCGTTCAACGCCTACCGGCTCTGGCAGATGTGGCGCCTCGTGCGCGACGTCGGGACCGCGGCCGGCGGCGATCTCTCCCTCGACTGGCTGCGTCCGTTCGGCACCGAGCGCGCCTTCCGCGCCGGCGCGGTGCTGTTCCGCCAGGGCGATCCGGCCGAGGAGATGTACTACGTCGAGAGCGGGCGCTTCCGGATCCCCGAATACGACCTCACGGTGGGCGCGGGCGGGATCGTGGGCGAGCTCGGCCTGCTCTCGCCCGGCAACACCCGCACGGCCTCCCTGGTCTGCGTCGAGGGGGGACGGGCGCTCTGCATCTCCTATTCCGAGGTGAAGCAGCTCTATTACCAGAACCCGGAATTCGGGTTCTACTTCCTGAAGCTGACGAGCGAGCGCCTGTTCCACAGGGCCGGGCCCGGGCGGGCTCCGGAGGTCGCCGACGCGGTCGCGGTCGAGGGCGACCTGCTCTGAGAGGCGGGGATCCCCCGCCGGGCCCCGGGCCCAGCAGGGGGCTCGCTCAGCGACCGCTCGGGGCGGCCGTGCTGCCGGTGGCCGCGTTGCCGCTGTTGTCGCCCGCGGGCGCGCCGCGCGTCACGTTGTTGAAGCGCCGGCCCGGCATCATGCCGCGGCGATGGTGGCGGTGGTGCCGCATGTGGCGGCGGACCATGCGGACGTCCTGGACGATCGGCGACGGCGCCGCCAGGGCGGCCCCAGGCCCCGCCGGAAGGGCGGCGGCCGGGCCGGCGAGGGCCGCGGCGCCGATTCCGGCCAGCAGGCCGGCTGCGATGATGCTGATCCGCACGTCTTACTCTCCCTGTGACCGCCCCGGACGCGTGCCGCTCCGAACGACGGCACGGCACCGGATGGACGGCTGCGCGCGAGGAAATAGACCGCAGGTTGCACTTTCCCAGCCCGCTCGGGAGATCGACGGCAGGCCAAGCCGGCTCGAAGCGCGGGCTCGGAGGGGCGCACGCCCCTTGCGGCCGATCGGCTTCAATGATTTGGTAAGGTTCTCCGCCGCGATCGGGCAGCATATCCAGACCTTCGGCGCTCCCAGCCGGGCTGACCCAACATTCCGGTTGATGAAATCCTAACAAAACCGCTCGAATGACCGGTGTTCACAGGCCCCGGGGCCGGTCTGTGCGCGGACGCACTTGAGGAGGGGGTGGTTTTCCGGCGCCCGACGGGGCTGTGGCGCGGATGCACTATCGCCGCCGGGCCGCTTGGGGTTTTTGTGCGCTCAGCCGCCCTGCCAGCGGGGCGAAACGAAGGGTTCCGACGATGAAGCGCCTCCTCCTCTCCGCCACCGTCCTCGCCGGCCTCACCGCCGCCGCCGCCGCCGCCGATCTGCCGCGCCGCGCGCCTCCGCCGGTGTTCCAGCCGGTTCCGGTGTTCACGTGGACGGGCTTCTACGCCGGTTTCAACGCGGGCTACGGCTTCGGCGCCAACGACAACAACACCGCCACCGTGGTGGCCGTGCCCAACCGCTACGCCGTGTTCCAGGCCCCGGCCGCCTATAACGGCGTGATCGCCTTCCCGGGCACCAGCTCGAGCGACGGCTTCGTCGGCGGTGGTCAGGTCGGCTACAACTACCAGTTCACCCCGGGCTCGGGCGTGGTGGTGGGCATCGAGGCCGACGCCCAGTACGCCGATTTCGGGCGCAACCGGAACCGCTTCTCGGCCACCAACCCGATCGCCTTCAACGCCCTGGTGTTCAACCCCAACGGCCTGTCGAGCCTGGACTACTTCGGCACCGTGCGCGGGCGCCTCGGCTACGCCTTCGACCGCACCCTGGTCTACGCCACCGGCGGCTTCGCCTACGGCTCGGGCGGCGGGCGCCAGTTCGGCCTGCCGAACGCCAGCACCGACAGCTTCCAGACCGGCTGGGCCGCCGGCGGCGGCGTCGAGTACGCGCTGCCCACCGACTCCTTCCTGAACTTCTTCCGCTCCTCGGCCGTGACGCTCAAGGTCGAAGGCCTCTACGTCAACCTCGACCAGGGCAACCGCAACAACGGCCTCTTCGCGGTCGGCGCCAGCGGCATCCCGGTCGGCATCGGCAGCACCGGCGTCACCCTCGTCCAGGGCGGCAACCGCCGCAACGACACCGAGTTCGCCGTCGTCCGCGCCGGCATCAACTACAAGTTCGGCTCGTACTAAGACCCGATCACGGACGCTTCGGCCAAGGCCCCAGCCCCGATCAGCAAAGGCCGCTTGAGCCCAAGCCACACCCCGGGAGGCGACTCCCGGGGTGTTCTCGTGTCCGGGCGGGACGAACAGGCGCGCGACATCAATCGTCGCGGCCTCCGTCCGCGACGGGGCGAGCGCGGCGCGGGGCGATCTCAGGCTTCGTGCTCTGCTCGTCTGCGTGGCACAGGCGCCAATTCAAGCCGCAGGCGAGCGAAATCTTTGGGCGTGCATCCCGGGAGACGCCGGACCATGATCCTGACGGTTCGCGGGCCGGAGCGGCGGCGAACCCTCGGCAGGCCCACCGCTCCGGGACGAGGCGCCCGCGCATGCCCATCCTCGATGCGGAGCCGTCGCCGCTGCCGGTCCGGAGCGCGGCCACCGCCCTCGTCATCATCGACATGCAGCGGGATTTCCTGGAGCCGGGCGGCTTCGGCGAGACGCTGGGCAACGACGTCTCGCTGCTCTCCGCCGCGGTGGAACCCTGCCGCCGGCTGCTCGCCGCCGCGCGCGAGGCCGGGATCCTCGTGGTCCACACCCGCGAGGGCCACCGGCCCGACCTCTCCGACGCCCCGCCGGCCAAGCGCGAGCGCGGCGTGCCGACCGCGCGGATCGGCGATCCGGGGCCGATGGGCCGCATCCTGATCCGCGGCGAGCCGGGCCACGACATCGTCCCGGCCCTGGCGCCGGCGCCCGGCGAGATCGTCATCGACAAGCCCGGCAAGGGCGCCTTCTACGCGACCGACCTCGGCCCAATCCTCGCGGCGCGCGGGATCGAGACGCTCCTCGTCTGCGGCGTCACCACGGAGGTCTGCGTCCACACCACGGTGCGCGAGGCCAACGACCGCGGCTACCGCTGCGTCGTCGTCTCGGATGCCTGCGCCTCGTACATCCCCGAATTCCACGCCGCCGGCCTGGCGATGATCGTCGCGCAGGGCGGCATCTTCGGCTGGGTCTCGGACTCGGCGCGCGTCGCCGCCGCCCTCCGGGCGGGCTGAGGCCCCAGTTGGGCCGAGGCCCGGAGGGGCGCGGCCGATCCGCGAGCAATCCCGAGGCGCGGTCCGAATCCCGCCGTCGGCCTGAGTGAGGAGATCGACATGGCAGCGGCCCCGCCCCGTCAACCGGCCCTCTGGGCGCCCGGCGACTGGAACGCCTTCTTCGGCTTCGGCACCAACATCCTGGTGAACATGCTGGTGCTGACGGGCCTGCTGCGCTTCGTCCTCGGCATGCCCGACGCCATCACCTTCGGGCGCATCCTGCCGGCGATCGGCCTGATGCTCTGCCTCTCCACCGCCTATTACGGCTGGCTCGGCTACCGGCTCGCCCGCGAGACCGGCCGCGACGACGTCTGCGCGCTGCCCTCCGGCATCAGCGTGCCGCACATGTTCATCGTGGTCTTCGTGATCATGCTGCCGATCAAGCTCGCCACGGGCGATCCGGTGAGGGGCTGGGAGGCGGGGCTCGCCTGGGTCTTCATCCAGAGCTTCATCCTGATGATCGGCGGCTTCATCGCCCCCGTCATCCGCCGCATCACCCCGCGGGCGGCGCTGCTCGGCACGCTCGCCGGCGTCTCGGTCACCTTCATCGCCATGCGCCCCGCGCTCGAGCTGATCACCACGCCGGTGATCGGCGTCGTCGCCTTCGCCATCATCCTGCTCGCGTGGTTCGGGGGCGTGCGCTATCCGGGCCGACTGCCCGCCGGCCTCGTGGCGATCCTGTTCGGCATGGTGGTGGCCTGGGGCGCGAAGCTCCTCGGCCTCGATCTCGGCGGCGTCAGCGGTCCCGGCCTCGGGGCCGCGCTGCAGGGCATCGGATTCTCGGTGCCGCTGCCGGCCATCGGCCACGTCTTCGGCGGCTTCGAATTCATCGGCGTGATCCTCGTCACCGCCATCCCGTTCGGGATCTACGATCTCGTCGAAGCGATGGACAACGTCGAGAGCGCCGAGGCGGCGGGCGACGCCTACCCGACCACGCGCGTGCTCACCGCGGACGGGGTCATCAGCCTGATCGGCTGCCTGATGGGCAACCCCTTCATCAACGCGGTCTATATCGGCCACCCGGGCTGGAAGGCGATGGGCGGGCGCATCGGCTATTCCTTCGCCACCGGGATCGCCGTGCTGCTGCTGAGCTGGCTGAACCTGATCTCGCTGCTGTCCAGCCTCGTGCCCGTCGTCGCGATCTCGCCGATCCTGCTCTACATCGGCATGCTGATGGGGGCCCAGGCCTTCCAGGAGACGCCGCACCGGCACGCTCCGGCGATCATCCTGTCCTTCGCACCCCACCTCGCCGCCTGGGCCAAGACCCTGATCGACGGCGCGCTCGGCGCCGCCGGCACCAGCGCCTCGGCGATCGGCATGGCCAAGCTGGGTCAGGCCGGCGTGCTGTACGAGGGGCTCGGCGTGCTGGGCGAGGGCTCGATCCTGGGCGGGCTGATCCTCGGGGCGGTCGCCGCCTTCATCATCGACCGCGACTTCCCCCGCGCCTCCGCCTTCGCGGCGGCCGGCGGCGTGCTCACCTTCTTCGGTTTCATGCACGGCCCGGCCGTCGGCATCGCGGTCTCCCCCGCGCTGGCCCTGGCCTACATGCTGGTGGCGCTCCTGCTCTACGCCGCGGCCCGGGCGCAGGCTCCCGCGCCGCTGATGCCCGCCGCCGCGCAGGTTCCGGCCGAATGATCCGGGTGTCCGCGCGATGAAAGCGCGGACCGGGTCGCTCAGTCCGCGCGCCCCGTGAGCGAGACTCCGGATCCGCCATCCCGACGGGATGATCCGGACCGGGGCTGGGGGGCACGTCCGGCCGGACCGGCAGCTGGCACAGGGGTGCGGGGCTACAGGGCTGCGGCCCGGAACTTGGATGAGCGTCCGCGGCAGAGGCGGCGCGCCGCCCAGCATGCCGGGGGCCCGTGCCGATGCGTCTCGACGAAACCCGCCCCGCGACGGTGGCCTTCGATTTCCGCGCCCTGTCGGAGCGGGACCGCTACAAGCTGATGATCGGCACCGTCGTGCCCCGGCCGATCGCCCTCGTCACCACGGTCGATCCCCTCGGCCGGATCAACGCGGCGCCGTTCTCGTTCTTCAACTGCCTGTCGCATGACCCGCCGATCCTGGCGCTCGGCGTCGAGAACAAGCCCGACATGTCGTTCAAGGACACGGCGGGCAACATCCGGCTGACGGAAGTCTTCACCGTCAACATCGTCAGCCGGGCGATCGCCGAGGCGATGCATGTCTGCGCCATCGGCTTCCCCCTCGGGACGGACGAACTGGCGGAGGCGGGCCTCACCGCCGTGCCGGGCAGCGTGATCGCGGCCCCCTACATCGCCGAGGCCCCGGCCGCCTTCGAGTGCCGGCGCCACACCACCCTGGAGATCGGGCGCTCGCGGCAGATCATCCTGGGCGAGATCGTCTACGCGCATTACCACGCCGATCTCGTCGACGTGGAGCGCTTGCGGGTGGATCCGGAGAAGCTCGACGCGATCGCGCGCCTGGGCGGCTCGACCTGCAGCACCATCCGCGACCGCTTCGACATGGCGACGCCGACCCTGGAGGCCTGGACGGCGCGCGGGTCCGCGGGCGGCTGAGGGTCACCCCCCGGGGCGGCAGGGCCGCCCCGCCTCAGAGCATGCTCGGCAGGATCCGGTCCGGCGGCCGGTGGCCGTCCATGAAGGTCTTGATGTTGATGATGACCTTCTCGCCCATGTCCATGCGGCTCTCGTGCGTGGCCGAGCCCATGTGGGGCAGCAGCACCACCTTGCCGGTGCGCGCGAGCTTGACGAGGCGCGGGCTCACCGCGGGCTCCTGCTCGAACACGTCGAGGCCGGCCGCCGAGATGTCGCCGCCCTCGATCAGGCGGGCGAGCGCGTTCTCGTCGATCACCTCGCCGCGGGCGGTGTTGACCACGATGGCCTCGCGCTTGAGGAGCTTGAGGCGGCGGGCCGAGAGCAGATGGTAGGTGGCCGGGGTGTGGGGGCAATTGACCGAGACGATGTCGACCCGAGCGAGCATCTGGTCGAGCGATTCCCAGTAGGTCGCGTCGAGGGCGCTCTCGGTGGCGGCGGGCACCCGGCGGCGGTTGTGGTAGTGGATCTGCAGGCCGAAGGCCCGGGCGCGGCGGGCGAGCGCTTGGCCGATCCGGCCCATGCCGACGATGCCGAGGCGCTTGCCGGTGATGCGGCGACCGAGCATCCAGGTCGGGGACCAGCCGTTGTCCCAATCGTCGTCCGGGATGATGCGCGCGCCCTCGGTGACGCGGCGGGCGACCGCGAGGATCAGGGCCATCGTCATGTCGGCCGTGTCCTCGGTCAGCACGCCCGGCGTGTTGGTGACGGTGATGCCGCGCTCCAGCGCCGCCGCCACGTCGATATGGTCGACGCCGTTGCCGAAATTCGCGATCAGCCGCAGCTCGGGGCCGGCCTGGGCGAGGAGACCGGAATCGATCTCGTCGGTCACCGTCGGCACCAGCACGTCGGCTTCGCGCAGAGCCGCCGCGATGGCCTCCGGGGACATCGGCTTGTCGTCGGGGTTGAGGCGGACGTCGAACAGCTCGCGCATGCGCGTCTCCACCGCATCCGGCAGGCGCCGCGTCACCACCACGAGCGGCTTGCGCTTCGACATCTCTCCTCCCTCGCGCCCTCAGATCTGGCGCACGAACCCGTCCCGGTGCACGAGCCCGATCCGGCGCGTGGACCCGCTCTCGCCGCGGCGGCAAGCGTCCATTAACCGAACTCCGCCAGACAGGATCGGCGTGATCCGGAGCCGTCGCGGCGCCGCAGGCTCCGGGCCTCCGGCCTCTCTACCAGAGCGAGGGCGGAACACAATCCGGCGGCCCCGTCCCCGGGCCGCCTGAATTTCGATGCACGGGGCGTGCAGCGGCGCGCCGCCGCGGAATGGGAGCGAGGATCGATGCGTGTGGCGTGGACGGCACTGGCTGGCGCGGCCCTGCTCCTCGTGGGGCAGACGATGGCACGCCCCGCGTTGGCGGCCCCTTCGGCGCCCGAGACCGGGGTCGGCCCCGTCACCAAGCTGCCGCTCCCGCGCTACGCCAGCCTGAAGACCGACCGGGTCAACCTGCGCGAGGGGCCGTCCAAGGACCATCGCACCCTGTGGGTGTTCCAGCGCGCGGGCCTGCCGGTGGAGATCGTGGCCGAGTTCGAGACCTGGCGGCGGATCCGGGATTCGGAGGGCACCGAGGGCTGGGTGCTGCACTCGCTGCTGTCGGGCCGGCGCACGGCGATCGTCAACACGCCGCGGACCACCGGGTCGACCAGCTCGGGCGCCCCGGCCGTGCCGCTCAGGGCGCGCGCCGACGACGGCGCGCAGGACGAGGCGCGGCTGGAGCCGGGCGTGATCGGCAGCGTCAAGACCTGCTCGGGCACGTGGTGCCGCCTCATCGTCCCGCTGCCGGGCAAGCGCGGCGACGTCGACGGCTACATCCGCCAGAACAGCCTCTGGGGCGTCTACCCGAACGAGAAGGTGGAGTAGGGGCCGGTCCGACCCATGAAAAAGGCCCGGACCGGCGGTCCGAGCCTCGATGGGCGGAAGCGAAGGCGGCTCAGCTCGCGCGGCGGTTGGCCGGGCGGCGGCGCAGGCGGACGATGACCTCGACGCCCGCGATCTCCATGCCCTCGGGGGCTTCGGGCAGCGAATCCACGGTGATGCCGCAATCGGGCATGTCGAGCACCTGGCCCTCGTCCTCGAGGTAGAAGTGGTGGTGCTCGGTCGGGTTGGTGTCGAAATAGGCCTTCGACCCGTCGAGCGCGAGCTGGCGCAGCAGGCCGGCCTCGGTGAACTGGTGCAGGGTGTTGTAGACGGTGGCCAGCGAGACCGGCACCTTGGCGCGCATCGCCTCGTCGTAGAGCATCTCGGCCGTCAGGTGGCGGTCGCCGCGGCCGAAGAGCAGCCAGCCGAGCGACAGCCGCTGGCGCGTGGGGCGCAGGCCGGCCCGGCGCAGGCGGTCCCGGAGGTCCGATAGCGGGCAGCCGCGGCGACCGGCTCCGGACGCCTCCGCGGAGAGAGGCGAGATCCGGCCGTTCAGCGCGGCCTGCATGGACACCAGATCGGACATCTGAGGATTGAACGCTCTCGGACGGATACGGGACTTGCGGCTTAGTATATTGGAGCGCCCCGTGCGCCGCAACCCGACGGGGCGGGCTCCGATTCCGAAGCGCCGTCCGCGCTTTGAAGGCGCGGGGGGGCGTGCTAACGAGGCGCCGAAATCCGGGCTGCGCGCCTGTCGCGCAAGCCGATCCGCAGGGAGCCGAACCGCCTTCATGTCGTCCGACGCCGAGAATACCGCCCCGCAGGCTCCGGCCCGCCAGACGAGCTTCAGCTACGAGGACCTGCTGGCCTGCGGTCGCGGAGAGCTGTTCGGCGCCGGCAACGCGCAGCTGCCGCTGCCGCCGATGCTGATGTTCGACCGCATCACCGAGATCAGCAGCGAGGGCGGCGCGCACGGCAAGGGTTCCATCCGGGCCGAGTTCGACATCCGGCCGGACCTCTGGTTCTTCCCCTGCCACTTCAAGGGCGACCCGGTGATGCCGGGCTGCCTCGGCCTGGACGCGCTCTGGCAGCTCGTCGGCTTCTATCTCGGCTGGCTCGGCTCGCCCGGTCGCGGGCGGGCGCTCGGCGTCGGCGAGGTGAAGTTCACCGATCAGGTGCTGCCGACGGTCAAGAAGGTCGTCTACGGCGTCGAACTGAAGCGGGTGCGCCAGGGCAAGCTCGTGCTCGGCATCGCCGACGGCTGGCTGGAGGCCGACGGCAAGCGCATCTACGAGGCCCAGGACCTGCGCGTCGCCCTGTTCCAGAGCTGAGCGCCCTGGACCCGAGCGCTCTGGCGCCGGGCGGCGTGCCGGACAGGGCTTCGGGACCGGCCGCCGCGCGATTGGCAGTTGAGATTGTGTCGGCAACGTCCTAGCTGACCGGAACGCGGCGAACGGTTTCGAGCGCCGTGGCGGAGACAAGTTCGTTCATGCGCCGTGTCGTCATCACCGGGATGGGCATCGTCTCGTCCATCGGCAACAACACGCAGGAAGTGCTGGCCTCGCTCTACGAGGCCCGCTCCGGGATCGCCCGAGACGAGTCCCAGGCCGCGCACGGCTTCCGTAGCCAGGTCTCCGGGGCGCCGGGCCTCGATCCCGAGGGCGTGGTCGACCGCCGCGCCATGCGCTTCCACGGCGGCGGCACCGCCTGGAACCACGTGGCGATGGATCAGGCGATCCGGGACGCCGGCCTCGAGGCCGGCGACATCTCGAACCCCCGCACCGGCATCATCATGGGCTCGGGCGGACCCTCGACCCGCACCATCGTCGAATCGGCGGCGATCGCCACCGAGAAGGGGCCCAAGCGCGTCGGGCCGTTCGCGGTGCCGAAGGCGATGTCCTCGACGGCCTCGGCGACGCTCGCCACTTGGTTCAAGATCCGCGGCGTGAACTACTCGATCTCGTCGGCCTGCGCGACCTCGAACCACTGCATCGGCAACGCCGCCGAGATCATCCAGGGCGGGCGCCAGGACATCATCTTCGCGGGCGGCTGCGAGGAGCTCGACTGGACGCTCTCCGTCCTGTTCGACGCGATGGGGGCCATGTCCTCGAAGTACAACGACACCCCGGCTCGGGCCTCGCGCGCCTACGATGCCGGCCGCGACGGATTCGTGATCGCGGGCGGCGCCGGCGTCCTGGTGCTCGAGGAATACGCACACGCCAAGGCGCGCGGCGCCCGCATCTACGGCGAGATCGCCGGCTACGGCGCCACCTCCGACGGGCACGACATGGTCGCGCCCTCCGGCGAGGGCGCGGTGCGCTGCATGCGCCAGGCGATCGAGGGCCTGAAGGGTGCGCGGATCGACTACATCAACCCGCACGCCACCTCGACGCCGGTCGGCGACGACAAGGAGATCGAGGCGATCCGCGAGGTCTTCGGCCGCGGCGAGGCCTGTCCGCCGATCTCGGCCACCAAGTCGCTCACCGGCCACTCGCTCGGCGCCACCGGCGTGCAGGAGGCGATCTATTCCCTCCTGATGATGAACAACGGCTTCCTCTGCGAGAGCGCGCATATCGACACGATCGACCCGGCCTTCGCCGACATGCCGATCCTGCGCGAGCGGCGCGAGAATCTCAGCCTCGGCCACGTCCTGTCGAACTCCTTCGGCTTCGGCGGCACCAACGCGACGCTGGTGCTCAAGCACGTCGACGCCTGATCGCGATCCCGACCGGCGATCGTCGGGCCATCCCGACGCGCGACCGCGGCCCGAGCGGCCGCGCGGCGTCCTCGATGGCGGGCTCCAGGTCCCACGAGACGGCCGGCGAGGACGCCGGCGATCCGTTGGCCCATCCCCGGGGCCCGTCCCTGGGTTTGGACGCGGCGATCCGCCGGCTTGCGGAACTTCGCGGATGCGCAAAGATTGTGCTTGTGTGATGCGCGCGAGCCACAGCTCGTGCCGCAGGACGGCACGAGGACGCGTTCGATGTTCCCCTTCATCGTCGGAACCCTGACCGGGCTCGCCATCGCGGGCGGTGCCGCGATCTTCGCCAAGCAGGCTCTCATCGAGGACGCGCGGGACCGCACCGGCGGATATTTCTGACCCGCCTCCGGCCCGCCGGTTCTGTCCCCGGACCCGTGCCCCAGACCGTCGATGTGCAAGACGCCCCGCCCGCGTGCGGGGCTTCTCGCGTTCCGGGGGCGGCCGGCGCGCGGGCGGCGGTCGAGACCGGACCGGATTGGACAGGCTCGCGACGGGCGCGCTATGGCTCGTCGCCTTGCTGGGTGATCCCCGTCAGAGGGATCCCGTGACACTGGGACAGGCGCTCGAATGACAGGATTGATGGCGGGCAAGCGTGGCCTGATCATGGGCGTTGCCAACGATCACTCGATCGCCTGGGGCATCGCCCGGATGCTGCACCAGCACGGCGCCAGCCTCGCCTTCACCTATCAGGGCGAGGCCCTCGGGCGCCGCGTCGCCCCGCTCGCCGCCCGGCTCGGCTCGGAGACCGTGATCCCCTGCGACGTGGAGGATCTCGCCTCCCTCGACGCGGCCTTCGACCGGCTCGACACGGCCTTCGACGGCGCCCTCGACTTCGTCGTCCACGCGATCGGGTTCTCCGACAAGGCGCAGCTCAAGGGCCGCTACGTCGACGTGACCACGCGCGAGAACTTCACCCGCACGATGACGATCTCGTGCTTCTCCTTCACCGAGATCGCCCAGCGCGCGGCCCGGCGCATGCCCCACGGCGGCTCGCTGCTGACGCTGACCTATGGCGGCTCGACCCGGGTGATGCCGAACTACAACGTGATGGGCGTGGCCAAGGCGGCGCTTGAGGCCTCCGTGCGCTACCTCGCCACCGATCTCGGCCCCGACGGCATCCGGGTGAACGCCCTCTCGGCCGGGCCGATGCGCACGCTGGCGGGCGCGGGCATCGCCGACGCCCGGCTGATGTTCAACCACCAGAAGGCGCACGCCCCGCTCCGGCGCACGGTGACCCTCGACGACGTCGGCGGCTCGGCCCTCTACCTGCTCTCCGACCTTTCGGGCGGCGTGACCGGCGAGGTCCATTTCGTCGATTCGGGCTACAACATCATCTCGATGCCGCGTCCCGACGTGCTCCAGGCCCAGGACGAGGCGGGCGTCGTCGGCGACGTCTGACGGGCGGCCCGCATCTCACCCGGGGATGCGCCTCACTCGGGGATGCGCCCCGGCGGCCGTAGGACCGGCGCACGCCCGGGCCGCGGCGCCCGCGTGCGCCGGCGCCGCTCGACCCGTGCGGGCGGCGGCGCGGCCGAGGGGTAGTTCGAGGCGAAGGGGTTCGGCGGCGTCGTCCCGGGAGCCTGATACTGGGCCGAGGCGGGCAGGGCGGTCGCCGCCAGGACGGCGACGGCCAGGAACGCGGGCTTGATCGCGCGCAGGGTCGGGCATGTGGGTGTCATCAGTCCTCGCGAGGGTGGCAGCGTCAGATAGGAGCGTCTCCGTGGAACCGCACGTGTTCGAGCAGGACGGCGAGGCGTTCGAGGCCCGGTTCGAGCGGGCGGAGACGGGCTGGGTCGCCCATGTCCGGCGCCTCGGCGACGGCGCGAGCCTGCGCGTCGCCTTCGCGGACGGCGTCGGCTACGCGGCGGACGACCCGCGCGGATCGCTTATTGCGGGCTGCGAGGCGGCGGTCGCCGAGATGTCGCGCCCGGCCCCGACCCGGCATTGAGCCCGCGCCCGAGGAACCCGGCCCGCGCCTGAGGGGTTCGCGCTCAACGATCCGTCCCCGCAGCGAGGAGCGCCCATGTCCGAGGTCACCTACCATATCGTCGAGCACGACGGCGGCTTCGCCTACAAGGTGGGCGACGTCTTCTCCGAGACCTTCCCGAGCCGCGAGGACGCGCTGCAGGCGGCCCAGGCCGCGGCGGCCGAGCAGCAGGTCCCGGGCTCGACCGTGGGGATCCGCTACCAGGATCAGGCCGGCGCGTGGCACGACGAGACCGCCCGCGGCGACGACCGCCCGACCGCCAAGGTCGAGGATTGAGCACCGACGGCGCTTGCTCCGCGTCCGCCTGCCGGACAGGATCCCGGCGGGCGGAGCGGGATCCGGGTTGAGATGGCACGCAGGAAGGCTCCCAAGGCGGCCTCCGAGACGGCCCCCGTCGCGGGCAGGGCCGGCGCCGCTCCCGGGCCGGCATCGCCGCCCGCCGAGGCGGCTGCGGCCGGGGCGGCGCCGGCGCCGCTTCCCAAGGGCGCCCGGCGCACCACGCCCTCGCCCGAGACCCTGGCCCGGCTCGACAAGGACCGGCTGATCGCGCTGATCCTCGGCGAGACGGCCCGCAACCCGGCCTTCCGCAAGATCGTCAGCGCCTCCCTCGCCGCGCTCCAGGGGCCGGACGCCGTCGCGGCGATCGTCGACCGGCGGCTCACCGCCCTCGAAGGCGCGCGCGGCTACATCGACTGGCAGAAGCGCCGCGCCTTCGCGGCCGACCTCGACGCCACGGTCTCGGTGATCCTGAAGGAATTGCGGCCCCTCGACCCGGGGGCAGCCCTCGACCGGCTGGTGCGCTTCCTCGCCGGCTCGGATGCGGTACTGAACCGCGTCGACGACGCCACCGGATCGGTCGGGGGCCTCTACGAGCGGGCGAGCGAGGCCGCGATCGACCTCGCCGCCGCGCTGCCACCCGAGGCGGCCGGGCGCTTCTGCGCCAGCCTGATGCCCCGCGTCGCCGCGGCGCCGTTCAGCCTCTTCACCGGGTTGGCACGCGATCTGATCGGGCGCCTGCCGGACGCAGCGCTGCCCGAACTCGACGCGGCGCTCGTCCCCGTCCTGGCGGAAGCCGAGCGGGCCGCCGCGAAGAGCGACGACTGGACCGCCAAGCTCCGCCGCACGGCTCTGCTGCGCATCGCCCAGGATCTGGCCGAGCGGCGGCGCGACGCCGACGCCTTCATCGCGCTGGAGACGCGGATCGCGCCGGATCATCCCGACACCCTCGCCATCGCCGAGCGCCTGCTCGCGGTGGACCGGCCCGCCGAGGCCCTGGACTGGCTGCGGCGGCCGGCCAAGCCCGGGCCGCGCCCCGTCACCCGCGCCGACCTGATCGCCGGCGCCGTGGAGCCGAACCTGCCGGAGCGGGCGCGCGTGGTCCTGGAGATCGCGGCGCTCGAGGCGCTCGGTCGGCCCGCCGAGGCGCAGGCCGCGCGCTGGCACCGCTTCGCGGCGGCGCTCGACCGCGACATGCTGCGCGCCTACCTCGACAAGCTGCCGGATTTCGAGGACGACGAGGCGCTGGCCCGGGCCCTGGTCCTGGCCGAGGCCTTCCCCGATCCGCACCGGGCCCTGGCCTTCCTGGTCGGATGGCCGGACCTCGACCGGGCGGCCCGCCTCGTCCTCGACCGGCGCACCGCCTGGGACGGCCAGCGCTACACGATCCTGGCGCCCGCGGCCGAGGCTCTGAGCGAGAGCCATCCGGGCGCCGCCGCCCTGCTGTATCGCTGCCTCCTCGACGACATCCTGAGCCATGGCCGCAGCGCGGCCTATGCCCACGCGGCGGCCTACCTGCGCGAGCTCGACCGGATCTCGGACGAGCTCGACCCCGCGAGCCTCGACCCCGCGCCGGATGCCTACCGTGCCCAGCTCAGGAAGGCGCACGGGCGCAAGTACGGGTTCTGGAGCCATGTCGACAGGGACTGATCGGCCCGAACCGGCGGGGCGCCGGGCGGCGCGCCCGGCCGACGGCCCGGATTCAAGGTCGCCTCACGCCAGCGCCTCGATCGCGTCGATCTTGTCGAGATAGAAGGCGAGGTGGCCGCGGATCGCGGCGACCGCCGGGAACGGTTCCTCGTAGCTCCACACGGCGTCGCGCCGCTCCGCGCCCGCGACCTGCAGGTCGAAGTAGCGGGCGTCGCCCTTGTACGGGCAGTGGCTTCGCCGGGCGGACGGTGCGAAATGCTCCAGGCGCGCATCCGCGCGGGGAATGTAGAGCACCGGCAGGTAGCCGGCCTCCTGCAGGCTGAGCGCCGCCCGGGTCTCGGCCAGCACGGTGCCGTCGAGGCTCACGCGGATCAGGCCGGGCTGCGGCACGATCGCGATCGGATGGTCGGGGCCGGGCTGCTTCATGATTCGCCTCCGTCCTGCGCGGTTCCGGGAGGATCCCGGTCCGTGAACTCGGTGGTGCCCAGCGCGTCGGCGAGGCGCGCCTGCGCGCTGCCCGGCCGCAGCGGCTTCTGCTGGCTCTCGTGCGGGGCCCAGCCCGAGACCCAGAGCAGCTCGAAGCTCGCCCGCACCCGCCCGTCCGGATCGGCGAAGCGCTCCGCATAGACGGCGGCGGCGCGCAGCAGGGTCTCCCGCCGCAGCGGCCGCCGGCGCCGCTCGGTCAGCGCGTTGGTCAGCCCCATCGCGCGCAGGTCCCGCATCAGGCCGAACGGATCGGCGTAGCGGACCGTGACGGTCTCGGTGTCGACCACGGGCAGCGCGAAGCCCGCGCGCTGGAGCAGCGCGCCGACCTCGCGCACCGCCGCGAAGGGCGCCACGCGCGGGCTGACCCCGCCCTCGATCTCGCTCTCCGCCTGGGCGAAGCTCTGGCGCAGCTCGGTCAGGGTGGCGCCCCCGAACAGGCAGCCGAGGAACAACCCGTCAGGCCGGAGCGCCCGGCGGAGCTGGACCAGCGTGCCGGGCAGGTCGTTCACGCCTTGCAGCGCCAGGAGCGAGACGGCGAGGTCGATGCTGCCGGGCGCGAGGGGCAGCGCTTCGGGATCGGCCACGGCGACCACCCGGCCGGCCTCGGCGCGCTCGGGCAGCGGGGCCAGCCGCAGGAGCGCGGCCTCCGGCAGGCGTTCGGCCAGGATGCGCGCCGCCGCGGGCGTCGGCGTGCCGAGGTCGACCGCGCGGGCGAAGCGGCGCAGGATCGCGGCCAGCCGGTCGTCGAGATCCTCGACGGCGCGGGCGAGCAGGAAATCGGCGTAGCCGGCCCCGCGCGCGCGGGCGAGGCGGCGGCGGGCGAGCGCCGTGTCGAACAGGGCTGTGTCCATGCTGCCCCGAACATGGCGCGCCGCCGCCCGCTTCGCCAGCGCGACGACGGGTCGGCGGTCCGAGGCCTGCCTGGCCGGGCATCGCGGTCACGCTTGCGTGACGCCGGAACGCGCGGGGCCGTGATCCGTTTCAAGCGTCGGAACGGAGGACACACCATCATGACGCGGATCCTGCTCGGCACGGCTCTCGCCCTCGGCACGCTCGCGGCGACCGGCGCCGCGGAGGCCAAGGGCTGCATCAAGGGCGCGATCGTCGGCGGCGTCGCCGGCCATTACGCCGGTCACCACGGCCTCATGGGCGCCGCGGCGGGGTGCGCCATCGGCCGCCACCGCGCCAACAGCCGTGCCCGCCAGGACGTGCAGATGCAGAACCAGGGCGCCGCCGCCGCGCGCTGAGCCCGGCCGGCGTCCCGTTCGGGTCGCGGAGGGCCGCCCAAGGCCAGACCTGTCGCCGCGCCGGGCTCCGTCCCGGCGCGATGCGTTCGGGGCGCGTCGGCCCGGGCCGCCTCGGGGCCTGAGCCGTCGGGATGCGCCCTAGGACGCCGTTCGGCGTCCGGGCTCGACCCTGAGCAGGTATTGGGCCTCGAACCCGGCGTAATCGGCAAGCTTGGCGAAATCAGGCACCCGCATGACGTGGTTCCTGTAGACAATCAGGTTCTTCGCGCGAAGAATTTGCAGCGTTCTGTTGATATGGACGGCGGACTGCCCGACGATATCGGCCAGATCCACCTGGGTGATCGCGAGCCTGAAGCTGTGATCGGTCACGAGGCCCACCGCATCGAAGCGGACGTACAATTCGCAGATGAGGTGGGCGAGGCGTTTGTCCGCGCGCCGCCCGACATTCTCCAGCCAGGTATGGGCGATGCTGGTCTTGACGAGCGTCGTCCACCACAGCGCGCGGGCGATGCGGGGATAGCGCACGATCAGGCGGTCGATCTCCGACAGGGCGAGGTCGGCGACCTCGCAATCCGTCAGAGCGCCGACCCTGCTGCCCAGGGCGTGATTGAGCGGCGTGTGCCCATCGCACAGATCCCCGGCGATCAGCAGCGACGAGATGCGACGGGTGCCCTCGGATAGGATCTTGTAGCGGCACGCCACGCCGCCGACGATGATCT
Organism: Methylobacterium sp. HJ2; assembly: GCF_056431005.1. NCBI lineage: Bacteria > Pseudomonadati > Pseudomonadota > Alphaproteobacteria > Hyphomicrobiales > Methylobacteriaceae > Methylobacterium > Methylobacterium sp. HJ2. The sequence continues at coordinate 180,923 of NZ_JBWJYM010000011.1, read as the reverse complement.
GCAGGCTCGGACATCCGCCGTCCGACTTGAGATCCGCGCCCGCATCGACCCCGCGCGTCGACCGCGTGAGGGCGCGCAGAGCCGCTTCCTCCTCCGGCGAGAAGGAAGCCGCGCTGCTCAGCCTGGTAACCAGACGGTCGAACATCGTAGAGGTTGCACTACCCGTCGAAGGGCCCGGTAGAAAACCGCCACCGCGATTCTAATCGCGAAGTCGATTCCTGCCATTTAGACATATCGACACTATACAGGCACGTCATTTTTAGACCTGTCACCGGCTCGGTAGCGGATGTCGCAGGGTCGAAGACCTGTCGGGTCGGCCGCGGCCCGGAACCGAGCGGACGCGCCGCGGCCCCGTCACCGCATTGTGGCGCGGATCGCCCGGGCGGTGTTCGCGGGCGTGTCGACGAGATCGACCGGGCCGTCATGCGCGATGGCGTTCTCGGGCCTGCCGATCCGGGGCGGTCGCGCGGGCCTCAGCACCATCGACAACCACCGGCCCGCTTGATCGCGGCCAGGCCGCGCGCGCCGTCGTCGAGGGAGCCGGAGAGCACGACGCCGATGCTGCGTCGGCCGCCGTCCACGGCGACGCGGACCTGCAGGGGGGTCGCGTGCCCGAGGATCTCCGCGAGGTGGCTCGGCTGGGCCCAGAGGCGGTGCAGGACGATCGGCACGACGGCGTCGAGCGAGCCCGGACACGCCGCGCGCACGGCCTGGATCGCGCCGAGACCCTCGCCGCCCGAGGCGCCGATCGCCACGAACCGGGGTGCCGGGTCTCTGTCGGCCCTGGCGCCTGCGCGGACCCGGGATGCGGGCCGGGGGCCATCGTTTCCGGCGGGATTGCGGGCCCCGATCGGCGCCCGCGCCCCGCCCTCGGGTCAGGCCGCCCGAACGGAGGCGAGGAAGCGGCCGACCTCCGCCTGGAGCTGCTCGGACTGGCGCGAGAGATCGCTGGCGGAGGCGAGCACCTGCGCCGCGGCCGCCCCGGTCTCGCCGGTATCGGCCGCCACGCCCGCGATGTTCACGGTCACGGCGCCCGTGCCGTCGGCGGCTTGGGAGACGTTGCGCACGATCTCCTGGGTGGCCGCTCCCTGCTCCTCCACCGCCGCCGCGATCGTCGTCGCCACGGTGCTGATCTCGCGGATCCGCGCGGCGATGGCGCCGATCGCGGCGACGGCCTGACCGGTGGAATCCTGGATCTCGCCGATATGGCCGCCGATCTCGCCCGTGGCGCGGGCGGTCTGATTGGCGAGTTCCTTGACCTCGGCGGCGACCACCGCGAAGCCGCGGCCCGCCTCGCCGGCCCGCGCCGCCTCGATGGTGGCATTCAGCGCCAGCAGGTTGGTCTGGCTCGCGATGGAGGAAATCAGGGTGACGACGTCGCCGACGCGGGTGACGGACGCGCTCAGCGTCTGGACGAGGCGCGCGGCCTGGTCCGCCTCGGTGACGGCCGTCTGGGCGATCGTGGTCGAGCCCGAGACCTGCCGGCCGATCTCATCGACCGACGAGCCCAGCTCCTCGGCCGCCGCCGCCACCATGCCGACGTTCTGGGCCGCTTCCCCGGCCGCGCGGGCGACGGAATTCGACCGGTCGGCCGCGCGGCTGGCGGTCCCGGCCATGCTCTGCGAGGTCGCCTGCAACTCGGTCGCCGCCGCCGCCACGGTCCGGACGATGCCGCCCACCGCGCGCTCGAAGCCGTCGGCCATCGCCGTCATCCCGGCCTTGCGCTGCGCCTCGGCGCCGGCGCGCGCCTGCGCCGTCTCGGCCTCCAGCGCGCGGGTGCGGATCAGGTTGTCCTTGAACACCTGCACGGCGACCGCCATCGCCCCGATCTCGTCGCTGCGCCCGGTGCCCGCGATCGACACCCCCGCGTCCCCGCCGGCGAGCCGGCCCATCGAGTCGGTGATCCGCCCGATCGGGCGGGAGATCGCGAACAGGACGAACAGGGCCGCGCCGATCGAGGTGATCACCGCGAGGGTTGCGGCGATCACGGCGTTCCGGATCGCGGCGGCCGCACTCTCGAGGCCCTGCGCGCCGGCCGTCTCCGCGCCGGTCTTGGCGAGCAGCACGCCCTCCTTCAGCGCGGCCATCGCGTCCCGCGCCAAGCCCGCCATCTCGGGCTTGAGCAGCCGGGCCAGCGCCTCCGCCTTCCGGCCGGACGCCATGTCGTCCAGGATCTCGGATTGCTGCACCCGGTAGGTGCCCCAGATCCGGGTGAAGCGCCCGAGGAGCGCCCGCTCCGGCTCGGTCCGGATCACGCCCGCGTAGGCCGTGGCGAGGCGGTCCAGCTCGGCATCGGCCTCGGCCAGGGTCTTCCGGTTCTCGGCGAGGGCCTGCGCGGTCTCGGACCCCATCACGAGGCGGTAGATCCGCACGCGGTTCTCCCGCGTGGCCGTGTTGAGGCGATTGATCACGTCGACCGCGGGCAGCCACGTCCCGGAGACCTCCTGGATCGAGCCGCGGACCGTCGTCAGGTCGGCGATGCCGAGGACGGCCTGACCGACCGACAGGAGGGCGACCGCCCCGAACAGCGCCGCGAGCTTCGCCTTGATGGATAACCGCATGGATTGCACCCGGCCAGAGTTCGAACCGCCGCGCGGACGACGCGCGACGTTGGCGATGATGCAATCACGAGAGGTTTCAGATTTGGTGAACTACCACTGCTGGTATCAGGGGCGGTCCGGGAGCGCATCGAGCGCCCGCGCCGTGCCGGGATTCAGCCACGCCGCCGGCACCGCCGCGCGCAGATTGCGCGGATCGCTGCCCGTGCCCTGGACCAGCCGGCGCGCGAGATCGGCGCGCGCCGCGTCCATCGCCCGGACCAGCCGCTCGGCGATGGCGGGATCGAGGCCCGGCCGGGCCAGGATCAGGCTCCACGACCCGACCGTCTCGATCGGCTCGGCCTGCCCGCGGAAGCTGGCCGCCGGGACGGTGATTCGCCGCAGGGAGGTCCGGCTCTCGAGGAGCCGGGGAATCGCTTCCGGGGCGGCCCCGAAGAAGCGGGCGCCCCCCGGCGCCTCCGCGACCGCGGTGAAGCCCGGCCAGCCGATGCCGCCGCCCCAGAGCGCGGCGGCGCGCCCGCTCCGGACGAGGTCGGGCCCGTCGCCCGCATGGTCGAGGAGCAGCGGGGTGACGTCGCGGGCGGGATCGAGCCCCGAGGCCTCCAGCACGGCACGCCCCATCACGGTCAGCCCGGAATTGCGGGTGCCGAGGGCGACGGCCCGGCCGCGCAGGTCGGCGACGGCGCGGACGGGGCTGTCGGCCGGCACCACGAACAGGCCGGGCGTCGGGTACATCGGCGCGGCGACGGTGAGGCGCGGCGCCGCCTCCGATGCGAGCGCCTCGTAGGCGAACTCGCCCTGGACGAGCGCGAGATCGAGCTGGCCGGATCGCAGCAGGCCGAGATTCTCCGCCGAGCCGCCGGTCGGGCGCGTCTCCAGAACGAGGTCGGGATCGACGGTCCGGAGCGCGGCGACGAGCGCCTCGGCATAGGCCGGAAAGCCGCCTCCCGGCGTCGCGGTGCCGAGGCTGGCGCGCAAAGCGGCGGCGCGCGCCGGCAGGCCGGCCGCGGGGATGCAGGCCGCGAGGATCACGAGGGCGAGCAGCGTGGCGCAGCGCATCGATCCGGTCCCGGCGCTACTTCGCGGTGAGGAGGGCCCAGTAGACCTTGTACTTCGAGCCCGGCGCGTAGGCGGTGGCGATGCCCATGCGGGTCGCGGCCGGGTCGAGCATCACGGCGTTGTGGGGCGGGCTGTCGCGCCAGCCCGAGAACGCCTCGGCGAGGGTGTGGTAGCCGGCCGAGAGGTTGGCGTTGGCGGAGGCGTAGCCGAGGCGCTCCACCGCGACCTTCACGGTCTGGGCCTTGCTCGGGCGATCGGCCACCGCCATCGCGGCGGCCTCGGCCTCGGCGAGGCGCTGCAGATCCGGGTCGATCGTCAGCGCGGACTCGCCGCGCCCGCGCCGATAGGCCGAGATCATGTCGCGCGCGGCCTGCGCATCGATCTGCGCGGCGCTGTTGGCGAGCGGCAGGTAGAGGCTCGGGATCGCGCCGGTCGTCCCGGTATCGGCGGCGCAGCCCCCGAGCAGGAGCGCGCAGAGGCCCGCAAGACCCAAAGGCAGACCGACCGTCCTCACCCTGACCTCCCCACCGTTCCGGGACCTGGGCCCGGCGCCTACTCGGCCGCCTCGCGGCTGGGCCGGCCGGCCTGGCCGAACCGGCTGGCGATCTCGGCCATCGCGCTCTGCATCCCGTCGAGCCCCTGCACCGTCACGACGCTGGAGCCCGGGCCGAGCGCCGGGATGAATCCCGCCTCCGATAAGGTCCTGAACACGGCAAAGTTCAAGTCCGTCTGGACGCGCATCGACATCGAGACGTCGACCACCATGGCGATCAGCTCGAATTCGAGGAAGGGGTCGCCGATCTTGCGGAAGGCCACCGAGGGCGCGGGCTCGCGCAGCACGTCGGGATGGTCGTGGGCGCAGGCCTTCAGCATCTCGGCCGCCCGCACCGGGTCCTGGTTGCGCAGGACGCTGACGGTGATCGAGACCCGGCCGGTGCGGTCGCCGCGGACCCGGTTCTTGACGACCCCCGAGATCAGGTTGGAGTTCGGCACGATCACGGCCGAGCGGTCGAAGGTCTGGATCTCGGTCGAGCGCACCGAGATGCGCTTCACGATGCCCTCGCTGTCGCCGATCAGCACCTGGTCGCCGACGCGGATCGGGCGCTCCCAGAGCAGGAGCAGGCCGGAGACGAAGTTGTTGACGATCGATTGCAGGCCGAAGCCGATACCGACCGAGAGCGCGCCGGCCACGATGGTCAGCTTCTCCAGGCTGAGGCCGAGATACGAGAAGGCGATGGCGAGCGCGATCAGGAAGCCGCAATAGCCGGTGATCGTCGAGATCGAGTTGCGCAGGCCCGCGTCGAGGTCGGTGGCCGGCAGGTAGGTGTTGTCGAGCCAGCGCTGGACCGCCCGGGTGATCGCGACGCCCAGCACCATGATGGCGATGGCGATGCTGATGGTGGAGAGCGAGATCGTGACGTCGCCGACCTTGAAGCCGAAGAAGGCCGAGCGGACCGACGAGACGATGTCGGTGGAGTCGAGCCCCCAGGGCGCCAGCACCAGCAGGGCCGCGAGCAGGAACAGCACCACGCGCGCCGCGCCGGTGGCGAGCACCGCGATCTGGTTGAGGGAGCGCTTGCGCAGCCCGGTATTGGCCTGCAGCGTGGTGGCGAAGCGCGCGCCCTCGCTGAGCGAGCCGGCCACGAAGGTGTCGATGCTCTGCACCAGCAGGTAGAGCAGCACCAGGACCGAGACGGCCCAGACCAGCTGGTCGATCAGGAAGGTCGCGAAGGCGACGTAGCCGCCGCAGGCCGCGACCACGATGATCCCGACCGCGGCCCAGCCGAGGAGGCGGGCCGGGCCGCCGATGCCCGTCGTGGTCCTGGTCGGCACGTAGGGGCCGAAGCAGGCCTCCTCCTCGTCCTCGGTGTCGGCGAAGCGGTGCAGCCCCACGGCCAGCATGGCGGCCATCGCCAGCGCGCCGATGCCCCGGGTGGCGATCGAGATCGGCAGCGCCGCCGAGATCCCGGAATTCAGGGCCTCGATCGCCTTCACCACGGTGATCACCGTGGCGATGCCGACGGCGAGCCGCTTCACCCGCGAGGCCGCGCTGTCGCTCACCGGGGCCGGGCGCCAGGCCGGCTTGTCGGGCGAGAGCAGCCCGTCGCAGAGCGCCTCGACGAAGGCGATGAAGGCGAGGCCCCCGAGGACGGCGCCCGCGAAGGGCAGGAGCCGGGAGGGCAGCAGGTCGGTGGCGTCGAGGGCGTAGTAGACCGCGTAGCTGCCCGCCAGGGCCGGCAGCGTGCCGACCAGGATGACCCGCCACGCGCCCATGAGCGTCGCGCGCCGCGACGGCTCGGTCTTGGCCTCGTCCCGGCGGCCGAGCTTGGGGGCGATGTTGCGCCGCCCGAGATAGAGCGCGGCCGAGACGCCGAAGGCGAGGCCGAGCAGCAGCAGGTTCCCGAGGGTGCCGTTGCGCGAGAACAAGAGCCCGATATCGGAGAGCGCGCTCTGGAGCGAGCGTGTGTCCCGCGGCACGTCGGCCGCGACCCGCGTCCACAGGCCGGGGCTGAGCAGGGGCTGCGAGCGCTCGAACAGGCCGCGGGTGAAGGATTCGCGCCGCCGGTTCGAGACGCGGTCGACGATCTGGTCGCCCTGGACGAGAAGCGAGCGGGCGAGGCGCTGGGACTCGTCGATGCGCGCCACCGCGGTCTCGCGCTCCAGCCGCTCCTGGGCGACCTCCGGGCTCTCCTCGCCCTCCTTTGGCTTCGGTCCGAGCTGGGTCAGGCGCTCGCGGGCGGATTCGAGCGGGCTGTCCAGGCGGCTGATCAGGGTGCGGATCTCGTCGGTGACGGGGCCGACGCCGTCGCGCACGGCCGCGAGGTCGGCCGCCGTCAGGTCGGGCTTGGCGAGCTCCTTCTCGCGCCGGTCGAGCTCGGCCTTGGCCGCGTCGAGCTTGGCCCGGACCTCCTTGCCCTGCTCCGACATTTCCGGCTTCTTCGGGACGGGCTTGGCCTCCGCCGGTGCGGTCGCCGCCGGCTTGGAATCGGCAGGCTTGGCCTCGGGGGGCTTGCCGTCAGCTGGCTTGGCGGTGACCGGACCTGTCTGGGCAGGGGCGGTCTGGGCAGGCGCGCTCGGGGCCGCCGTCTCGGCGCGGGCGACCGGCGCGAGGGCGAGCCCGGCGAGCAGGGCCAGCAGCGCGGGGCCGCGCGATCGCGTGCCCGGGCGGAGGCTCTCTCCCAGGCGTCGGCGGCTCGTGGGGCGCCACGGGGCTCTGATCATGGGCATCCTTCTCGTCGGGCGGTGCGGGTGGCACCGGGCGCCGTCGGCGCGGGCCGATATCGGGCCGCTGCCCGGACCGCGGCGGGGGGCGGCGGCGGGCGGGCCGAGCGGCGCGGCAGCGGCGGGGTTTGCCGAGGGGTGTGCCGGAGCAATAGGGCGAAAGCGTGCCTCTGCCCACCCGGCAGCCCCGTCGAGCCCCGTCCGCAGCGGAGCAATGCGTAGGCCAAGACGCATGCCGGGCGCGCAGGACACGCGCGGCTGTGGGTGCGTCCGCGCGGCCGGCGCGCGCGGCTTCACAAGGCTGTCACCCTGATATTAGACTAAGCCCCGATGGACAGGGCCTTTTCGTCACCGGGCGAAGGGGCGCGGCCGGGCGGTTCGCCGCCGGAGCCCCGCCACGCGCCGCAACGTACCGCCTTTTCGGGCCGCTCCGGGCGCCGCGCGCTCCGCCCGTTCCCCCATCGCTTCGTCCATCGATCGCCGGCGCCGCGCCCGCTCCGCGCCTGCCTGGGCGCGCCCGGCCTCACCCGCGACCCACCCCTTCCCGTCGATCTTCGCCCCCAGGCGGCGCGCAGAACCCGGTTCGCGCGTTGTCCCGTCGGGCCGCCGTTCGAAGAGTCGTGCCGATGATGGACCTGCAAACGCTCGTACTGAACGCGGATTACCGGCCGCTCTCCTACAACCCGTTGTCGTTGTGGTCCTGGAAGGACGCCTTCACCGCCCTGTTCCTCGACCGCGTCACCCTGGTGGCGAGCTACGATGTGGAGGCGCGCTCGCCGAGCCGGGCGCTACGGGTGCCGAGCGTGGTGGCGCTCAAGAACTACGTCACGCTGGCGCGCAGCCCGGCCTTCACCCGCTACAACATCTACCTGCGCGACGCCTTCAGCTGCCAGTATTGCGGCCTGCGTCTGCCCTCCGGCGGGCTCACCTTCGACCACGTGGTGCCCCGGTCCCGCGGCGGCCTGTCGAGCTGGGAGAACGTCGTGGCGGCCTGCAGCCCGTGCAACCTGCGCAAGGCCAACCGCACGCCCGACGAGGCGGCGATGCCCCTCCTCACCGAGCCGCGCCGCCCGACCCGCTACGAGCTGCACCACCGCCAGCCGGAATTCGACCACCGGCAATACCACCACACCTGGCTCGACTACCTCTACTGGGACAGCGAGCTGGAGAGCTGAGGGCGCTCAGTACCGCGGCAGGCGGGCCGGCGGCTCGTTGTACATCGGCAGGCTGTGAGGGCGGGGCAGGTAGCCGCTGATGAGGGCCGGCGGCGGTCCGAAGCGGCGGCCGGGATAGGGCGGCGCGCGATGACGGCACGGCGCGGACCGGGCGCAGGGCGCGGGCCCGAAGCCCGGATCGTAGGGCTGCGCCCGCGCCGGCGCGGCGAGCGTCAGGACGCCGGCGAGGACCGCGAGGAGGCCGGCCACGGCGGGTGCCCCCGTGTGACGGGCGGATCCGAGATGCGCGGATTCGGGTCGTTCGAGGGTGGAACGGGCGGACATGGGCGGGCTCCGGGCGCGGGGGGCGGTCGGCTCAGAACTTGACGGCGGCGCCGCCGCGGAGCGTGCTCAGGTTGCTCTTGTGGCCGCCGAAATCGTCGAAGAGCACGTACTGGTACTCGCCGCGCAGGATGACGTTCTGCGTCACGGCGAATTCGAGGCCGGCGCCGAGGGCGAGGCCGGCGACGACCTTGCTGCGCTTCTGGAAATCAGTTCCCGTGCCGGGCACGCTGGAATCAGGAGCGGATTGGCTGAAGCCCGCGTAGCCGTAATTGGTGACGTAGGCCGGGCTCGCACCGGGAGCGAGCGCCTGATTGGCGTTGTAGGTGGTGAGATTGTAGCCGTAGTTCTGATATCGGATCTGGTCGGTGACCTGCATGCGCCCGAGTGCGAGACCGCCGGTGACATACGGCAGCAGGTTTCCGAAGGCGTAGCCGAGGCGACCGCGAACGGTGCCGTAATCCTCGATCCGGGTCGAGGACTTACCGTAGAGACCCAGGTGATCGAGATTGCCGTTGGCATTCGAAGACACCAAGCCGACCTGATCCGAGCTGATGCCGGTCTTCCCGAACCACGTGTAGTCGCCCTCGAAACCGAACACCACGTCGCCGTACTGGACGTTGTAGCCCGCATAGGCGCCGTAGCTGCCGCCGTCGATCCGCTGCGAGCGGGCGCTCAGCTGCGTCGAGGCGTTGAAGACCGATTCCCCGCTGGTGTCGTGCGATTGCCGGTACACCATCGCCTGGAACACGTTCTTGAAGCCCAGCGCGGAGTTGGTGTAGCCGCCGTGGCCGCCGACATAGGCGCCGCTCCAATCGATATTGGTCGTCACCGGCATCAGCGGCTCGCTGTAATCGGAGCCGCGCAGGAAATCTTCGGCCATGTCGGCCGCGCGCGCGCCGGGCGCCGTCAGGCCGAGGATCGCCAGCATTGCGAGGGACACGGTACGCATCGGGGTCGTCCTCGGGGCGGTCGCACCGCCGGAATACGAAAGTCTTCCCGATTCTTAGGCCAGTAACCTTAATCATCTGTTGCGCAGGGCCGTCGATCGGTGTCCGAAACCCGGTCCGGCGGCGCGCCCGATGGCCGCGCCTCCGCGGCCGGCCACGGCGCGGACAGGCGCGTCGCCGAGAGACGGAACATGTCGGGCGAGCAGGCCAAAGGAGAACATTCTTCCGGCCCGCCTCGCCCCGCGCCGCGATCGTGAAAAGATTTGTTGCTTCCGTCGGTTAGGTCGATTGCCCCGAGGGGTGCGAAGCGATATCGCGTCGAACCCGAAACGGGCGGCCGCCCGCGTGCGGCGCCCCGGTCCCGAGATACGCCTGAGAGGAGACCACGATGGCCGGCAGCGCAGAGACCAGCACGGGAGCACGCAGGATCGGGCACGGCCGCGTCTACGGCTCGATCACCGAGACGATCGGCAACACGCCGCTGGTGCGCCTGAACCGCCTGCCGCGGGAGCGGGGCATCGACGCCGAGATCCTGCTGAAGCTCGAGTTCTTCAACCCGATCTCCAGCGTGAAGGACCGCATCGGCGTCAACATGATCGACGCGCTGGAGGCCTCCGGCCAGCTCAAGCCCGGCGGCACCCTTGTGGAGCCCACCTCCGGCAACACCGGCATCGCCCTGGCCTTCGTCGCGGCGGCCCGCGGCTACCGCCTGATCTTGGTGATGCCCGAGACCATGTCGCTGGAGCGGCGCAAGATGCTGGCCTTCCTGGGTGCCGAACTGGCGCTGACGCCGGGCGCGCAGGGCATGAAGGGTGCGATCGCCAAGGCCGAGGAGCTTCTCACCGAGATCCCGGGCGCGGTGATGCCGCAGCAATTCTCGAACCCCGCCAATCCCGACATCCACCGCAAGACCACCGCGGAGGAGATCTGGGCCGATACCGACGGGGAACTCGACGCCTTCGTCGCGGGCGTGGGCACCGGCGGCACGGTGACGGGCGTCGGCGAGGTGCTGAAGCCGCGGCTCCCGAACCTCAAGGTCTTCGCGGTCGAGCCCGAGGACTCCCCGGTGATCTCCGGCGGCCAGCCCGGCCCCCACAAGATCCAGGGCATCGGCGCCGGCTTCATCCCGGGCAATCTGCACACCGACATCCTCGACGGCGTGCTCAAGGTCTCGAACCAGACCGCGTTCGACACCGCCCGGGCCCTCGGCCGGCTGGAGGGCATCCCCGGCGGCATCTCGACCGGGGGCAACGTCGCGGCGGCGCTCGAGCTGGCGAGCCGGCCCGAGTTCAAGGGCAAGCGCATCGTCACCATCGCGTGCTCGTTCGCCGAGCGCTACATCTCCTCCGCCCTGTTCGACGGCATCGGCTGAGCGGAATCCCCTCGGCGCGGCCGGTCGCATCCGGCCGCGCCGCGCGCGACCGCGTGCCCGGGGCGCAACCTCGGGGCGCGGCGGCGGTTGACCCGGCCAAGAGACAGGGAACCGCCATGACCGAACAGAACCGCGAGCGCCCGTCGCTCAAGGACTTCGACGCCTATGCCGACCGGAACGGCCAGGATCTCGGCCAGGATTCCGCCCGCGACATCGGCCTGCCCCAGCGCACCCAGGACGACCTGACCCGCGACCCCGGCGGCGAGGCCGAGACCGCGCGGATCGCATCGGGCAAGCCCGGCTCGGACGCGACCGACGCGACCGAGGCCGAGACCCCGCCCGAGAACCTGCGCCGGATCGCCGGGACGGACAGCGCCCAGCCGGACGGCGCCGCCCAGGAGGCCATCGACCGCGCCACCGCGCCGGTCGGCGCCGACGATGGGAAGCGCTGATGAGCCCGCGCGAGCCCGAGACCGTAACCCGTAAGCCCGACGACGCCGTCGGCACGCCCGGAGATCCGCCGGCCGGCGGCGGCCATCACACGCCCGCCCAGGCCGCGATCACCGACATGGGGAGCGGGGGCGAGACGGACGGCGCCCGAAACGCCGGCTGGACCGAGGCCGGCGAGGCGGGGCGCGCACCGCCCGCCCTCGGGGGCTCGTCCGGCGGACATTCCGACCAGAAGGCCTCGCGCGGGTCCGATGCCGGCGAGACCGTGGCCGCGGGCCATTCCAAGGCGGAACGCGAGACGGGCCGATGAGCGCTGACAAGGACGCCGGGGCCAAGGACGCCGGAACCGGGGAGGGCGTCCCCGAGACGAAGCCCGCCAACGTCGCGCCCGACGCCGTGAAGGACCCGAACGAGAAGACCGGCGGCCTGCCCGGCAAGGGGCCGGCCGGGGGCGACACCCAGGCCGACGAGACCGATCCGGGCAGCAGCTAGGCCGCGCTCAGCCCGCGAGCTCGCCCGCCCGACGCTTGGCGGCGGCGACCGCCTCGCGCATCAGGGCGGCGAGCCCATCGGGGCGCATGAGAACCTCGAGGGCCGCCGCCGTCGTGCCGCCGGGCGAGGTGACGTTTCGGCGCAGCTCCGCCGCCTCGGCGGGGTCGGCATCGAGGAGCGCCCCGGCACCCGAGACCGTGGCGCGGGCGAGCCGGGCCGCTGTCCCGGCTTCGAGTCCCGCCGCGATCCCGGCCTCGGCCAGCGCCTCGACCAGATGGAATACGTAGGCCGGCCCGGAGCCGGACAGGGCGGTCACCGCGTCGATCTCGCCCTCGGAGCCGAGCCACTCGACGTGGCCGGTGGCGCCGAGAAGCGCCTCGGCCAGCGCCCGCTGCCCGGGTGTGACCGCCGGGCTCGCCACCGCGCCGGTCGCGCCCCGGCCGATGCTAGCCGGAAGGTTCGGCATCGCCCGCACGATTGCTAGAACGCCGGGCAGGCGCTGGGTCAGGTCCGCGATGGTCTTGCCCGCCAGGATCGAGATCAGCAGCGTCCCGGGGCCGATCCGGTCGGCGAGCGGCGCCGCAGCCGCGTCGAGGCCTTGCGGCTTGATCGCGAGCACGCAGATCTCGGGCGGCGCCGTCGCGGCCGAGTTCAGGGCGAGGCCGCGCGCGGCGCAGAGCCGTGCCAGCTCGGGCGACGGGGCCGGATCGAGGATCGCGGTCGCGCCCGGCTCGAGGCCGGCCTCAAGCCAGCCCGCCAGCATGGCGGCGCCCATCTTGCCGGCCCCGACGAGGAGGAGGGAGGCGGGCATCCCGCCCGAACGCGTCGCCATCGCGGAGGACATTCCAGGCTCGTCTCGGGCGGCGCCGCTCAGGCCTCGCCCTCGGTCTCGAACAGCACGGCGTCGAGGGCCTCCCGGGCGCTCTTGCCGGCCCAGAGCACGAACTGGAAGGCCTGATAGTAGCGCTCGCAGGCCTCGACCGCGCTCTTCATCAGGGTCGCGCATTGCGGGTGCGTCGGGATCACCCCGCCCGTCAGCACCAGCGCGTGGCGGAACATCACCACGTTGTCGCTCGACCACAGGTCGAAATGCCCGATCCAGAGCTGCTCGTTGACGAGGGAGACCAGGCGCAGCACCTCGACGCGCTGGCGCTCGGGCACCTTCAGGTCGAAGGCGCAGGCGACGTGCAGCGCCTCGACGTCCTCGATCCAGGTGAAGGCGATGTTGTAATCCGTCCAGCGACCAGGGCTCGTGACCGACATCTCGTCGGTCTCGGCCCGGTCGAAGATCCAGTCGCGTAGGGAGGCCAGACGCTCAACGACGTCGAGCGGGTGCTCGATACGGTCGTAGTCTTCGATATCGACGCGAAGCTGGGGCATGACGATCCAAGCTGTCGACCGGCAAGCGGCGCAGCGGCATAACGGTGGGATAGCAACCGAAGCGTCTACGCGCGTCACGTCACAGTAAAGCTTGATCCAATACGATCGAAGGCTTTCTAGCGAAGCATCACGGTCTGACGGTCATCGGCGGGCTCGGGCGAATCAGTACCTGACCGACTATAGACCGGCCGGGAGTCGCGACACAAAGCGCCGATCCCGCGCAGTGAACAGGAAACGGCTCTGCCGACTCCGCTTCCTGTGCAAAAGCCCGAAGCCCCCGAATCGGTGCTCAGACGACCTCGCTGACCCCCGCCGTGGCAGCGCCGGCCGAACCGCCGACCTTGGCCTCGAGGGCCGCGACACGCGCGGACAGGGCCTCGTTCTGGGTGCGCAGCGTCGTCACGAGGTCGCGCAGAACGTCGACCTCCTCGCGCGAGGCGATGTCCATGTCGCGGATCAGGCGCTCGGCCTGGGCCCGCACCACCGTCCCGGCCTCCCGGCGCACGCCCTGAGCGGCGCCGGCCGCATCGGTCATCAGGCGGGCGAAATCGTCGAACAGGCGATTGGAGGGGGGCATGTCTGGTCTCCGAGGATGGCGGCCCGAGCCGCGGCGCGAGCCGTCCCGGGCGTCTGCACGGGATCTCACGCGAAGGCTCGAGATGGGAATCCCGCCGGTCCGCGGCAATGTGCGCCGGGCGCGCGATCGAAGCGGCCCCACCGGCACGCAACGGCGCGGGTCCCGCGGGAGCCCACGCCATCGCGGCGGACGATCACATGTGGTGGCGCATCATATGACGACGCATCATGTGGCGGCGCATCATGCGGCGCTCCATGTGCCGATGCATCATGCGGCGCTCCATGCGGCGATGCATCATGCGGCGCTCCATCCCGTCCATACGGACCTGGGTGACGCCCTCGGGCGCGGAGACGCCGACCGGTGCGCCGGGAGCGGCGGAAGCCGGAGCGGAGACGACGGCCGCAGCGCCCAGAGACGCGAGCACGGCGACGGCGAAGGTCAGTTTCCTCACAGAGAGACTCCAGTTCTCAAAGTCCCGGGCGCGGCACCCGGATCATCCTCTCGGGAGAGAGGTTCGAAGCGACTTCTCGTGCCGGAGAGGCACGGCGGGTCTCCGCAACCGACCCGCCGAGCCTAACAGTTCAACTCAGAGATTGGTTTCCTCGAAAGCCTTCACCCACTCCGCGCAAATGCCGGAGCGCACGATGTCGTCGCGGGTGAACTCCACCACGGGCACCGGCATCATGCGGCTCTTGATCAGATGGATCACCGTGCGCAGGCCCGAGGTCTCGCGCAGATCGGTCTGCGACACGTCGCCGTTGATGATCACCTGGCAATCGTCGCCGATGCGGGTGAGGAACATCTTGATCTCGGCGGTGGTGGTGTTCTGCGCCTCGTCGAGGATCACGAGGCAGTTCTTGAAGGTGCGCCCGCGCATCACCTCGAAGGGGACGATCTCGATGTCGCCCGTCTTCAGGGCGATCTCGAAGGCGGCCTGGCCCATGCGCTCCTTCATCGCCTCGGTGAGCGGCGCGACCCAGGGCGCGATCTTGTCCTCGAGGGTGCCGGGAAAGAAGCCGAGGGAGCGGCCGGAGGGGACGTTGGGCCGGGTGATCACCACCTTGGCGATGCGGCGCTGGCGGAGCTGGTCGGCGGCGCGGGTTCCGGCGATGAAGGTCTTGCCGGTGCCGGCGGGCCCGAGCACGATCACTTGCGCGTGGCGGGAAAGAGCTTCGAGATATTCGCCCTGTCGATCGGTCAGTGGCTGGATCGGACTTAAGTGACGTTCCTCGTCGAACCGGGTTCGATGCAGTCTGCCTCCGCGATCTTCAACCAGTTCAAGTCGTGCGCGCCGTCTTTTCATCGATCAACACTCCACTCGGACTTGCCAATCTGGATATGTCACTGCGCTTCAGTAGTACCGTTCTGCGTCACACCTTTTGTCACATTCAACAAACAAATTCCGACGCGATTGTCCGGGTTCCATCGCGCCGAAAACTGCCTGTGCACACCTGCGCCAAGCGGCCCGAACGGGCCTCGACGGCACAAGCAACGCCCGCACCACACGCCGGCGCCGACGCAGCCTTGCACCCGCGATGTTGCAATCCGGAGACGGTTCGGCCGGGGGGCGGGCTGGGGCGGGCGGATCGCACGCGACCGTTGCGCGGAAGACACTCGGAACGCCATCCGGGACAGCACGGCATCCGGCACGCCCGCGATCCTCGCTCGCCCCGTGGGGCGGTTCCGGCCGGCCTTGCCGCCCTCGAAGTCCGGGCTTGGCCGGCGGGACAGCTCAGCCTGGCTGGATGAAGCTGTCGAGAACCATCTTCCGGCCGGCCTTGTCGAAGTCAACGGTGAGCTTGTTGCCGTCGACGCCCGCGACCGTCCCGGGGCCGAACTTGGTGTGGAAGACCCGCTGCCCGCCCTGGAAGGCCGAGGGCGTCCCCGTCGACTTGGCGATCAGCTCGCCCTCGATCTCGCGCGGGCCGCCGGGGCGCCCGCCGGCGCGTCCGCCCGGCGCGGAGCCGGCGAAGCCGCGGCCGCCGGTGGCGGCCTGGGCCCGCTGCCAGCCGGGCGTGCCGTAGGAGGAGGCGCCGAACGGCGCGGGGTTGCGGTCGAAGCGCGAGGCGCCGGCCGCGAAATGGGCGGGCGCCTCGACGACGTCCACGGCCGCCTCCGGCAGCTCGTCGATGAAGCGGCTCGGGATCGTCGAGGACCACAGGCCGTGGATCCGGCGGTTGACCGCGAAGGAGAGCTTGGCGCGCTTGCGGGCGCGGGTCAGGCCCACATGGGCGAGGCGCCGCTCCTCCTCCAGCCCGGCCCGGCCGCTCTCGTCGAGCGCCCGCTGGTTCGGGAACAGCCCGTCCTCCCAGCCCGGCAGGAACACGGTGTCGAACTCGAGCCCCTTGGCGGCGTGCAGCGTCATCAGCGAGACGCGCTCGGCGCCCTCGGCTTCGGAGGCTTCCATCACCAGCGAGACGTGCTCGAGGAAGCCCGCGAGATCGGGGAACTCCTCCATCGAGCGGACGAATTCCTTCAGGTTCTCCAGGCGGCCGGCGGCGTCGGCCGAGCGGTCCTTCTGCCACATCTCGGTGTAGCCGGATTCCTCCAGGATGGTCTGGGCCACCTCGGAATGCGGCTGTGTCTCCACGGCCCGCGCCCAGCGCGAGAAGCTCTCGGTCAGCGCGCGCAGCGTGGCGCGGACGCGGGGCTTCAGCTCGTCCGTCTCGCACAGGCGGCGGGCGGCGAGCAGCAGCGGCACCCGCTCGGCCCGGGCGTAGGTGTGGAGCTGCTGCAGCGTCGCGTCGCCCAGGCCCCGCTTCGGGGTGTTGACGATGCGCTCGAAGGCGAGGTCGTCGGACGGGTTGGCGGTGACGCGCAGATACGCCAGCGCGTCGCGGATCTCGGCCCGCTCGTAGAAGCGCGGGCCGCCGATCACCCGGTAGGGCAGGCCGAGCTGGACGAAGCGGTCCTCGATCTCGCGCATCTGGGCGGAGATCCGCACCAGCACGGCGATCTCGGAGAGCGGATGCTTCTTCGCCTGCAGCGACTCGATCGCCTCGCCGACGTGGCGCGCCTCCTCCTCCGAATCCCAGGCGCCCGTGACGGTGACGCGCTCGCCCAGGGCGTCCTCGGTGCGCAGCGTCTTGCCGAGCCGGCCCTCGTTCTTCGCGATCAGCCCGGAGGCGGCGGCGAGGATGTGGCCGGTGGAGCGGTAGTTGCGCTCCAGCCGCACCACGGTCGCGCCCGGAAAGTCGTGCTCGAAGCGCAGGATGTTGTCGACCTCGGCGCCGCGCCAGCCGTAGATCGACTGGTCGTCGTCGCCGACGCAGGCGACGTTGCGGTGGCCCTGGGCCAGGAGCCGCAGCCAGAGATACTGGGCGACGTTGGTGTCCTGGTACTCGTCCACGAGAATGTAGCGGAACCGGCTCTGGTAGGTCTGCAGCACGTCCGGGTTCTCGCGCCAGAGCTTGAGGCACAGGAGCAGCAGGTCGCCGAAATCCACGGCGTTCAGGGTCGCGAGCCGGGCCTGGTAGGCGGTGTAGAGGGCGCCCCCCTTGCCGAAGGCGAAGGCCGAGGCTTCCCCCGGCGGCACCTGCTCGGGGCCCAGGCCGCGGTTCTTCCAGCCGTCGATGGCGTGGCCGAGCGCGCGGGCGGGCCAGCGCTTCTCGTCGACGTTCTGGTCGGCGATCACCTGCTTCATCAGGCGGATCTGGTCGTCGGTGCCGAGGATGGTGAAGTCGGATTTGAGGCCGACGAGCTCGGCGTGGCGGCGCAGGATCTTGGTGCCGATGGCGTGGAAGGTTCCGAGCCAGGGCATGCCCTCGCCCGCCGGCCCGACGAGCGCGCCGATGCGGTGCTTCATCTCGCGGGCGGCCTTGTTGGTGAAGGTCACCGACAGGATGTCGTAGGGCCGCGCCCGCCCGGTCGCGATCAGGTGCGCGATGCGCGTCGTCAGAACCCGGGTCTTGCCGGTGCCGGCGCCCGCCAGCACCAGGACCGGTCCCTCGGTGGTCTCCACCGCGCGGCGCTGCTCGGGGTTCAGGCCCTCGAGGTAGGACGCGGCGCTCGGCCGCAAGCCGCCCATGGCGCGCGCGGCGATCGAGCCGCGCGCCGCGCCGGCGGCACCTTGCTCCGGGTCTGCGGATGCGGAATTCTCATGGTCCTGCATCGTCTCTCCCTGGACCAAAACACGAACGGCGTCGAGGCCCGGGCCGGTCCGCGACCGCGCGCCCGGTGGAACCCGCCGCGGCCCGGCCGCGTCGACATCCCGAGACCGGCGCCGACAGGCGCCTCGAACTCGGCGCCGATCGGCGCCCTGAACCCCACGGAACCGATGAGTCGCTCCATGAGCCGCACCCTCCGCACCGCACCGATCACGCTCGCCGCCCTCGTGGCGGTCCTCTCGGCGGGGCCCGCCCTCGCCCAGATCGGCCAGACCAACCCCAACGCCGCCAACTCGACGATGATGCAGCAGAACCAGATCCGCGGCGTCCAGCAGGACCTCAACGCGCAGACCAACGCGAACCGCATGGAGATCCAGCGCAACCAGATCTCGCAGCCCCCGATCAACACGGCCCCGACGGTCGCCCCCCGCCGCTGACCGCCGCGGCGCGCAGACCCCGACAGTCGGCGGCAGGCAGGCGTCGTTTCCGCGGGCAGCCCCCCTGGCGCAGAGGGCGGCGCGGCATGCTATGTCCCGCGCGGGAGAGGGCAGGGCGGCCGCGCCGGGCGGGTTCCGCAGCCATGTCCCCGAACGTGACCCCGGACCGGCCGGTGCGGGTGGGCTGCAGGCGGAACGAGAACGGTGCGTGACCTTCTGACCGCGCTCGCGGGCGCCGTCATCCTGATCCTCGTCGCGGCGCTCGCCGCGCCGCCGTTCATCGATTGGCAGGCCCATCGCGCCCTCGTCGACCGCGGCATCGCCCGCTCGCTCGGCCTTCCGGCCCGCAGCGAGGGCCGGATCGCGATCCGGCTGCTGCCCTCGCCGCACCTGCGGCTCGACCGGCTGCATCTCGGCGGGGAGGGGAGCGCGCCGGCCCTCGACGCCCGCGGCGTCGAGGCCGAGGTGGCCCTCGCGCCCCTGCTGAAGGGGGAGTTCCGCTTCACCGAGACGCGCGTCGGCCGAGCCGAGGTCCGGATGCCGGTGAGCGACGGCGACGCGCTCCTCGTCCCGGCGGGCCTCGGCGACAGCCTGCGCGGCCGCGACCTCGCGGTCGAGGATCTGCGGATCGAGCACCTGCTCCTCACCACGGTCGTGCCCGCCACCGGCCGCACCGACCAGCTCTACGCCCAGGATCTCAGCCTCCAGGCGCCGGCCCTTGCCGGGCCCTGGCGGGTCGAGGGATCGAGCGGCGGCCTGCCGTTCCGCCTCGCCACCGGGACGATCGGCGACGACGGCGCGGTGACGCTGAAGCTCTCGGGCGGCGGCGACACCCGCCCACGCTTTGAGGCCGACGCCCGCCTCAGCCTCGCGCCCGTCCCTGGAGCCGGGCGCGGCGAGGATGCGGCGCTCGCCGTCCGGGCCGAGGGCTCGGCGCGGCTCGTGGTCGGCCCTCCGACCCAGGCCGCCGGCGAGTACCTGCCGTTCTCGCTCTCCGGCAGCTTCAAGGCCGAGGGGCCGCAGGTGCGGTTCGAGACGGTGAGCGCGGAGATCGATCCCGGCGGCCGGCCGCTGCGCCTCGCCGGCAGCGGCCGGCTCGACCTGCGGCAATGGCGGGCGGGCCTGACGCTCGCGGCCCGCCGCCTCGACCTCGACGCCTTCCTGGGCTCGGGCGGCGGCCAGGGCTTGATCGCCCGCGGCTTCCCGCGGGAGGGCAGCGGCCTGCCGGTGATGCTCGATCTCGACCTCGCGGTGGAGAGCGCCGTGCTCGGCGCGGCGGAATGGTCCGACCTCGCCCTCGTGGGCACCCTCGACCGGACCGGCGGCCTCGTGCTGCGCCGGCTCGGCGTGACGGCGCCGGGCGAGGCCGCGCTCGCGCTGAGCGGCTCCCTCGACACGGCGCCGGCCCTGAGCTTCACCGGCTCCGCCTCGCTCGCCGCGCGCCGATCCGACGGGCTCGGGCGCTACCTGCGCCGGATCGGCCTCGACGGACCCGCCCTGGCGATCCTCGACGGCCGCCCGGTGGAGGCGAGCGCCGAGGTCTCGGCGGCGGCCGCCGCTCTCTCGCTGCGCAACCTCCGCCTCGGCCTGGGCCCCGCCACGATCACCGGCAACGCCCGCTACACCGCCGCCGACGGGGCCGTGCGCGCGCGTCTCGCGGCGCAGATCGCGGCGCGCGGGATCGACATCGCGGCGCTGCCAACGCTCGGCGGCACGATCGCGAGCCTGCGCGACACCGATCTCGGGCTGACGCTCGAGGCTCGCGACGTGCGCTACGGGACGGCGGGCTCGGGAGAGGGCACGATCGCGGCCCGGATCCAGACCGACGGCGCGAGCCTCGTCGTCGACAGTCTCGACGTGAGCAACCTCGCGGGCGCGAGCGCGGCGCTGTCCGGGCGGATCGGCCTCGACGGGACCGGGCGGATCAGCGGGCGGCTGGCCGCGCCGGTGGCCGCGCCGCTCCTCGGCCTGCTCGAGCGCTTCTGGCTCGACGAGATCCGTGCGGTGCCCGCCTTCCTGCGCGCCGGCAGCCTCGATCTCGGGGTGACGGTGGAGCGGATGCCGGGTGCGCCCGCGCTGCAGGTGAAGGCTTCGGGCAAGGCCGCGGGCGCCAGCCTCTCCCTCGCGCTCACCAGCCGCGCCGGGATCGTCGAGCGGGCCGAGACGGAGATCGCGAGCCCGCGCGCCGGGCTCTGGTTCGGTCGCGGCGACATCGCGGGCCTGCAGCAGCCCGGGAGCCTGAAGCTCCTGGCGACCCGCGGGCGCGAGGGGCTGGCGCTCGAGGCGAGCGGCACCGTCGCGGGTCTGAGCCTCTCCACCACCCGGCCGATCCGCCTCGGCGCCGGGGACGGGATGCCGGAGGCCGGCGAGATCCGGGCCGAGACCGCCGATCTCGCGCCCTTCCTGACGCTCGCCGGCGCCGCCGCCCTGGCGCCGGGCCCGTGGCCGGCGGCCCTGACGATCGGGCTGGAGGGCGCGGGCAGCGGCACCCGGGCCCGGGTCTCCGGGCGCCTGTCCGGCGAGGCCGCCGAGGCGCAGCTCGTCCTCGCTCCGGACGGTGGGCTCACCGGCAGCGCCGCGTTCGGGCGCCTGTCCGTGCCGCAGCTGGCAGCCGCCCTGGTCGGACCCGACGAGGCGACCGGCGGCCCGCGCCCGTGGCTCGGATCCGCGGCGCTCGACCTGCACGCGGGCAGCCTGGACCTCGGCCGCGGCCTCGTGGCGACGGACGCCACGCTCAAGCTCGACCGCACCGACGGGACGCTCGCCCTGCGCGACCTCTCGGGCCGGCTCGGCGACGGCCGGCTCACCGGGTCCGTGAGCCTCGCGCCGCGCGGCAGTGGCCTCACGCTGTCGGGGGAGGGCCGGCTGGCGGATGCCTCGATCGCCGCGCTCTCCGGGGGGGGCGCCGTCACCGGCCGTCTCTCGGCGAGCCTGCGCTTCGGCACCGGCGGCCCGGCGGCGGCGCTCGCCGGCAACCTCGCGGGCAGCGGCGAGATCCGCCTGACCGATCTCGCCGTGCGGGCCATCGATCCGGACGCGCTCAACCGCGCGATCGGGCGGGCTCTCGAGGTCGACGACCCCCTGCGCGAGGGCCGTCTCGCCCAGATCGTCGGCGAGGAACTCGGCCGGGCCGGCGCCCAGGTCCGCGGATCGGTCACGGCGCCCGCGACCGTCGTCGGCGGGGTGCTGCGGGCCGGGCCCCTCGACCTCGATCTCGGCGCCGGGCGCTGGACGGGCAGCCTCGCCTTCGATCTGCGGAGCAACCGGCTCGACGCACGCGGAACCCTGGCCGGCAGCGGCGTGCCCCGCGGCTGGACGGGCGGTGTGCCGACCGTGCAGCTGAACCTCTCGGGTCCGGTCGCGGCCCCCGACCGCGGCCTTGACACCGGCGCGCTGGGCACCGGCCTCGCCGCGGTGGTGCTGCAGCGCGAGCTAGAGCGGATCGAGCTGTTCGAGGCCGATCAGGTGGAGCGCCAGCGCCGCCGCGCGCGGATCGAGATGGACCGGATCCGTGCCGCGGCGCTCAAGGCGGCGGCGGAAGCCGAAGAGGCCGCCCGCCTAGCCCGCCTCAAGGCGCAGCAGGCCGAAGCCGAGGAGGCCGCCCGTCAGGCCCGGCTCAAGGCGCAGCAGGCCGCGGCCGAGGAGGCCGCGCGCCAGGCCCGCGCCCGCGAGGCCGAGGAGGCGGCCCGCCGCAATCAGGCGACCGCACCGCCCGCCGACGAGCCGGCGACGGAGTCGGGCCGGCCGGCCGGCGCCCAGCCGTAGGCCCGTCTCCGGTCGAGATCGCCCTGCGCCGTCCATTGACAGGGCTGTCCGTCGGCCCACTCTCCTCTCGGGGCGCGGCGCCGGGCCGCCAGGGGCAAGCATGGCACGCAAGCGCGTCCAACCGACGATCGAGATCCTGATCGAGGCGCTCGGCCGTCTCGGTATCCCGTTGCGATCGGTCGATCTCGAGGCCCTGCGCGAGCAGCTCGATCTGCCCGAGTTCGGCGGCCATGTCGCCGATGCCCGCGTCGCCGCGGCCCTGCGGTCGATGGCGGCGCGGCGGGCCTTCGCGGAGACCGGCACGGCCGCGATCGCCCGGGCGATCCCCGCCCTCAAGCCGATCGTCACCCAGGCGCTCGCGATCTCCTGGAGCCTGCGCACCGCGATCCCGCTCCTCGACGACGGTCGCCTTGCGCTGCGGCTCGAAGGACCGCCCGAAGGCCTCGCGTCCGAGATCCTGCGGGAGATGGCCGAGGGGAACGATCCCGCGCGGCGCCTCGACGAGCTGCGCGGCGCCGTGCGGACCACGTCTGACCGGATCGTGCGCGACCTGCGCAAGCCCGTGGAGCGCCTGCGCGCCCAGATCGTCGCGGACCTGCGCGAGGTCGGAGCCGATGCGGGCACCTACGTGGACGCCCTCGACCGCTCGCTGCGCTCGCGCCAGTTCCGGGTCGGCCCGAACCTCGCGCGCTCGCTCAACGACACGCTGACGCCGGTGCGGCGGCGCGCCAAGATGGTGGCGCGCCAGGATTCGCGCCTGCGCCGCCTGCGCGATCAGGTCGGCTTCGGTGCCTATATCGAGAAGTTCGCGGCCGCGCGCCGCCTCGGCCGGCGCATCGTCTTCCACATGGGGCCGACGAATTCCGGCAAGACCTACGCGGCGTTGACGCAGCTGACGCAGGCCCCGACCGGCACCTACCTCGCGCCCCTGCGCCTGCTGGCGCTGGAGAATTACGAGGCCCTGCTGGAGCGCGGCCTGCGCGCCGGCATGGTGACGGGCGAGGAGGTTCTGGGCGAGGCCGACTCGACCCACACGGCGCGCACCATCGAGACCGCGGACCTGACGCGGCCCGTCGACGTGGCGGTGATCGACGAGATCCAGATGCTGTCCGATCCCGACCGGGGCTGGGCCTGGACCAACGCCCTGTTCGGCATCCCGGCCCGCACCGTCATCGTCTGCGGCTCCGACGACGCGCTGGCCTATGTCCGCCGCGCGGCCGAGGCCGCCAACGAGTCGCTCGAGGTGATCCCCTTCCTGCGCAAGTCGCCCCTCGTGCTGCTGGACGATCCGGTGCCCCTCGAGAAGGTCGAGGCGGGCGACGCCGTGGTGGCCTTCTCGCGCCGGGCCGTGCACGAGAACCGCGAGATCCTGGTGGCGCGCGGGCACAGCGTCGCGACGATCTACGGCGCGCTCTCGCCGGAGGTCCGGCGCGCCGAGGCCGCCCGGTTCCGCTCGGGCGAGGCGGGCGTCCTCGTCACCACCGACGCGATCGGCATGGGCCTCAACCTCGGGCCGCTGAAGCGGATCGTGTTCTCGGCGGTGCGCAAGTGGGACGGCACGGGCGAGCGCGCACTGACCCATTCCGAGATCCGCCAGATCGCCGGCCGGGCCGGCCGCTACGGCCATCAGGAGGTCGGCTACGTCGCGGCGACCGAGGAGACGGCCCTCGCGCCGATCCGCACGGCGCTGGGCGGCGCCCCGACGGCGCCCGCCGCCGACACCCGCTTCTACGTCCGGCCCGATCTCATCGCGATCCGCTCGGTCGCCGAGGAGATGCAGACCGCAAGCCTCCACGAGGTCCTGACGCATTTCGCCCGCGCCACCTTCTACGCAGGCTCGCCGTTCCAGCCCTCGGCGCTGGAGGAGATCCTCGACGTCGCCCGGGTCGTCGACCGGGCGCGGCTGCCGATCGAGGAGAAATTCGCCTTCTCGGTCTGCCCGGTCGACCGACGCGACGAGGCGTCGATGGCGGTGCTGGAGCGCTGGACCCAGGCCCGTGCCGCGGGCGCCGGGGTGCCGGCGTTGCGCGCCAACCTCGCCGGCCAGCTCGATTACCAGGAGCGGACGGTGAAGCTCGCCAGCGCCTATCTCTGGCTGTCGCGGCGCTTCCCCGACACCTTCGACGACGTCGAGGCGGTGCGCCTCATGCGCGGCCGGGCCAACGGAGCGATCGAGCAGCACCTGCGCGAGACCGCGACCCGGAAGGCCGAGCGCCGCACGCGCCGGGCCTCGGGCGCCCGCTGAACCTCGGTCGCCGACCCGGATCCGCCATCGTCCGAGCCGGACGCATTCGGCCTCTGCAACGGGGTTCAGACGGCGACCCAGCCCTGCTGCAGCACCGGCGCGAAATGCGCCTGCCCCTCCGTGCTCTGCGTGAAGGCCAACGCGACGTCGGCGCGCGACCCGCCCTTCGCCAGGAAGGTCGTGAAGTCGCTGAACCCGGTCGCGTCGGACGCCCGTCCGAGCGCGTTCTGATAGAGGCCCTCGACGAAGGCGGCATCGCTCAGGCCTGCGAAGCGGGACCTGTACTCGGCGGAGTCGAGGAAGAGCTGGGCCAGTTGCTTGGCGGTGCCGCCGCGCTCCAGGAAGGCCGCATTGTCATGCAGGCCGGCAGCCTCCCCCGGACGGTCGAGGAGCCCGAAATAGAGCCGCCCGGCCACCGACGCCTCGGTGTCGGGCACGAAGATCCCCGTCTCGTCGACCGTCAGGCCGGTGAAGTTCTCCGCCGAGAGGGCGATGCTCGCGGCGACCACCGCGCGTGACGTGCCCGTGTTGAGCGCAGTCAGGTACGCGTCGAATCCGCCCTGATCCGGCGTCCGTCCCAGCGCCGTCCGGTACAACGCGGTGACGAAAGCCGAATTGGACTTCTGGGTCACATCCCCGAAACGGGTCGTGTACTCCGCCGAGTGCAGGATGGCATCGGCCACCTGCGCCACCGTGCCACCGCTCTTCAGCAGGTCGGTGAAGGCGACGAGGCCGGAATCGTCCGCGCTGCGGCCGAGAAGGCCGTCGTACAGGCCCGCGACCTGGACGCCGGCGCTCGCGGTGCCGGTCTGCGGGCTGCCGTAGAGATCGGGCTTGAGGCCGACGGTGACGTCGGTAAAGCGGAACTGCTCGATATTGGTCAGCGTGTCGACGCCGTCGGCACCGCTGAAGATCGTCGTGCCGCCGCCCTGGACCAGCAGCGTGTCGGCGAAGCGGGTCGTGAAGACGGCCGTGTCGAGACCGACGCCGCCGTCGAGGATATCGTTGCCTCGGCCGCCGATGAGGATGTCGTTGCCGTCGCGACCCCGGATCAGATCGTCGATGACGCTGCCGGTCAGGGTGTCGTTGCCGGACGTCCCGTCGATCGTGCGATCGATATACATCACCTGCAGCTGACCGCCCTCGACGATCTCCGGGGTGCCGAACGCGTAATGCGCCTGCACGTCGATCAGGAAGGCCTGCTTGCCTGGCTTGCCCAGGATCGACGTCACATCGATGACGCCCGAGCTTTCCTCATCCTGGTTGAACGGCGGCGTGATCCCGGAGAAGCGCGCGGGATCGTGCTCGGCCAACTGGGTCAGCGCGTCGGTCGCCGGGTCGTACTGCCAGATCTTGCCGAGCCGGGCGTTGTTCCCGACGTCCTCGAGGGTGACGACCTTGCCGTCGGCGGTGACGGTCAAGTTGTCGAGCATGACCTGACCTTCGGTCCCGTCCAGCAGCATCTTGATGCTGCCGCCGAGTTCCGGGCGCTTCACATCGACGAAGTCGAGCGCCCAGAGGCGCGACGGCGCCGTGATCGCGTCGGTGGTGTTGAAGTAGAAGCGGTTGGGGTTCGACGGATCCCAGGCGCCGTCTTCCGGCCGCAGGAACTCGGTCACCCCCTCGGCCGTACTCTCGGCCTGGATCTGCGCGCCCGTCATCTGCGAGGCGTCGCCGTTCGGGCCGATCTCCTGGATCGTGAACGGCGTGCCGGCGGCGCCCAGGGCGAGCGCCGTCGTTTCCTGGGTGAAGGCCGGCACCTTGATGCCGTAGAGCTTGCCGTTGGTCAGGCCGGCCCTGTCGATGTCGGTGCCGGTCGCCTGCTTGTCGCCCGCATAGAGGTAGAGCTGACCGGGCGTCGAATCGTCGAGGCCGATCGTGATCGTCTTGGTACCCGTGGCGGGGTTGGCGACGGAGTTCTCGAACGAGAGCTTGCCGAGGCGCGGCAGTTCGTAGACGGTCCCCGCCGCGGCTCCGGTCGCGACCCAGGCGAAGGCCCGGCCTTCGGCGCCCGCTTCCTCACCGTTCATGAAGATCCGCGCCTGGGTGCCGAGGCCCGTGGCGGCGTCGTAGAAAGCGGATACGGCGGGAAGATCCGCCGAGCACAGGCGGTTGAAGGCCGTCGTGCTCGGGACGTAGGTTCCCGAGGTCGTATTGAAGGTGAAGACCTTCTGGCCGAGATCGCCGGCCGAGACCACCGCGAGGGTGTTCTTGTCGATGACGAGACGGTCGACGAAGGCGCCGATCGAGCCGTGCGCGCGCAATGTCCCGGATGTCGGCCCGATCTCATGGTTCAGGAGCACGGTGAAGGTGCCGTTGCCGTTGTCGAAGGCACCGATGCCGTCCGGGGTGCCGACGAAACGCCACGGGGTGCCGTCCGCCTTCAGCGAGCCGGGCACCTGATCGCCGGCGCTCAGGATCGAGGTGAAGCTGACGGCGGGATCGAGAGGAGCGAGGTAGGACGTCTGTGTGGTCGACGGGCCGATCTGGTTCGCAGCCATGCTGAATCCCCGAATGGTTCTGGATTGATTCCGGTCGGGGCGTTTGACCGGATTCCAGTGACACGGGGATGACTGGCCGACGGCTTCTCAAGTCTCACGGGGCGGGCGGAGCGGATCACGCCGCGATTACAGTGTGTCCGGCCGATCGGCACCGCGCCGGCTCCGGTGACTTGCCTTCGATGGGACTGTCACCTTTGGATTAAGCAACGAAGCGCGATCGGCGGCGGACCGGCCGTCCGGGCCCTCCGCGGCCGGCCCGGTCGCGCAAGCCGCCGTCCTGCCGCGCGCGGACGGCGGACATCGCTCACGCCCGCCTGAGATGCCGGATCGCGCGCCCGGGCGCGATGGCCTGGGCGGCGGCCGCAATGCCGCGCGCGTCGATGCCGAAATGGCGGTAGAGATCCGCGACGGTGCCGGTCTGGCCGAAGCGGGAGACGCCGAGCGCCCGCTGCCGGTGGCCGTGGACGGAGCCGAGCCAAGCGAGCGTCGCCGGGTGCCCGTCGAGGACGCTGACGAGGCCGCAATGCGGGGGCAGGTCGGCGAGCAGGCGCTCGACATGGCTCTCCGCGCCCGGATTGCCGGCCTCGCGCAGGGCCTGGGCGGCGCTCCAACCGGCATGGAGCCGGTCGGCCGAGGTGATCGCGAGAAGTCCGACGTCGCGCCGGTCCTCGGCCATCATCCCGACCGCCTCGATCGCCTCCGGGGCGAGGGCGCCCTGGTAGGCCACCACGACCTCGGCGTTCGGCCCGGGCCTGCGCAGCCAGTAGGCGCCCGCGATCATGTCGTCGGCGAGCTCCGGCCCGATCTGGCGCGAGGGCTGCTCCAGGGTGCGCGTCGAGAGGCGGAAATAGCTCGATCCGCCGGACGCGTCCGCAAGCCCCGTCGCGGGGTCGGGCTCGGCCGCGCCGCTGCGCTGCATGTGGGCGAAGGCGAAGCGCAGCAGGATCGCGAGCTCGTCCACGAAGGCCGGCTCGAAGGATGCGAGCCCGTCCTGGGCCATGCCGATCAGCGGCGTCTTGATCGACTGGTGCGCGCCGCCCTCGGGGGCGAGCGTCACGCCGGCCGGCGTCGCCACCAGGATGAAGCGGGCATCCTGGTAGCAGGCGTAGTTCAGCGCATCGAGGCCGCGCTCGATGAAGGGGTCGTAGAGCGTGCCGACCGGCAGCAGGCGCTCGCCGAAGATCGAGTGGGACAGCCCGAGGGCCGAGAGCGCGGTGAACAGGTTCGATTCCGCGATGCCCAGCTCGAGGTGCTGGCCGCCCGGCGAGAAGGTCCAGTTGTAGGTCGAGGGGATGCGCTCCTTGCGGAAGATGTCGGCCATCTCCTCCTTGGCGAAGAGGCCGCGGCGGTTCACCCAGGCGCCGAGATTGGTCGAGACGGTGACGTCCGGCGAGGTGGTGACGATCCGGCTGGCGAAGGCTTCGTCGCTCTTGGCGATCGCGTGCATCAGGAGGCCGAAGCCGGCCTGCGTCGACAGGCTCGCCTGACGGGGCGTCTCGAGGCGCTCCGGCACCGCGATCTCGGGCGCCGCGTAGCGCCGCCGCCCGGCCTGGACGAAGGGCACGGCGTCGAGGAAGCGGGCCATCGCGTCGGGCGCCACGTCGAGGCCCTCGTAGGGCTCCCATTCGTGACCCGGACGCACGCCCATCTCGGCGCGGAAGCCCTCGAGCTGCGCGGGCGTCATCAGGCCCGCATGGTTGTCCTTGTGCCCGGCGAGCGGCAGGCCGTGGCCCTTGATGGTGTAGGCGATGAAGCAGACCGGCCGGTCATGGGCGCGGGCCGCCTCGAAGGCCTCGACCAGCATCGGCAGGTCGTGCCCGCCGAGATTGCCCATCAGCGCGGCGAGCTCCGCGTCGGAGCGCCGCTCGATCAGGGCCGAGACCGCGCCCTGGTCGCCGAGCTCGTCCGTGAGGCGCTTGCGCCACGCCGCCCCGCCCTGGAAGGCCAGCGCCGAGTAGATCTGGTTCGGGCAGGCCTCGATCCAGTCCCGCAGCGCGGCGCCGCCGGGCTCGGCGAAGGCCGCCTGCTGGAGCGAGCCGTGCCGGAGCACCACCACGTCCCAGCCGAAATTGCGGAACATCGACTCGAACTTGGCCCAGAGGCCCTCGCGCACCACGGCGTCGAGGCTCTGGCGGTTGTAGTCGACGATCCACCACGTGTTGCGCAGGCCGTGCTTCCAGCCCTCCAGCAGGGCCTCGAAGATGTTGCCCTCGTCCATCTCGGCATCGCCGATCAGGGCGACCATCTTGCCCTCCGGACGTCCGGTCCCCCAGCCCTTGGCGCGCACGTAATCCTGCACCAGGCCGGCGAAGAGGGTCTGGGCGACGCCGAGGCCGACGGAGCCCGTCGAGAAGTCGACGTCGTCCACGTCCTTGGTGCGCGACGGGTAGGATTGCGCCCCGCCGAAAGCCCGGAAATTCTCCAGCTTCTCCCGGGTCTGGTGCCCGAACAGATATTGCAGCGCGTGGAAGACCGGGCTCGCATGCGGCTTGACCGCGACCCGGTCCTCGGGGCGCAGCACCGCGCCGTAGAGCGCCGTCATGATCGCGCAGAGGGAGGCCGAGGAGGCCTGGTGGCCGCCCACCTTCATCCCGTCGGCCGAGGGCCGCAGGTGGTTGGCGTTGTGGATGGTCCAGGTGGAGAGCCAGAGGGCCTTCCGGGCCAGCGCCGAGAGGTAGGGCAGTCGCGAATCGCTCATGACCCGGAGTGTAGCGCCGCCATCCGGGCAACGGCGCCCAATCTGCGGCATTGCGCGGCACCGAATTGGCTGCAATCAATCGCCGAGCGCTGCCGGGAGCCGATTTCATGCCAAGAGTCGCGATCGACGTGATCGACCGGAAGATCCTGGCCGCCCTGCAGGAGGATGCGCGCCTCACCGCGCTCCAGCTCGCCGAGCGGGTCGGCCTGACGGCCTCCCCGTGTGCCCGCCGCATCCGGATGCTCGAGGCGGCGGGCATCATCACGGGCTATGTGGCGGTGGTGGATCAGGTCGCGGCGGGCCTGCCGGTGAGCGTCTTCGCCTCGATCCGGCTCGAGCGGCAGCGCGAGGAGCAGCTCGACCGCTTCGCGGACGCGGTGGCGCGCTGGCCCGAGGTGGTGGATTGCTACCTGATGACCGGGCAGCGCGACTACCTGCTGCGCATTGTGGTCGAGGATCTCGCGGCCTACGAGCGCTTCCTGAAGGACAAGCTCACCCGCCTCGACGGCGTCGCCTCGATCGAGTCGAGCTTCGCCCTCGGACAGGTCAAGCGCTCGACCGCGCTGCCGCTGGCCTCCCGTCCCGGGGAATGAGTCCGGCCGTCAGGCGAGGCCGAGGGCGTGGATCAGCAGCAGGCTGATCACCAGGAGGACGGCGAGCGATCCGGAGACGGCCAGCGTCACCCGGGCGCCGACGCGGGCGAGCACCCGCACGTCGACGCCGAGCCCGAGGGCGGCCATCGACACCACGGTCAGGAAGCCCGCGAGCCGGGTCAGCGGCTGGGCGGCGGCGTCCGGCACCAGCCCGAGGGAGCGCGCGGTGGCGAGCGCCAGGAAGCCGAGGATGAACCACGGCACCAGCTTGGCGAAGCCGAGCCGGCGCGGCGTCGCCGGGCGCGACCTGTCCGCGGCGGGCAGGCGGGCGGCGAGCAGCGAGCAGGCCACCACGACGGGGCCGAGCATCAGCACCCGCACCAGCTTGACCAGGGTGCCCACCTGCGTCGCCATCAGCCCGACCGGCACGGTGGCGGCGAGCACCTGCGGGACGGCGTAGACGGTCAGCCCCGCGAGCACGCCGTACTGGTGCTCGGAGAGGTGGGCCAGCGGCACGAAGAGCGGCAGGCCCAGCACCATCAGCACGCCGAGCACGGCCGTGAAGGCGATGGCGGCGGCGACGTCCCGGCTGTCGGCCCCGATCACCGGCGCCACGGCGGCGATCGCGGAATTGCCGCAGATCGCGTTGCCGCAGGCGACCAGGATCGCCATCCGGGCGGGGAGGCCGAGGCTGCGGCAGATGGCGTAGCTCGCGGTGATGGCGAGCGCCACGGTCCCGACGATGCCGGTCAGCAGCGCGGGGCCCGAGGCCAGGATGGCGCCGAGGCTGAGCGAGGCCCCGAGCAGCGTCACGGCGACCTCGAGCACCTGCTTGGCCGAGAAGGCGATGCCGGCGCGGAAGCGGTCGCCCGGCGACCAGACGGTGCGCACGGCGATGCCGAGCAGGATCGCGACGACGAGGGCCTCGATGTAGGGGTGGTCGAGCAGCCGCTCCTCGATCGCCTGGACGCCCACCGCCACGGCGGTGATGCCGAGACAGAGCACGATGCCGGGCAGGAGCCCCGGGGCCTCGCCGGTGCGCGCGACGAGACCCGCCAGCGGGTGCCTCGTCGTCGCCTTCGCGGGTGCCTTGGCCGTCATGCAGCCCTCCTTTCGGGCTCCGATAGGCTGCCATCGTGGATGCAGCCCGCGCGGTCTTCGTCCCCCGCAGAGGGGTGACGAGGGTCACGCATCGCGAATGCCACCCGCGCCGTCTCCCTCCCCCCTCTGCGGGGGAGGGTGCCGAACGCGGTGAGGCGGGAGAGGGGAGCGACGGTTCAGGACGGCGCTCGGCATCGACGCTGCGTCACCCCCTGAAGCCGGGTTCCCCTCTCTGCGGGACTTCGTCCCGACCGTCGCCCTTCGGGCGCCACCCTCCCCCGCAGAGGGGGGAGGGACGAACCGGCGCCTCGGAATGCCACGGATATGGGCCCGAGGACGATGTGTAGATCCGATAGCCTCTCGGACCGAACGGGAATGGGCCCCGATCGTGTGCAGGGAACGCGCCGCGCTCAATAGGCCTCGGCGAGGTAGGCCGCGATCGCCCGGCCGTCGGCCTCGCCGATCGGTGCGCGGTAGACCTTGATCATCTTGGTCACCTCGCTCTCCCAGAAGGCCTTGCCCTTCCGGGGCGGCTGCATCGCGATGTAGTCCACCGAGTGGCAGGTGAGGCAATTGGCCTGCGCGGCCTCGAACCCGGCGGCATGGTCCGCCGGGGCCGGGCGGAGCTCGGCGGTCGGTTCGGGCGGCGCGTAGCTCCGCGGCGCGGCGTGGGCGGCGGCGCCAGCGAGGAGGGCCGCGGCGAGAATCAGGTATCGCATCGCTTGCGTTCTCCGTTCAGGCCGCGCGGACGCGGGTGGTCTCGACGACGTTGCGCAGGTAGCCGGCCGGGTTCCAGAGCGGCTCCATCGGCTGGGTCGCGCCGTCGTTGCCCGTGGCCCGCACCCGGATCGCGTGGGCGCCGGCCGGCAGGTCGACGGAGAGCGTCCAGGGCCGGAAGGAGAAGCGCCCGAGATCCTGCCCGAGCGTCGCCTCGCTCCAGGTCCGGCCGTCGTCGGTCGAGACCGCGACCGCCCGGATGCCCGAGCCGCCGTCGAAGGCGATGCCGCGCAGCTCCGTCCGCCCCGCCCGCAGGGAGGCGCCGTCCTGGAGGTTCGTGAGGAACGAGCGCACCGTGAAGCGGCCGATCGGCACCGTGGATTTCGGCGCTTGGCCCGGCTCGGTGCAGGCGCAGGCATTGTCCGGGATGCGGTAGGCCTTCTCCATCCAGAACCCGTCGAAGGGCTTGTCGAGCACCGTGATCGCGCTGAGATGCTTGACCCAGTAGGTGCCGTAATAGCCCGGCACCACGAGGCGGAGCGGATAGCCGTTGAGCCAGGGCAGCTCCGCGCCGTTCATGGCGAAGGCCAGCATCACCGTGCCGTCGCGGGCGTGGTCGATCGGCAGCGACTTGGCGAAGTCGGGCGTCTCCGGCAGCACCGGCCCGTCGAGGCCCTCGAAGGCCACCTGCACCGCCCCGGCCTTCACCCCGGCCCGGTCGAGCACGGCCTTCAGCGGCACGCCGGCCCAGCGGGCGTTGCCCATCGCGCCGTTGGCGAGCTGGCCGCCCGCGACCCGCGGCTCGAAGAAGCCGCGCGAATTGCCCGAGCACTGGTTGACGGCGACGACCTCGCTGCCGGCCATCGCCTTGAGGTCGGCGAGGGCGAGCGAGACCGGCCGCTCGACATGGCCCCCCACCGCGACCCGGTAGCCGTCCGGGTCGATGCTCGTCGGGATGTCGGCGAGGTGGTAGCGCACGAAGAAGGCGTCGTTGGGGGTAATCACGCCCTCGTCGAAGACCCCGAACGGGGTCTCGAGCTGCGGCGGGCGCGCCGTCATCTGCAGGAGCGGGCGCTTGCCCGGATAGGCGACCAGGGGCCGCTCGCCGTTGCCGAAGGGCAGGGACGCGGCCTCGGCGGCGCGCGCCGCGGGCAGGCGCAGGGCCCCGGACCCGGCCGCGAGGGCGCCGAGGCCGACGAGCTTGAGAACGTCCCGTCGCAGGTGCGCGGTCATCGTGGTCCTCCCATCCGGTTGGCGCGCAGCGAGGAGCCGCGCTCTCGATCGGTCAGCGCAGGACCGAGAGGTAATGCAGGTCCTGCGTCAGGCAGGTCGAGAGGCGCCACTCCACCGGGCGCTCCTCGAGGTCGATCGCCACCCGGTCGATCTCCAGGGCCGGCAGCCCCGCCGCGACTTCGAGCAGGCCGGCCGAGCGGGCGGTCAGCAGCACCGCCTTCAGGCGCTCCTGCGCGGTGGCGATGGTGATGCCGAAGCGGGCGGCGTAGAGGCTGTAGAGGGTATTGGGCAATTCCATCTCGGCGATGCCCGGGAACAGCCCGGCCGGCACGCTGATCGTCTCGATCAGGGCGGGCCGCGCGTCGACCGAGCGGATCCGCTCGATCCGCACGACCCGGGCGCCGCGCACGAGGTCGAGCCGGTCGCGCTCGTCGACGCTGGCCGGCGCCTCGCTGATCGCGAGCACGCGGCTCAGCGGCGTGCCGGCGCCCTCGGCGTCCGGCCGCAGCTTGAAGAAGCGGAACACGCTCTGCTTGTCGTCGTGGTCGGCCACGAAGGTGCCGCGGCCCTGGCGGCGCACCAGCAGGCTGTCGGCGGTGAGCGCGTCGAGGGCCTTGCGCACGGTGCCCTGGCTGACGCCGAGCTCGGCCGCGAGCTGCCCCTCGCTGGGCAGGATCTGCCCGGGATGCCAGACCGCGTCGGCGAGACGCTTCAGCAGCGTGTCGTAGACCTGCCGGTAGAGCGGCCGGAAGCCGACCCCGTCGCCACGCTCCCCGGCCCGGTGCCCTGCGCTCGCGCGTTCCATGTCGTGAAGACGCTGCCTCCCGGCCGCGGGAGCCGCGTCGAAGCCCGTGTCCAGCAACGCTCCCTCCATCGGATTACGGCGCCGCATGGCTGCGGGCAATCATGGGTTTTGCCGGCGCACAGCGGATTCGCGAGGCAGGGTGCATCTCAGAGCGCCTCGATCTCGGCGACGAGGGCGTCGGGCAGGGCGAGCCCGTCGCGGGCCGCCCGCTCCCGCAGCGCCAGCCGCCGCGCACCGGGAAGCCGCGCGCCGTCCTGTGCCTCGATCGCCCTGGCGAGCAGGGCGCAGCGCTCGAGCGCCGCCGCGTCGAAGGCGGCGGCGTCGAGGGCGAGGATCATCTGGCCGGTGCCCGGCGGATCGCCCGCCGCGTCGAGGAAGGAACTCGCCTCGGCGGCGAAGCGCGCCCCGGTCAGCCCGGCGGCGAGCAGCTCCACCATCAGGGCGAGGGCCGTGCCCTTGGCGTCGCCCAGCGGCACCATCGTGCCGGCGAGCGCCGCCGCCGCGTCGGTCGTGGGCGCGCCGGAGGCGTCGAGCGCCCAGCCCTCCGGGATCGCTTCGCCCCGCTGCTTGGCCCCGACGATGTTGGCGCGGGCGACCTTCGACAGGGCGAGGTCGATCACGATTGGCGCCCGGCCCGGCAGCGGGCAGGCGAAGGCCAGCGGGTTGGTGCCGAACACCGCCCGGCTGCCGCCCCAGGGCGCCATCGCGGCGGGCGTGTTGGCGAAGAGCAACGCCACGAGGCCCTGCTCGGCCAGAGCCTCCACGGGCCGGCCGGCTGCGCCGCAATGGTGCGAGCGCCGGATGCCCGCGGCGGCAACGCCCTGCGCCCGGACGATCCCGGGCAATTCGCCGAGCGCGGCGTCGATCGCTGGGTAGGCGAAGCCGTGGGCGGCATCGACCGCCAGCAGGCCCGGCCGCGGCCGGGTTAGAACCGGAACGGCGTCGCCCACGACCTTGCCGGCCCGCACCTGGGCCGCGTAGGGGGCGACGCGGGAGAGGCCGTGACCCTTCAGTCCGTCGGCCTCGGCGCCGACGAGGGCGCGGGCCACGCTGTCGGCGGCGCCGGGCGCGGTGCCGGCGCGGACGAGGGCGTCGGACGCGAGGCGGATAGCGTCGGGGAGCGAGCGTGTCGCCATCGGGGATCAGGCCTCCGTCAGGTGGCGGCGCACGGCCTGGGCGGTGACGCCCGAGACGCGCACGTTGGATTCCTGGGTCACGCCCGCGATGTGCGGGGTCAGAATGAGATTTGGCACGTCGGCGAAGACCGCACCGGCCCCGGCAGCGACGGGTTCCGTCTCGAACACGTCGAGGGCCGCGCCGCCGAGACGGCCGTCGCGGAGCGCCGCCGCCACTGCCGCCTCGTCCACGATCCCGCCCCGGGCCGCGTTGATCAGGATCGCGCCCCTGGGCATCCGGGCCAGCGCGTCCGCGCCGATCATCCCTCGCGTCGCGTCGGTCAGGGGCACGTGCAGGGAGAGCACGTCGCTCCGGGCGATCAGCGCGTCGAGGTCGCAGCGCGCGATCGGACCGTAATCGGCGCTCCAGGCCGGATCGCTGTCGTCGAGGAAGGGGTCGTAGGCGGCAAGCTCCATCCCGAGCGCGCCCGCGCGCCGGGCGGTCTCGCGGGCGATGGCGCCGAAGCCCACGAGGCCGAGGCGCTTGCCGGCGATCTCGCGGCCCATCAGGGCGTTGCGCGGCCAGGTCCCGGCCGCGACCGCCGCGCTCGCCCCGTAGGCGCCCCGCAGCAGCAGCATCGCGGTGCCGATCACGTACTCGGCCACCGCCCCGTCATTGGCGCCGGTGGCCGGGTAGACCGCGATCCCGCGGTCGCGACAGGCCGCCACGTCGATATTGTCGAGGCCAACGCCGAGGCGGCCGACGACCTTCAGGCCGGGGGCTGCGGCGAGCAGGCCGCCCCGTACCTGCGTCCGGTTGCGCACGATCAGGGCGTCCGCGTCGCGGAGCGCGGCCAGGAGCGCCTCGGGCCGGTCGACGAGGCCCGGATCGTAGAGGGTCTCGAAGCCGCCGAGTTCCGCCGCGATCGCGGCCTCGTCCATGAACTCGCTGATGACGACCTTTGGCATCTCTGGGCTGATCTCTCGTGTGTCGGTTCGGCGAAGGGGTCGTTCCGGGTAGGACCGCCTCAGGTTGCCGGCACGGCGCCCGGCGCTTGGCGGCGCAGGAGCGTGGCCGGCCCCCGCGCTGGGGCGGCGGGGATGCCGTCTGCCGCCTCGTCCGGCTCGTCGAGGCTGTCGAGGTCGGGCTCCATCCGACCGTCGAGGACGGCGCGGGCCTGGGCGAGGTCGATCTTGCCCTCCCAGCGGGCGATCACCAGGGTGGCCACCATGTTGCCGATGGCGTTGGTGATGCAGCGCAGCTCGTTCAGGATCCGGTCGACCCCGATGATCAGGGCGATGCCGGCCACCGGCAGGAGCTGCGAGGCCTGGAGCGTCGCCGCCAGCACGAACAGGATGGCCCCCGCCACCCCCGCCACGCCCTTCGAGGTGACGAGCGCGATCGCCAGGATGCCGAGTTCCTGTTCCCAGGTGAGCGGGATGTTGAGCGCCTGCGCGATGAAGCCGATCGCCATGGTCAGGTAGATGCACGACCCGTCCATGTTGAAGGACAGGCCCGCGGGCATCACGAGGCCCGTGACGGCGCGGTCGATGCCGAGCCCGCCGAGCTTGGCCATCAGCCGCGGCAGCACCGATTCCGTGCTGGTGGTGCCGAGCAGGATGAACATCTCCTCGCGCGTGTAGCGGAACAGCTTCCACAGGCTGAGGCCGACGTAGAAGCGCATCACGCCGCCGAGGAAGACCGCGATGAACAGGAAGAAGGTCAGGTAGAGCGAGAGGATCAGCAGCCCGTACTGGGCGAGGATGCCGAGCCCGAACTTGCCGATGGTGAAGGCCATCGCCCCGAAGGCGCCGACCGGCGCGAAATGCATGATCAGGCCGACGACCTTCATCAGCACGTCGCCGAAGGCGTGGACGACCCGGAGCGGGAACTCGCCCTTCTTGCCGAGCGTGGCGAGGCCCATCCCGACGAGCACCGAGAAGAACATCACCTGGATCAGGTCGCCCTTGGCGAAGGCGTCGACGGCGCTGTGCGGGATGATGTTGGCGATGATCTCCATCGGCGACTGGGCGTGTGCCTTGCCGGCGATACCCGCGACGAGCTTGGCGTCGAGGCTCTCGACGCTGGCGTTGATGCCGTCGCCCGGCCGCAGCAGGTTGACGAACAGCAGCCCGGCCCCGAGCGCGACCGTGGTGGCGAGCTCGAAATACACGATGGTCTTCAGGCCCATCCGGCCGACGCTCTTCATGTCGCCGACATGGGCGATGCCGACGACCACGGTGCAGAAGATCACCGGGGCGACGATCATCTTGATCAGGTTGATGAACATGTCGCCGAGCACCTTGCACCCGACGGCGAAGTTCGGGGCGAGCACCCCGACGACGATGCCGAGCGCGATGCCGAGCAGAACCTGGCCGTAGATCGACCGCAGCAGCCTCATGGCGTTCCTCCGAACCGGTGTCCTGGCGGGAGGCGCCGCGCTTGATGCCCGGTCGCGCTCCGCCTCGTCCCGCCCCGTGGCGTCGGGGCGGCGACCGCGGACCCGTCTCGGGATCCGCGGTCGCGCGAGCGCTTCCGCTCAGGCGCTGCGGTAGAGCTTCGTCATCACGAACTCGCGGTGCCCGAGGGACTCGGCCGCCGTGAGCCGGCCGTTGGCGGTGCGCACCACCATGTCGATCAGCGCGTCGCCCGCCTGCGGGATCGTCATCTCGCGCGAGAGCACGCCCGAGACGTCCACGTCGATGTGCTCGCCCATGGTGCGCACCGTGCGCGGGTTGCCGGTGATCTTGATCACCGGGACCACGGGGTTGCCGATCACGTTGCCCTGGCCGGTGGGGAAGGTGTGCACCACGTAGCCCGCCGCCGCCATCAGGGTCACGCACTCGGCCGCGGCCGAGGAGGTGTCCATGAAGTAGAGGCCGGGGCCCTTGGCCGGGGCCTCCGCCGGCTGCAGCGCGTCGATGAACCGGCACTCGTGGCCGATCTTCTCGAGGTTGCCCAGCGCCTTCTCCTCGATCGTGGTGAGGCCGCCCGCGATGTTCCCCTTGGTCGGCTGCGAATCCGAGAGATCGTCGGTCTTGTGGGCCTCGATCACGTCGTCCTGGTAGGCCTTCCACATGGTGAACCACTTGTCGGCGATTTCGGGCGTGGCGGCCCGCTCGCGGCAGAGGTGCTCGGCACCGGTGATCTCGGAGGTCTCGCCGAACACGCCGTAGATCCCGTGCGGGATCAGCTTGTCGTACATGTTGCCGACCGTCGGGCAGGAGGCGAGGCCCGTGGTGGTGTCGGACTCGCCGCACTTCGTCGAGACCCAGAGGTCGGTGATCGGGCATTCCTCGCGCTGAAGCTCGGTCGCCCATTGCACGAAGCGCTTGGCCTGGTAGCTGGCCTTGGCGACCGTGGCGATGTCGCCGTGGCCCTCGATGCCGAAGCCGATCACCGGCTTGCCGGTCCGGGCGATGCCTTCGACCACCCGGTTCGTCCACTGGTCCTCGATGCCGATCACCACCACGGCGGCGACGTTCGGGTTCGAGCCGATGCCGATGAGGGTGCGGAAATGCAGCTCGAGATCCTCGCCGAACTGGAGGCGGCCGTAGGCGTGGGGCAGCGCCATCGTGCCCTTCACGTTGTTGGCCACCGCCTCGCAGGCGGCGTTCGAGAGGTCGTCGAGGGGCAGCAGCACGACGTGGTTGCGCACGCCGACGCGGCCGTTCTCGCGGCGCCAGCCCATGAAGGTCGCCAACGCGTAATTCTGGGAGGCGCGCGCGGTGGGCAGCGCCTTGGTGGCGAGCTGGTCGGGAGCGCCGCCGACGAAGGGCGTGGCGATCTCGTGCTTGAGCGGAGCGGAATCCTTGAACATCGTCACCTCACCAGCGCTTCGTCTTGACGTTGTGGACGTGGACGTGCTCGCCCTTGGCGACGTCCTTGATCACCTTGCCGATGTCCTGGCCGTACTTGATGGCCGTGTCGCCGGCCTTCAGGTCGGTGAGGGCCACCTTGTGGCCGATCGGGATGTCGTGGCGCACATGCACCTCGAAGGTCGAGTTGTCCTCGGTGACCACGCCGAAGGCGGCGGTGTCGGCGGAGAGGCCCTCGATCACCGCGACCGCGACGTTGTCCTGCGGGCTGTGGGCGAGAAGGTGCGGGTTGCGGCGCCCCTCGCCGGGCGCGGCGTGGCTGCTCATGAACGGTCCTCCTGCTGTCGGTCGTCGTTCTGTGGCGACTAGTCTTATATAAGATGTAAAATATAAGCCTTGTCAACGCGCCCGGGCCGGAAAATTCGGACGGGCTCCTACGCTCGCGCAGCGCCGGGCTCTGACGCGGCGCGACGGCGATTGCATCGTCGCCGAGCTCTTATATAAGACTATCGGAATGGCTTGTCACGCCGGGTCGCGAGAGCCCGGGAAACCGGGGGAGAGCGTCGTGAGGACAGGAGCCGCAGGGGTCGCGCCGGGGAGTGCCGGCGGGTGAACGAGACGCTGCTCCTCGTCCTGTGCATCGCCTGCGCGGGTCTGGTCTCCGGCCTCACCGGTTTCGCCTTCGCCCTCGTCGCCTCCGGGACGCTGCTGTCGATCCGCTCCCCGGTGGAGGCGACGGCCCTGGTCCTCGTCTGCAGCACGCTCTCGCAGGTGATCTCGATCCTGCGGCTCCGGGCCTGGCCGCCGCGCGGGACCGCCTTCGCGATGATCCTGCCGGGCCTGTTCGGGGCGCCGATCGGGATCTACCTCCTGCACGATCTCGACCCGCAGGTGGTCAAGGTCGCCATCGGGGCCTTCCTGATCCTCTACAGCCTCGTCGTCGCCTGCCTGCGGCCGGATTTCCGGATCGGCTTCGGCAATGTCTGGAGCGACGGGGCGATCGGCTTCCTGGGCGGGGTGCTCGGCGGGATCGCCGGCCTGTCGGGAGCGCTCCCCACCGCCTGGAGCCTCGTCCGGGGCTGGGAGCCGCGGACGCAGCGGGCCGTCTACCAGTCCTTCACCCTGGTGATGCAGGTCTGGGCGCTGGCGATCCTGATGGTCGTCGACCCGTTCCCGGCCGACCTGTTGCAGGACCTCGCGCTCGCCCTGCCGGTGGTGCTGGTGAGCGTGCTCATCGGGATCTCGCTGTTCACCCGGATCGATCAGCGCCGCTTCCGCAGCCTCGTCCTGGCGCTGCTCGCCATCATCGGGCTCACCACCACCGCGCTGGCGCTGCCCGGCCTTCTGCGCTGAGGCGTCCCGCGCCCGTTCGCGCCGAACCCGCATCCCCCGTGGCGGACGGCGGTCCTTTAGCTGCCCGCCTTGTCGTGGACATTGGCGAAGAACAGGTCCTTCCAGCTCCCGGGCTCGCGG
Organism: Methylobacterium sp. HJ2; assembly: GCF_056431005.1. Taxonomy (NCBI): domain Bacteria; kingdom Pseudomonadati; phylum Pseudomonadota; class Alphaproteobacteria; order Hyphomicrobiales; family Methylobacteriaceae; genus Methylobacterium; species Methylobacterium sp. HJ2. Next base: position 140,759 of record NZ_JBWJYM010000011.1, on the reverse strand, counting down.
CGGATCGTCTTCGTGCGGGCCATGAACTGCGCGTACCGGCCGATCGCCCGCGGCGTCGTGGAGAAGGCGACCTGCGGGCTGCTCAGGATCTCGCGGATCAGGCCGACGTCGCTCGCGTCGCGGGCAAGCCGGGTATAGGATTCCGCCGCCGCCTTCGGGTCGCCGTTGATGAGGCCCACCGCCTCGTCGAGGGCCGCCGTGAAGGCGCCGTAGACGCCCGGATTGCCGTCGACGAAGGCGGCCGAAGCCCAGACCACGTTGAAGGTCGAGGGCTCGCCCAGGACGTCGTAGGTGTTGAGCACCGTGCGGATCCCGGGCCGGCGCAATTCCAGCTCCTGGATCGGCGCGGCCGTGAAATGCGCCGTGATCTCGCTGCCGCCCAGCAGGGCCGCCATCCCGTCCGGGTGGGAGAGCGTCACCGTGAGGCGGTCGAGGGCGTTGCGACGGTCCTCCCCGAGTTCCTTCTCCGCCGCCATCTGCAGGAACATCGCCTGCACCGAGACCTTCACGGCCGGCAGGGCGATCTTGTCCCGGTCGGTGAAGTCCGCGAGCGTGCGGATGCGCGGGTTGCTGGTGTTCATCAGGAGCGGCATCGCGTTCATGGCCGCCACGCCCCGGACGGCGAGGCTCGTCCCGTCCGTCTTCGACCAGAGCAGCACCAGGGGCGGCACGCCGCCCGCGGCGAACTGGATCTGCCCGGAGAGGAGCGCATCGTTCATGGCCGCCCCGCCCGCGAGAGTCAGGTAGCGGGCCTCCAGGCCGGGGAGACCGCGCGCGGCGGCGGCCTTCTGCAAGAGGCCGCGCTCCTCCATGATCATCAGCGGCAGGTGGCCGAGGCTCGGCTGGCGGGCGACGCTCACCGTGCCGGTCTCCGCCCGCGCGGCGCCGATCCCCGGCAGCAGCGTGCAGGCGGCCCCGGCCAGAACGTCCCGTCTCAGCATGCCCACCTCCCTGGAAGCGGCCCCGGACGGGCCCGTGCGTCGTTTGCTCGGCGTCTGTCGTTCGGCGTCTCTCGCCCGGCGCTACCCCGGCATCCGGATCATCGGCGCGGGCACGCTCTCGATCATCACGTTGAGGCAGGCCGGCTTCCCGCTGGCATGGGCGGCCTCGATCGCCCCCGGCAGGTCGGCCGCCTCGGTGACGAGCGCCCCGAAGCCGCCCAGCGCCTCGGCGACCCGGTCGTAGCGGCTCGGCAGCAGGTCGCAGTGGCGCGTCCGCTCGGGGCCGTAGCTGCGCAGCTGGATCTGGTGCTCGGCGTTCCAGCGGGCGTCGTTTCCGACCACCGCGATGAAGGGCAGGCGATAGCGGACGGCCGTGTCGAACTCCGCCATGTGGAAGCCGAAGGTGCCGTCCCCCAGCACGGCGACGACGGGCGCGTCCGGGTTCCGGGCCCGGCCCGCGATGGCGAAGGGGATCGACGCGCCGATCGTGCCCGAGACGCCGTTCACCAGGCGCCGGCCGGCGCGGACCAGCGCCTGCGGCCACTGCCCGATCTCGCCGCCGTCGCAGACCAGGGTCGCCTCCGGGTGGCGTTCGAGGAATCCGTCGACCGCGCGGCAGAGCTCCACCGGATGGAGGCGGCCGGCCGCGCCCCGCAACCCGGCCCAGGCCGGCGGGCGGTAGGCCAGCGCGTCCCGCACTTGGGCCTGCCAGGCGGCGCCCGGGTGGCGGCCCGGGCAGGACGCTTCCAGCGCCGCCAGGACGGGGCGCGGGTCGGCGAGGCCCGAGGCGCGCAGGCGCTCCGCCGGCACCCGGGCGACCAGGGCCGGGTCGGGATCGATCGCCACGAAACGGCACCCGGCCGCGACCGCCGGCGCGTCCCCGAACTTCAGGGTGAAATCGAGGGGCTTGCCGGCCAGCACGATGAGGTCGGCCCGGGCCAGCACCTGCGCGAAGGCGCCGAGGCTCGGATCGTTGATCCCGCGCGGGCTCTCCATGCCGATCACCGGGATGCCGAGGCATTCCGCGAGATTCGCCATCGCGGCGCGGCCGGTCGCGTCGCAGAGCGCCGGCCCGCACAGGACAAGCGGGCGCTCGGCCTCGCCCAGCGCCCGCAGCGTGTCCGCGACGAGGGCAGGCTCCGGCGCGCGGGGGCGGATCTGCGCGGCGTCCGGGCCCGGCAGGCGGATCGCGGCGGCCGGAACCCGCTGCTCCAGGAGATCGACCGGCAGGCCGAGATGGACCGGGCCGGGCCGGCCCGCGCGGGTGAGGCGCAGGGCCTCGGCGATGTCGCAGCCGAGGGTCGCGACCGAGGCCGCGGTCCAGGACGCCTTGGTCATGGGGCGGGCGATCTCCGCCTGCGCCAGTTCCTGGAAGGCGCCGCGCCCGAGCTCGGACAGGCCGGCATGGCCGGACAGGAGCAGGACGGGCGACTCGGCGGCGAGCGCCGTGAACAGAGCCGCCGCGCCGTTGCTCTGGCCCTGGCCCCCCGTCACCAGGGCGACGCCGGGCTCCCCGGTGAGGCGGCCCCAGGCATCGGCCATGTGCACGCAGGCCGCCTCCTGGCGGACATGCACCACCGCGATCCCGGTCTCCAGCAGGGCATCGAAGACCGGCATGATGTGGTTGCCGGACAGCGTGAAGATCCGGGTGACGCCCAGCGCCTCCAGCGTCCGCGCGACGATGTCGGCGCCCCGCAGGGTCTCCGTCGCCAGGCTGTCCATGGGTGCTCCCGGTTGCGTGTGGGCGGCTCAGGCCGCCGCGTCGAGGAGGGAGAGGCCCGGCCGCACATGGGTGAAGCGGACGGGCTGCAGGGCGACGCCGAGATCCTCGCCCGCCTGGTTCCCCGCGCCCGCGGCCTCCACCTGGCGCACCACCGTGTAGTGCGAGGTGGCGAGGTCGGAGGTCTCGGGATGGTCCTCGCGGAAATGGGCGCCGCGGCTGTCGGTGCGCGCCAGCGCCGACCGGCAGATCGCCCGCGAGACCAGAACGAGGTTCTCGAGGTTGAGACGGTCCATCCAGGTCAGGTCGTAGCGATGGTCGCCCGCCGGGGCGCCGGCCCGCGCCACGGCGCCGGCGAGCCCGTCGAGGGCCGCCATCGCGCGCTCCAGGCCGGCGGCGTCGCGCAGGATGCCGGCATCGTCCCACATCGTCTCGTAGAGCGCCTCGCGGATCGCCGGGAGGTCCCCGGCGGGCCGACCGAGCGGCGCGAAGGCGCGGGCGAGCCCGGCCTCGACCGCGCGCGGATCCGGATCGCTGAGGCGTCCCTCCCGCAGGACGGCGCGGGCCATCGCGGTGCCGGCGAGCCCACCGAACACCGTGGAATTCGCCACGCCGTTGCCGCCGAGGCGGTTGGCGCCGTGGACGCCGCCGGTATCCTCGCCCGCGGCGTAGAGGCGGGGCAGCTCGGTGCCGCAATCGAGGCCGAAACTGATGCCGCCCATCATGTAATGGGCGGTCGGGATCACCTCGACGCGACCGCCCGCGAGGTCGAAGCCGCAATCGGCGCAGCGCTCGACCATGCCCTTGAAGGATGTGCGCACCGTCTCGGGCCCGAGATGGCTCATCTGGATGTGGACGCCCCCGTTCGGAGTGGCGTGGCCTTCGCGGATGCGCCGCATGATCGAGCGGCTGACCACGTCGCGGGTCGCCCGCTCGCCGCGCGGATCGTAGGCCTGCATGAAGCGCTCGCCCGTGGCGTCGAGGAGCCAGCCGCCCGCGCCGCGCAGGCCCTCCTCCAGCACCGTGCCGGTCATCCGCGTGCCGGCGCCCGCCAGCAGGCCGGTGGGGTGGAACTGCACCATTTCCATGTCGCGCAGCGGCAGCCCGGCGCGCAGCGCCATGGCGAGCCCGTCGCAGGATTTGTCGCCCGAGGGGGTGTGGTACTTGTACATGGTCGGGCCGCCGCCGGTGGCGAGCAGCACCGCCTTGGCGCGGACGAGGACCGGCAGGCCGGTGCGCATGTCGAGCATCAGCACGCCCGCGAGCCCCGAGCCGTCGGCGGCGGGGATCAGCTCCAGGGCGCGGTGGTCCTCGAGCCGGCGCACGTCCCGGCGCCAGACCTGCTCGGACAGGCGGTTGATGATCTCGATGCCGGTGAGATCGCCCTTGTGCACGGTGCGGTCGAAGCTCTGCCCGGCGAAGGCCTTCTGGTGGACGCTCCCGTCCGGGTTGCGGTCGAAGAAGCAGCCGAGCTCCGTCTCAAGCTCGCGGATCCGCACCTGCGCCCCGGTGACGAGCGCCCAGGCGAGCGCTTGGTCGTTCAGCCACTTGCCGCCCTCGATCGTGTCCATGAAGTGGCGCTCGACGGAATCGCCCGGCGCCAGCGCGACGTTGTAGCCGCCCTGGACCATGCGGGTGCAGCCGCACTTGCCGAGCAGGCCCTTCACGGCGACCGTGACCGTGAGGTCGGGCGCCGCCTTCTTGGCGTGCAGCGCCGCGAACAGGCCGGCGCCCCCGGAGCCGAGGATCAGGATGTCGGTCTCGGCCTCGCTCGGGCGCGGGATCATCGGGCGGCCTCCAGGCTCGCGATCACCGCGTCGCGCCGGCTCGCGACGTCGCGCTGCACGTCGGCGAAGAGCGAGCCGCCATGCGCGTCCATGCCGACGAGGAGCGGTCCGAAATCCCGGATCGCGAATTTCCACAGGCTCTCGGGGTGGAGGTCGTCGAGATCGACGTCCTCGATCCGCTCGATCCAGGTGGTCTCCAGGGCCGCCGCGCCCCCCACGATGGCGAGGTAGGCGCCACCCTGCTCGGCGAAGGCCGCGAGGGTCTGCGGACCCATGCCGCCCTTGCCGACGATGAGACGGACGCCCTCGCGCCGCATCAGGACGTCGGTGAAGCGCTCCATCCGCATCGAGGTGGTGGTGCCGATGCAGAACGGCGCGTAGCCGACCGGCGCCTCGGGGGAGGGGGCGACCCGGTGGACGTTGGGCGCGGTGTGGATCACCGCGTGGCCCGCGAGGTCGAGGCGGGTGCGCCGGTCGCGGTCGAACATGTGGATCAGCGTCGCGTCGCGGATGCCGAACAGGGTCCGGCGCAGGGTCACGGTGTCGCCGATGCGCAGGGTGCGCACGCGCTCGGCGTCCACCGGCATGTCGAGGACGTGGTGGGTCATCGGCGGCCCCTCAGGCGAAGGCGATCCCGCCCGGCGTGATCGTCGCGCGGGCGCGGCGGGCCGAGTGGCACTGGATGTTCACGGCGACGGGGTTCTGGGTGATGTGGGTCGCCGCCACCTCGACATGGACGGCGAAGCTCGTGGAGCGCCCGCCGAGCCCCTGCGGGCCGATGCCGAGCTCGTTGACCGCGCGGGACAGCTCCGCCTCGATCCGCGCGCCCTCGGCGTCCGGGCAGGGGGTGCGCAGCGGGCGCGTCGCCGCGATCTTGGCCAGATGCATGCAGAGATCGGAGGTGCCGCCGATCCCGACGCCCACGATGGTGGGCGGGCAGACCCGGCCGCCGAGCTCGATCACCCGGTCGATGACGAAGCGCTTGACCGCGCCGATCCCGTCGGAGGGCAGCAGCATCTGCAGGAAGGAGCCGTTCTCCGAACCCGAGCCCTTCGGGATCATCTCGACCGCGACGGTTTCCTCCCGCGCGTCGAAGTCGACGTGGATGATCGGCACGCGGATGCCGCAGGAGGTCTGCTCGTTCTGCCGGGTGATCGGGTGGACCACCGAGGAGCGCAGGGAGTATTCCCGCGTCGCCCGCTCGCAGCCCCGCCGGATCGCGGCCTTGAGCTCGGCGCCGTCGAAGCGCACGCCGCGCCCGATCGTGACGTTGTAGATCGGGATGCCGGTATCCTGGCAGAGGATGTTCCGCGTGCGCTCGGCGACCGCGACGTTCTCCACCATGGTGTCGAGGATCGCCCGCCCGGTGGCGCTGGTCTCGCCCCGGCGCAGGTCCTCGAACCCGGCCTTGATGTCGGGCGGCAGGATCTTGAGGGCGCGGACGTAGAGGTCGCGGCAGACCTCTTCGAATTCGGTCAGATCGAGGTCCATGCGGGACTCTCCCCGGGGTGCCGCGCGGCGGATCAGGCCGCGCTCAGAAGGAACAGCAGGCCCACCGCGAAGGAGGTCGCGACGCAGCCCGAGACGACGAGGGCAGTGCGCTCCCGGTAGGAGAGCCACTCGATCGCCAGGATGCGCAGGCCCAGCGCCATATGGACGGAGAGGGCGCAGACGAGGCCCCACTCGGCCACGCGTACCGCGAGGTTGTGGGTCAGCCCGAGGAAGCTTTCGAGCCGGTCGGCGCCCTGGAGCGCGGTGCCCAGCGCGATGAAGTGCATCGGCAGGAACAGCGCGAGGGCGACGCCCGACAGGCGGTGGATCAGCGCCGCGGCGAAGCCCGGCCGGCGCCGGGTCCGGGCGATCCGGGCGGCGATCATGCGAGGTACACGGCGAGGGCCGCCCTGAGGCCGAGCACGGCGATCAGCGCCGAGAGGGCGATCATCGCCCCGTCGAGGGAGCGCCCGCGCCAGCCCATCCATTCGCGCAGGACGCTGCGCAGCCCGATCGGCGCGTGGATCGCGGCGGCGAGCACGAAGACGCCGTAGAAGGCGAGGAAGGCGGCGTTGCCCTGGGTCCGCGCCAGGATCTCCCCGGCGCTGAGGCCGCCGCGCACGGCGTACACGATGGTGGCGAGATGGACCGCGACGGTGAGCGCCAGGATCGCCGCGGTCCCGCGCTGGGCCAGATAGAGCAACGGGCTCATCGCGGCCTCCGGAAGCGGCGCAGCGCGGCCCGGCCGGTCTCGCGCTTGAGGCCGGCGATGGCGAAGGTCGGCGCCAGCGCCTTCGGGCAATGCTCGGTGCAGCTCATGTGGCTGTGGCAGGAATGGCAGCCGGCATCCCCGGCGACCGCCGCGAGGCGGGCCTCCTGCCCGCGGTCGCGCGCGTCGTTGACGAGCGTCCAGGCCCGGTTGAGGGCGGCGGGCCCGAGATAGTCGGGATTCCACGAGACCACGTCGCAGGCGGCGTAGCAGATCCCGCAATTGATGCACTCGATCCCGGCATCGACCTCGCGGCGCTCGGCGGAATCCGGCAGCACGGGCACGAAGTCGTCGGGCGGGTTCTCGCCGGGCTCGAAATACCCGTGAGCCCGGCGCCATTTCTCGAAGAACGGCTCCATGTCGACCGCCAGGTCCTTGACCACCGGCAGGTTGCGCAGGGGCTCGAGGGTGAGCGTGCCGTTCTCCTCGACCGCGGCGACGCGGGTCCGGCAGGTCCAGCGCGGGCGCCCGTTCACCGTCATCCCGCAGGAGCCGCACATGCCGACGCGACAGGCGAAGCGGTAGGCCAGCGTCGGATCCTGCTCCCGCTGGATCTCGCTCACCACGTCGAGCACCGTCTGGCTGGCCCGGCGCGGCACGGCGTAGCTCTGGAAGCCCGCGTCGCGCCGGACGCGGACCGACAGCATCGGACCCGCCCCGGACGGCGCCCGCTGAGGCACGGCCGCCATCTCAGCGCTCCGCCGTGACGGCGGCCGAGGGGAAGAACAGCTCGCTCTCGGAACTCGCCTTGGTCGAGACCAGCCCGACGCGGTTCATGTATTCGAGATAGGCGATCATGCGCTTGGGCCGCGTCGTCCACTCGTTCTGGGGCGAGCGGATGATCGCCTCGGCCTCGGCCTGGCTGAGCTTGGCGTTCTCGGCCTTGATCCAGAGCGCGGCGGCGCGGGCCGGGTCGTCGCGGATCAGCTTCAGGCTGTCCTCGAGGGCCGCCAGGAAGGCCGCGGTGACCTTCGGGTTCTGGGTGACGAAGCGGGTCGAGGCCCAGACCAGGTTGAAGGTGTGGGGCCCGCCCATGACGTCGTAGCTGTCCAGCACCTTGCGGGCACGGGGATCCTTCAGCTCCATCTCCTGGAACGGCGAGGAGCCGAAATGGGCGGTGATCTCGGAGCGCCCGCCGAGCAGCGCGGTCTGCGCGTCGGGGTGGCCCATCGAGACGGTCTGCGAGTCGAGCTTGCCCTGCTGGCCGGGGCCGAAGACGCGCTCGGCCGCCATCTGGAGAGTGAGCGCCTGGATCGAGGTCTTCACCGTCGGCAGGGCGATCTTGTCGCTCGGCCCGAAATCCTTGATCGAGGTGACCGCCGGATTGACCGTCACCAGCCAGAGCGGCATCGCGTTGAGGGCGGCCACGCCCTTGATCTTGAGGTTGCCGGTGGTCCGACTCCAGATCGTCAGCATCGGGCCGACGCCGCCGGCCGCGAAGTCGAGGTTCCCCGAGAGCAGGGCGTCGTTCATGCCCGAGCCGCCGGTGAAGCGCAGCCATTCCGTGGCGACGTCGAGGCCCTGCTCCTTGGCGCGCGTCTCGAGGAATTTCTCCTCCTCCATCAGCGTGAGCGGCAGGTAGGAGATGCCGAACTGCTTGGCGAGGCGGACGGTCGCGACCTCGGCCTGGGCGGCGGTCGCGGCCGACCACAGCATCGCGGCCGCGCCGAGCCCCCGGATGATGCTCCGTGCCGACATGCGTTCCTCACCCGTAGCGTCGATTGTGGCGTTCGACTTGGGCGCCGAGGATAGACCCGGTGCCGCCCCTGTCAACGGTTCTATGTCATATACATGACTCGGCGGCGGACCGGCGCCGGCTCGAGGGCCGGCGCCGGTCCGGTCAGGTCTGCATGCCCCAGCGTCGGACGGTGCGGCGCTCGATGGTCTGGAAGATCAGGTTCTCGACCACGAGGCCGATCAGGATCACCGTGAGGAGGCCCGCGAACACGTTCGGGATGTCGAGCATGTTCTTGTTCTCGAAGATGAACCATCCGAGGCCGCCGGAGCCCGAACTCACGCCGAAGACGAGCTCGGCCGCGATCAGGGTGCGCCACGCGAAGGCCCAGCCGACCTTGAGGCCGGTGAGAATGCTCGGGAAGGCCGCCGGGATCAGGATCTGGCGGATCAGGCGCGCGCCGCCCAGCCCGTAGTTGCGCCCGACCATCTTCAGGGTGCGGCTCACCGAGAGGAAGCCCGAATGGGTGTTGAGCGCGATGGCCCAGGTCACCGAATGCACCAGCACGAAGATCAGGCTGCCGTTGCCGAGGCCGAACCAGATCAGGGCGAGGGGCAAGAGGGCGATGGCCGGCAGCGGGTTCAGCATCGAGGTCATGGTCTCGAGGAAGTCGGTGCCGATCCGCGAGGCGATGGCGATGCCCGTGAGCAGCGTCGCCAGGGCGATGCCGAGCCCGTAGCCGACGAGCAGCACCTTCACCGAGCCCCAGGCCCGCAGGGGCAGGGTTCCGTCGGCGACCCCGCGCCCGAAGGCGGCGATCGTGGCGGTGAAGGTCGGGAACAGGAGGTCGTTGTCGAGGTAGCGGCCGTAGATCTCCCAGATCGCGGCCAGCACGGCCAGGATCAGGATCTTGCGCAGCCAGGACTGGTTGTAGAGCAGCTCGACCGTCGAGAGCGGCTTCTCCACGACGGTGCCGCCGCGGGCCTTGTCCCGGTCCCGGACGATCTCCGGCCTGTTCGCCGCGAACGCGGGCGCGCCCGCCGCGGGATGCCCTGCCGTCCCGTCGCCCGGCACGGCTGCCGTACCCTGCTGAATTGCGCCGCGCTGGGTCGGGCCTCCATCCGCTTCGGCAAGGAGAGCCCTAGACATTCTCCGCCTCCTTGATCTCTTCCGAGAACAGCATCTGCTGGATGCGCTGCTCGAGCTGGTGCTGCTCCGGGCCCGTGCCGGAGCTGTTCAGCTCGGCCTTGACCTCGCCGGGATGGGGCGAGAGCAGCAGGATCCGCGAGCCGATCTTGATCGCCTCCGGGATCGAGTGGGTGACGAAGAGCACGGTGAAGCGGGTCTCGTCCCAGAGAGCGAGCAGTTCGTCCTGCATGCGGCGCCGCGTCAGCGCGTCGAGGGCCGCGAAGGGCTCGTCCATCAGCAGGATGTCCGGCTCCATCGCCATGCCGCGCGCGATGGCCACGCGTTGCTTCATGCCGCCCGACAGCATGTGCGGGAAGCTGTCGGCGAAGGCCGTGAGATTGACCTTGTCGATGTAGTGCATCGCCCGCTCCTCGGCGGCGCGGCCGGTGAGCCGCTTCGAGGCCTCGAGGGCGAAGACGACGTTCTGCCGGACGGTCTTCCAGGGCAGGAGCTGATCGAATTCCTGGAACACCATCATCCGGTCCGGGCCCGGATCCTTGACGACGCGGCCCTTGAGGCGGATCTCGCCCTCGGTCGGCGGCATGTAGCCGCCGACGGCTTTCAGCAGGGTCGACTTCCCGCAGCCGGAGGGCCCGAGCAGGACGAACCGGTCGCCCAGCAGCACGTCGAAGCTGACCCGGTAGGTCGCCGTGATCAGATGGTGCGGCGTCTTGTACTGGAGCGTGACACCATCGACCTCCAGCAGCGGCCTCTCTCGTTCCATCGGCTCCTCCCACGCGTCGCGGCTCGGGCCGCGATCTTGTCTCGTTCCGGGCTCCGGCCGTGCATTCCGGTCTCTGGAGCCCGCGCGGACCGTGGCGTTCGGTCCGCGTCGCGGCGGGATGTCCCGTCCCCGAATTCTTACCGGCGCTTCGGCGGCGCCGGAAGCCGCCATCGGCCGTTCGGGAAGGATCCCCGGACCGGCCATCCGCGACGACGCTTGGCGTGCGCGCCATCGCGAGCCGGATCGGGGAAGGGCCCGTCGCCGCCCGGGCCGAGCTTATCAAGGGCCCCAGGCGGCGTAAAGGTTTCTCTGTCTTTTATATGACAGGTTTTAATGCCTAGTCATTTGGGACCCGCCGATCTCGTCGAGGGCGAGGCCGGTCGCCCTCTCGAGCCGATCCCCCGATGCCGCCAGCCGAGCGCCGGATGGGACAGGGACGGGCGGATCCTCCGGCCGCCGGTCCCGCCTACGGCACCGCGGACAGGCGCCGCGCGATCCAGGCCTGGGCTGCCGCGAGATCGTCGAAGACGGGGGCCTGGGGATCGTCGACCGGACCGAAACCCGCCTCCAGGAACCATTTGCCGACATCCCCATCGTGGATCTTCGACAGGCGCACGAGCACGGCCACGAGGTAGCCGTCCGCGAAGACCAGCTGGCTCTCCTGATCGTCGCTGCCGGTCGCAACCTGCACCGGCTGGAAGCGCAGGCTCATGCCGCCCTCCCGACGAGGTGCAGATAGTTCGGCTTGAACCCCGCGAGCGCCTGCAACTGCGCGAGATCGAGGATCCTGAGCCGGGTGCCGACGAGCGTGATCAGGCCCCGGTCCCGAAGGCCGCGCAGGGACCGGTTCACGTGGACGCTCGAGATGCCGGTCGTGTCGGCCAGCTCCTCCGGGCTCAGCGGGAAGGCGTAGCTGTCGGCATCGGCGTGCCCGACGGCCTGGAGCCGCAGGAGGAGCTCGCACAGGAGATGCGCGACGCGTTCCTCGGCGGAGCGGCGCCCGATATTCAGCAGCCACTCCCGCAGCGTCGCCTCGTCCACGAGCGTGGCCAGCCGCAGGGCGTGGGCGATCGCCGGATGGTGACGCAGCAGGTCTACGACGGTGTCCAGCGGGATCTGCACGACCCGGCACTCGGACATCGTGCGGATCGAATGATCCATGGCCTTCAGCAGGGCGACGTCGAGGTCGCAGAAATCGCCTGCGATCAGGAAGGCCATGATCTGGCGCGCGCCCTCCGCCGTGAACTTGTAGCGGCAGGCCATGCCGTCCAGGATGAGGAAGACCCCCGCGGGGGCATCGCCCTCGCGGATCAGGTCCGTGCCGGCCGCAACGGACCGGCTGCTCGCACAGACCTGCTCCAAGATGGTCCTGTCCGCATCCGACAGGGGCGCCAGGCTCTCCAGCTTGCGGATCAGCGGATTGGATCCGGGCTCCGGCCGCGATGTGGCACCGGCCCTCTCGAGCTGAGCGTCGTCCTGCATGCCTCTCTACCTACGATTGTGTGCCTCGATGGGGCGGGATCTAATGCATCCGCGCCGCTTGCCCACGGTCGGCGGCGTCTGCGTGGGATGGCGTACGGAGTTGCGCCCGCACAGGCGGCCTGCCCATGAGGCAGCCCCCGGCTTCTCGACGCACGATCTCGATCGGCGTGGCGGCAGCGAGAAACCCCGACGCAGGATGTCGGTCCGGGGTGGCGGCGACCGGTTCAGGAGGCGGGAAGCGGCGCCGCACGGGCCGCTCCTCCGTCGCCGCGGCTCCTCAGAGCCGCGAGACGTAGGCGGCGAGGTCGCGGATCTCGTCGTCCTTGAGATCCTGGGCGACCTCGTTCATGGCCGGGTCGTAGCCCGGACGCGTGTTCGACTTGTAGCCGGTCAGCGCCGCCGCGAGATAATCCTCGCGCTGGCCGCGGATGCGCGGGATGGCGTCCTGGCCCGCCAGGTCCGGGCCGTGGCAGGAGGCGCATTGGTGCTTGGCGACGAGGCCTTGCGCGCGGGCCGCCAGCGCCGGGTCGGGCGGCTGCGCGGCGGCGGGCGCGGGCAGAGCCGCGAGGGCGTCGGCGTAGCTGCGCAGGTCGTCGTCGGACAGGCCGGCGGCCATCGCGTTCATCGGCGGAGCCTGCCGCTGGTTCTCGCGGAACTGGAAGAGCTGCGTGACGATGTAATCCGCCTTCTGGCCGCCGAGGGAGGGCACGCCCTCCGTCTCGGAACGCCCGCTCTCCCCGTGGCAGCCGAGGCAGGGCGCGATCTTGTCCTGCATCGGAGCGGCCGCGGCCGCGGCGGCCCAGACGAGCGCGCCCGCCGCGAGGGCGGCCCCGCCCCTTCGGGCCCCCCGGCGGAAAGCCCCCGCTCGCAGGCGAAGCCGCGCCATCCCTCGGTAGAGCGCGCTCACTTGGCGTAACTCACCCGGTAGATCGCGCCGTTGTAGTCGTCCGACACGAGGAGCGCGCCGTCCTTGGCCACCAGCACGTCCACCGGACGGCCCAGATAGGCGTTGTTCTGGATGAAGCCCGTCAGGAACGGCTCGAGCGCGCCGACCTTGCCGTCGGGGCCGGGCCGCGCCACCATCACGGCGCCGCCGAGCTTGGTCGTGCGGTTCCACGAGCCGTGCTGGGCGATGAAGACCGCGTCCTTGTAGGCCGCCGGGAACTGCGCGCCGGTGTAGAAGCGCATCCCGAGCGAGGCGGTGTGCGCGCCGAGCAGCGCGACCGGCGCGGTGAATTCCGCGCAGGAATGGCCCCAGCCGTATTCCGGGTCGGTGAAGGTGCCCTGGTGGCAGAACGGGTAGCCGAAATGCTGCTTGCCCGGCTCGGAGATCACGTTCAGCTCGTCGTTCGGAATGTCCTCGGACACCCAGTCGCGGCCGTTATCGGTGAACCAGAGCTGCTTGGTGGCGGGGTTCCAGTCGAACCCCACCGTGTTGCGCACGCCGCGGGCGATCACCTCGACGTTCTTGCCGTCGAGGTCCATCCGGCGGATCTGCGCGTGGGTCTCGGGCGGCATCACGATGTTGCCGGGGGCTCCGATCGGCACGTAGAGCTTGTCGTCGGGCCCGATGGCGATGAACTTCCAGCCATGCGCCTCGTCCTTCGGCAGGTCGTCGTAGACGAGGGCGGCCTTGCCCGGATCGTCGAGGTGCCGGAGGATGTCGTCGTAGCGCCAGATCTTCGACAGCTCGGCCACGTAGAGCGCACCGTCGTGGAACGCGACGCCGTTCGGGCGGTGCAGCCCCGAGGCGAGGGTCTTCACCACGCGCTTGCCCTGTGCGTCGGCCTCGGGCAGCACCGCGTAGACCCGGCCGACGGTGCGGGTGCCGACGAAGAGGGTGCCGTCCGGCGCCTGCGTCATCGAGCGGGCATTGGCGAGGCCGCTCGCGTAGACCTCGACCTTGAAGCCGTCCGGCACGGTGAGCTTGTCGAGGGGCAGCTTCGCCACGGGCGTCGGCAGCGGCGGGCCGGCCACGGGGGCGAGCTTGGCCGCCGCGCCGCCCTCCGGGCGCCCGTAGAGGGCCGAGCCGCGATCGATCTGGACGTTGGCCGGGGGCGCTGCGGTGGCCTGGGTCTCCTGCGCCCGGGCCGGCGACAGGCCGGGTGCCGCGAGGCCGAGACAGGCGACCGCCGTGGCGAGACCGCGGGACAGGGCTGGCGTCATGGATGTCTCTCCCGATGCGGCCGGATCGATCGTCCGGGGCGCTTTGCATGCGTTATTCAGTGAATGAATAGGGCGCGCGGGCGCGTGTAAAGCGGTCGCCCGGCGACAGATCGGCGCCGGCGTAAAGGCCGGGCCGGGAGTCCGGCGCGCGCACGTCGACGCGGGCAGGATCTGCGGCCTGCCCGCCCTGGGCGCAGGCGGACCGGCACCGGCTCGGTCGCGATCAGCGGTGCCCGGAGCCGCGGTCGGCGTCGAGCTGTTTCAGGAGCTCGGCGAGGCGCGGGTCGAGCGGCTCGTCGATCACGGGCTCGTAGAGCGCCTGGAGATGGCGGCCGAGGCGCTCGCGGGTCAGATCGTCGAGACGGGGGCCGTCCTCGTCGATGGAAGCGCGGCCGGAGGAGGTCTGCTGCGTGCGCGACATGCCTCATACATTGGCGCGTCCGGCGTGCCGGCAATGGTTCCGGGCGTGAAGCCGCGTCAGGACCCCGGTCAGATCGCGGCCCGCTTCTCCATGATCTTGGTGTCGACCGCGTCCGCCGGCTCGTACATCCAGCGGCAGAAGGCGCCGGCCATCATCGCGCCCGCGACGGGGGCGAGCCAGAACAGCCAGAGCTGGCCCACGTAATCGCCGCCGACCATGAGGGCCGGCCCCGTGGACCGGGCCGGATTGACCGAGGTGTTCGTCACCGGGATCGAGATCAGGTGGATGAGCACGAGGGCGAGGCCGATCGGGATGCCGGCAAACCCCACGGCCGCCCCCTTCGAGGTCGTGCCGATGATGATCATGAGGAAGAAGAACGTCGTCAGCACCTCGGTCACGAGGCAGGCCACGACGCCGTACTGGCCCGGGCTGAGGTCGCCGTAGCCGTTCGAGGCGAAGCCGTTCGGCACCCAGCCGGCCTTGCCGGATGCGATGGCGTAGAGGAGGCCCGCGCCCACCACGGCGCCGACGACCTGGGCGGCCACGTAGGGGGCGACGTGCCGGGTCGCGCAGCGGCCGGCCGACCACAGCCCCAGGGTCACGGCCGGGTTGAAATGTCCGCCCGAGACGTGGCCGACCGCGTAGGCCATGGTGAGCACGGTGAGGCCGAACGCGAAGGCCACGCCGAGGAAGCCGATGCCCAGGCCCGGATAGGCCGCCGACAGGACGGCCGCGCCGCAGCCGCCGAAGGTGAGCCAGAAGGTGCCGAAGAACTCGGCCACGGTGCGACGCATCGTATCGTGATCCATGACGGGATCCTCCGGGATCGTATCGGCGACGGGCTTGTCTCTCGGCTCTCGACCTATGGGCGCGCGGCGGGATCGATCCGTCCGGACTCGACGGCCGCCCGATCACTACCGGCACTCTGTGCGTCCGGCACGGAACGCTTCGTCGGGCCGGACGATGAGAAGTAAAGAGCGATAAGAAATCTTGTCAAGTATGTATTGGCGCCGGCATAGTGCCGTCGCGGCGGCTCACGGGTCCGCTCGAATTCAAGCTTCGGCGCAACCGCGCGCCGTGATCGGGCTGATTTAGGCGCGAAGTCCTTTGGCCGGCCTGCGTACAGGTGGCGTCAAGCGAGCCTCTCCGTAGCCTCCGGCCGCGATGCGCTGAGGAAGCCGGCAACGGACGTATCGGCCGGGGTTAGCGCTGGCCCGGACACTTTGCCGCAGCCTTCCGCCGCCGCTATCCCGCTGATCCCGGAATGGAATTTTGGGGGGATAGGGGCGCCCGTCCGTGAGCCCGGCCCCGATGCTCCGATCGACCCGCGGCTGATCCCGGCGCCGTCCCGGCCGGATCCGGGCGGGCGCCGCGAGGTAATACGAAATCGCGTACCGTCTCATACAGATCTTAGATTAGTGTCCGAGCGAGTCTGTACTTCCAAGATCGAGCCCGGCTCGGCGGCCCCGGCAACCCGGGGCGGGTCCGCCGAGCGAGCGAGAGGGGAGCCGCCATGCAAGAGGTTCTCGCGGGACTCGACTTCGGCGAGATCCCGGCCTCTCGGCTCTCGCAATCCGACCACGTCGTCGTCAGCCACGACATCGCGGCGCTCGCCGAGGCCTGGACCGATCTCGAGATGCGCGCCGAGGCCACCGCCTTCCAGAGCTTCGCATGGTGCCGCGCCTGGGCCGAGGCGACGCGGGCGGCGGGCCTGCGCGAGGTGCCCCACATCGTCACGGTCTGGCGCAGCGGTCGCCTCGTCCTTGTTTGGCCGCTCGTCCTGCACCGCCTCGGTCCGCTGCGCGTGCTGCAGAGCTTCGGCGCTCCGGCGACCCAGACCGCCGACGTCCTGGTCGAGCGGGACGGCGCCAGGCTCCGCTGGATCGAGGCGGCCTGGGACCAGCTGCGCCGCTGCCGGGGGGTCGACGCGGTCCTGCTCAAGGGCGTCCGGCAGGATTCCGCGCTCGCCGCCTTCCTCGCGACCCGTGGGGAGGCGATCGCGATCGGGAGCGGTGCCGCGCCCTGCGCCGATTTCAGCCCCGGGGCGGTTGTCCCGGTCCGGCGCCGCTCGGGGCGGACGCGCAACGCCCTGCAGCGGCACCAGCGCAACCTCGCCGAGCACGGGCCGGTCTCGCTGACGGTGCTGACCGATCCCGAGGAGCGGGCGGCGGCGATGCGCCGGCTTCTCGACCTCAAGCACGCCTGGCTCGTGCGCACCGCGCAGGTCAGCGCCGGCTACGCCCATCCCGCCAACGGCCATTTCCTGCCCCGCCTCGCCCGCGAGCCGGATTTCGTCGCCTATCGGCTGATGGTCGGGCCGGAGACGGCCGCCCTGGAGGCGGGCCTGCTGCGGGACGGCCGCTACTGGTCCCTGGTGCAGTCCTACGACGAGCGCTACGCCGCGCACGGGCCGGGCCGGCTGCTGTTCTGGCATCTGATCGAGCAGGCGCCGAGCCTCGGGATCACGCTCTTCGACTTCCTGGCGCCCGCGACCCGGCACAAGGCCGAATGGGCGAACATGGCCGTGACTGTGCAGGACGTCGTCGTCCCGACCCGTCTGCGGGGCCGCATCGTCGCGGTCTACATCCGATCCCTGCGCCCGTGCCTGAAGGCGCTGCTCCTGCAGGCCCGCCTGTGGACGCGGGCCCTGACCGCGGCGCGGCGCGACCCCCGGTGAGCGGGGCCCGCACAGGCGCCGTCGGCGGCTGAGCCCTCGGGCCGCGCGGAGTCCTCTCACCGCACCGCGAGTCAGCTCCCGACTCCAAGACCTCCCCAGAACTTCCTCCCGACCGGCCCCGGCGCAGATCAATTGCGCGCGGGCGATCGGATCGTATCTTTTGCGCTTGTGCTGTGCGGCACAGATTTCGGGTCTGCGATGGCTAGCATCTTGTCTACCGA
Organism: Methylobacterium sp. HJ2; assembly: GCF_056431005.1. Classification (NCBI taxonomy): domain Bacteria; kingdom Pseudomonadati; phylum Pseudomonadota; class Alphaproteobacteria; order Hyphomicrobiales; family Methylobacteriaceae; genus Methylobacterium; species Methylobacterium sp. HJ2. The sequence goes on along the minus strand of NZ_JBWJYM010000011.1, from coordinate 123,497 downwards.
ACGGCAGGAGGTCGCCACAATGTGCGCAACGATCATCCGCACCGTCTGGACATCACAGCCGATGCAGCCGCCCGCCGGGGAGACGGAGGCTGCGGAACGGCGCGATGCCGGGGCATCGCCCGGGCCTTCGCCGGCCCGCGCCGCCAGCCGTGTCCCAGGCTCCCGCATCGTCTCGCCGCAACCCGAACGACAGGAGGCCAGCGTGCGTGCGACCAGTCTCGACTCATTCCGCGGCGAAGCCCGGGCGGCCCCGTTCCCCTGGCCCCGCACCTATCCCGGTACGGGTCCAGGTGCAGGTCCAGGCACGGGGGCGGGCCCGGCGCAGGCGGAGGGCCACGATCCGGCGCTGGCGCTCATGGGCGCGCCGCTGCTGCGGATGCTCGATCGGATGGGCAGCGGCGGCGTGATCCTGTCCGCCGCCGGGCAGATCCTGGCCCGCAACGCCGAGGCGGCGCGAATCCTCTCGGAACTGGGCTGCCCCGACGCACCGGAGCCCCGCACGGCGGGCGCGGACGGCCGCGCCATCCTCAACCAGCTTCTCGGGCGTGGCCGTGCGCGCGCGCGGCTGGATGCCGAGGACTGGATCCTGATCGAGCGGGCGGATCGGCGACCCCTCGTCATCAGCGTGATGCCGGTCCCGGTGCTCGGCGAGAGCGGGATGCGGGCCATCCTGATGCTGATCGATCTCCAGGCCGCGCCGCTGCCCAACCACGCGGCCCTCAAGCGCATCTTCGGCCTAACCGCGGCCGAGTCCCGCCTGGCGATCTGCCTGGCCCGCGGCGCGACTCTCACCGAGGCGGCCGAGGCGCACGGGGTCAGCGTCGGCACCGTCCGCACGCAGCTAAGCGCGATCTTCGCCAAGACGCATACGCGGCGCCAGGCCGAGCTCATGATCCTGATGACGCGCCTCGCCGCCCTCGCCTGACGGGCCCCGGGGCGCCTCGCGGGCTCCCGCCTCAGCGGGAGGAGCCCGCAAGGCGCCGCTCGAACCGGCGCAGCAGCAGGTTGCCGCGCGCCACCGCGCTGTCGAGGGCGGCGCGCGCGCTCTTCTCACCCGCGAGCGCCGCCTCGATCTCCTCGGCCCAGATGTCGCGCAGCTCGACCATGTTGCCGAGGCGCAAGCCGCGGGAGTTCTCGGTCGGCGCCTTGCCGGTCAGCTCGACGACGGGCACCTTCAGGTCGGGATTTCGGTCGTAGAAGCCGGACGCCTGGATCTCCGCGTAGGCCGCGCGCGTGATCGGCATGTAACCGGATTCCCGGTGCAGCCGCGATTGCAGTTCCGTGCGCGACAGGAAGGCGAAGAATTTCGCCACGCCGCGGTACTCGTCCGCCGTCTTGCCCCCCATCGCCCAGAGGGAGGCGCCACCGATGATCGAGTTCTGCGGCGCGCCCGGCAGATCGGGGTAGTACGGCATGGCCGCCGCCGCCCAGGCGAAGCGCGCCCGCCGGCGCAGCGTGCCGTAGAGGCTCGACGAATCGAGATAGATCGGACACTCGCCCGAGGGAAAGCGGTCCTCGTCCGTGTTCGTGCGGCCCGAATAGTCGAAGGTCCGGTCCTTCTGCAGGGCCACGAGGTTCTCGAGGTGCCGGACCTGGGCGTCGCCGTTGAAGGTCAGCACCGCGTCCGGCCCGTCGAGCCCGTTCGCACGGGTCGCGAGCGGCAGGTTGTGCCAGGCCGAGAACTGCTCGATATGCGCCCAGGTCGGCCACGCGGTGGAGAAGCCGCAGGTGACGGAGCCGGCCGCCCGCAGGGTCGCGGCCGCGGCGAACACCTCGGGCCAGGTCCGGGGCGGCCGGTCCGGGTCGAGGCCCGCCCGCCGGAAGGCGTCCCGGTTGATCCACATCACCATCGACGAGCTGTTGAAGGGGAAGGACAGCATCTCGCTCTCCGGCGTCGAGTAGTAGCTCGCGATGGCCGGCAGGTAGGCGCCCGGATCGAAGGCCTCGCCCGCCTCGCGCATCACCCGGTAGACCGGCTTCACGGCGTCGCCCGCCGCCATCATCGTCGCGGTCCCGACCTCGAAGACCTGCAGGATGTGGGGCGCGTTGCCGGCCCGGTAGGCCGCGAGCCCGGCGTTCATCGTGTCGGCGTAGGAGCCCTTGTAGGTCGGGACGATCCGATACTCGCTCTGCGCGCCGTTGAACTGCTCGGCGATCTTCAGGATCGTGTCGTTGTTGCCGCCCGTCATCGCGTGCCACCAGCGGATCTCGGTCTGCGCCGAGGCCGGGCCGGCCCCCCCGAGGATCAGCAGCGCCAGCACGATCACGCGGAGCCACGACGCCGGTGCGCGGGCGAAAACCGCGGCTGCGCGGAACGTCGACTTCCGGAGTCGCCGTGCGCGGCAGGACTGCATTCCATGCTCGACAACGACCGGCGAAAAGCGTTTCCTCGTCATCGTCGCAACCCCAGGTGTCACAAACCTATGGTGGATCTCAATCACGGCGCACTTGCAGACCTGCGCGGTGCCAGCATCCTCGTTGTAGATGACAATGATGACAATCGCTATACCCTGACGTTGATGTTGGAGCTGGATGGTTTTGAGTATATATCCGTCGCATCCGGCGGGAAAGAAGCTTTGGAGCGGCTGTCTGTACAGAAATTTGATGTCATTCTTCTTGACATGATGATGCCGGATATCAACGGAGACGAGGTCCTGCGCCGCATCAAGAGCGATCCCGACACGCGGGAGATCGGTGTGGTGATGATCAGCGCCGACACCGACGCGGCCAACATCTCGCGCTGCATCGGCCTCGGCGCCGACGATTACTTGCCGAAACCCTTCGATCCGGTGATCCTGCGCGCGCGCATCGGCTCGATTCTGCAGAAGCGCGCCTTCCGGGCCCTCGAGACCGACTATACCGTCAAGCTCGAGGCCGAGCAGCGCCGCTCGCGCACGCTCCTGCACAACATTCTGCCGCCCGAGATCGCGAGCCGGCTGCTCGCCGGCGAGAGCAACATCGCCGACCATTTCGAGGAGGCGACCGTCCTGTTCGCGGACCTCGTGGGGTTCTCCCAGATCACGGCCCGGATGCGGCCCTACGAGATCGTCGCCTGCCTCAACCGGCTGTTCAGCGAGTTCGACACCCTGGCCGAGGCGGCGGTGGTCGAGAAGATCAAGACCGTCGGGGATTGCTACATGGCCGTGGCCGGCGTGCCCACGCGCCGCCGCGACCACAGGCGCGTCGCCGTGGACCTCGCCCTCGACATCGTCGCGGTGGCCGAGCGGGTGCGGCTGCCCTTCCCGTTCTCCATGCGCGTCGGCGTCCATTCCGGGCCGGTGATGGCCGGCGTCATCGGGACGCGAAAATTTGCCTACGACGTCTGGGGCGACACCGTGAACCTCGCCGCGCGGCTCGAATCGCAGGGACGGCCGAACGGGGTGCTGATCTCCGCGGCCACGGCCGAGGGGCTCGGCGGCGCCTTCGCGCTCGAGGGGCCGCACCGGGTGGCGACCAAGGATCAGCGGTCCATCGAGGCCTTCTTCGTGACCCGGGCGTGAGGGGCGGGACGGGACCGGGCGTCGCGGACGGGGTAGACCGGATCCGCGGCGGGACGTGCAGCGGATCTTGCAAGCGCTGGAGTGCCATCGGATGCCAGGGGTACTGACGCGGCTCGGTCTGGGGCAGGGGCTGCCGGGCAAGCTGCTGCTGTCCTACGTGGCGGTCTGCAGCTTCGCGGTGGCCGCCGCGCTCGTGGGGATCATCGCCTTCGGGCGCATGGGCCGGGCGCTCGACGACGTGACGGCCGGCACCGCGCCCGCGATCGCGAGCCTGGAATTCTCGCGGCAGGCCGAGCGCATCGCCTCGGCGGGGCCGATCCTGCTCAACGTCACGACAGCCACCGACATCGACGCCCTCGCGGGCTCGCTCCGCACCGATCTCGTCCGGCTGCGCGCCCTGCATCGGCAGCTCTCCGGCACCGCGATGGCGGACGAGGCCCTGCGCGAGATCGGCGCCGTGCTCGACGCGCTGGTCTCCAACCTCGACGCGCTGGCCGTCGTCGCCCGGCGGCGCGTGGCCGCGACCGACCGCAAGGCGAGCGATTTCCGGGACGCGTTCGAGGCCTACGGCCGGTTCTGGTCGCTCGCGCAGCCGGCCTTCGATGCCTTGCGCACGCGCATCTCCGAGTTGAAACGCGCCCTCTCCGAGGCCGATGGCGAGCGGCAGCGGCGCCTCGTCGGCGATCTCGACCAGGCGGTCGCCGATCTGGCGCCGGTCGAGCTGGTTCAGCAGCAGGCGAGCGCGGCCTTCAACGCCATCGCCCTCTCGCTCAACGCGGAGGGCTCTACCCTGACGGGGCTCGGCGAGGGCGCGCGCCGGGCGATCCAGGATCTCGAGCGCTACGGCGCGCAGCTCGATCCCGATATCGCGACCGCCCTCTCGAGCCTCACCAGCCGCCTGCGCGTGAAGGCCGTCGGCCGGCTCAGCATCCCGGCGACCCGGGCGGCCGAGATCGCGGCCACGGCCGAGGCGAACCGCCTGATCCACGCCAACGCCGATCTGACCGGGCAGCTCGGCACCGTGGTCGCCCGCCTCGTGCGGCGGGCCGAGGACAACAGCCGCGCGGCTCTCGCGGCGGCGGCCACCACCCGGGACCGGGGCCGCGATGCCCTGGTCGGGCTGGTGATCCTGAGCCTGCTCACCTCGGTCGCGATCGTCTGGCTCTACATCCAGCGCGACGTGATCGCCCGGCTGGCCACCCTGTCGAGCGGCATGCGGGCGATCGCCTCGGGCCAGCGCGACGTCGCGATCCCGATCCGGGGCCGCGACGAGATCACCGAGATGGGACAAGCCCTGCGGGTGTTCCAGCGCAACGCGATCGAGCTCGATCGCCTGCTGGCCGAGCGCCGGGAGGCCGCCGCCAATCTCGAGCGCATCGTCGAGGAGCGCACAGCCGAGCTCGCCCGGCGCGGCGCGATCTCCCAGGCGGTGTTCGACACCATGGCGCAGGGCGTCTGCATGTTCGACCGGGACGGCCGCCTCGCCACCTGGAACCGCCATTTCGAGACGCTGCTGCAGCTCCCGCCGCACCTGCTCGTGGAGGGCACCCGCTTCGCGGAGTTCGTCGCCTTCTGCGCCGCGCGCGGCGATTACGGCCCGTCGATCCCGGGCGGCACCGCGGCGGCCGATCCGTCCGGGCTGGCCGAGCCGGGCAGCGGCGAACGCACCCTTGCGGACGGCCGCGTGATCGAGGCCCACCGCAACCCGATGCCGAGCGGCGGCGTGGTGACGATGTACACCGACGTGACGGCGCGCCGGACCGCGGAGCGGGTGATCCAGGACAGCGAGCGCCGCCTGCGCGCCATCGTGGAGGCGGCGCCGATCGCCCTCGTGATCGTGGGCGAGGACGGCCGGATCCGGCACGCGAACCGCAGCTTCCACGCGCTGTTCCGTTTCGCCGAGGACGAGGCGGTCGTGGGCCGCAGCGCCTTCGAGCTCTACGTCGACCCGCAGCAGCGCGCGGTGCTGCTCTCCGACCTGACGCGGCACGGGCGCTCGTCCAACCGCGAGGTGGTCTATCGCCGCCGCGACGGGTCGGTGTTCTGGGGCCTCGTGTCGAGCGAGGTGATCGCCTACGACGGCGAGCTCGGCCATATCGCGGGCCTCGCCGACATCAGCGACCGGAAGCAGGCGGAGGCCGAGCTGCAGAAGGCCAAGGAGGCCGCCGAGGAGGCGAGCCAGACGAAGTCGCGCTTCCTCGCCAGCATGAGCCACGAGCTGCGGACGCCGCTGAACGCGATCATCGGCATCACCGAGATGCTGGCCGAGAACGCGCCGCGCTTCGGGACCGAGAAGGCCGTCGAGCCCCTGCGCCGGGTGCTCCGCGCCGGCCGCCATCTCCTCGGCCTGATCAACGAGATCCTCGACCTCTCGAAGATCGAGGCCGGCAAGCTCGAGCTGACGATCGAGCAGGTTGCGCTCCCGGCCCTCGTCGACGACGTGCTGGCCACGGCGCGCCCGCTGGCCGAGCAGAACAACAACCGGCTCGACGTCGCCTACGCAGAGGGACTCGGCCCGGTCCGCGCCGACGCGATGCGTCTGCGCCAGTGCCTGCTCAACCTGATCGGGAATGCCTGCAAGTTCACGAAGGACGGCGAGGTCCGCGTCCGCTGTGCCGAGACCGAGGCCGAGGGCCGCCGCTGGATCGCGATCGCGGTGGCGGATACGGGCATCGGCATGACGCCCGACCAGATCGGACGCCTGTTCCAGGAGTTCAGCCAGGCCGATTCCGGCACCTCGCGGCAATTCGGCGGCACCGGCCTCGGCCTCGCGATCAGCCAGCGCCTGTGCCGCCTGATGGGCGGCGACATCACGGTGACGAGCGAGCCCGGCCAGGGCTCCGTCTTCACCGTCCGGCTTCCGGCGGAGACGGTGCCGGCCCGACGCGAGCCGCCCTCCCGGCCGCCCCCGCCCGCCCTTGCGGCCCAGGCGGCCAAGCCCCGCTCGAACACCGTCCTGCTGATCGACGACGACGCCACCTCGCGCGAGCTGCTCACCGACTATCTGGAGAAGGACGGCTTCCAGGTGGCGACCGCCGCGAACGGGCTCGAGGGCCTGCGCCGCGCCATGGAGCTGAAGCCGGTCGCCATCACCCTCGATGTGCTGATGCCCGACCTCGACGGCTGGACCGTGCTCGCCGCGCTCAAGGGCAATCCGGACCTCTGCGACATCCCGGTGATCCTGGTGACGATCCTCGACGCCACGCCGCACGGCATGGTGCGGGGCGCGGCCGGCCATCTCACCAAGCCGATCAACCGCCTCCAGCTCCTCGATCTCCTCGGGCGCTGGCGCACCGACGGGCCCTCGCGGGTCCTCGTGGTGGAGGACGATCCCGACCAGCGCGCCGTGCTGGCGGCGGCGCTGCCCGCCCATGGCTGGCAGGTGGCCGAGGCGGTCAACGGCCGAGACGGGCTGGACAAGCTCACGCGCGCGGGCGCCGACCTGATCATCCTCGACATCACCATGCCGGAGATGGACGGGTTCGAGTTCATGGCCGCCCTGCAGGCGAACCCGGATTGGCGGGACATTCCGGTCGTCGTGGTGAGCGCGCTCGATCTCACCGAGAACGACCGCCAGCGGCTGAACCTCGGCGCGGAGCGCATCTTCAGCAAGGCGAGCGTCAGCCCGGGCGAGCTCGCCGCCCAGATCCGCGCCCTCGTCCCGCACGCCCCCGCCGCCGAACGGGAACTGGAGCCCGCCCCGTGACCAGGATCCTGTACGTCGAGGACAACGACGACAACGTCTTCCTCCTGCGGATGTGGCTCGACATGCTGGACGGCTACGCGCTGCTGGTCGCCGAGGACGGCCTGACCGGCATCGCGATGGCCGGCGCCGAGCGGCCGGACGTGATCCTGATGGACATGAACCTGCCGGGTATCGACGGCTGGGAGGCGACGCGCCGCCTGAAGGCGGATCCCGTCACCGCCCCCATCCCGGTCATCGCCCTGACGGCGCACGCGATGACGGGCGACCGCGAGCAGGCGCTCGCCGCCGGCTGCGACGACTTCGACACCAAGCCGGTGGATTTCGACCGGCTGCTCGCCAAGATCGAGCGGGCCGCCCGGAGGCGGCCCGCTTCCGGCGATCCCGGTCCCTGACCGGGGCGATCGCGGGGCCCTCTCGGCCCGCTCGCCGACAGGGCGGGATCGCGTCGCCCGAGCGGCCGTCAGTTCGCCCGCGAGACCTCCACGAGATTGTCCGAGAAGGACGGGGCGTGGCCCATGTCGGTGAAGGCGCCGGACGAGATGCTGTTGACCGTGCCCTCGTTGAGCTGGCGCCAGTAGCCCAGCGTCGCCACCACGATGCCGGCCTTCACGTCGTCGGTGATGCGGGCCACGCCCTTGAAGGCCCCGCGGTCGTTGCCGACCTTCACCCGGTCGCCGTCCCGGATGCCGCGCGCATCGGCATCGTGCTGGCTGATCATCACGAACTGCTCGCCCTGGCCCTTCTGCTTGTCCTCCATGTTCGCGTAGCAGGAGTTCAGGAAGTAGTGGCTCTTGGGCGAGACGATGTTGAGCGGGTAGCGCTTGGCCAGCTCGGGGTCGTTCGTGTGGGACTCGCGCGGGCCGAGGTAATCCGGCAGCGGATCGAGCGCCTCGCCGGGCTGGAAGCCCTCGTACATCTGCCGGAACGGGGGGGCGACGAAGTTCGTGGCACCCTCCACCTTCAGCATGCACTTGCCGGTCGGCGTCGGGAAGTTGCCCTCCCGGTGGGGAGCCCGGTCGTCCGGCGTGCCGACCTTGAGGCGGGCGAAGCCGTGCTCGCGCATGTAGGCGAGATCGATGCCCTCGCAGGCCGGCGCGTTCCAGTCGACGTAGTGCTCAAGGCACTCGCTGTCGGTCCACTTGAAGTTCTCCTCCTCGAAGCCGAGCCGGGCGGCCAGCCGCCGGAAGATCTCGTTGTTGGGGATCGCCTCGCCCGGCGCCTCGGCGCATTTGGTGTTGTAGGTCAGGTAGAGATGGCCCCAGGACAGGATCATGTCCTCCATCTCGGCGCCCATCGTGGCCGGCAGCAGGATGTCGGCGTAGGAGGCCGTGTCCGAGATGAAGTGCTCGGCCGAGACCATGAACAGGTCCTCGCGCATCAGGCCCTCGACGATCTTGTCGGTCTCGGGCGCCTGCGTCACCGGATTCGAGTTCCAGCACATCATCGACAGGATCGGCGGGTCGAGCTTCATCTCGCCGGTCAGCGCCCGGCCGATCTGCAGGTTCGAGACGACCCGGGTGCCCTCCGGGATCAGGTCCGGGCGGCAGATGACGTCGAACTTGTACGGGTGCTCCCACACGCCGAACTGCGTGATGCCGCCGCCGACATGGCGCCACGCGCCGGTGAGCGCCGGGATGCAGGCGACCGCCCGGATGGTCTGGCCGCCGCCGTAGTGCCGCTCCAGCGCCACGCCGATGCGGATGCCCACGGGCTGCTCGGTCGCCATCTCCCGGGCCAACTTGCGGATGTCGTCGGCGGAGACGCCAGTGATCTCGGCAGCCCATTCGGGCGTGCGCTCGGCGGCGCGCTCCTTCAGCTCCTCGTAGCCGACCGTGTAATTGTCGACGTAGTCCTGATCCACGAGGCCCTGCGCGATGATGGAGTTGATCAGCGCCATGGCGAGCGCGCCGTCCGTGCCGGGCTTCGGCGCGATGTGCCAGTCGGCGGCCTTGGCGGTGCGCGAGGCGTAGGTGTCGATGACGACGACCTTGGCGCCCTTCTTCTGGGCGTCCTTCACGATGGCCCAGTGGTGGAGGTTCGTGCTGACCGAGTTGCAGGCCCAGATCACGATGTATTTGGAGTGGATGTAGCTGTCGGGGTCGAGGCCCGCGGTCGGCCCGACGGTCAGGAGCCACGCCGTGCAGGAACCCTCGCCGCAGAAGGTCCGCTCGGTCACGGTGGCGCCCATGCGGTTGAAGAAGGCGTCGCCGCCGTTCAGCCCGTGCACGAGGCCCTGATTGCCGAGGTAGCTGTAGGGCGCGATGGCCTGCGGGCCGTGACTGTCGATGATCGCCTTCCAGCGGGCGACGATGGTGTCGAGCGCCTCGTCCCAGGTGATGCGCTCGAACTGCTTGGAGCCCTTCGGGCCGACCCGCTTCATCGGGTAGAGCAGCCGGTCCGGATGATAATGGCGCTTCTCGTAGTCCTTCAGCTTCACGCAGAGGCCGCCGCGGGTCATCGGGTGGTCCGGGTTGCCGCGCACGCCCTGGAGCTGGCCGTCCTTGACGTCGAACAGCATCGAACAGGTGTCGGGGCAATCGTGCGGGCAGCCGCCGAAGAAGGTTTCCGTCAGGCTCTCGGCCTCGGCGACGATCAGGGAGTCCGGCTTGACGATCTCGTTCATGGTTCCTCCCCGGCCGCGCCTCGCGCGAACGATTGTTCAGGCCTTCCCGCCCGTTGCGGGCGGAGCGTAGAGCAGGAGGAAGAAAAGTTCTAATCGAAATCGCGGCCGGCCTCGCCCCTCGGCGGGCCGGTCACGCGGCGGGGGCGAGCCCCGCGATGCCGATGCCAAGGCGCTCCGGGCCGCGCAGCGACGCGCCCGGCCGGTAGGGCGGCGGGTCCTGCAGCAGGCGGGGCGCGATCAGGCGGCGTGTCAGGGCGACCAGGGCGATCTCGGCCTCGATCCGCGCGAGCGGCGCTCCCACGCAGTAATGCAGCCCGCCGCCGAAGCCGAAATGCTGGATGTCGGGCCTGTCCGGGTCGAACCGGTCCGGATCGGCGAACCGGGCCGGGTCGCGGTTGCCCGCGGCGAAGAGCAGGATGATCGCCGTGCCCTTCGGGATCACGGTGCCGCCGATGTCGATGTCGCCGAGGGCCTTGCGGGTCCGGAAATGCACCGGCGGCTCGTAGCGCAGCAGCTCCTCGATGACCCGCGGCGCCCGGGTCGGATCGGCCTTCAGGCGCTCCAGCTCGTCGGGATGGCGCAGCAGCGTGAGCATGCCGTTGGTGATCAGGTTCACCGTGGTCTCGTGGCCGGCGACGAGGAGCAGGATCGCCGTCGCGATCAGGTCGATCTCGCCCATCCGGGGCTCGCCGGGCGCGCCCTTGGCGGCGAGCCCGCTCAGCATGTCGTCGGTGGGGTTCTTCCGCTTCTCCTTGATCAGGCCGCGCATGTAGGCCGCGATCGCGTCGAAGGTGGCGGCGTTGGCTCGGCGCGTCGCCTCGTCGCCGCGGGCGTCGGGCTCGAGCGCGGTGGCGAGCTGCGTCGCCCAGGCCTGGAAGCGCGGCTCGTCTTCCTCGGGCACGCCGAGGAGGTCGCAGATCACCGCCACCGGCAGCGGATAGGACAGATCCTCGACGAGGCAGACCTCGTCGCGCCCCTGGCAGCCCTCGATCAGCGCATCCACCAGGGCGGCGACGCGCCCGTGCATCGCCCGCACCCGGGGCACGCCGAACTCCGCCATCACGAAGCTCCGGAGGGTGTCGTGGTCCGGGGGATCGCGGAAGATCAGGGGTCTATGGGCGTTGGTGACCCGGTCCTTCAGCCGGTTCAGGATCCAGTCCTTGAGCGGGTTGCCGGTGCGCGGACGCCGCGACGGCGGCAGATCCTCCGAGCTGAGGCGGGGGTCGAACAGCAGGCTGCGGATCGCCGCGTGGCTGCTCACCACCCAGCTTCCGTCGTGCTGGCGCGCGACCGGATTCTCGCGCAGGCGGGCGTAGAGCGGGTAGGGATTCGCGCGGTTGCCCGGATCCATGACCTGTGAAAACAGCGTGTCGTCAGCCATGCCGGCCTCCTGCCTGCCCCGAAGCCGTCATGCCGCGCTCCCCGCCTGTGCCCTCTGCGCACTCCCGGGCGCGGGCCCGCGCGGCGCCGGGAAGCCGGGCGGCAGCGGCGTGATCCGCGGCTGATCGCCCGCGTCGGTGATCGGCGGGAACGGCCGCCTTGCGGCGATGCGCTCGGCATAGGCCGGCAGCCAGCGCGCCTCGTCGAAGGAGACGGCGGCGATGGTGCGGCCGGCCCGGCCGTACACGGCCAGGAACCGGCGCGCCTTGAGTGAGCCCTGCACCACGGCGAGGCTGTCGGCCCCCTCGGTGAGGCCCGCCGCCTTGATGTTGATCCCGAACTGGCTCGACCAGAAGGCGGGGAGATGCGCGTAGATGCGCTGATCCCCGGGCCCGGCCACCATGTTGCGGGCCGCGTGCCGGCCCTGCTCGACCGCGTTGCCCCAGTGCTCGACGCTGATGAGACGCCCGTCGTAGGTCGGATTCGGCCAGCGCGCGACGTCGCCGGCCGCGTAGATCTCCGGCACCGGCGTGCCGTCGGCGGCCAGCGCCCGGCAGGCGCCGTCGCAGGTGAGGCCGGCCGCATCGGCCATCAGGCCGGCGGCGGCGAGCCACCCGGTCGCGCGCACGGCGCCGAGCGCGACGATGACGATGTCGGCCGGGATCGTGCCGCCATCGGCAAGGACGACCCGTCGCACGGCCCCGTCGCCCTCCAGCGCCTTGACCCGGGCGCCGAGCCGCAGATCGACGCCCGCGTCGCGCACGCACTCGGCGATCACGCCGCCGACCGCCGTGCCGAGGGCGCGCGCGAGCGGTGCCGGGTTGGGGTCGAGCAACGTGACCGGCAGGCCGAGATCGCGGCAGCAGGAGGCGGCCTCGCAGCCGATCAGGCCCGCGCCGATGATCACCACGCGCTCCGGCCCGCGGACCAGGGCCGCGCGGAGGCGGGCCGCATCGTCGCGCCCGCGCAGGGTGTAGACGCCGGCGAGCCGCGCGCCCTCCGGATCGGGCCAGGGCCGCGCCGTCGCCCCGGTGGCGACGAGCAGGCGATTGAAGCCGAGCCGCGTGCCGTCCGCGAGCGCGACCGTGCGGGCGTGCCGGTCGAGCCCGACCGCCGCCGCGCCGAGACGCCAGCGCGCGTCGAGCGGCACTAGGTTCGGCAGCACGGTGTCGCCGGCCCCGATCTCGCCCGCGAGCACGTGCTTCGACAGCGGCGGCCGGTCGTAGGGGAGATGCGGCTCGTCGCCCACGAGGGTGAGGGGGCCGTCGTAGCCGGCCTCGCGCAGGGCCTCGGCCGCGCGCAGCCCCGCCAGCGAGGCGCCGACGACGAGGATCCCGGCCGCTTCGGGCGTCGCGCTCATCGTTGCGCCGGCTCGGCCGCCGGGTCGATGTCGGCGAAGGCGACGCTGATGGCGCGGACCGGGCAGGCCTGGACCGCGCGCTCGATCTCGCCGCGCTCCCGGTCGGGCGGGGCCGGGTCGTAGAACAGGATCTCGTGCCCGCGCAGGGTGAAGCGCCCGGGCGCCGCGTAGCAGCACTGCGCGTAGCCCTGGCAGCGGTTGAGATCGACGACGACGCGCACGGGATACCTCCTCCGGGCCCAACGGTTTGCCCAAGGTCGGCCCCCACCGCGGCGGTGCGGGCCCCCTCCATTCGATGCTGCCGCCGCCGGGTTACGGCGGCGGGTGCGGTTTCTCACGCCGCCGCGGGGCTGGGCGTAACGTAGGGCCGAAGCAGGACGATCTGGAGGGCGACCGACCGACACGATCGGCCCCGCCGGACGCCGTCCGGCCCCCGTCGCAGGAGATCGCGATGAAGATCCTGTTCGTTGCCAGCCCGCTGACCGGGCACGTGAACCCGCTCCTCGCCCTCGCCCGCCTCGCGGCCGCCCGCGGCGACGAGGCCGTCATCGTGACGGGTGCCGCCTTCGCCGCCAAGGTGGCGGCCGCGGGCTTCCGCTTCGCGCCGCTCGTCGCCGAGGGCGAGCCGGAGTACCGGGCGACCGAGCTGCCTGCGGGGGCCGAGCGCTCGCGCCGCGAGTTCGAGCGCCGCTTCATCGACGCGATGCCGGGCCAGGCGGCGCGCCTGCGCGCCCTGATCGCCGAGGAGGCGCCCGACGCCATCGTCGCCGGCAGCATGGTGCTCGGCATCCTGCCCCTGCTCCTCTCGCCCGCGCCGCGACCGCGCATCGTGACGCTCAACGTCAGCTTCCTGTTCCACGACCGGCCGGACGGCGCCCCGCTCGGCTTCGGCCTGCCGCCAGCGCGCGATGCCGCCGAGGCCGCCCGCTACGCCGCGCTGGGCGCGCAGGTCGACGCGGCCTTCACCGATCCGGTCCGGCGCTACACCGACGCGCTCCTGGCGCGCGAGGGCCTGCCCGGCCTTCCGGCCTCCCTCACTCAGTCGATCGTGACGCTGCCCGACGCGTTCGTCCAGGCCACGGTGCCGGAGTTCGAGTACGATTACGGGGTCATCCCGGAGAGTTTGCACTTCGTCGGGACGCTCCCGTCCCCGGCGGCGGACCCGACCCTTCCGGAATGGTGGCTGGCGCGCGACCCCCGCCGCCGCGTCGTCCTCGTCACCCAGGGCACCCTGGCGAACCACGATTTCGGCGAGCTCGTCGTCCCGACCCTCCTCGGCCTCGCCGACCGCGACGACCTCCTCGTCGTCGCCACGACGGGCGGGCGCCCCGTCGACGCGCTCGGCATCGCCGTGCCGGCCAACGCCCGGGTCGCGACGTTCCTGCCCTTCGCCGAGATGCTCGGCGGCGTCGATCTCTTCGTCACCAACGGCGGCTACGGCAGCGTCTCGATGGCCCTGCGGGCGGGGGTGCCGATCGTCTCCGCGGGCCTCACCGAGGACAAGGGCGAGATCGGCGCGCGGATCGGCTGGTCCGGCGTCGGGCTGAACCTCGCCAGCAACGCGCCCGACAGCGCGGCCGTGCGGGCGGCCGTCGACACCGTGCTGGCGGAGCCCCGCTTCGCCGCCCGGGCCGCCGCCCTGGCCAGCGCCTTCGCCCGCCACGACACCGCGCGGGAGATCCTCGCCCTGATCGACGGGCGCGCCGAGCGGCCTGCGCCGCGGGCCCGCGCGCTGGCCGAGACCTGAGGCGCGGGGCCGCCCGCCGCGCCCGTTCGGGTGTATGGTGGCGCGCCCGGGAGGCGCCCGGCGCTGCGGGGAGATGACGGTCATGCGCTCAGAGGAGGGCCTCGAGGCCGTCGCGCCGGCCGGGGAGCCGTTCGCCTACGGGACGTTGCCGCGCCTCCGGCGCTTCGGAGACGTCCTGGACGACGCCCGCTACGCACCCGTGCCGGACGATTGGGCGATCGGCCTGTGCGACGTGGTCGACTCGACGAAGGCCATCGCCCAGGGGCGCTACCGGGCGGTGAATTTCGCCGGCGCGGCCGTCATCGCGGCGGCCCGCAACGCGCTCAGGGGCGCGCCCTTCGGCTTCGCGTTCGGGGGCGACGGCGCGAGCCTGCTGGTGGCGCCCGCCGACCGTGCGGCCGTGGGCGCCGCGCTCGCCGCGACGGTGGCCTGGGTCCGCACGGAGCTGCGGCTCGAACTGCGCGCGGCGATGATCCCCGTGTCAGCCCTGCGCGCAGGCGGGGCCGACCTGCGGGTCGCCCGCTTCGCCGCCTCGGAGCACGCCGACTACGCGATGTTCACCGGCGGCGGCCTCGCCCTCGCCGACGCGATGACGAAGCGCGGCGCCTTCGCCCTGCCTTCGGCTCCGGACGGGGCGCAACCGGATCTCACCGGCCTGACCTGCCGCTTCGAGCCGGTGGCGGTGCGCGACGGCGTGGTGCTGTCGCTCATCGTCGTGCCGAGCCCGAGTGCCGACCGCGCCGCCCTGCGCGCCGCGCTCGCGGCGGTGCTCGCGGAGATCGACGCGAGCCCGGCCATGGGCCGGCCACTGCCGCCGCAGGGTCCCTCGCTGCGCCCGCCCTGGTCCGGGATCGAGGCGGAGGTCGCCGTCGCCGGCCCCCTCGCGGGATCGCGCGCGCTCCGGCGCCTGGTCGTGCTGGCGCGCTTCTGCGCCGTCTACGCCCTGTTCCGGCTCGGCCTGCCGCTCGGGCGGTTCTCGCCCCGGACCTACCGGCGCCACGTCGCGGCCGACGCCGATTTCCGCAAGTACGACGATGGCCTTCGCGTCACCGTCGCATGCCCCATAGCCACCGCGGACGCGATCGAGGCGCGCCTCTCCGCGGCGCGGGCCGCGGGCCTCCTGCGCTTCGGGCTGACCCGCCAGGATTCCGCGGTGGTGACCTGCATCAGCCCCTCGGTGACGCGCGGCGACCACGTCCATTTCGTCGACGGGGCGGACGGGGGCTACGCGCGGGCCGCCCTGCAATTGAAGGCCGTGCCGGCGTGAACCCGCGCGACATCCCGTTCCTCGCCGGGCTCGACGCCGCGGCGGCGGAGATGATCGCGGCCGGCATGGTCCCGCTCGCGATCCCCGGCGGGCGGCCGCTGTTCGAGCAGGGCGAGGCGGCCGACGCGCTCTACACGCTGGTCTCGGGCAGCGTCGGCATCGCGACGCGCGATCCCCGTACCGGCGCGGCGCACCGGATCGCGCGGCTGCGCCCGCCCGAGACCATCGGCGAGATGGCGCTGCTCTCGGACGCCCCGCGCTCGGCGACGGCGACCGCGCTGCGCGACAGCTGCGTCCTGCGCCTGACGCGCGCCGCCTTCGAGGCGACGATCGAGCGGCATCCCGCGACGCTCCTGTATTTCGGCCGGCTGCTCGCCGAGCGCCTCCGCACCGTCTACGAGGGCAAGCCCCTCGACGACCGGCCGCGCAGCTTCGCCGTGCTCGCGGTGACGGAAGGCCTGGGCACCGCCGAGTTCGGCCACCGCCTCGCCGAGGCCCTCGACGCGATCCTGCCGGGTGCCACCGGCTGCCTCACCGAATGGCCGGCGGAGGCGGACGAGGCGTGGTTCCACGCCTTCGAGGCGGGCCACGCCCGCACGATCTTCGTCGCGCACCAGATCGACTGCCCGTGGTGCCAGCTCTGCCTGCGTTACGCCGACCACGTCCTGCTGCTCGCCGAGCCCGGACGGCCGCCGCGTCCGGGGGCGGCCGCCTACCTCGCACGGGTCGCCTCCGACTGGGTGCGGATGGACACGGTCGTCGCGCAGGAGGCGGACGCCGTCCGGCCGCGCCCGCTCCATCCCGAGGTCGCCGCCCTGCCGGTCGCCCTGGCGATCCATGCCCGCCGCGGCCGCGCGGCCGATTTCGCCCGGCTGGCGCGGCTCGTCAGCGGCTGCGCCCGCGGCGTGGTCCTGGGCGGCGGGGGCGCGCGCGGCCTCGCCCATCTCGGCGTGCTGCGGGCGCTCGCCGAGGACGGGCCACCGATCGACATGGTGGGCGGGACCAGCATGGGGGCGATCATCGCGGCGAGCCTCGCCATGGACTGGGACATCGAGACGATCCGCGCCTACACGATCGAGTCCTTCGTCGGCCGCAACCCGCTCAACGACTACACCCTGCCGTATCTCGCGCTCACGCGGGGCGCCAAGGTCGATGCGGGGCTGGCCGACCGCTTCGGCGACGCCACGATCGAGAACCTCTGGCTGCCGTTCTTCTGCGTCTCCTCGAACCTCACCACGGGCCGCGCGATGATCCATCGACGCGGCGGACTCGCGGGGGCGCTGCGGGCGAGTATCGCCATCCCGGGCCTGCTCCCGCCGGTCTGCACGGCGGACGGCGTCCTGGTCGACGGCGGCATGATGAACAATCTGCCGGCCGACGTGATGGCGGGCGCGGAGCGCGGCCCGGTGCTCGCGGTCGACGTGGGCAGCGACCTCGCCTTCCAGTCCATGCCGATCCGGTCCTGGCGGGGTCGCGCCCTCCGGCGCTGGCTCGGGGCCCCGGACGCGATGCCGGCCATCGCTCCCCTGCTGCTCCGGGCCGCCACGGTGTCGAGCGACGCCCAGACCCTGATGGCCGTCCGCCGGGCGACCGCGGTGCTGAAGCCCGCGCTCGCCGGCGTCGATCTGCGGGCCTGGTCGAGCTTCGAGAGCACCGCCGCCCTCGGCTATGCCTGCGCCCGCGAGGCCCTCGCGTCGGGCCGGCTCGCCGCCTGGGCGGACCCCGCGGCCGCGCCGGCCTCGCCGATCGTGCCGGGCTCGACGATCGTGCCGGGCTTGCCGATCGCGCCGGCCCCTGCGGCCGAGGCCGCCGTGCGCCACGGCACCGGCAGGGCGCCCGCTCCGTAACGCGCCGCCGCGGACCGCGAAATCCGGGCATCGATGCCAGGAGACCCGCCATGACCCCCAGATTCCTCGTCCTCGCCGCCGCCCTGGTCCTGGCGGCCCCGGCGTCCCGGGGCTTGGCCATGAGCTCGGCCATGAGCCCGGCCATGAGCCCGGCCATAAGCTCCGCCGCGAGCCCGGCCGCGCCCGAGACGCGAGCGGCCCTTCCGCGATCCGCACCGACGCCGTTCCGGCACGTGGCCGCCACCGGGACGACCAAGCCGGAGGGCGCCGCCCTCGACGGCCGGCTCGGGACCTCGGCGGCCCTCGACGCGGCCGGCGCCCGCCTCGGCCGGTCGATCCGGACGGCGATCTGCACGGGCTGCTGAGGCCGCGCGGCGATCGAAGCCCTGCATGCGATCGGCCCCGGTCACTGGCGTTGCGGCGCGTCAGGCCCCGTCCGCGCCGTCGGCCCCGGCGGCCTGCGGCCCGGGACCGGCGGCGCGCCGGCGGCCCCGGACCCGATCGGCGAGCGCGAGCGCGACTGCCGGCCCGAAGACGAGGCCGGGCCAGAAGAAGCGCTCGTTGAACGGATCGACGTAGAACAGGACCGGCGCGGCCGAGAGCCAGATCACCGCCGGGACGGGCGCGACCGCCGTCGGCAGGGCGAGCCAGGCGTAGTACCACGCGTAATGCGGGTTCGCCGCGGCCGTGGTGCAGGCCGCGAGGATGGCGGTGTCCCGGCACAGGGCCACCGTGGCGGCGGGGCCGCGCAGCCGCGCGCCCCGGGCGATGCGGACGGCCAGGAGCCCGAGCAGGAGCGCGGCGCCCGCGAGGTAGAGCCGGCCCGCGCCCTCCGGCAGGACGAGCCCGTGGGCGAGGCCGGCGAGCAGCCAGAAGCCCTGGCCCGAGCGGTAGCCCTCCTCGTCGCCGTAGGCCGGCAGGAAGCCCAGGACCTCGGATCCGACCGAGAGGTAGGGGGCGTAGAGCAGCGCGATCACCGCGAGCCCCGCCAGCGCCGGCTTCCAGAAGCCGCCGCCGCGCAGGAAGGCGGGGGCTGCGGCGATCGGCAGGAACTTGACGAGGACGGCGGCGGCCAGCGCGGCGCCGGCGAGGCCCTCGCGCGCCCGCGCCCGCAGCAGCAGCGCCAGGGCGAGGAGGCCGATCGCGATCGCGTCCACATGCCCGTCGCAGGCGAAGGACCACAGGACGAGGGGGTTCCAGGCATAGAGCAGGATGCGCTCCCGCGGCAGCCGCGCCAGGGCGAGGAGGCCCAGGAGGCAGAGCACCGCCACGGCCTCGAAGGCCATCATGGCGAGCTTCATCGCGAGCACCGTCGGGGAGAGGAATCCCACGAGGGCGAAGACCACCTGCGCGGCGGGCGGGTAGATCGTGCGCGCGTAGGTCGCCCGGTTGATCCACGGGAACACCGCAGGATCGCGCAGGTCCGCCAGCGCCGGATCGACGGGCAGGTAGCGGTAGGGATTGATGCCGGCGGCCTGCACGCGCCCGTCCCAGACGTAGCGGTAGATGTCGCTCGACAGGAAGGGCAGCGACGGCAGCAGCAGCGCCCGCATCGCGACGGCGACGGCGAGGACGATCCAGATCGCCCGCGGGGGCAGGGGTTCGCGCAGCACCTGCGCGACGGCGCCGAGATAGACCGCGACGCCGAGCGCCAGCACCCCGACGAAGACGGTGGCGCGCTGGGGCGAGCCGACCGTATCGGCGCCCGGCACGTGCAGCGCCAGCGCGGCCAGCATGATCAGGGCGAGCAGGATGCCGAGCGCGACGAGCCGTCCGAGGGCCGTTCCCGGCCGCATCGTCCTCATGCCGGGCCCGGCGCGGCCGAGAGGCGCGCGCAGAGGCCCAGGCCCTCGATCACCGCCCGCGTCGCCGGGGCCGGGTAGCCCGCGCTCTCGCGCAGCAGCGCCGCGAGGGCCGCGGCGTCGTCCACGTCGGACCAGGGGTCGAGCTCGACGAGGTCGAGGCCGATCTCCGCGGCGCGGGCCCGCGTCTGCGCGGCGACCGCATCCGTGCTCCAGGCGATGTCGGCGAACATCCGGGCGTGCGCCGCCTTGAGGCCGAGAAGGTAGTAGCCGCCGTCGTCCGAGGCACCGAGCACGGCCCGGTCCCCCGGCGCCAGGAGATGGCCCGCGGCCTCGACGAGGAGGCGCGTCGGCAGCGTGGGGACATCGGAGCTGATCACGCAGGCCGCCGCGTGGCCGCGCGCGAGCAGGCCCTGGACCGCGTGCAGCAGGCATTGTCCGAACCCCTCGACCCCGGCCGGCATCGGCGGCGATCCATCGGCGAGGACGAGCCCGGTCGCGGGCCCGACATGGGCGGCGACCAGGGCCTCGGTCCCGGCCGGCGCGTAGGCCGCGTAGGCGGCGATCGGTGCGCGCCGCGCCGCCGCCCCGACATTCTCGGCGGTGTCGCGCAGGAAGGCGCCGCTCAGCGCGGCGGCCTCGTCGGGGGTCAGCGGCGGGCAGAGCCGGGTCTTCGAGCGGCCGGCCTGCGGGGCCTTGGCCATGATGCCGACGGCGCAGGTCGGGGCGGGGCGGGCGCCGAGGGGAGCGCTCACGCCTCAGGCCTCGCCGCGCCAGCCACCGGCGCGGCGACCCGGCCGATCGGTCCCGGCCGCCGTGCTCGTTTGGCGCGCCCCGGACGGAGCCGGTTCGTCCGCGGAGGCTGGGTGTGCACGGCCATCGCCCTGTCGATCCCCTGCGCGGCCCGCGCCGACGGAGAAGACGGGCCGCATTCGGTCGCGCGCCGTATCCGCCCGCACGACCGACGCTTCGTCGCGCGCCCGCTGCCGGTTACCACGCGCGCGGCGCGACAGGTCTGCCTCTCGCCGCACCGGAAGCCGGTGCGGTGGACGGCCCTGCGGGATGCCGTCCCGCAGGGCCGGCCTCGGCTACGGGTTCGGCTTGTTGGCCGGCGCCGGGTTCGCCGGAGCGGCGGGCGGCGGGGCGGCCGGCGGGGCAGGGGTGGCCGTGCTGCTCGGCGGCGGCGGCGGGGGAGCGTCCGCCTTCTTCTCGTCCTTGCAGGCGGCGAGCGCGAGCAGTCCGACGAGCGGCAGCAGGTTGCGCATACGCATCAGCGTGTCTCCGGTTGGCCCGTTACGGGGGCAGGAAACGCCGGGTCGGGCCGGACGGTTCAGCGCGTCCGGCCCGACGGCCGTCGTCCGGCCTCGACGCGCGCCGGCGCCGCGTCCGCCTCCGGCCGGCGGATCGGCCCGCCTCCGGCGGCGACGGCGTGCGGTTCGGCACGGTCCCGATTCAGAAGAGAGGAGACAACCGAAAACGCGATGTCTGAATCGCGATCGAACGAGTTCAAGGCGGTCGATCGCGATTCCGACTTCGCCGAGGTTTGAACGATCTGTGTCTCTGATGTCATCGCCCAACGGCGGTCATCATCTTATCGCGTTCGGTTGGTATCGATGCGGAACACTGTGATGGATCTTTCAGCCTGGGACGCGGTCGTGGAGACGATCTACGCCTCTGCCGCCGAGCCGAACCGCTGGCCGGAGACAATACAGGCGATCGCCGATCTGCTCGGGGGCCGCGGCGCCACGCTGCTCTTCCGCCACGGGACCGGCCGGATCGGCGTCGTCGTCTCGCCGACGCTGGCCGGCATGGTGGCCGAATACGATGCGCGCTGGCAGCACCTCGACGTGCGCGCCGATCACGTCTTCAAGGTGATCGCGAGCGGGCAGCGCGACGTGGCGACCGACCACGAGGTCTTCAGCGACGAGGCCGCCAGCCTGCCGATCTACCGCGACTTCCTCTGGCCGCACGGGTTGGGCTGGGGCATGGGCGTCTCCGTCTCGCCCATCCCGGACGTCACGGTGGCGCTGAGCATCCTGCGCGCGCGGGACGAGCCCGGCTACGACGAGGCGGCCCGGGAGCGCCTGCTGGCGCTCAGCCGCCACGTGGAGCGGGCCCTCAGCCTGTCGATCCGCCTGATGGACGCCGAGGCCGAGCGCGTCGGGTTGTCGGAGGCGCTCGACCGGATCCGGTGCGGAGCCCTGATCGTGGACGCGGACGGGGTGGTGCTGTTCACCAACCGGACGGCCGCGGATCTCCTCGGGTCCGGGCTGCTGATCTCGTCCGGGCGCCTGTGCGCCGCCGACCGCACGGCCCAGCAGGCCCTGCGGGCCCGGCTCGAGGCCGTCTCGGCGGCGGGGCCGGCGCAGATCGGCGCCGGCGAGGCGCTGATCGTGCCGAACGACGCGCGCGGCCTCATCGTCCAGGTCCTGCCGCTCACCGCATCGATGGGCATCTCGGCGCTGCAGGCCGCGAGCGCGATCGTCCTGGTCCAAGATCCGGCCCGGGACCGGCCCTTCGATCCGGCGGTGGTGCGCGATGCGTTCAAGCTCACCGTGGGGGAGGCGCGGCTCGCCGCGCTGATCGGGGCCGGCGCGCCGCCCTCGGAGGCCGCCGCGGCTCTGGGCATCGCCGAGGCGACGGCCCGCACGGTGCTCAAGCGCGTGTTCGATAAGATGGGCGTCTCGCGCCAGAGCGAACTCGCGGCGCTGATGGGCAAGCTCTTCATGCTGAGACAGCCGTGAGCGGCACATCCGGCGAGATCGCGGATGGTTCGGATGAAGACCCTATGGTCGAGCGAATGTAAAGATGATGTCTGCGGACTGTTAACCCTCTTATTTGAGGAGACCATAACAGATTTCCCGCCACAAACACCGCGACGCGCCGGGTGGGGGATGCCGGCTTCCGACGGTGAGGGTCCATGTACGAAGCCGTTTCCGCCCCGGTCGTGATCGTCGGGGCCGGCCCTTATGGGCTGTCGATCGCCGCGCACCTGTCCGCCGCCGGCATCCCGCACCGGATCTTCGGGGCCCCGATGCGCACCTGGCGCAAGGGCATGCCGGCCGGGATGCTGCTCAAGTCCGATGGCTTCGCCTCCAGCCTCTCGGATCCCGGCGGCCTCTACCCGCTCTCCGCCTATTGCGCCGAGCAAGGCATCCCCTACGCCGACACCGAATGGGGCGTGCCGGTCGAGGTCTTCGCCGCCTACGGCGAGGCATTCCAGCGCCGGTTCGTGCCCCATCTCGACACCCGCATGGTCACGAGCCTGCGGCGCGCGGCGGGCGGATTCGAACTGCGCTTGGCCGACGGCAGCCACCTCTCCGCCGGCCGGGTGGTGATCGCCACGGGCCTGCATCCCTTCGCCAGCCTGCCGCCGGAATTCGCCGACCTGCCCGCGGGGCTCGTCAGCCACAGCCGGGACGCGGCCGATCTCCGCCATCTCGCCGGACAGGACGTCGCGGTGATCGGCGGCGGCGCCTCGGCCCTCGACGTCGCCGCGAGCCTGCACCGCGCCGGGGCGCGGGCCACGGTGATCGCGCGGCGGGCGGAGCTCCGCTTCTTCCCGCCCGCCGCGCCGCGGCGCTTCGAGAGCCTGCGCGCGCCGCGCAGCCCCCTCGGCCCGGGCTGGAAGAAGCTCCTGTGCACCAAGGCGCCGCTTCTGTTCCGGCAATTGCCGGTTCGGCTGCGCACCGACCTCGTGCGCAACCACCTCGGGCCGGCGCCGGCCTATTCGGTGAAGGAGACGATCGAGGCCCATGTCCGCCTGATGACCGGTGCGGCGATCGAGTCCGTCGCGGCCGGCGGCGCGGGCGTGCGCCTGACCGTGAGCGCGAACGGCGCGCGCCATGTCGTCGAGGCCCAGCACGTCGTGGCCGCCACCGGCTACCGCATCGACCTCGCCCGCCTCGCCTATCTCGATCCGGGCCTGCGCGCGGAGATCGACTGCTTCGAGGGCGCGCCCCTCCTCTCCGACCGGTTCGAGTCGAGCGCTCCGGGCCTCCACATCGTCGGCACCGCCTCGGCCCCGACCTTCGGCCCGCTGCTGCGCTTCGTCTGCGGCGCCGAGTTCGCGGCCCGCCGCCTCACCGGCGCGTTCCGCCGCCTGCGGGCGCCGCAGCCCGCGCCGACGGTCGGCACCCCGCGCCTCGCCTTTCTGAGCCTCACCAACGACATCGGCTCCGACCGCATCGTGGCGCAGATGGGCCGCGAGGGCGCGGCCTGCGCGGTGATCGGCGCGCCGGACGGCTACGCCTTCGCCTCGCGCTTCGTCCAGCGCCGGCTGGCTCTGCCGCGCCTCGGCGGTCCGGCACTCGCCCGGCTCCTGGTGCGCGGACGCCTCGAGCGGCTCACGGCCGAGTGGGCGCCCGACCGGGTCATCCCGCTCGACGACCTCGCCGCCCGCGTGCTGCGCCGCCTCGCCACCGGCGCGCGCACGAGCCCGGCCCTGCGCGCGCTGATCGTCGCCTCGGTGGGCGATCCCGCCGCCTACGCGCTCTCCCTCAGCCGGGAGGGCCTGCTGACCGCGGCCGCGGCCCACGGTCTGCGCGTGCCGGAGACGCGGCCCGCCCCGGATCTGTCCGCCGCCAGGAGCGTCGCGGAGACCCTCGGCTTCCCGCTCATGCTGAAGCGCGAGGAGACCTGCGGCGGCAGCGGCGTCACGCTGGTGCACGGCCCCTCCGAACTCGCCGACGCCTTCGCGGCGGCGCGGCGGCGGGCCCAGCTGAAATGGTCGCTCGGCCGGGTCGCGAGCCTGTTCGGCGGCGAGGACCGCGCGGCCGCGCGCGGACCCGCCGAGATGATCGGCCTCCAGGCCTTCGTGCCGGGGCGCCTCGCCATGCGGACGGTCGCCTGCCGGGAGGGCCGCGTGCTCGACGGGATCAGCCTCGTGGCCGAGGCGCAGCACCCGGTGCCGGTCGGGGCGAGCACCATCGTGTCCGCGATCGCGCAGGACGAGATGGAGAGCGCCGCGCGCATCATGGTCGGCCTGCTGCGCCTGTCGGGCTTCGTCAGCTTCGACTTCCTGCTCGACGCGCAGGGGCGCGCCTTCCTGATCGAGCTCAATCCGCGCCCGATCGGCTCGACCCATCTCGGAGCCCGCTACGGCCACGATCTCTGCCGGGCCTATCTCGACGACCTCGCGGGCCGGCCGGTCGCCGTCCCGGACGGTCTCGCCGAAGGCGCCGGGCCCATCGCGCTGTTCCCGCGCGAGCTGATGCGCGATCCCGCCGGCACGCGCCTGCGGGGCGAGCCCGGGCTGCACCACGACGTGATCCACGACGACGAAGCCGTGCTCGCGCGCTACCTCGCCCATCTCGCCCGCCTGCATCCGGGCCACGCCGCCGCGATCCGCGCGCTGGCGACGCGCAGGCCCGAGGCGGCGGCAACGTCCGAGCCCGTGCGCAGCCGGGGATTGCGCGACGCCGCTTGACCGCTTCGCGGAACCTGCCGATCCCCGGAACCTTCGGTCGCGAGCGAACTCCGGGGCGCCGCGGCCGATTGCCGGGATGAGGGCAGGAGCAGCGATGGTCCGGAACAGGTGGGGCGTCGGCGACATGCCGGCGCAGGTGGGCCGGCTCGCCATCGTGACCGGGGCGACGAGCGGAATCGGCTACGCGGCCGCGCTCGCGCTCGCCGGAGCCGGCGCCGAGGTGGTGCTGGCCGCGCGCGACCCAGCGAAGGCCGAGCGCGCGATGGCGGCGATCCGGCGGATCCATCCGCGAGCCGCCGTGGAATCCCGGATCCTCGACACCGCGAGCCTCGCCTCGGTTCGCGCCTTCGCGACGGCGTGGCGCGCCGACGACCGGCCGATCGACAGCCTCGTCCTCAATGCCGGCATCGCCTCGGTGCCGCGGCGCGAGGAGAGCGTCGACGGCCTCGAGCGCCAGTTCGCCACGAACTATCTCGGCCATTTCGCCCTGACCGGCCTGCTCCTCGACTGGATCCGGCCGCGACCGGCCTCGCGCATCGTGCCGGTCGCGAGCCTCGCCCACAGGTCCGGCCGGATCCGGTTCGACGATCTCCAGCTCGCCCACGCCTACACGGCTCAGGGCGCCTACCGGCAATCGAAGCTCGCGATGCTGATGTTCGGCCTCGACCTCGACCGGCGCCTGCGCACCATCGGCTCGCCGGTCCGGTCGATCCCGGTCCATCCGGGCATCGCCCGCACCGCCGTGACCCGGCGCGGCGACCGGGCCGGCCCGGCGGCGCGGCTCGCCGGCCGGCTCCTCTTCGGGCTGATCGGCCAGCCGGCCGCACGGGGCGCGCTGCCGCTCCTCTTCGCCGCGACCTCGCCCGAGGCGTGTGGCGGGATCTATTACGGACCGGACGGGTTCTGGGAGGCGCGCGGCCATCCGACCGTCGCCGGCATCGCCCCGCAGGCGCGGGACCCCGCCGCGGCCGAGCGGCTCTGGGCCGTCTCGGAGGCGCTGACCGGCGTGGCCTACCCGGTCTGACGGACCACGGCCCCTCGCGGGGGCCGTGCCGGCCGCCGAGGTCGCGCCGCCGGGACGGCGCCGGGGCCGCATCGGGCGGCCCCGAACGATTGCTCTGCCCGGCGCGGCCCTGACGGCGCGGTCGCGCTCCCGATCCTGCGGAGTTTGGGAGCACATTTCTCGCGGTCGCCCCTAGGATACGATTCGCCGCTCAACGATCGGCATCCGCAGATCCGCACCGAGATACTCATGATCGCCCGGAACCGAATGCTCGCCCCGACCGCCGGATCGCGCCTGTTCTGTCGCTCGACGCGGCAGGACTGGATTGCGGAGGCTCGGATACGGGAGATGAGCGGTGCGTCACGAACGGAGTAACGAAGGAATCCTCGCCCCTGCGGGGGCTATCCCGGCCGAGGCGCTCGACCGAGAGACCGACGCCGTTCGTCCCCGCGGCCCGCTCTGCCGCCACGGCCGGGCCGCCTTCGCCACGGCCCTCGAGGACGGCCTGATGGCCGACGAGGTCGCGGGGATCCTGGCGGGCCGCCGGATCGTCGAGGCCTTTCCGGTCCGGCGCGGCGAGAGCCCGCCGCATTACGCGGCGCGCGCGGTGGCCGAGATGATGGTGGCCTACCTCCGATGAGCCGGACCCCGGCCGGTGCCGGGGTCCGAGAATTGCTCGGCCCGCAACCGGGTGCGGGCGTGCGCGGGTCACCGAGGGCGGATCGGCGCGGGCGGGAGTGATCCGACATGCGTCTCTCAACGATCGGACGCGGCTGGCCGAAGCGGGTGGCGCTCGGATTGCTGGTCTTGGCCGGCGCGAGCAGCGCCGGCCTCTCCGCGGTGCGCATCGGGCGCCCCGATGCAGGCCTCGCGGCGATCCGGACCATCCTCCCTTCGACCGACACGCCGGTTCGCGCGCCGCCTCAGGCCGGTGCCCGATCCGGTGCCGCGCCACTGCCCGCGACCGGTCCGGACAGCGAGGTCGCGGCGCGGATCGCGCTCGGGCCGGGCGGGCACGACCTGCGGCTCTCCGGCGACCTGACCGAGGGCGTGGCGGCCCGGGTTGCGGCTTTGCTCGCCGATCACCCGGAGGTCGAGCGCCTCCATCTCACCAGCGACGGCGGCCTCGTCGAGGAGGGCGTGGCGATCGGGGCCCTCGTGGCCCGGCGCGGCCTCGCCACCTACGTGCCGGATGCCTGCGCCTCGGCCTGCACCCTGATCTTCGTGCGCGGCCGGGCGCGCTACCTCGCCGCGGGCGGGCGGCTCGGCTTCCACGCACCCTACGAGACCGACGCCGAGGGACGCCTGATCGCCGTCGATGCGGCGTTCGAGCGCGCCGCCTACCTGCAGGCCGGGATCGCGGCCGATTTCACCGCCGAGGCCCTGGCGGTCGCCTCCGCGGAGATCTGGATCCCGGACGCGGCGCGCCTGAAAGCGGCGGGCGTGATCACCGAGATCGTCGGCACCGACCGCTTCCCCGATTCCACCCTCGACGACGATCCGAGCCCCGCCGCGGCCCGCCGCCAGATCCTGCGCAACCTGCCGATCCTGGCCGGGCTCGACGATCCCGCGATCGACCGGCTCGCGGCGTGGTACCGCGACGGCTACGCCGCCGGCCGCTCCGAGGCGGAGGCGGTCGAGGGGCTGCGGCTGAGGGGCAACGCCCTGCTGCGGCGCGGCTTCCGGGCCGCCGACGACGCCACCCTGCGCGATCTCGGCGCGGCCCTGCTCGGCGCGCTGCGGGCGGCCCGCGACGCGGGCGGCCCCTGCGCGGCCATCGCCGGGGGCGATCTCGTCGCCGCCGACGCGGTCCTGCGCGCGTCCGGGGCGCCGTCCGAGGATCTGGCCGCGCTCGCCGGACGGGTGCGCCGCGCGGCGGGCGTGGGCAATTCCGAGCCGGCTCCGACCCGCGAGGCCGCGCCGGCTCCGCGCCGATCCTGCGGCGCGGGGATCGAGGCTGCGCGGCGCGCGCTTCAGCGCCCGGTCCGCGAGGCGGCCGCCCAGGTGCGCGCGCTCTTCCTCCGGGGTGATCCGTCCCCCGCCCTCGCGAGCATCGCGGGGCCGTGAGCCCGGCGCCGCGGCTCAGCGCGCGCGCGGAAGGCTGACCCGCACGGAGGCGCGGCCCGCGGCGGCCTCCGATCCGGACGGGTCCTGCGTCTCGGACGGGTTTTGCGTCCCGGATGGGTCCTGCGTTCCCCAGCGCGTCGCCTCGATCCGGACCGTGCCCCACCCGGTCGCCACCGAGATCGCGAGCGGGAGCAGGATGGCGCCGTCGAGGGCGGGCGCGAGGCGCACCTCCATCTCCTCGTTGCGGGCCATGCGCCGGACGTTCGGCCCGTTGGCGCGGTGGCCCGCGATCGGCACCCAGCGCACCCGGCACACCAGCGCCGGGCCGCGATAGGGCCCGTCCTCCACGGCCTCCACCCGGCCCTGCGACAGCACGAGATCGGCGCGCGACGCCCCGTCGAAGACCGGGATCCGGCGCTCGCACAGGCCGGGCTCCAGCGCCGCGGGGGCGAGCGGGACCACCAGCATGCTCAGCGGATCGACCACACCGACCCGGTCCTGCGCCGTCACCGGGACGCGATCGGGCCGCGGGGTCGGCTCCGGCTCCAGCGTCGCCGCGCCGGCGCGGCCCGCGTCGATCGGCAGGAATACCCGGATCGGCTTGCCGGCGTATCGGCTGTCGATCCGGAAGGTCGCGCTCACCGCTCCGGTCCGGCCGCGCGTGCCCGTGACCGTCGCCGTGCCGGTCCCGTCGACGAAGAACCCCGCCACCCCGCGCAGACCCGCGCCGAGATCGAGGGCGTAGCGCCCGCCCGCCTGCTCGACGGCGAGCGTCGCCTCGCCCACCGGCAGGCCCAGGAACGAGATCCGGTAGGCGGCCGGGAAGCGCGCTCCAGCGGCCTCGCGGGCTCCAGCGGCCTCGCGGGGCGTGGCGGGCGCCCCCGTGCCGAGCAGGAGCGCGGCCAGGAGGAGCGCGGCCGGGAACGGGGCGGCCAGGAGGCCGCGCGCGGAGGATCGGGACCTTGCGTCCATGCCCCATCCTGCCACGGCGGGCGGAGAATTGCGCCCCGCGCGGAGCGGGTGCGACGCTTCCTCAGATGTAGGTGGACGCGAGGGCGGGGGAGCCGTCCAGCGCGTGGGCCAGGATCTCCAGCCCCTGCGTGATCTGCGCCCGGGTCGAGGGGCCGCCGAGGCAGAGACGCGCCGCCTCGGGCGGCGTGCCCGCCACGCAGAAGGCGTCGCTGGCGACGACGCCGAGCCCGGCCGAGCGGCCCTGGCTGGCGAAGGCGGAGCGGGTCCAGCCGTCGGGCAGCGTGATCCAGGCATGGAAGCCGTGCGGATCGGCCGTGTAGGTGCCGGGGGGCAGCAGCGCCGCGGCGATCCGTTGGCGTGCGGCCGATTCCGCGCGGACGAAGTCCAGCAGCGCCTCCGCCGTGCCGTCGCAGATCCAGCGCGTGGCGAGCGCCGTCGCGATCGGCGAGGCCATCACGGTGGCGGTGCGCAGAGCCGCCCCCAGGGGCAGCGCGGCCCGCGCGCTCGGGGCGACCAGGAAGGCGAGGCGCAGCCCCGCGCCGAGGCACTTGGCGAGGCCCGCCACGTAATAGGTCAGCTCCGGCGCGAGTGCGGCGAAGCTCGGCGGCGGGTTCGGGCAGATCCGCGCGTAGGCGTCGTCCTCGATGATCGCCACGGCGTAGCGGTGGGCCACCGCCACGATCGCCTCGCGCCGGGCGCGGGGCACCGTCGCGGTGGTGGGGTTCTGCAGCAGCGGGTTGAGGTAGATCGCCTTCGGGGCGACCCGCGTGCAGGCCGCCGCGAAGGCGTCCGGATCGACCCCGTGCCGGTCCATCGGCAGGTCCACGAGGCGCAGGCCGAGATGGGCTGCGAGCGCCCGGATGCCCGGATAGGTGATCCGCTCGGTGCAGATCGCGTCGCCGGGCCGCGCCACCTGGCTCAGCACGCCCACGAGCGCGCTGTGGGCGCCGGGGCAGATCAGCAGGCGCTCGCCCGACACCGCGATGCCGCGCCCGGCGAGCCAGCGGGTCGCCGCCTCCTTGTCCGCCTCGGTGCCGCCGAAGCCCTGGTAGCGCAGCAGGTTGGGCAGGTTGCCGGCGAGCGCCGAGAAGCCGGCCTGCATCCTGGCGAGGAGCGCCGGGTCGTCGGGCTCGGGCGGCAGGTTCATGGTGAAGTCCACCGGCCCGCGCCGCGCCGGCTCGGCGGCCCGGTCCGCCCGGGCCGGATCGACCACGAAGGTGCCCTGGCCGACCCGGCCCTCGATCAGGCCGCGCTTGTGGGCCTCCACGTAGCCGCGGGAGACGGTGGTGAAGTTCAGGTCGAGCCGCTCGGCCAGCGCCCGCTGCGTCGGCAGCCGCGTTCCGGGCAGCAGGCGCCCCGCCCGGATGTCCTCGGCGAGCGCGTCCGCGATCGCGAGGTAATAGGGCTTGCCCCAACGCTCGAGGTCGGGCGCCCAGCCCCTCGGCGCGGCCGGCCGGTCCCCCGCCTCCCACGCCCGCCCGCCATCGATCCGTACGCCAGCCATCTGCCCCGCCGCAAGATCCGATCAATACGCGATTGTATGCCTTGCAATCGTCGTACCGGATGGCTCTGCGCGGCACGGCGCAGGACGATCCATACAAGACGATCAATCTCTGGCGCGTGAAAGCGCAGGAACTGCTTATTCGATACCGTCAAAGCTGCCTCGTTTCGATGCGGCGGCAGGTTCGGCCCCGGTTCCGAGGAACCGGCTTGATCGCAACATTGTATGCATACAAGGGCGCTCGATTGCCGACATTCGCGCGGCAGGCGCCCTGGCACAGCGCTTGCCATTCCGAACCGGTGGCGGCCCGGCCCGAGAGGGTCGCGGCCGCGCCGAGCCGGAGCGAGCCCGATGCCCGAGATGCGCTTCCATGTCCGCTGGCCCGATGGGCGCCGCGAGGCCTGCTACTCGCCCTCGCTCGTGGTGAAGGACTTCCTCGCGGCGGGGGAGAGCTACGCCCTCGACGATTTCCTCGGGCGCACCCGCACCGCGCTCACCATCGCGAGCGAGCGGGTGCGCGAGAAGTACGGCTTCGCCTGCTCGGCCGCGCTGGATCAGCTCGCGCGGATCGAGGGCGCCGCCGGCCGCCAGGAGCCGGGCGGCCGGGTCACGGTCGAAGCCTTCGAGCCCTGAATCTCCGATCCGCCCAGCAAGGAGCCCCGCGATGAGCGCCACCACGCCGCCAGCCCCGCACGTCCCGGTCGTCGTCGTCGGCGGCGGGCAGGCCGGCCTGTCCGTGAGCTACCATCTCAAGCGGCGCGGGATCGACCACCTCGTCTTCGAGGCCCGCACCGCGGCCCATGTCTGGAGCACGCAGCGCTGGGACAGCTTCTGCCTCGTCACCCCGAACTGGCAATGCGACCTGCCCGGCCACCCCTATGACGGGCCGGACCCCGACGGGTTCATGCGGAAGGATGAGATCGTCGCCTATCTGAGAGCCTTCATCGCCAAGGTCGACCCGCCGATCCGCGAGGGTGTGGCGGTCACGCGGGTGGCGCGGCGCGGGGAGGGGGGATTCACGGTCGAGACCTCGGCGGGCAGCGTGACCGCGGACGCGGTGGTCGCCGCGGCGGGCGGCTATCACACCCCGATCATCCCGCGCATGGCCGAGCGCCTGCCGCCGGAGATCCACCAGATCGAGGCGAGCCGGTACCGCAACCCGGACCAGCTGCCGCCGGGCGCGGTGCTGGTGGTGGGCTCGGGCCAGTCGGGCGCGCAGATCGCCGAGGATCTCCACCTCGCCGGCCGCGAGGTCCATCTGGCGGTGGGCGACGCGCCGCGCTGCGCCCGGTTCTACCGCGGCCGCGACGTCGTCGCCTGGCTCGCCGACATGGGCTACTACGCCATGAGCGTCGACGAGCATCCCCTGCGCGACGGCGTCCGCGACAACACCAACCACTACGTGACGGGCCGCGACGGCGGGCGCGACATCGACCTGCGCCGCTTCGCCCGGGAGGGCATGCACCTCTACGGCGTGCTGGAGGATTACACCGCCGGGCAGCTCCGCTTCCGCGATTCCCTCGCGCGCTCCCTGGATCAGGCCGACCGGACCTACAACGGCATCAACGCCGCGATCGACCGCCACATCGCCGAGGCCGGAATCGACGCCCCGGCCCAGGAGCCCTACCGCCCCGTCTGGGAGCCGGGCGAGCCCGTGACGCGCCTCGACCTCGCGGGATCGGGCATCGCCACGATCCTCTGGTGCATCGGCTTCACGCCGGATTTCCGCTGGCTCGACGCCTCCGTCTTCGACGGCGCGGGCCGGCCGCGGCATCGCCGCGGGATCACCCTGGAGCGCGGCGTCTACTTCGTCGGACTGCCCTGGCTGCACAGCTGGGGCTCGGGCCGGTTCGGCGCGGTCGGGCGGGATGCCGACCATATCGCCCAGGCCATCGCCGAGCAGCTCGCCGCCCGCGGCGGCCCGGCGGGCAGCCCCGTCGCGGGCCGGCCGCTGCTGACGCTGGCGGGCTGAGCCGGCCGCGTCCGTCCGGGTCGCGGCGCGACCCCGCTCTCAGGCGAGGCCGCCCATCGCCCGGATCCGCGCCCATTCGGCCGCGCTCACCGGCTGCACCGAGAGGCGGGAATTGGTGACGAGCACCATCCCGGCGAGCGCAGGCTCGGCCTTGATCGCGTCCAGGGTCACGGGCTTGGGCAGCGCCGCGACGGCCCGGACGTCGACCATGCCGAAGCGGCCGGTCTCGTCGGTGGGGTCGGGATAATAGGGCCGGATCACCGCCACGATCCCGACCACCGCCTTGCCCTCGTTCGAGTGGTAGAACAGCCCCTCCTCACCGACCTGCATCGCCATCAGGTGCTTCTTGGCGAGGTGGTTGCGCACGCCGTTCCAGTGCGTGCCCTCTTCGCCCGCGGCGACCTGCTGGTCCCAGGACCAGGTCGAGGGCTCGGACTTGAACAGCCAATGCGCCATGATCGCCTTCCCGCACCCGGCCCTGCGCCCGGTCCGCGTCTCTGCACGCGCCTCTGTAAGCGTGCGGCGGCACCCGCGCAGCCCCTTCCGGCGGGCCGTGCACCGCGGAAGGCTTTCGCCCGGGCGGCTTTGGGAGCTAGGGAGGCGCGAGTTCCGACGCGAAGCCCCCATGACCACCCTTGAGATCCCGCCGGGAATCGCCCCGGCCATCATCCTCGTCGAGCCGCAACTGGCCGAGAACATCGGCATGACGGCCCGCGCCATGGCGAATTTCGGCCTGTCGGAGCTGCGCCTCGTCAACCCGAAGAACGGCTGGCCCAAGAAGGGCGTGCGCGAGGCGGCCTCGGGCGCCACCCACGTCCTCGACGCCGCCCGGATCTACGACAGCGTGCCCGCGGCGATCGCCGACCTGAACCACGTCCTGGCCACCACCGCGCGCGAGCGCGGCCAGATGAAGCGCGTGCTGGGGCCGGACGCGGCCATGGCGGACGTCGCGGCCCGCGCGGGGCAGCGCGTCGGCATCCTGTTCGGGCGCGAGCGTGTCGGGCTCACCAACGACGAGGTCTCCTACGCCGACGCCATCGTCACCTTCCCGGTCTCGCCGGACTTTCCGTCGCTCAACCTCGCACAGGGCGTGCTGCTGATGGCCTACGAATGGCGCCGGGCGAGCGGCCGGGCCCGGCTGCCCTTCTCGGGCGAGATGCTGTCGCCGCCCGCCACCCGCGAGGCCCTGCTCTCCCTGTTCGGCGGCCTGGAGGAGGCCCTCGGCGCGGCCGGGTTCTACCCGCCCGAGAAACGCGAGATCATCGCGCGCAACATGCGCGACATGCTCCACCGCATGGCGATGACCGAGCAGGACGTCCGCACCCTGCGGGGCACCCTGCGCGCCCTGGCGCGCCGCCGAGAGGGATAGGCTCAGCCCCGGAGCGTCAGGCTGCCGCCCGCGATGCTGAAGTCGCGCACCCGCTTCAGGAAGGACATGCCGAGCAGGTTCACCCCGAGGAGCCCGCGGGGCACCACCACCGCCTCGACGTCGCGCACCGCGACGGGGCCGATCCGGAGCAGGCCGATCCGCACGGGCGCGACGCGCGCCGGCCCGTTCGCCGTCATGATCCGCTGAGTGAAATCGCCGGGGCCGACCCGGAGCCCGATCCGCGCGGCATCCTCCTCGGCGAAGGCGCAGAGCGTCGCGCCGGTATCCACCATCATCTGCACGGAGCGGCCGTCGACCACCGCCTGCGCCGTGAAATGGCCGCCGCGGTCCGCCTGGAGCGCGATCGCCACCGGGCCGACGGGCGCCGGGACGGCGGGCGCGGGAACCGCCGGGGCGGCGAGCGCGCGCGGCGCCGCGACCCTGTCGCGCAGGCGATGGACCGCCCCCACCGCGGCGACCGCTATCACGCCGACCGTCACAATCGTCCGCACGGCGCCCTCCGGCCGGCCCCCACGCCGGCAATCAGGCGCGTGCCGGCGTGAACGAAGGCTTGCGCCGGCCGCTTCGCCCGCGCCCCGCGCCCGGGCTTTCGCCCGACACGGTGTACGCCCGGTGACCGCGACCTCCCTCATCCACCGGGGATTGACCCGACGCCGATCCGGGTCCAAATCTCCCCCTGTTCCAGGGAGATCCCCGGCAAGGGGCTGAGACACCGCTGGCACGCCCGACGAGGGCCTGCGGCGCGGAAATCCTTCGAACCTGATCCGGCTCATACCGGCGTAGGGATTGGACCGCGGGTTCCTCGACGAACCCACACGCTTCGGCAGCGAGGCGAAGGCCACCGATCCCTGCGGGCAGACGCGGAGATCGTGCGTGGCAGACTGGCCCGCCTCACCCATCGGACAGCGGCGCGATCCGGCGCCGAACGAACACGCCGCCGGCACGGATCCGGGGATCCGTCTGGATCCCTCGATCCGCACGGATTTCCCGATCCGCACGGATCTGCCGATCCGCACGGATCTCCCGATCCGCGCCGACGTGGCGATCGTCGGCGGCGGGCTGATCGGCCTCGCGAGCGCGTGGCGCCTCGCGCAGGCTGGCCGCAGCGTCGTCGTGGTCGAGCGCGCGCGCATCGGCGCCGGGGCGAGCCTCGCGGCGACCGGCATGCTGGCGCCCGCCGCCGAGCACGAGCCGGGCTCGGACCTGCTCCTGCCCCTCGCCCTCGACTCCCTCGCCCGCTGGCCCGGGTTCCGCGACGCGCTGCAGGCCGCCTCCGGGATCGCCATCGACTACCGCACCGAGGGCACCCTGGTGCTCGCCATCGGGCGCGACGAGGTCGAGCGCCTGCGCTTCCGTTACGATCTGCAGCGCCGCTCGGGCGTCGCCGCCGAGTGGCTGGCCGGCACCGAGGTGCGGCGGCGGGAGCCGACCCTGCGCCCCTCCGTCACCGCGGGCGTGCTCTGCCCCCTCGACCATCAGGTCGACCCGCGCCGGGTGATGGCGGCGCTGACGCTCGCCTGCCGCGCGGCCGGCGTCGTCGTGGTGGAGGATTGCGCCGCGACCGGACTCGACTGGACCGCCGGCCGCGTCGCCGGCCTGCACACCGCGCGCGGCACGCTCGCGGCCGGCACGGTGGTGCTGGCGAGCGGGGCGTGGAGCGGCGAGAGCGGCCTGCTGCCCGAACACCTCGCCCTGCCGGTGCGGCCGCTGAAGGGGCAATCCCTCGCCCTGCGCACCACGCGCCGGACCGGGACGCTCGGCCACATGGTCTGGACCGAGCAGGTCCACATGGCGCCCAAGGGCGACGGGCACCTCATCGTCGGCGCCACCGTGGAGGATTGCGGCTTCCGGCCCGGCGTCACCGCGGGCGGGCTCTACGCCCTCCTCGAGGGCGCGCGCCGGGTGCTGCCCGGCATCGAGGAGATGGAGGTCGAGGCCGTCTGGAGCGGCTACCGCCCGACCTCGGACGACGACGCTCCGATCATCGACACCCTGGCCCCCGGCCTCGTGGCGGCGACCGGGCACCACCGCAACGGCTACCTGCTCGCGCCCGTGACCGCCGACGCGGTCGCGGCGCTGCTCACGACCGGCGCGCTGCCCGAGATCGCCCGCCCCTTCACCCTGGGGCGGTTCCGCCGGCCGGACGCCGCGAGGGCCTCCGCATGAATTGTCTGATCAACGGCACGCCCCGCAGCCTCGAGGCCGACACCGTCGAGGCCCTGTTCCGGGCGGAGGCCGAGGAGACCGGGATCGAGAGCCCGGAGGGCATCGCCATCGCGCTGAACGGGCGCGTGGTGCGCCGCAGGGACTGGGCGGAGACGCCGGTGCGCGAGGGCGACCGCGTCGAGATCGTCCGCGCCATGCAGGGAGGCTGAGCATGAACGAGACCGTCACCCCGCCGCGCGGGGACAGCGAGGACGCGCTGGTCATCGCGGGCGTGCCGCTGGCCTCGCGCCTGTTCATCGGCACCGCGGGCTATCCGAGCCAGACCGTCATGCGCGACGCGGTGGAGGCGAGCGGGGCCGAGGTGGTCACCGCCTCGATCCGTCGCGTCTCGCTCCAGGGCCACGGCTCGGACACGGTGCGGATCCTGAAAGGGCACCGCTTCCTGCCCAACACCGCGGGCTGCGAGACCGCGCGCGACGCGATCATGACGGCCGAGCTCGCCCGCGAGGCGCTCGGCACCGACTGGATCAAGGTCGAGGTGATCGGCGACCGCGAGACGCTCTACCCGGACGTCGCCGAGCTGATCGAGGCCTGCCGCCACCTCGTGGACGACGGCTTCACGGTGCTGCCCTATTGCAACGACGACCCCATCGTCTGCCGCCGCCTGGAGGATCTCGGCTGCGCCGCGGTGATGCCGATGGGCTCGCTGATCGGCTCCGGAATGGGGGTGGCCAACCCGGCCAACCTCGAACTGATCTGCCGCCGGGCCGGCGTCCCGGTGATCGTCGATGCGGGCATCGGCACGGCCTCCGACGCGGTGATCGCGATGGAGCTCGGCGCCGACGCCTGCCTCATCAACACCGCTGTGGCCAAGGCCGACGATCCGGTGCGGATGGCCCGCGCCATGCGCCGCGCCGTCGAGGCGGGCCGCGACGCCTACCGGGCCGGGCGCATCCCCCGGCGCGGCCGGGCCGAGCCGTCGAGTCCGCAACTCGGCCTCGTGGGCTCCTGACGGGCGTGCCGGCTTGTGACCTGCCGGCGCCGCTCCTCGTCGTCACCGACCGGCACGGCTCGA
Source organism: Methylobacterium sp. HJ2 (assembly GCF_056431005.1). Lineage (NCBI taxonomy): Bacteria > Pseudomonadati > Pseudomonadota > Alphaproteobacteria > Hyphomicrobiales > Methylobacteriaceae > Methylobacterium > Methylobacterium sp. HJ2. The sequence goes on along the minus strand of NZ_JBWJYM010000011.1, from coordinate 86,691 downwards.
CCCGCCCCCTCGCCGAGACCGTCGCGGCCTGTCTCGACGGCGGCGCCCGCTGGTTCTGGTTCCGCGACCGGGACCTCGCACCGGACGAGCGCCTGTGCCTCGGCAGCGCGCTGCTGCGGCTGATCCGCGACGCGGGCGGCCGGATGGTGGTCGGCGGGAACCCGGATCTCGCCGCCGCGCTCGGTGCGGACGGGGTGCATCTCGGGGGCGGCAGCGGGCCCGAGGCGATCGCGGCGGCGCGTACGCGCGACGGATTGGTCGGGGTCTCGGCCCATACGGAGGCGGAGGTCGCGGCGGCGGCCCGGGCCGGGGCCGATTACGCGACCTTGAGCCCGATCTGTCCGAGCGCGAGCAAGCCGGGCTACGGCCCCGCCCTCGGGCCGGAGGCGCTGGCGCGCGCGGCCCGCCACGGTCTGCCCGTCCTCGCCCTCGGCGGGATCGGCCCCGCCGAACTCGCCGCCTGCCGCGCCATGGGGGCCGCGGGCGCCGCGATCATGGGGCTGCCGATGCGGGCGCAGGATCCGGCCGCTGCGATCCGCCTCTGCCTCGCAGCGTGGGGCGCCTGAGCTACGGCGCCGCCGGTCCGTAGGGCGGCCGGGGGATCGCCCGGTGCGCGGCCCGGAGCGCCGCCGACCAGCGCTCGCGCAGGTCGTGGAAATAGCCCTCGCCCGCCTCGATCCGGTGGTTCACCTCGAGGTCGAGGGCGCCGCGGCGGGCGAGCGCGATGTCGATCGGCAGGCCGACGCCGAGATTCGAGCGCATGGTCGAATCCATCGAGACGAGGCTGACCTTCAGGGCGTCGTAGAGGTCGGTCTCGAACTTCACCGCGCGGTCGAGGATCGGCTTGCCGTATTTGTGCTCGCCGATCTGCAGGAAGGGCGCGTCGGTGCTGCACTCGATGAAATTGCCGGCCGAGTAGATCAGGTACAGCCGCATCGGCTCGGTGCCGATCTGGCCGCCGAACAGCAGCGAGATCGAGAAGCGGAGGTTGGCCGCCTCGAAGCCCGCCTTCTCGATGGCGCGCACCCGGCGGATCGCCCGGCCGACGAGCTGCGCCGCCTGGAACATCGTCCCGGTCTCGACGAGGCGCATCGCCGGCTCGCCGTCCTCGCCCGGTACGCCCTCCGAGAGCAGGCTCAGCACCGATTGGGTCACCGAGAGGTTGCCCGCCGAGGCAAGCATCATCACGCGCTCGCCCGGCACGCTGAAATGGTGCAGCTTGCGGTAGGTCGAGATGTCGTCGAGGCCCGCATTGGTGCGGGTATCGGCCACCATCACGAGCCCGTCCTCGACGAGGACGCCGACGCAGTAGGTCATGGGAACTCGGCTCTCGCCCGCCTGCCGTTGGCGGGTGTCTGGGACGGGATGGGCCCGGATGACCTGATGTCAGGCCGGTCCGGGATCAGGATTGCTTGGCGGATTGGGCTTGCGCCACCTTGAGCGTCACGTCCAGCGTTTCCGTGCCGCCGCCGGTCCGGCTGCCGCGGATCGGCGCGGCGCCCAGGTAATCGAGCCCGCAGGCGACGCGGATATAGGCCTCCGACGTCCCGGCGCCGTGGGCCGGATCGAAGGCGACCCAGCCGAGATCGGGCACCAGGGCCTCGGCCCAGCCATGCGGCGTCTCCCCGTCCTCGGCCTCGTCCTCGCGCTGCCGGTAGCCCGAGACGTAGCGGGCCGGGATCTCGAGATGGCGTGCGGCCGCGATGAAGACGTGGGCGAGGTCCTGGCAGACGCCGGCCTCCGCCTCGAAGGCCTTGGCGGCGGTGACCGCCGCGCTCGCCGGCCCCCGCGCGAAGCGGAGGCGCTGATGAACGCCCGCGAGCAGCCGGTGCAGCGTCGGGAGGGCGGCCCGGTCGCCCGCGCCCGCGACCGCGTCGGCGAAGGCCCGGATCTCCGGGCTCGGCACGCAGAGATCGGTCTCGCGCAGGTAGAACACGTCCGGCAGGCGCTCGACGGCGCCGCGCACGATGCCGTGCGTCTCCAGGGTGTCGACCTCGCCGGTGACCCGGATGGTGAGGGCCTCGGCCGGCTCGTCCGGGGTGAACCAGTGCACGACGTTGCCGAAGCCGTCCTCGCGCTCGGTCAGCCGCCCGTCGATCGAGGTGTCGATGCGCCAGCGCCGGACATATTGCCCGTCATGGTCGCGCGGGGTCATGCGCAGGACCTGGATCAGCCCGCGCGCGGGCTGCTCGTAGGTGTAGTGGGTCTCGTGGACGACGCAGATTCGCATGGGACGTGTTCTATCCGTTCGGCCGCGTCAGACCAGATACTGCTCGGCGATCGCGGCGCCGACCCGGTTGTTCTCCCCGATGAAGGCGGTGACGAACTCGTGGAGGCCGGAGGCGAAGATGCGATCGATGTCGTCGCCCTCGAGCTTGGCCAGCATGTTGCTGGCGAGCCGCTGGCTCGGGCCGCGCCGCCCGTAGGCGTCGGCGATGAGGTCGAGATGCTCGACCAGCATGGCGTAGCAATGGGCGAAGGAGCGCGGCATCTGCCGGTTGAGGATCAGCAGGTCGGCCACCAGCAGGGGCTTGATGCTCTCGCGGTAGACCCAGTGATAGGCGTTGAAGGCCGAGACCTCGCGCAGGATCGTGGTCCACTGGAAGTAGTCGAGGCTGCCGCCGACCTTCTCGCTCGCCGGAAGCAGGATCTGGTACTTCACGTCGAGGATGCGGGCGGTGTTGTCGGCCCGCTCGGTCGCGGTGCCGAGCCGGGTGAACCAGTAGGCGTCGTTGCGCAGCATCGTCCGGTAGGCCGAGCCGTCGAAGGTCAGCGAGATGCCCTTCACCCAGTCGAGGAAGCGCGAGAACTCGTCGCGGGTAAGGTCGCGGCCCTCGTAGGAGCGCAGCTCCAGCCACGCGCCGTTGATCGCGTCCCACATCTCGGTGGTGAGGGCGGTCCGGACCGAGCGGGCGTTCTCGCGCGCCGTCTCGATGCAGGAGCGGATCGACGAGACGTTCTTCGGGCTGAAGGCCAGGAAGTCGCAGACCGTGTGGCTGTTCACCCCGTCGTAATGGAGCTTGAACGTCTCCGGGTCGCCCGCCGAGGCGAGGGCGGAGGCCCATTCGTTGGTCTCGCCGCCACCGTAGCTGGTAGGCAGCGAGGCGAGCCGGTGCGCCGCATCGAGGATGCGGGCCACGAACTCGGCGCGCTCCACGTAGCGGGAGAGCCAGTAAAGGTTGTCGGCAGTCCTGGACAGCATGGGATCTTCGCTGAGTTCGCCACGGGCCGAGGGCCCGAGGGCTTCTGGCCCGCGTGGAATCGTGAGGTGTGCGGGGCCCTCAGGCGTCCAGCACCCAGGTGTCCTTCGTACCCCCGCCCTGGCTCGAATTCACCACGAGCGAGCCTTCCTTCAGGGCGACCCGGGTGAGGCCGCCCGGCACGATCCGGATCTCGTCGGCGCCGCAGAGCACGAAGGGCCGCAGATCGACGTGGCGGGGTGCGACGCCGGAGGCCACGAAGGTCGGGCAGGTGGAGAGCGAGAGCGTCGGCTGCGCGATGAAGCCGTCCGGCGCGTGGCGCAGGCGCCGGGCGAACTCCTCGATCTCGCGCTTCGTGGCGTGGGGGCCGACCAGCATGCCGTAGCCGCCCGAGCCGTTGACCTCCTTCACCACGAGGTCCTTCAGATTGTCCATCACGTAGGCGAAGGCGTCCTTCTCGCGGCAGCGATAGGTCGGCACGTTGTGCAGGATCGGCTCCTCGCCGGTGAAGAAGCGCACGATCTCCGGCATGTAGCTGTAGACCGCCTTGTCGTCGGCGACGCCCGTGCCCACCGCGTTGGCGAGCGTCACGGACCCGCGCTCGTAGGCGTTCATGATGCCGGGCACGCCCAGCACCGAATCCGGCTTGAACACCAGCGGATCGAGGAAGTCGTCGTCGAGGCGGCGGTAGATCACGTCGACCCGGCGCGGCCCCTCGGTGGTGCGCATGTAGACGACGTCGTCGCGGGTGAAGAGGTCGGAGGCCTCGACCAGCTCGACGCCGAGCTTGTCGGCCAGGAACGAGTGCTCGTAGAAGGCTGAGTTGTAGCGTCCCGGCGTCAGCAGGACCACGGTGGGGTCGCGCGTCGCGGTGGCGGGCGCGAGGCTGCGCAGGGTGGCGAGCAGCGCGTCCGGGTAGTTCTCGACCGGGGCCACGCGGTGGCGCGAGAACAGGTCCGGGAACAGGCGCAGCATCACCTCCCGGTTCTCCAGCATGTAGGACACGCCCGAGGGGATGCGGGCGTTGTCCTCCAGCACGAAGAAGTCGTTCTCGCCGGTGCGGACGATGTCGATCCCGGCAATATGCACGTATAGGTTGTGCGGAACCTTGAAGCCCCGCATCTCCATGCGGTAATGGGCGTTGCGGTAGACGAGGTCGGGCGGGATGATCCCGGCCTTGATGCATTCCTGCGGCCCGTAGACGTCGGCCAGGAAGGCGTTGATGGCGGTGACGCGCTGCTTGAGCCCGCGCTCGAGGAAGTTCCACTCGGGCTTGGTGATGACGCGCGGGATGATGTCGAAGGGGATCAGCCGCTCGGTCGATTCGTTGTCGCCGTAGACCGCGAAGGTGATGCCGATGCGTCGGAACAGCAGCTCGGCCTGGCTGCGGCGGGTGTTGAAATGCTCCGAGGGAGTGGTGTCGAGCCAGGCCTTCAACTGACCGTAGGCATCGCGGATGTCGGCGGCGCTCGCGGCCGGCCCTCCGTGTCCGGTCATCTCGTCGAACGCCACGCCCGCCATTCGGTGCCTCCTCAAACCTTCACGCTAGAGGCAAGAGGCGCGCCACGCAAAGGCGCCCGAACCCCTCCCGGCAGGCAACGCGATACAGCCTCAGATCAACTTAAGCCCCTTGAGACTGGCGTGGCCAGCGCGTCCGAGGATGATGTGGTCGTGGACGACGATTCCAAGGGGGTCGAGGACGGAGATCACCTCGCGCGTCATGCGCAGGTCGGCTCCGGAGGGCGCGGGATCGCCCGAGGGGTGGTTGTGGGCGAGGATGATCGCGGTGGCCGAGAGCTCGAGCGCCCGACGCGCCACCTCGCGGGGATAGACCGGCGTGTGGTCGACCGTGCCGCGTCCCTGAACCTCGTCGGCGATCAGGTGGTTGCGCTTGTCGAGGAAGAGCACGCGGAACTCCTCGCGCGGGGCGAAGGCCATGGTGGCCCGGCAGTAATCCAGCACCGCGCTCCACGAGGCGAGCAGCGGCCGATCGACGACCGCCCCGCGGGCGAGGCGCCGGCCTGCCGCCTCGATCAGCTTGAGGTCGGTGACGACGCCCGCGCTGACGCCCTCGATCTCGGCGAGGCGCGCGGGCTCGGCGCTCAGCACCTCGGCGAAGCTGCCGAAGCGCCGGATCAGCGCCTTGGCCAGGGGCTTCACGTCGCGGCGGGGGATCGCCCGGAACAGGACGAGCTCGAGCAGCTCGTAATCGGGCAGCGCGTCGGCGCCCCCTTGCGCGAAGCGGGCGCGCAGGCGGTCGCGGTGGCCGAGATAATGCGGCTCCGGCACGGGCGCGCCGGCCTCGCCGCCGGGCGGGATCGCCGTCGGCGGCCCTTGCGGCGGGGAGCCCGGCGGCGGGTCGCCGCGGCGCGGGGCCATCGCGGCGGCTCAGGCGCCGGGATTGACGGGCTGGTGCAGACCCTTGGGCGAGACCGTGAAGATCTCGACGCCGGTCTCGGTGACGCCCACCGTGTGCTCGAACTGGGCCGAGAGCGAGCGATCGCGCGTGACCGCGGTCCAGCCGTCGGAGAGCACCTTCACGGCGGGGCGCCCGAGATTGATCATCGGCTCGACCGTGAAGAACTGGCCCGGACGCAGCGGCACGTCGTAGCTCGCCTCGACGTAGTGCAGGATCGTCGGCGCGTCGTGGTAGGTGCGCCCGAGTCCGTGGCCGCAGAAGTCGCGCACCACCGAGCAGCGCTCGCCCTCCGCGAAGGTCTGGATCGCCCGGCCGATGTCGTTGGTCGAGCCGCCCGGCCGCACCGCGGCGACCCCGCGCATCAGCGCCTCGTAGGTGATCTCGCACAGGCGCGCGGCCTTGCGCGGCACCTCGCCCACGAAGGCCATCCGGCTCGAATCGCCGTGCCAGCCGTCGAGGATCAGGCAGATGTCGAGATTGACGATGTCGCCCTCGCGCAGCGGCTTGTCGTTGGGGATGCCGTGGCAGACCACGTGGTTGATCGAGGTGCAGATCGATTTCGGGTAGCCGCGATAGAGCAGCGAGGCCGGGTAGGCGCCGTTGTCCATGGCGAACTCGTAGGCGAGCCGGTCGAGCTCCTCCGTGGTGACGCCGGGCTGCGTCGCCTCCATCAGCAGGTCGAGGGCCTCGGCGGTGAGGCGCCCGGCCCGGCGCATGCCCGCGAAGGCCTCGGGTCCGTGGATCGGCGCCTCGGGGGCGCGGCGCGCACCCTGCGCGCTGGCTTGGTCTTGCTGGGTCATCGGGAGGTTCTGCGGTCGCGCCCTGTCTTCAGCGCTATGTACGGCGTGCGGGCCGGTTCCGCCAAGCGCGGGCAAGCGTGCGCCGGGCCGCGCGGCCGGCGGTCGCGCACGAGGCTTGCGCCCGGCGAGGGGCTGGCGGCATAAGCAGCGCCGGGCTCGGCCGCCGCCGCGGCGGGCCCGGAGCCCGTGGAGGCTCGGGGTCCATGAGCCGTCTGGCCCATGAGGTTCGGGCCCCGGCGTAGGAGCAGGACGCGAGATGGCTGACAGGGCGGTTCCGCATTTCCACAACGATCTCGGCGTGGCGGTCATCCATGTGGGCGCGCGGGAATTCATGTGCATCGGGGCGCTGCCGCCCTTCGACCACCCGCACGTCTTCCTCGACATGGGCGCCGACAACGAGATCATCTGCCAGTACTGCTCGACGCTCTACCGGCACCGGGCCGGCCTGAGGGCCACCGAATCGGACCCGGCCTCCTGCCTCTGGGACGATCGGGCGCGCGTGGCGGCGGAGTAGGCCCCGCGCCGCCGTGGCCGGGCTCGACATCGCCATCGTCGGCGCCGGGATCGGCGGCCTGACGGCGGCCCTCGCCCTGCACGATGCCGGGCACCGGGTCAGCGTGATCGAGCGCCGCACCGGCTTCAGCGAGGTCGGGGCCGGGCTCCAGCTCTCGCCGAACGCGAGCCGGGTGCTCGCCGATCTGGGCCTCGCCGCGGCCCTGCGCCGGGCCGCCTCCGAGCCGCCTGGGGTGCGGGTGCGCGCCCTCGAATCGGGCCGCGAGATCGGCGCGGTGGCCCTCGGCGCGGCGGCGCGCGCCCGATTCGGCGCGCCCTACTACGTCATCCACCGGGCCGATCTTCAGACGCTGCTTCTCGATGCGCTGCGCTCGCGGCCGGGCATCCGCCTCCTCGTCGGGCGCGACATCGCGGGCCTCGCCGAGACGCAGGCGGGCGTGACCCTCACCTGCGCGGGCGACGCGCGCACCGAGACGCTCGCGGCCGACCTCGTGATCGGAGCGGACGGCCTGCGCTCGCGCATCCGCCTCCATCTCGACCCGGCCCCGATGCGCGCCGGGCGCGCTGCCGCTTGGCGGGCCGTGCTGCCGATCGAGGCGGTGCCCGAGGGCCTCGCGGGCGCGGAGACCGGGCTCTGGCTCGGCCGCGGCCGGCACCTCGTGCACTATCCGATCCGGGACGGCCGGGCCCTCAACATCGTGGCGGTCGTGCCGGAGCGGCAGGGCGACGAGGATTGGGGCCGCCTGGGCGAGCCCGCGGTGCTGCGTGCCCATTTCCGCGGCTGCGCCCCGGCGTTGCGCGATCTCCTGGCGCTGCCCGATTCCTGGCTGGTCTGGTCGCTGGCCGAGCGCCCGGTGGCGCGGCCGATGGCCCGGGGCCGGGTGGCGCTCCTCGGCGACGCGGCGCACCCGGTCCTGCCCTTCCTGGCGCAGGGCGCGGCGCTGGCGATCGAGGACGCGGCGGTGCTCGCCCGCGCCCTCGCCGGCGCGCCGGTGCCGGAGGCGCTGGCGGCCTACGCGGCGGCCCGGCGCGCCCGCGTCCGCCGCGTCCAGCGCGCCGCGCGCGCCAATGGCCGGACCTACCACGCGGGCGCGCTGACGGCCTTCGCCCGCGACCTCGTCATGCGCCGCCTCGGCCCGGACGGGATGCGCGAGCGCTACGCCTGGCTCTACGGCTGGACCCCGGACGCCGCTTGATCTGCGCCCGCCGCGCCGCTACCGCTCGCAGCCTGCTCCCGGGCAGGCGGACGTGGCGGAACCGGTAGACGCACGAGACTTAAAATCTTGCGGCCGCAAGGCCGTGCGGGTTCGAGTCCCGCCGTCCGCACCATTGATTTTATTGCCGTTTTTCGGTTTCTGAAGCGCATAGCAGCCCGGATCCTGTAAGCGGTGTCGGCACCGTGTCGGCACGGCGCGCAAGATTGTGCTGTTGCGGCAGGCTACCGCCGAGCCTGCCGCCGATCCTCATGCTGATTTTTTGTGCAGGTGTGACGATGCGTTCCACTGCGCCCGAACGCAGGCTGGCAATCCTGAGGGTGTTGCCAGCTTGTGCAGCCCCGACGCCTCCATCCGATCCGCCGCTCGCCGCATCAGGCGGTTGGCGCGGAGCAAATCCAGCCGGGCGGCTCGGATCAGCCAGAGTTGATGCAAGGCACGGATCAGGCGCATAGCGAGCCCTCCCCATAGCGCATCAGCTCGACGGCCATCGCTGCCAGCATGTCGTCCAGATAGACGTAGCCGGTCGCTATCGTGTGCCGAACCTCCTGCTCAAGATCCTCTGCTGGGTACATCCGTGAGACACAGGCCGCCTTGGCCAGGATGTCGGGCAGGCCAGCGGATGGGTAGGCTGCTACGCGCGCCCGCAGCGCACCGCAGGCGCGCATCAGCCGGGCATCATACCCCCCAACGCCATCGTGTGCGTTCAGACGCGCGTTCATGGCGTCGTGCTGAGCGATCAGCCGGAGCAACTTGGGCGACGGCGCTGCTGGCGCCGCAGCGCCGAGCGTGACAGGGAGCGCGGCGAGGCCGAGGATGAGCCCTCGGCGGCTGGCAGGCGTGCTCATCGACGCGTCTCCCGCCAATCGCAGCCAACCGTGCTGAGCACGACAGGCGCTCGTGCAGCCGCCTCCTGCTGAACACGATCCCACCATCCCGCATGGCCAAAGCGGTCATGGAAGTGGAAGCGGGCGCCCGGATTGGTCAGCGGAACGATATCACCGTTCGCTCGCTCCCGATGGCCGGGGAACGTGTAGTCGTGGACCGCGCCGAATTCGTAGTGCAGCCACGCCAGGTAGGTGTGCAGGCACGCCTCTGAGGGCGGCTCAGCTGCCCGGGTCGGGTTGCCGATCAGGGTGACGCCGCCGCCGATCAGCGGGAGCGTGGTCAGGCCGCGCAGGAAGCCACGGCGGGAGGCGGGCGCGTTCATGCTGCACCTCCGTTCTGGGAGGGCAGGCGCTTTGGCTCCTCGTAGGTCGAGGCGAGCACGCCGACGACACGCCCAACAAGCTTGCGTTCGATGGCGCCAAGTGCGTAGGGCCCGTCCATCATGACCAACGGGCGGCCGCGCTCGATCCAGTCCTCGAACTCGCCACGCGAGCGCGGCCGGACGTAGGGGGCAGCCCACCAGCGATGGCCATCCGGTCCGTCTAGGCCGGTGTAGGCTATACTGCGGGTCTCAACGATGCTGTCCGAGTAGCCGGACGGGCAGACGACGCTGTTGTAGCGGATCACGAACAGCTCGCCGTGGACGGGCTCGCAGTCGGTAGTGTCGATGACCGCGAACTCGCCGAGGCGCAGGTGCGGATCGGTGCTGTTGCTGCGGACCGGGAAGGCGATGCAGCCGGGCGGCAGGGCGTCGTAGAGCGGTAGGGCGCGAAGCTCCTGCGGTTCGGCTGCTCGCATAGCCTTGATGGCCTGTGTGACAGGCCCTTGCTGTGCTTTGGGCAAGCGGGAGCGTTCACCGCCGCGACGGGGCGGTGTAGGATCGTGGATAGCCATGAAGCGGGTACTCCAGCCGTAGGGTGGTCAGAGCCGAGAACGAAGAGTCCACCTTCCTCTCGGCTCGCTTTTCTGATACTCAGGAAATCATGTGGATGTCAATTCCTGATGAGCAGAAAAGGCGTGGCAGGCCGGCAACCGGCGTCACGCCACAGCAGGGCGTCCGCATGTCCGCGGACCTCTTGGCAGCCGTCGAAGAATGGCGGGAGGATCAGTCCGACCCTAAGCCTTCGCGTGCTGAGGCCATCCGTCAGATCCTCACCGAGCACCTGAAGGCGAAGGGCTATCTGAAGTGACGGGTTCCGGCGATCAGTCCGACAGGATGGCTGAGGTCGCCAAGCTCGCGACGGCAATTGCCGATCACATCCTTGACCAGCACGCTGCGGGTGTGTCGATCTCGCCGGAGCAATTCACCACGTTCGTCCGAGCTGCTCGAGTTCTCCTAGACAATGACGTGCCATGGCCGCCCTCGGTGGAGCATCTCGTGATGGAGGTTGCCAAACGGCTTGAGCAGCAGAAGCCGCCTCCATCAGTGCCTGATGGCGGCTCCGAGGGCGACAATATCGTGCGGTTCCTGACGCAAGCTAGGGACGCTGCGAAGCGATCATGAACGCGAAGGGCTATCTGAAGTGAGCAGCAGCTCAATGACCGGTCGGCCCGGATGAAGGCACGATCACCGCAGACGTGCGAGGTGAAAGCTTCTGAGGGCTGGCAGGCCGCCTCTCTTGCTGAAGCCCATAGCACCTTTAGGAAGGCGCCTAAGCGGTGTCCCGCCTGTCATGGCGCCGTGTATGTGCTGGGCACCTACACTAAGCCTGTGAAACTGGCGCTCGCACATCGCAAGGCGCACAGTGGATGCCCGCTCCTGCCGAAGGGGTTCACCGGCGAGGCGTCGCCGCATCCGGACGCAGTGTCCTAGCCAGCCACACTCTGTGTCTCACTTGTCGGAGTCATGATCGGCGCTGCGGCTTAAGCATTAAACTGATCTAATTCTCAAGGCACAACTTTGCGGCCCGCTATGCGTAGTCCTTTGATATTAGCACGGGTATAGTCGTCTGCGACTATAAAATTTACTCTACCGCTTGACAAAAAATTCCGAGCAGCATTGCGTGATTTAGTTTTGCTGCTAAACATATTAACAGCCTGAAGTACATCGCAGTGATTGGGGTAATCATTCTCCGGCGACTCGTAAGCGCCGATTATTCTTCCATCAACATTGGGTTCGCGAAAATCGCGAGCAGCTCCACATGTAAATTCTAAAACGCCTGGACAGAAGACTTCCTCGTCAACTGGTGTGGCATCGGCCGCTTTCTCAATAAGCGACTTGGCTAGCTGCTCAATTTTGTCAGAAATGTTTTCGTCGCTTGCACGCAGTGTTGAAAGACCGAGTCTGCACATCTCACTTACTGCAGTATCGGCCAGACCTAATGGACCGCTGGACTTTAAGTCTCGCGGGCCTATAATAATTCGTATCAATACTTCTTCGTCCTTGACGGGATTGTCTTTTGAGCGCGCGCTAACCCGCTGCAGTTCACAGCGGAATGAGCCAGGGGGTTGATCTACAGTCTCGGCAAAATCGTTTGGACGGCGCTCTGCATCGAAGAATTGGCTAAGAGACTCGCAAGGCGGCAGATCTTCCTTCATTGGAAAATCGCGCGTTAAGTCATTGCGACAATCTGTTCAACCGCCGGTGAAGTACGTCCCAATGCTTCTCTTATGGGGAATTCGCCAATTTCAGCCCACGTTCTTCCGCGTTTTTCTGAAACTGAGACCTGGCCGTTGCCCTCAAACGTCAACAAAATACGCACACTATCTCTATCAATCGCCAAGCTAACGGTGCCGTCGCTGTCGAGATCCGTATGGAAAATGGCACTAGAAGCCGTTCGACTCAGAAAGTCTACACAATCGCGGATTGACGCCTCGCGGGGGGCGTCTGCGTCGTAGCCGTTCCAACCCGGGCCATACCGGCGAAGCTTTCGGACAGCAGCGATCGTTTTCTCTACGGGGCGCGTTTGACGGCTGTACTCACGGAATTTTGGGAAGCTCAGCGCTTCCGTCCCGCTCCGTCCAAGCGCAGGCAACGACAAACTTATGGCGGAACGATTTTGAGAAGCCGCTTCGCGAACCAACTCGCTCATATCGGACGACAGAGGGAGGGCGGGCGGGCTCATTCTGATCTCTCATCCACGTCGATGGAAATGCGACTCTGCATGGCTGGCGTCAAGATGGATCGCACCGCAACCTTCGATCGGGTGTGGAGCCGATCGAACCGGTTCATGATCGCTTCCGTCTCTCTTGCTGTCGCAGCAGGAACGATGCAACCAACCATGCAGTAGATTAAAATCGACCGGAGCACGGGCATTGGGTCAGCAGTCTCAGCGATCGCATTCACGTTCAAGTTCAGTAGCAGTCGGCCAATATCATCGTGATCTTCAAACCATCCAACGTGAGTATGCCAAGCAGCATCGCGCGCCAAGTGGCTGGGTGAGATATGATCTCCTTCGCGCAAAACCTCTCGCCAGCTAGCCCGCGGGGTATCACTTGATTGCTCGACAAATCTATCAAGGTAATCTAGTCTTATTTGAGAAATAACGCTATTATCTGGAAATGCCCCACAGACATTATGTACGACTTCTGAAAGAATCTCTTCAAAGCCTGACCAGCGTATATACTGCCGACTTTCAATTTCAATTCCAGATCTGTTTGCTCCAACGCTCACGACATCTTGCCCGTTTTCATCTTTTCGGACAAAGCGGGCACCATTCAAGATATTCATGCTGAATGCTGGGAGCGCACTCATCTCGGGAGACGCCTGGGGCAAAAAGGCCGTCACATCTTCGTATTCCGTTAATTTAATTTTATTTGCACTTTCTTTCAGTGCTTGGACTACTTTTAGCCAAGCATTACCTTTTATAGGCTCTTGAAAAACAATTGCCGCGCTGACTCGTTCGATGGCATGCGCTGCATGGACCGGTTCGAACGTGCCGCCCATTTTTTCTCCTCCTCCGTGATCCGCGACCTGAAGTTTGACTGGCTGGAAAAATTCTAGACGACCCGAGTCGGCAACTGGGATTGCTGAGCGGGTTCAATCAGAGGCGCCCGACTCAGGCATACCGACCATCAAATGCTCCGCTTACTAAATTTGCCTCACCAGCCGGCAAAACCGCGCCAACGTGGGTTAGTAGCCACCTTGTTGGCTCACGTCACCGGCTCCGGCTGAGCCGGCGAGAAGCCCGGGTTGTAGAACCCGTCATCGCTCTTGGCATTCTCGGCCCGGTCATTGAAGGCCAACTCGTTGACCGCCTCGATGGTGATCGTGCGGCGCTAGAAAAAGCCCGCCGCGGATGAGCCGGGCGGGATGAGGCAGGGGCCGAGCACCTGATAGGGATGGCCTATCTGAAGTGAGAAGGTGCCACGTCGCAGACCTCTCGACAGGGGCGAAGCTGCCGCGGGCGGCAGTCTGAACTGTCTCGGCTGCCAACCATTGCTCTCCTTTTGACCAAGGAGAGTTGCAATGGTTTTCCGATCCGAAGATCCGCCGCCGCCCGGCAACCTGCGCGTCGCGGCACCGCCGGCCTCAGATAACCCGACCTCCGCTATGCTGAAGGCGGATATCGACAGTGGGTCCACGGGTGACAAGGTTGCCCACTACGATCCCGGCATGGCGCAGTTGGGTACCTGCGATGAGGCCGGCGGCACACCTCCAACGCCTGAACGTATCGCGCTCGCCCGCAAGACGGAGGCGGCGACGCGATCTGCCAAGAAGATGGCCGATCCGCACGGGCAGCGCGATTGGATCATGCCGGCATTCACTGGCTTCATCGTGGTCGCGGTGCTCATCATCGGCGGCGCATTCTGGGTTGGGCTGTAGCGATTGAGACGTTCGGAGAGTTGATCTCGGAAGCGTGCACCTGGGCCCGCTCTGGAGCGCTCGTATGCTACGCGTCCTTATCGTCCTATCCGCTCTGCTTTTCTTAGCAGCCGCCGCACCCGCTCGCCGACCAGATCCTATCTCTAGCTCCGTTCAGCCAAACGGTGACGCCTCGGGTAAGGCAGTTCCATCGATCGGAGGGCTGTCTGCGACGCAGCAGAAGACGATACGGAAGGCGCAGGAGGCATCTGAGGCTCGAAACAAAGCCTGGGATGCGAGAACGAAAAAGACGATGGATGGCGTGTGCCGAGGCTGTTGAGCCCATAGTCGGATTGTCTGTGGTCCATAGCACTTGGACCGACGTAGGTGGCCCCCTGGCAGATCTGACGAAGCGGTCTCAAGTTGCATATCGGCCGAGCCTGCTGGCACGCTCGGCCTATTCGCTCGCGTGGTCGCCTTCGAGGGTGTAAGTTCGAGACTGGCTAGGAGTGTAGATCCATGACATCCCAGACAGCGATCGACGCCCTGGTTATGCAGAACCGGCGCTTTAACGACATCCTACGCGGCATCGACGGAGGAATATGGTGGGGTTCAGGAGGCGTCGCGAAGTTTGATGCCGAAGCGATCCTTGCCCAAGCTGAGCATATTCGTGTTGCGCTGGACGAAATTGATCGGCTTTCCAAGCACATTACAACTTGACCAAAGGGATGCCACAAAGAAGCTACTCCGGAGGTCAAGAGGATTTAGCAACGGTGGCTGAGCGTCTAACCTCAGCCTCCTTAGCAAGTCGCAATGCCTTCAAGCGGATCAGTTTTTCGTCTTGCGCACATCGACTTTCTTCGGCTTCACGACGTGCAGCCCGAGGTGCACGTTCGAGATCAGCTAGTCGCGTGGCTTCTCGTGTGGCTCTGATAAGCGCTTGTTCGCTGATAAATTTCGGCTGATCAACCATCTGCCATCCTCCACTTCACTTACGGAGTAAGTAGGGCAGATAGGCGAGAAATCTTGGATCTATTCTAGGACTAGGGCAGATGCTGTAGCCGGATCTAAGGTAGCAGGCTATCTGAAGCGAGAGTCCACCGGCTCGCTTCGGAATGAAGGCGGCCACCGGCCTTTTCTGGTCTAGGGTGGCAGACCCTGACGGGAGCCGCACTGATGAGCGAACCGACCGAAGCCGACGTGCTATCTCACGCCAAACGGACCTTCATCAAGAAAAATCACGATGATCGAGCGTGGGATGCCGCCTTTGCGCAACGCGAATGTCGTCAGGGCCACCAGGTGATGTGTCTGACCGAGGCAGAGCGGCAAGAGTACCTTGAGCAGGCTAGGTACGAGCTTCGGTCTCGCACGACACAGTGATCGCCTCGATCCGCGCTTTCGAGCATCCGAATGAGAAGGGCTATCTGAAGTGAGCCAAGGCTCGACGGTTGGCGCCTTTGTGCAGGCCACGGCGATCACCTCCGACGAGGTTGAGGCCGCGATCGACGCGCTGATCGCCAAGCCCGACACCGACCCCTATTCTATCGGCGGCGGCTACCTGCTCGACTTGGCGGCACCCGTGAAGGCGCATGGGCCCTCTGCGGTCGCTCTGGCAGATCCTGACCGGACCGAAAAATTCGAGTGCACGATGGCGCGGGCCGTGATTTTTCTGGCGAGGCCCGAGAAGGTGTGAGCCACGTGCGTGCGAAATATTGTGCAAATCATATGTTGTTTCAGATTTCTAT
The DNA here is from genome assembly GCF_056431005.1 of Methylobacterium sp. HJ2. Classification (NCBI taxonomy): domain Bacteria; kingdom Pseudomonadati; phylum Pseudomonadota; class Alphaproteobacteria; order Hyphomicrobiales; family Methylobacteriaceae; genus Methylobacterium; species Methylobacterium sp. HJ2. Next base: position 71,168 of record NZ_JBWJYM010000011.1, on the reverse strand, counting down.
CAATTAGCTAAGTGATAAGGACGTGGCCGGGCGATAATTGATCGGCTGGAGTTCAATAATGTTGCCACCCAGATCCGCATATCTTATCAAAATCAGCCCAGTTTTTGGTCGACGCTCCCTGTACACCTGGGCGATAACCGGCACGGAGACCCTGTTCTATGAGGCGTCCGAGACCACTTATGCCACAGTCGAACAGGCTCTAGCCGAAGCCCATGCCCGGCTGGCGCAACTCGCTTGATGGCAGGGCAAGTCGTTGCAAAATATGAGGCGACTGCCATTCGCCTGATCCGCTCCTTTGTGGGTGCCATGGCTATACCAAATGACTGGCCAAGCCTTGGCCGAGGGGCTGCTCCAAACCAACCACGAGCTGCGTGAGTTGCTGCGCTTCGCCTTCGGGCTCAACATGAATGCCGGAGACGTGCGCGAGACCTATCAGGACGTTTGTGAGTGGGCAGAGTCGACCGGCGGTCTAATCGAAGAGGTGATTGAGGCCCTGATCGCGACGTGGCAGCAATGGAAGGCCAAGCGGGCCCGGACATGACAAATCCTGCCGCGATATAGCCGGGCGGGTTGAGGTAGGGCTGTGGGGACCGCAGGGATCCGCAGAGAGTGCTAAAGCGCCAGGGCTACCGGACAATGCCACGCTTCACGTCGCCGCGTCCGGCTTCGCGGGCGTCGCCCCACCGCTGAAGAAGCCGTCGTTGGCCTTGGCATCCGGAAACTTGATCTCGAACGCGGCCTCGTTGACCATCTCGATGGTCGTCGTCGTGCCCGCCTCGCGCTGGCTGTAGGCGTAGCCCCAGAGCCGGAGCTGCATCTGCCCGCTCTTCGTCGGGAACAAGGCTGGCGACTTCACCGTCACCCGGTCCGTCAGCTCCCACAGCTTGCCGTCGGGCTTGAGCCAACCCTTGTAGGTGAGCGTGACCCGGAGCAGCGCCGACTCGATCGCCTGGGCCTCCATGTTCGTGCGCAGCTCCGCGCCCTTCTGATCCAGCGGCATCTCCGCCAGCACCTTGCGCTGAACGCCCGGGATGCCGGCCGAAAGCGTGCTCTTGGCCTGGACCTCGGATGCCCTGCGACCGAACAGGCTGTCGGAGCCGGGCTGCTGCGCGTTGACGATCAGTTCCTCGACGCCCGGCATCTCTAGCGTGCAGTTGGCCGCGAGGATGTTGTCGCCCTCCGTGAAGGTGATGGCATTGCCGCCCGGACGCGTTCCCGCCACCAGTGTGCCGTCCGCGTCCGCCCGCAGCCACAGCCCACGCTGGTTGCAGAGGCGCGAGATCAGGGCGAAGTGGCTCTCGCCGAAGCGAACCATCACCTGCGGGAAAGGTGTGTCCCAGCCTTGCGGCGCCGACTCGACCCGGAACTTCAGCCCGAGCGGCTTCAGGACGGAGTTGGCGATGGCGTCGACCGTGTAGCCACGATACTGACCCGTTCCGCCGTTGACCGAGCCGATCTCCGTCAGGCCCGCCTTGGAGAAGCCTGTCACTTGCACGGCGTGCCGGTTGGCGTCGTAGGCGGCCTGCCGGTTCCGAATGTAGCCCTCACGGATCACAACCTGACCGGCGAGCGCAATGTCGACCCGCGCGCCCGGCCGCAGGCGAAAGGCCGTGGCGGTGTTCGGCTCGGCGCAGACGAGCTGGAACGAGCGCGACCAGCCTTGATCGTAGGACTGCCCGATCTTCACGGCGAGCCAGTCGCGGTAGGTGCCGCCCTCGGTGCGTACCTCGCAGGTGAGTTCGGGATCAGCCATGGGTGGCCTCCATCAAGTTCGGAGAGGCGCCGATCTCAGCCTGCACCTCATCCAGGGCGACGTGCATCTCCGACCCGCCCGACATCTCGACCAGTGCGGCGCGGATCTCGCTCTCAGCCAGGGCGAGCACCTGCGAGCGCACCGTGCTCGGCATCCGGCCAGCGATGCGGGTCGGCAGGGCCAGAAGCTTGTTCTGGAGCTTGCGCAGTTGGATGACGCGGGCCGTGACCGCTACGTCGACCGGCACGACGCTGCCGCGGGTAACGTCATTCTTCAGCTCGGCCGCGATGGCGAGAGCACGGTCCTTGCGGGCGCGCTCCTGAGCTGGGTCGAGATCGCCAGCCGGCAGGCGCCCCGATGCATTCTCGCGCAGGTGCCGGATGTAGGCGACGCGCGCCTCATCGAGGTTGAGAGCGCCGCGCGACGCTCTCGCAAGCACACCCTTGTCCTGAAGCTCATAGATCCGGCGCTCGCTCAGATCGAGGTGAGCGGCTGTCTCGGCAATGGTCGCCATTCTGCTGCTGAAGCCCCTATGGAAACTCTGCACCTGCGGAACTGTCGGACTCGCGCGGACCCGCGTATGCCGGCAGCCCTTGGAAGGACCCGGGAACTCGTTGCCGAGCCTCACGCTGAGAGGCTGCCCGTCTCGCCGGGGCTGCCCGGCCGGAACGTCGCTCTCTGGGTTCGGTTGATCTCGCAACCATGAGAGGAGGCGACCATGAAGGCCATCCTGGCATCATCCCTGGTCGGGCTCGGCTTGCTTGCTGCCGCGCCTGCATCTGCGCAGCGCATTGAAGTCGGTCCTGATGGTCCGGCTGTCGATGTGCGCCCGCGAGGTCGGGAGGTAATCGAACGGGACGACGTGCGTCCTGGCATCGAGCGTCGGGAGATCCGCCGTGAACGCCGTGAGATGCGGCGTCCCGATGTAGAGTACGATGACGACGACGATTGAGTCCTAATCGCGATGTCACGGGGCGGCCCTGCCTGCGAGCTTAGGCCGCCACGCTGATCCGTTGGCCTCTGCTTCCTCAGCTGTCTCGTGCAGTTCGCGCGGATCGATCTTGCGGAAGACAGTTGCACCGGCCCCATGCGCGTCCGCTGGATCGGCCGGCACGATGACCACCACAGGCGGGATGGTCTCTACCTCTGCAGGCGTGGCGGCAGTGCCCGGCTTCGTCATGGCGGTCTCGCTCAAGCTGCGATCCAGGCGAGGCGGTCGCCGGGATGCGTGACAAGGTTGCGGGTCTCGCCAGCGCGGACGAAGTAGCGGGGGCCGTTGGTCGCGTCGGGCGACGAGCCGATCGCAACGAAGGCGTCCACGGCTGCGGCAACCTCCATCATCGAGCTGGTGAGATCGGTGCGGTAGGCGGGCCTCTCGGGAGCCGCGTTCGTGGTCGTGCCAGGGGCGCTCATCGTCTGCGACCAAGCCGGACTGCCTTCCGCAAGGGAGGCGCCGTTGGTGATGCTGACGAAGGTGCAGGTCACGTGGATGCCGGTGAGGGCCATCGCTCGAACTCCTGTTGCGGCGCTTGCCGCTGCTGAGTGGGACCGCAGCACGTGACCCGTACCGCGGTCCCTGGCGTCATCCCGCAGAGGCTCGGGAGCGGTCGTGCCAGCCTTGAGATCCGTGATGCGCCCGGGCCGACAAGGGCAGGCGCTGAGACAGGCTGGCTTTGGCTATCGGGCTGACCGGTTCGCCCTCAACACGCGCCCCGCGAGAAGCGCGCATTCCCTCAAGCTGTGCGTCGCCAGAGCGACCCATCCGCGGCGTAGCGTTCGGCACCCACCGTGAAGGCTGAGCCGGGCTTGGCGAGATCGCGCCGGGTCTGCTCGACAGCCGAGCGTGTCGGGGTGCCCTTGGCCTCGTCCTGGCGAGCCCGAGCCGACCAAGCCGCGAAGCGCTCGGCCTGCGTGGGCTTGGCCTCGGCTGCGGCAGGCTCGGGCTTGCGAAGGACATGACGCGCCCAGGCGCGGCCTTCCTCGATCTCAGTGCGGGTCATGGACGATCCTCCCGGATAGCGGGACGGTCTCGCCCCAGATGAAGCCGGCGTCGGTGCCCAGCGCGGGCAGTCTGACGCGGGCGGCAATCGAGCTGTGCGGCTGGTCGGGCCTGCCATTCCAGCTGCAGCGGGGCTCTCCGGGTGAGACAGGCTCGGCGCCGTCCGGGAGCGCAGCGTTGGCCGTGGCGATCAGCGCGGCCCGCTCGCGGATCTTGCTGAGCAGCGGCACTAGGCGCCGTGCCTCCGTGTCGTACTCTTCAGCGAGCTTGGCGACCTCGGCGCTGGCCTTCACGGCCTTGCGGTAGAGATCCTTGCGACGGGCCTGCTCGGCCTCGTGCGCGGCGCGCTGGACAGCCTCGGCCTTCAAGGCGGCGGCGTGCTGAACTTCACCCTGATCGGCGCGGATCTTGGCGACGGCGATGCGGTGGTCGAGGTTGGCCACGTCCTCGGCCGTGCCCCGCAGCAGCATGTCGGCGCGCGAGGCTTCCAGCGCTTGGCGCTCGGCAACAGCCGCCTCGCGGTCGGCCGCAATCTCGGTCGAGGTGCGCGGGGCCAAGCGAGGCGCAACCGGTTCCTGCCGTGTCCTGCCGAGGCTGACATGCGGGGCAACGGTGCGCATGTCGCCGAGGTTGATGGTGGGGAGGCTCATCGCAGTTCTCCCTCAAGCCGCCGGCCGAAGCGCGGGCGCGGAAGGATGCGGACCACGACCGTCGTCGTTGCCGAGCGTCACGCCCTCGGCGGCGATCTGCGCTCGCACACTCTGGCGGACGAACTCGGAGACGGTCTGACCGCGCCGGCGCGCGGCAGTCTCGGCAGCGCGGGCGAGGTTGGTCTCGACCTTCACCTGCAGCAGTGCGTCTCGGCGGAGTAGATCAGGCATCGTCTTGTCCCGCTCAGTGGATAAACAAGACGATGTGCCTACATCAGATCTAAAGCAATAGCGGGATACAAGGCGCGGATGACGACCGATTGTCTATGGGCATGCACAGGAGTGCTCTGTTGTTCATTGTTATGCTCTGTTACGTCTAGGCTGCGTTGTTCTGCCGCAGTTGTGAAGCTTGTTCAGGAATAGCCGCGGTCATTGCGTGATGATCGTCTGGCTCGTCTGCCGGCTTGGATTTCATTGCAAATGATACTTTGTGCACGCCGTGAGAATTAACACATCGTTAATCGGAGGAGGGCCTATTATAGCCCAAGCACAATAAATCGGCCCTGGATCTGCCAGGAGTTAATTTGGGGGATGATCAATGTCTCTGGCGTGATATTTTCGCAGAGGAGTCCGACATGAGCAACAACTCTGAAATAGACCCACAAGGTCAAAGCGCCGGATGCTACCGCCTGCTACTGGTGGCGACGCTGATAACCATTGCCGGTTATGCCACTTGGCTCGTTGTTCTAGATTGATCGCTTCAGAAGATCAGTCAGCAGATTAAATGGGCTTGCACGCTCCGGCGCTCACGCGAACCTCGGCCTGATCTTCAGGGTTCAATTGTGCCCGGACGAAATGATGCTGATTTAGGTCCAGCGTAAAAAAATAAATCCCATTTTGACACTTGATTGAATTTCGCGGCCGTCCTTCATTCAACCGAGGATTAGCGGCTGAGCACTCGTAATAATCTGATCGTCCGGCGGATATCATCGTCAGGAAACCGCCGCTAGCGGTGATCGTGAACGACTGCCCTCGGTAAGTCTTTGGTTTTGCACCGTTCGCATCCGGTGCAACCTCCAAGCCGAAGGAGATATCCTCGACGCACAGCATGGGGCGGCGCGATTGAGCATGCAGAGGGCTGGCACCCAAAATTACGAATGCTATCGCGGCAGCTCTCATCGTCGTCCCTCAATCAACAGGACTGCGGCACCCCCACCTCGGTACAAACTGCTTAGGTCATATCACGGCAGCTGCATCAACTGCGCAGAAGGGTCAGCTAGAGGATCCCCACAACATTGCCGGTGAAAGCGACCGACGATGCCTGCGGCCCGCAGTGATCCCATCCGTCGCCTATCCGGATGTCCGTCCCGCCATTCGAGGCCGCTATTGCGTGTCTCGAACATCGCCGAGGAAGTGCCGAACTATGCAGCAGGTCACGCCAACGTCTGTCTATGGTAAGCACGGTCGTTCGCGGGGGACACGGCGCATGGACATGGACTTCATCCGTGAGCTGTTGCTGATGATTGAGGCCGGGAAGTTGCCAGATTGGCCCGACACCGGGCAGCGTATGGACCAAGAAACTGAGATCAAACTTGAGCGAGCACGGATATCGTACTACTATCTTGATCTTTTCAACAGAAACGAGCTGATCAAAGTAGAGTCCGAGCCTGGATCGGCTGTCTACACTATTGGAGGATTGACAGACAAAGGTCTCGACTTCCTCAATGCGATACGCTCAGCGCCCGGCTAGTTTGTCCTGAGGGCGACCTGCTCCTCCGAAAATCCGAAAATCCAGTCCTCCCTTGCGACACTCGCGACATTTGCGACGGTTCGGCCGATCAGACCGGGAATTGTCGCGGATGTCGCAACTGTCGCAACGGGCACCGTGAAATCTACGCTTTTGGGTTCAGCCATGCCCCATCTCCTCAGGATGGGCTCGGAAGGTCCGCGGACGCGCACTGATCTCCTCAACCCAGCCGTGAGCCTTCAAAATCTCGAGAACGGCCTCCGCGTCCTTCTTGGTCCGGGTCGCGCTCGGTCCGAGGCGCAGAACGTCGCGAAGCTGACAGGTGCCGTCGGGCTGACTGCGCATCCAAGTCAGCAGCGCTTGAGCCTGGAGCAGCTTCGGATCGGTACGGCTTGCACCGTGTAGACGGAGGGCCTCGTCGACGTACCACGTCGTCAACAGGATGGCCGAGGTCATCACCGCCGCCGAAATCTCCGCAGCGTGCTCGTCCTCGACGATGGCTAGGACACCCGCGATCCGGGCCGCATGTTCGGCGGCCTTGGCCGCGAAATCCCGGATCGGCCGCAGATCGCCATCCGGGCTGCAGCGCTCCTCGATCCAATTGTAGAAATCTCGCCAGCGCTGCTCGGCGGCTGCGCCGATAGGCATCTCACGAGGTTGCAGGCCCTGCATACGGTCAGCGATCTGCGGCCAGCCCTCCAGAAGAGTCAGCATCCGAGCGTGGTAGCGGCGGATCTGCTCGGCGTCGGCAGCGGTCGCGACCCGGAATAAGCGCGTGCCAGCGATGCTGTCCGGCGCGGCCACAAGGATCCGCGAGAGCAATCCCTGATCCCGCAACACCGGATCGGACAGAAACGCTGCCGCCGCCTCGGGCTGCACCATCAGGTGCATGGCGAGGCGGCGTCCTTTCAGGATCGACACGCCGTCGAGCGCCCGCACCCGTGTTACCGGCTTGCCGTCCCAAAGAACGGAGAACCCGGCGGCGGTGCGCAGGCGGTTCTCCTGCGCCATACCGTGTCCGCCCGTGAATTGGCCGCCCTCGGCCGTGAATACGCCGAGCGCGGGCGGCATGCTGGGCCAGCTTTTCACCAGCCCCTCGAACGTCGGCTCGGCGGAGGTGAGCACCGGTCTGATTGGCGCCTGCGGCTCCGGCCCGAGCGTGGTGAGTTGCACCTTGCGATCCTCGAACCCGAGCTTGCGGTCGCCCTCGATCTTCTTCTTCTCCGCCGACCACGCCGCGTAGGTGATCAGCCATTCGTGGTGATCGTGACCATGCATCTCCTGAAGCGCGTCCTCGCGACGCGAGACCGGCCACAACGCCTCGTTGTCCGTCGTGCTCTTCCGGTCGCCGGAGGACGCGCTGCTGACGAAGTACAGGCTTAGCGGCCGGCGCTGGCCGTAGGGCATTCTGACATCAGCGTGGGCCTGGGCCGCGAGGCTTGCGGCGGCCAGGACCGACTGCGCGGCCATCGCGGGCGGCGCCTGAACCTTTCGGGCGATGGCACACGCGGCCTCGCCGAGGATCGGGCCAAGGGCACTGATCGGATACGGCGCGGCTGGCGGCAGCGGCGGGAAGAGCGGCAAGCGCTCCGGCCCGGTCTGATGCTGCGCCTCCTGGTCGTCACGGTGATGATCGCCACCCCAGCGATCGTCGTCGGCATCAGGTGGACCGAGGCGGTCTAGCTCGACTGCAAATGGGTCGGCTCTCATCGGCGCACCTCCGCGAATTCTGATGCAGGGCGGGGTGACGAGGCTGCTTGGCGGGCAGCCTGATCGCGTTTCATCTGTTTGAGGTCGCCAAGGAGCGACAGGGCCGAGCGCACGCAGGCAGCAAGGCAGCGGCAGGCGTGATCAAGGCCGGCGTCGTCGGATACGTCGACGTAGCCCTGACTCAGGCGGGCATAGACTTCGGCTCGGGCCAGGATGTCGCCGATCTCGTCGCGGTAGACCTGCGGCGTGCCGTAGGCCGGCAGATCCTTGTCGGGAGTGCTCATTCGGCATCTCCCCCATTGAACTGTTCGCCCCAGGCCCGCAGCAGGTCGCGCTCCGACTCCTCTGCGGCCCTGAGCGCCGTAAGTGTTTCCGGCGTGATGTGCCGCTCAATGGCTTCCCGAACCATCGCCTTGAGGGTTCGAGGCGCGAGGGCGTCCAACTCGACGCTCTCGCCTGCGAAACCCTGGGCGTGCCGGTTGCCCTCGCGCTTGGTCGGCCGCGTCGGCAAGCGGTACTGCGCGATCTGATCTTCGGTGAGGGAAACCCGCTCGACCGTGAACGGGATCTCGGGGCAGAACTCCCTCAGCCGCGCCTCAATGGTGCGCGGGATCAGAGCGCCGGTCGGGTCGTGGTCGCCGAACTGGTAGATGTAGCTCGGGCGATCCCGGATCCTCCACTCGAACCGCATCTGCTCGGCCGTCGAGTGTAGGAAGGTGAGAGAGGGCATGCCCTTCGAGGACAGCAGCGGCACGTCGTACTCTGACGTGACATCCCACATGATGCCCGACAGCGCGTCCTTCTCGACCCAGATCTCAATGTAGGCGGCTGACTCGCGCAACGCGCTCTTGCGGTAGAACGTGGCGGTGTCCTGCACCGCCTCGGCCATCGTGGTGTAGGTCCGCGTCACCCGGCGCGCGCGGCTGTGATCCACGATCCAGCCGAACGGCAGTTCGCCGGCCATGCGCATGGAGGTCAGCAGGCGAACTACCGTCTGCTGATACTCGACCTCGCTCTTCTCGATGAGGTCACGGTTGACGAGTTGGTAGAAGACCTGCCGAACCGTCATCGGCCGCTCGGCCTCGACGATCCGGTAGACGGCCGCCTTGAGGTCGCCGATGGCGGCCTTGGTCCGGCGAAACCGTTTTATTTGGCATGCTGGATAAGTTGGCGCGACGTTGTGGGAGGCACTCATAGGCGCCCCCGCCAGCTATCCGTGACTGGGTAGGCCAACTCGGCAACCAGCGCCGCGTGAAGCGGTGAGAGGCCGAACCGGCGAGCAATCAGGTCTTGTCGAAGCGCATGGGCTGGCGTATTTCCGTATGTGTCGACCGCCAAGACGACATCATTCGGAACCCGCCGCAGCCCGCGCTGTGCGCGGGTTTCTTGGTTCATGGCTTATGCAGCCTCCCGATTGTATTCGGAGGTGGAGCGGCAGCGTCGAGCCGTCTTCCAGAGGTCAAGGTCGGAAGTCTCGTATAGAACGCGTCGGCCAATCTTATAAAAAGTTGGTCCGTCACCGCGAACGCGCGAATGGTTCAGGAAAGACTGGCTGACGCGTAGGTACAGCGCCGCCTCTTCCACGCTTTTTGCTGACATTTGCTCGGGCTCCCGTTGAGGTGCTCCAGCATGTTCAGCCTTGTCGCAGTTTATCTAAACATGGGATTTACTGCCGATTTCACCCTTTTCGCGGCTTTCGCAGCCGGTCGTCAGATGCCAGCGTCACAAGCCTAATGTCGTAGAGCGAACTGACGCGCAGTAAGAGGCTATGAAGTTCTCCGGTCGGTCTGCCCGACGCAGCGGTAGCGGTTGACGTCGTGCCTCGTCCTGATCCGGTCCTGCCCGTGACGGTCTGATACGCGAGCTTCACCGCACGGGCAGCCCTATTCATCTCTCTCAGTTGAGGCCGTCCAGTATTAAGCTCTGCGAGAGCGAGAGTCGAAGCTCTTAAGATGCACTCGCGGCACAATAGGGAAGCAGGACCTACGAACGAAATTCCCAGTTTTTTAGCTGCAAGCCGAAGTTCGCTAAATGTATGCGGACTAAGATCCACTATTGCCCTTGCGAGGGCTAATTTGTCATGTCTGCGACTTACTTCAGCAAGGCGTCTGAGGTCGCGACCAGATGATGAGCTACGATAACGCGAACGGATGAGCCTGCCTGATTTTGTCTTTACAATGCTGGTCTTTCGGCTTTGACGATAGTGCCACGCCCATTCACAAGACAGATGAACGAGTGAGCTAAGTCGAATTAAGTGGTCTTCATCCAATCCCGCGCGATTTATACTCTGCAGAAGGCTTGTTACCTGCCTATGCCTAATATCTCGATGTTGTGACGCAGCCTCAAATATTAGCTTGTCGTCCGGCAGTTTCGGAATGCCTAGCTGCAAAATCACTATCGCAGCAGGCGCATCGTCTGAAATAGACTCCACACAACGGGAAGCTTCTTCATCCGAAGTCACGACTTTGTCCCACTTAACGCGAGCATCGCGAAGAGTTCTTGGCTGATCTGCTCCGACAGAAGTCGTACCGGCGCATTCTGCCGCGATACATACCGGCCCGTCATCGCGAGCGTCTTGTGACCGAGCGCGTCCCGGAGAACTAGAGCATTGGCCCCAAGCGCCGCGCCGCGCGTAGCAAAGCCATGCCGCAGGTCATGAAGGCGTAGGTCAGGCGCGCCGGCGCGCTCGCGAACGCCTTCCCAGGTCCGGCGGATGACGTCCTTCGTGATCGGGCCGTTCCCGAGGTCATTACACAGGATGAAGTCGGATCGGCGAGGGAGGACCGCCAGCAATTGGACCGCTGGACCCGAGAGGTGGACGTGCCTTGCTCCAGCCTTCGTGGACAACGCCCGCAGGCTCAATAGGCCAGCGGAAAGATCAACGTCAGACCAGCGCGCGTTCTGCCACTCGCCGACGCGACAGCCGGTGAGGATCAACATCTTGATTAGCGTCGCCGCCTCTAAGCGGATCTTAGGCGCAGACAACTCATTCCAGATTGCCCTCAACTCCGCGTCGGTCGGCACGCGGTCACGTTCCTCTTCATGATGGAGCGGGATACCGCGCGCAGGATTGTCGGAGATCAGCTCGTCCGACACCGCCAGTGAGAGCGCCTTGCGCAACACGGCCAGCTCGTGGTTCGCCGCTCGCGGACGATGCCGCTGCTGGGCGTGCCAACTGCGGATCTCTGTTCGGGTGAGGTCGCTCAGTCGGGTCGCGCCAAACTGCGGGATCAAAGTCCGGTTGATCATCTCTTCGAACACCTTGGCGGTGCTCGCGCGCCGCTTGGGGCGCCAGTGCTGATCGAGAGCAGTGATCAGGGCATCCCGGACGGTCGGCTCCTTCCGGTGAAGGGAGCGGGCCGCCGCCGGGTCTTCGCCGCTCGCAACCCGAGCTAGGATCTGCTTCGCGTTCCGACGAGCGTCGTCTGCAGTGAGCGCTCCATGCCGTCCGAGTGAGATCCTGCGAGTTGGGTAGGACCGCCCCCGGCCTGCGCGGTACTCCACCAGATAGGTCCGAGAGCCGTCCGCGTTCCTCCGTACCGCGAAGCCGTGGAGATCGTCGTCACGTTGGATCCGCCCGGCGTCCTCTTCGCCGAGAGCATCCACGAAACGCTTCGTGATCCTCGCCATCGCGTCAGCCCCGCCTCGTGCCGACACAGCATCCATGTCGGCACCGTGTCGGCACCGAAGCTGCAACTTGGCGACAGCCGATGCAAGCCGCGGATCGAAATTCGGTGTTAGCTCAGGGTCTTGTGCAACGGCGGGCAACCCCGTGCATGTCTGAGCACCTGTTTCCGCCAGACTTAAAATCTTGCGGCCGCAAGGCCGTGCGGGTTCGAGTCCCGCCGTCCGCACCAGCACTGAGCAGGTTTTCAGGGGAACGAGCGTAACCGCCGGGGTAACGCTCGGGGTAACAGCACCAGAGGTTGCGCTTGGGTTTGCGGCTCGTCCTCCAGTCAGCAAAGACGGCTTTGCTCAATATTTCAGCACGGAGAATTTCTGCGTCCTTGGCCTCTCTTGGCGGCCAGCACGCCCGAAGTGCAGATTTGCCGCTCCACAAGGTGCGTGGTGGTCCTCCATTCAGAAGATGCGGGGGCGCATCGGCCGGACGTAGCGTCAGCCCCGGCGCATCACCTGCGCCATAAGGGAGGACAGAATGTCCGCAGTCTTGGTCCCCGCCCTCCGGCGCAGTCTCACCCGGTTCGCGATGGCCTTCACCGTCGCTGCCGTGGCGTTCGGTATGACCATGCTGACGTCACCGCCGGTCAGTAAGGCTGCGGTCATGGAAGCCGGCGCTGTTGGGCCAATCACCAGCTGTGAGTTCCTGCCACTCGGCGACGCCAACGGCTGCACGGTTTACCGATAAGGGTATCCTCGCCACCCGATCCGCGGCACGCCGCATCAGGCGGTTGGCGCGGCGCAGATCCAGCCGGGCGGCTCGGATCAGCCAGAGCTGATGCAGGGCACGAAGCAGGCGCATGGCGAGCCCTCCCCATACCGCATCAGCTCGACGGCCATCGCTGCCAGCATGTCGTCCAGATAGACGTAGCCGGTCGCAATCTTCCCCTGCACCTCCGTCTCAAGATCCTCCGAGGGGAAGAGCCGTGAGAGGCAGGCCGCCTTGGCCAGGATGTCGGGCAGCCCGGCCGACGGGGATGCCGCTACGCGCGCCCACGGCGCAGCGCAGGCACGCATCAAGTCGGCGTCGTAGCCTCCGACACCATCGTCCGCGTTCAGACGAGCGTTCATAGCGTCGTGCTTGGCAATCAGCCGGAGCAGCTTGGGCGACGGCGCTGACGGGGCTGCAGCGCCGAGCGTGACCGGGAGCGCGGCGAGGCCGAGGAGGAGCCCTCGACGACTGGCGGGCGCGCTCATCGGCGCGTCTCCCGCCATTCGCAGCCAACCGTGCTGAGCACGACAGGTGCCCGCGCCGCCGCCTCCTGCTGGACGCGATCCCGCACCTCGGCAGGTGGCTTAGGCACCCCAGGCCGCCGGAATCTCAAGTCCTCCATAGCCGCCAGGAGCGCGTCGCGGAGATCTCCTAGAGCGTGGCCGCCTATTGCGGACTCGTAGAACGACGAGATCAGAATCGGCTACTTCGACATGGTAAGGTCTCCAACAACAGATTCACATTGATCGTGGGCTGCCGAGATGCCTCGCCGAAAAACGGGGAGGCCCTTACCGCAAACAGGAGTACCCGGAGCTATCTTCGGTCGAAACCGGGGTCTGCCGATCTCTGCGCGGATATGGCCGCCCGTCACAGATCGATACAGGAACGTCGGTGCGTTGCAGGCGGGAACAAGCCGTGCCTCGACCTCGCTTTCCCAGAGGCTATCCTGGCAGGATGCGCAAAGCCCTGGCCGCCCTCGTTTTTGTCGCTACTGCCGGACAGGCGTCCGCCACGGATCTCTACCGATTCGATTTGCTGCGTCGACCGGATCATAAGCGCGTCTACAATGCGATGCTCATAAACAGTCCGGCAATACCAAAATGGGTCATCGCGTATAGCTGCACACTTGATGGGCCCTCTCAACTTTCTAGGAATATCAAGGCGGACGACGAAAATTACCACTCGGCTGATATTCGCAAGACCAACGACTGTCTAGACTACAAGTTGTAAGCCATATTCCCACCGAATGGCGAACAAGTGTGGGATCGTCTATATGAAAATGGCACCACGACATGGATTGGTCATCCATCGCCCGCGTTCAGGAAGGCAGCTGAGCGGATCGAATTTTGATCTGCTTTTGCCTTGATAAGCTTACGGCACCGGCCGAGCCGGTGAGAAGCCTGGGCTGGTAGAAGGTGCGCCGGCGTTCGCAACGCAACAGTGGGACGATTGACTATTATCCTGACAGAGCAGCAGTGGTGACACGTTGCCAGACCCTATGACGGAATCTCCATGGTATCAGGAATCGCTAATGTTCTCATAGTGTGTCCATGAGCACACAAAATGTCACTTCAGATGGTTATATAAACGGCGCAGGGCAACCACAGTCGAAGCTTTGAAGCGACCTAAGTTCCATGCAATTTCTGCCAAGCGGACCTATTTTCACAGGTGGGGAGAAATATCGATGGCCTTGATATTTACGAATATAACTCTTGGAGGAGAGCAGTCTGCAGTTGCTACCGACGTGACAGCTCAAGGCATTGTTGTTATAAAATCGTCACAACGTTCAATTTACAGATCATTGTTATATAGCGGCGGAATATTTTCAGATGTCACCGAATCTTATCCAATAAATTTTACCACTATAAATGACACATTGACTACCGCAAGTGTATCCTATGGTGAAGATGGGTTGCTAAAACTGGTTACCAAGACAAGTTCTGGTGTTTTCTCAGTTCTTAAGACCTTCGAAAAAGGTATTGGACTTGATGTTGTTGACATAAACGACAATGGGAGCATCGTCGGAACAACAAGCTCTGCCGGTTCGAGTTATGGATTTTTATATCAGCAGGATGGTACTTACTCGACTTTTGCCTATCCTGCCTCAGGAACTAAGACCACCGTTGCTACTGGGGTAAACATTTCAAATGAAGTGGTTGGGTATTATTCCAATGGAACCACTACGCATGGTTTCACATTTCAGTCAGGAATATACGCATCAATCGATTTTCCCAATGCAACTAATACTTACTTGAAGGGCGTCAATGATCAGGGAGATATTGTAGGCGAATACGACGACACAAAAGGAAGGCGTCATGGATTTGTAGTTAAAAATGGAAAATTTACAACCGTTGATTTTCCTAACTCCGGAGTTACTTGGATATCTGGGATCACTAATAGCGAAGTTATTGGCGGCTCCTACTATAACGGCTCTAATATTACTAACTCTTTTACTGCACTCGTTACTAAGCAGTCATACGATTATAACGATTTTAACGACGATAGAACTTCCGACATCCTGCTTCAGTCTGGTAGTGGCGTTGTCGACTGGACGATGCAGAACGGGCATCTCTCGGCCGGTGCACTAATCGGCAACAGCAGCAGCTATACGGCCTTGGCATCGGGCGACTTCGACGGCGACGGCACCGCCGACATCCTGTTCCAGGACCCGAGCAACGGCTACGTCGCCACTTGGCGGATGCAGAACGGTCAGGTCGCCGCCGGCGCGCTCATCGGCGCAGCTAGCGGCTACGGCATCGTCGGCGCCGGCGACTTCAATGGCGATGGCACATCTGACGTCCTGCTGCAGGATGCGTCGGGCAACCTCGTCGACTGGACGATGCAGAACAGCCAGCTCCAAACCGGCGCGCTGATCGGCAACAGCGGCAGCTACAAGGTGGTGGGCACCGGTGACTTCAACGGCGACGGCACTGCCGACATCCTGCTGCAGAGCGGCTCGACCGTCGTCGAGTGGCTGATGGCTGGAGGCCAGATTTCAGCGGGCCGCATCCTGGGCGATGCCGGCAGCTACACCGTGGCGGGCGTGGGCGATCTCAACGGGGACGGGAGGTCGGACGTCGTGCTGCAGAGCGGGTCCATGGTCGTGGACTGGATCCTCGGCGCGGGTGCGGGCGCGGGTGCGGTCGCGTACGGAGCCATCCTGGGCGATGCGGGCGGCTACAAGGTGGCGGCGGTAGGCGATTACAACGGGGACGGCACGGCGGATCTGGCGCTGCAGAGCGGCTCCACGCTGGTGGACTGGACGGTCCGGAACGCCCAGGTCACCGCTGGCGCCTTCATCGGCGATGCCGGCAACTACAGAATCGTCGGCTGAGCACAGGCGACAGCATCGCCTCCATCGGGAAGCCGCGCTTATGTCTCTGATCAGAGCGCGGCTCGGGCTCTCGCCACAAGGGTGGCCGTCCCACGCATACCCTCGCCGGGCCACACATTGGCGTTCCTGGGCTCATGCCATTGGCTTGAGCGTCTACGCGCTGGATTTTTTTAGCGATGTGCCACGAGGTCCTATCGCGCAGCCTTCACGTCGCCGCCTCTAGCTTTGGGGGCGTCGCCCCACCGCTGAAGAAGCCGTCGTTGGCCTTGGCATCCGGAAACTTGATCTCGAATGCGGCTTCGTTGACCCTCTCGAGCGTCGTCACCGTGCCAGCCTCACTCTGGCTGTCGGTGTAGCCCCAGAGCCGGACCTTCATCTGGCCGCTTTTCGTCGGGAACAGAGCTGGGCTCTTCACCGTCACCCGGTCCGTCAGCTCCCATAGCTTGCCGTCCGGCTTGAGCCAGCCTTTGTCGGTCAGTGTGAGCCATAGCAGCGCTGACTCGATCGCCTGCGCCTCCATGTTCGTGCTCAGCTCTGTGCCCTTCTGATCCAGCGGCATCCCGGGCGTCCAGCACCTTGCGCTGGACGCCCGGGATGCCGGCCGACAGCGTGCTCTTGGCCTGGGCCTCGGATGCCCTGCGCCCGAACGGGCTGCCCGAGCCGGGCTGCTGCGAATTGATGATCAGCGCCTCGACGCCCGGCATCTCAAGCAGGCTGTTGGCCGCAAGGATGTTGTCGCCTTCCGTGAAGATGATGGCATTGCCACCCGGTCGCGTGCCGCCTACCAACGTGCCGTCCTCATCTGCCCGCAGCCAGAGACCGCGCTGACTACACAGCCGCGAGATCGGGGCGAACGGGCTCTCGCCGAAAGGGGTGTCGCTGCCGGCCTCAGTCTCCGGCTTCCGCGCGGGACGGGTGACGGCCTTGGGCTTCAGCCTCTCGCGCTGGGACAGCCTGCGCGCGGTGAGCGCCCTCGTCCTCGAAAGTCTGGCTGCTCTGAGTCCGCGAGATCCAGCTAAGCGCAGCATCCCGGTTGAGTTTACCGTCCGCACATATTGGTAGCTCCATTTTCACGTATTGCGATACGCGTGCCCGAGTAATTCCTAGCTCGTGTGCCGATGCAGCTTTGGTTGTTATGGCCATGGGTCGCATACATAAAGGTGCGATTAAGCGGTTGTGAAAGGCTGCACCTGGACAGGTCTCGGACTCGCACGGACCCGAGGCTGCCGGCATTCCTAGACAGGACCCCGGCTGAACATTGCAGGCTGCTTGGCGCGCGGCTGCCCGTCTCCCTGGGGCTGCCCGTCTCGCAGCGGCTGGCAGGCAGGAACGTCGCTCTCTGGGCTCGGTTGACCTCGCAACCGCCAGAGGAGACGACCATGAAAGCCATCCTGGCATCATCCCTGCTCGGGCTCGGCTTGCTTGCCGCAATGCCTGCATCTGCACAGCGCATTGACGTCGGTCCTGATGGTCCCGCTGTCGAAGTGCGCCCACGAGGTCGAGAGGTAATCGAACGGGACGACGTGCGTCCTGGCATCGAGCGTCGGGAGATCCGCCGTGAACGTCGTGAGATACGGCGACCCGATGAAGAGGACGATGACGACGACGATTGAGCTCTAATCGCGATGTCACGGGGCGGCGCTGCCTGCGGGTTAGGCCGCCACGCTGATCCGATGGCCTCTGCCTCGGCGGCTGTCTCGTGCAGTTCGCGCGGATCGATCTTGCTAAAGATGGACGCATCGATCCCACGAGCATCGGCTGGATCGGCCGGTACGATGACGACGACGGGTGCCGCGGGCTCATCGGTCAGGGTGGTCGTCGTATTAGACATACTGGCTCCCTCGTGGTTGAGGGGGACCGCAGCACGTGACCCGTACCACGGTCCCTGGCGTCATCCCGCAGCGGCCTTTCGCTATCGGGCTGACCGGATCGCTCTCAACACGCGCCCCGCGAGAAACGCGCATTCCACATGTCGTCAGGCCACACGCTGCCAGCGGCTGCCGTCGGCGGTATAGCGCTCGGCCCCCACCGTGAAGGCTGAGCCGGACGTGGCGAGATCGCGCCGGGTCTGCTCGACGGCCGAGCGTGTCGGTGTGCCGGTGGCCTCAGCCTCGCGGTCACGAGCAGATCAAGCAGCGGCTCGCTCGGCCGAAGTCAGTTTGCTCTCTGCCGCATCCGGCTCTGGCTTGTTGAGCACCCGACGCCAGAAGGCGACTTTCTTGAAGGTGCTCTGTCGGTCGATGGTCAAGCTCAGCGCCCTGTGTCGGCGGGGATGGCGGACGAACTCGGAGACGGTCTGACCGCGGCGGCGAGCTGCAGTCTCTGCAGCGCAGGCGAGGTCTGTCTCAACCTTCACCCGCAGCAGTGCATCTCGGCGAAGTCCGTCAGACATTGTCTTGTCCCGCCCATTGTATGAACAAAACGGTGTGCCTACGTCGATTTCAAAGAAATAGAGCAATTCTTGGTGCGCGTTGGGGCGGTCTTTCCCATGGGCACACACAGACGTTCACTGCTGTGCTTTGCTATGTTTTGTTGCACTATTCGTACACTGTCCTGTCGCGCCACCGCCAGCTTGGTTGATTGATCAACTCGCGGCGGGAGGAGGCACCTCGGTCGAGAAAGCATTTGTAAAGGCCAAGCGATCGCGCCCTGCTGGCTTGAACGCAGATCTGCGCAATTTTAGCTATCGAGGTCATATAGCCGCGATAGCCGTTTGTTATCTTCGCCTCATGAAGCAAGCCACCGTAATCCTGATCACAATCTCTGCTCTCTCAGGCGGCGCTCAGGCCGCTGCGCTGGAACTTGCAATAGCCACTCGAACACCATTTGCAATGGTGACAACATCGTCGGGCCTCGGCACGAACGACGCCAGAGCAATTGGAGAGTTCACTCCAAGCTCCAAGCGTGAACAGTGCGAAGGGTATCATACTGAGATCAAAGAAGTTGAATCCTGCGTAGCGGATTGGAGCAAGACCCTGCCGAAGGTCGTGACCGCTAGCGCCGACTGCAAAGCAGGCGTTCTCTTCTTTGCGGGCGGTGGTCGATATGAATATATCGGAGAGTGGTCTGAAACCTCCGACGGGAATAAAATTTCCAAATGGCGAGCCGACGACCGGCGGATCGTTGAGCTTGCAATGGCAAGCGAAGGCTATCCGCTAGATCAGAACTGGAGAGCTCTCTGCCCTGGTGTCACCCCGACTGCAGCCAGAGCGCTAAATGCAAATGTCCGCACAGTTGCTGTCACTGCCACAGACAATCAGCAGGTTATCAGAGCTGGAGAAGTGAGTGGCCGCCCGTGGATGCACAACGGCAGTGAGGTCGTTCAAGTCGAAGATGCACTGATCTATAATAGGCCGAAAGCGTCCATCCGATCCGCTGTGAAGCCGGGCGCTGTGCTTTT
Source organism: Methylobacterium sp. HJ2 (assembly GCF_056431005.1). Classification (NCBI taxonomy): domain Bacteria; kingdom Pseudomonadati; phylum Pseudomonadota; class Alphaproteobacteria; order Hyphomicrobiales; family Methylobacteriaceae; genus Methylobacterium; species Methylobacterium sp. HJ2. The sequence goes on along the minus strand of NZ_JBWJYM010000011.1, from coordinate 52,185 downwards.
CAAAGGAAATCTGCTTTCTGGTAAAGTTCAAGGCATTGCATATGCCTTCAAGGATGGCTGTCCTCCTGCGCCATATCGAGTTAAAGGACACTATTCCAATCACATGTATACGCTGACGCTGAGTGGGCCAGGACCCATTCGTCGAGGATGTGATGTTGTCGGTTATTCGGAGCGCAGCCCGCATTCTGTGCTGAAATTCTCTTACGTCCTCAACGATTGATCGGAGAGCATCCTGCTCCTACTTTCAAGACTCGTGTTCACGTCTGCGCCGGGTGTCGGTCGCTCGCTTGGCTTTGGCCTGCCGCTTCCGTTCCTCTGGCGAGATCTTGGCCTGGGCCACCGCGCGCTTAGCTTCCTGAGCCGGTACCGGATGTCGAGCGAGGTGATCTGCGCGCGGCTTTCAGTCGGCCGACGATCTCATCCCGAACCGACTTGGGGGAGGCTGGGGCGGCGAGCTTATAGAGGGTCGCGGGCGGCAAATACGACACCGTGTCGCCTTTGGTGCCCAGCACCTGGGATCGAGGCGTCGCCGAACACGCGCTCGGCCATCGGCACGAAGTAGGCGCGGAGGAGATCCGCCGGCGCCGTCACCGCGTCGGGCGAGATCGCTGTCGGCTCAGGCGACTGCGAGCCGCCGCAACACCACAGATGCTTTAGCACACAGGACAGGCGCAGCGCGTGCCCGCGAGCCTTGAGCCGGTCGGTGGAGAGCCACTGCGCGACCCCGAAGGCTTCGCTCTTCGGGGTCGCCGATCCGGCCAGCCGCGGCTCCGATCCAGTTCGAGGTGGCGCTGGCCGTTCTGGCGCGGCTGGTCGAGCCGATCCGGGTAGAAATCCCCGTCGGCTCGCCCCGCGATATCATCGACGCCGCCGACGCTGGTCCGGATGCCTGGGAGGACCGAGCGGGGGGGCGGACCGCGCATGACCGCCCTAGATCGAGCGTGCGGGTCGGTCGTGATGACCGGACAGATGTCATGCCGGCCTCTAACAACCCGGCTTCGCGGAGGGCTGATGCGCGGGTTGACGGCACTGCTCCTGCTGGCTTCGTGCTCCGCCGGTCACGCCGAGCCGGCCGAGACGCTGCAGGGCATGTGGGCCGCCATCGGAGCCTGTACCGGCAAGGCGAAGCTGCCGTCCGAGGCCGCAGGGTCCGAGGTCACGGTGCTGTTCACGATGAAGCGCGACGGCAGCCTGCAGGGCCAGCCGCGCATCACCCATTCCCGTCTGGTCGGTGACGAGGGCAGCCAGAGAGCGTTCGTTGCGGCAGCCCTTGGGGCGATCGCGCGCTGCTTTCCTCTGCCGATCAGCGATGGCCTGGGAGGTGCCATCGCTGGCAGGCCGATCCGCTACCGGATCACCAGCGGCACGCACGGAGCATGAGCTGCGATCAACAACAATAGGAGCTGTTAGCGCAGGGCCCTACACAGAGATTTCGTAGGACAGAAGACATATAATTTATCCTGATTGGCGGACGCGATTGTCTGTCCCTCGTAAGAAAGAATTTGGTGGTTCACCCGTAACAACGATCAACCCGAGGCGACCATATTGCTTGCTGGAGGACGGCGTCAGAGCAGATATCTGGAGCGTCGGGACTGACCGATTGCAACCTGCGCTTTCGGTTGACCCAACGCATGTCAAACGAATTGCCGCTGTCGAAATCAAAATGCAGCGAGGGAGGCGTTATAAATTGCCGCTCGTGGGCTCATGCACGCGAACAGCGCCGAATTGTCCTCACGTCACCGCCTCCGGCCGAGCCCGCAGGAAGCCCGGGTTATCGAAGCTGTCGCCTGAGCAGGTTGGGCCGCTTTGGGAGACCCGTTGACCGAGTGCGCCGTAGCACCGCCAACCGGTTCAGCCGATACGATGGTAAGTTTGCACAAGGGGCCGAACGCTTCGGAGCGTATCATGGCTCTCCTCACCATCCTCAATCCAGTCACCGGCCAAGTTGTGGTGATCGACACCGATCGCCACGGCGGACGCTGAGCTTGATCGGATCGCGCTCCGAGCGTTGCGCAAGCTCGCTGGGTTGGTCTCTGCGATGGCCCGGCGAACGCGACGGGCCGCAGCTTGTGGCCGCAGATGCCTGCGAACACGGAGGCTCAAGCTGGATTGCTTGACGCGCTATCGACGAGGCTATCGAACTCTAAGCTCGCGCACTCGGTCCGGAGGGCGTGATAGACCCGTTTCAGCCAGAGGCGCGCGTCGGCCTCGCTCGCTTGCGCGGCTTCGACCTTGCCTTCCGCCACGCGAGCCCGTTCTTCCGCAGCGCGCACCTGCGCTTGCGCCCGCTCAACGAGCTGGCCGGCTTCCCGGGCCGATGTCTCGGCGCGACGCGCTCGTTCTTCGGCGGCTTCCGTTTCCGCGACACTGCGCTGGATCATCTCCTGCGCCCGATGTGACAGATCCCGCGCCAGTTCGCTCGCGCGCCGGACTCTGGCACCGAAATCGTGCACGCGCTCAACCAACTGAGGCCACTCGCCCGCGCCGGGGTCTGGCTCTTCCTGGCCGCTCACCGGAGCGGCAGGAGCGATCAGAGGAATGACGTTGGCCTCATCGGCGGCCTCCGCCGCGTCGGCTCGCATCGCAGCCTGCAGCAATTCATCGAGACGCAAGCCGCGATCCGGGAGGGAGGAGAGGGCGTTGGGTGCCAACGGGCGGAGAGATGCCTTGATGACCGGAGGCATGACAGAACCTAAAGCTGCGGATCAGACGGCAGAGTGAATTCGCGCGTGATGGCGTCTTGGACGCGCACCAGCCACTCCTCTGCGGATGCAGCGCGCCTCTCGGCCGCTTCCGCCCGCGCCTCGGCCGCCTTGATCGCCGCCTCCGCGCGCGTTTGTGCCTCTTGCGCGCGCGCCTCGGCAGCTTTGACCCGCTCACCCGCTTGCGCGATGTCCTGACGAACCCTGTTCAGAAGCTCCTGAACGCGCCCCTCCTGCTCGTGAGCATCGGCTTCGGTCTGGCGCACATGCTGTGCCGCTGCGCGCACACGATCGATCAGTTCTGACCACTGCTGAGGCGAGGTCGGTGATTTTGCGCCGCCTTCGCCAGAGCCGACGTAGGAGGGGAAGGGGCGTACCGCATCGGCGCCGGTATTGGACGCAGGATGCGAGGCAATGGGGGTTACATTGTCCAGGCTTTTGGCGAGGTTGTAGAATAGCGAAGATGTTTTTGCAGGCTCCACTCGTGCCTCCCTCGGCATCGTAGTTTGCGTGGAGCGGAGTAGGGCTCTGTATCTACCAAAAGCCTGGACCGCTTCTAAAGTTTAAGAGGTACCTAAAAACTAGAGTAAGGCTATACCAGATAAGCGACGAGGCAACAATATTGAGTATAATGTGACAATTCTGCAACTGTCGAGTTCCTTACGAAGCTCCCGCCCGTCTGTAGCTGGTAATTACCCTAAGTTGCTTGAGATCTTTTCAAATCTGGCTGAGGAGGCGGAACCGTCGATTGCCTGCCGCTTGCTGGATCGCGGTCTGCTCGTTCCTCAGGTCCATGGCGTTGGCCTGATCGATCGCTCGGCTGGCCTCCTCGGCGACTTGCCGAGGGATCCTATCGCGTATCGCTCAAGTCGCCGGCGCCGGCTGAGCCGGTCAGAAGCCTGGATTCTAGAACCCGACATCGGTCTTGGCATTCTCGGCCCGGTCGCCGAAGGCAAGCTCCTTGACCGCCTCGATGGTGATGGTGCGGGGCGATAAAACGCCCGCCGCGGCGGCTGCCGGGCGGGCTTCCGATCATCTGGATCTGCGAAGGTCCGAGAGGTCAGGCGGCATCAACCAATCGCAGGTGGGGGCCGGTCTCGGTCTCACCGTCCGCGGTAGCGGTTTCCGGCTCGACCCAGCGTGGCAGAGCCGGGCACGCAAGATCGAGCCGCAGGAACACGGTGCCCTCCAGCCCTGTCAGCAACTCGACCGGCAGACGGGTTCGCGCAGCTGTCCAACGGTTGCCTCCCGAGAGGCTGTGGAAGTCGGAGCCGAACATCGGATCGTCCATCGCCACGACCTTCTCTTCGCCGAGACCGTCGTTGAGCGTCAGTCGTGATACGCAGAGGCCGAGCGCGCGCCGATCCGCGCTCTCCCCGACCTCCCACGGCACGCTGGCCGGCGACACCAGATGGATGTCCTGCGCCTCGGCCGGCAGCAGGAAGCAGGCGGAGAGGCCCCGCGCCTTGGGCCGCACGATCTGCCCGTCGACCTCCAGGTGCACCGCGGCCCAGGTCTCGGGCGTGACGATCCGCCAGCCCAGCGTCTCGGCGCGGCGGCGCAGCTGGGCGCGCACGGCCTCCACCACAACCCCGTCCGCATGGTACGGGCGGCAGAAATCGGCATGCGTGCGCAGGCTCGCATCGGCATCGGGCGTGGCAGCAAGATCGACCACCGCGCCCTCCGCGAAGAAGTCGCGGTGGCCCATGTCGAGGTAGCTCTCGGCGGGCTGGCCCTCGGCGAGGAGGATGTCGTGGCCGTCGAGTTCGACGTGCCAGTAGGTGACGCTGTCCACGTCCTCCTGCACGATGGTGGCCCCGTTCACGAGCGCGATGGCCGGGATCAGCACCTCGCCCACCACGTCGAGGGCGATGGCGTGGCCGGGCGAGACCATCAGGTCGCGGACAGGCCTGTTTTCGCCGAGGGCGTGGGCGCGGATGCGCACGGGCAGGACGGCGGCCGGGTCGAGGTGGCGGCGGCAATCAATGGTGCGATGACCAATCCAGCGGATCGGACGGAGCTCGCCGGCGGCCGTCACTGCGAGGTCACTGAGTTCCAGATCTTCTACGCGGACCTCGCCTCGGGTCGTGCGGATCATCGTACCGGCACAAAAGCAGAGGACTGTGTCGCCCGTGAGCAGGGTGAGCTGCGTGCCGTTAGCGTAAGTGTTATTCGATAACAGTGAGATCTGGCCGCCTGAAAAAGTGAATATGTCACCTTCGGACGCCGTCCGACCCAGATAGGTGGCTTGGCCACTGCTTGCTGGGGTTGGGCCGGTCAGCTGTATCGTGTCTCTGCCGCTCGCGGTGAGAATTGAAGTATTATCAGTCGGCCCATCGGAAATATCTGTTATGTTATATGCGAAACTAAATCCATCAACGACAGTGTAATTCGGCGTCCCCGGCGTTTGTTGGACGACGTAAAATCTTGATGTAGATAAGGACGGACCGGACGACATCAAGTTTTCTCCCGAATTAAACGAGCACAATATTTAAGTGCGCGGTCACCGCATGATCTAAGGTCATGAGCAGCGCTTGTAACACAATGTTTTTTCCGTCCCGCGATGTCTGTAGCGCTTATGTCACAACCTGCAGTTATACGTTGTTGGGTGTTCCAGAGCTGAAGTTGGATCGGCGCCGGCCGGCCTTCAGAATAGAAAAGGAGCCCACCGCGGCCGAGCCGGGCGTATCGAGGTAGAGATTCGGTCTCGCGGGATCTGCGGAGCACGAGACATGGCTGCTGCCACCTGAGGCATAGTCGGCGCTTCACCTCCTCGCCACTGGCTTTGCTGGTGTTGCCCTACCGCTGAAGCAGCCGTTGTTTGCTGTGGCATTCGAGAACGCGATCTCGAACGCGGCTTTCTTGACGATGTCGATCGCCGTCACTGCGCCGATCTCGCTCTGACTGTCGGTGTAGCCCTGGAGCCAGAGCCGCATCTCGCCGCCCTTGGTCGGGAGCCCGGCCGGCGACGTCACCGTCATCCGGTCCGTCAACTCCTTCACCCTGCCGTCCGGCTTGCGTCAGCCCTTGTAGGTCCATGCGACCCGTAGCAGGACCGAGTCGATCGCCTGCGCCTCCCTGTCGGTGCGGAACGCTGCGCCCTTCCGGTCCCGCGCTATCTCCGCCCGCATCGCGTGCCGAACGCTCGGGAGGCCGGCCGACACTCCGTACATGGCCTGGATCTTCGATCGCTTATGGCCGAACAGGCTGTCCGAGCCCGGCTGCTGCGAGTCGACGATCAAGTCCTCGACGCCAAATATCTCGAGCATGCGCTCGGCCCTGCTTAGTGCGCACCCAGGTGGCGTGCCGACGGCGAAATGAAAGCCCTATCGGGAGAAACGGCACGGTTCGGAATGTTTTCCGGTCTATACAGACGTGGCTGATTTGAGGGTGATATGTTTTGTCATGAAGAGGTTGATTTGTCCTGTCGTGACCATTTCGAGGCCTGAAACAAGAAAGGCGACCCGAGCGAGAAGGCTCGGATCGCCAAGTGCACGCTGCCCCGGTGTTGAGACGGAACCGGCAGCCTGTGGGCTCGAGCTATGGGGCTATGGTTAACCGTCCGTTACGTCCTCTCGCCGTCCGAGCCCACCCGCATGAGTTCCCCGCTGCCGTCGGGCATCTGGGTTCGGGCTGAGCGCGCCACCTGAAACTTCTGCCCCTTTCTGCAGTTAATCATAGGCAATCGATTTGGATATGTCCGGAGGACGCGTGCATCTAGAGCTGGACGATGATGGGAGCTGGCTTGTGACGGCGACGGAACTTGCATCCCACCTCAAAATCAGCGCGGCTGAATTATGTATGCTGGGTAAGCGAGGGCTTCTTTCGGCTGAGTTGCATAAAGGCTACGGCAGAGAGCAAGGCCGCTCGCGTGTGGTCATTATTGCGGGTCAGATATATTGGGAGGCCATCTTTGGTTCGGACGGCGTACTTGTGAAAGAGAAGCGCTGGAAGCAGGATGCCTTTGCGCCCAAAACCGGCCGAGCGAGAGAAGCAAAGGCCGCTTCAGTGGCATTCTGAGAGGGTCTCTGGGCTGGGACGCTCTCAAATGCCCGCCGCTATGATAGCCGATGCGGGCTCTGCCGCGTTGTCTCGAGCAGCGACGAGGAGATGCCCATGGCCTACGTGACGATCGAGAAGAACGGCGAGCCTTGGATGCTCTGCCACTCCACCCACGCGGGCGAAGTCGAGAACCGGATCGCGGCGGCCAGGGCGCAGGAGCCGGGGGCGACCTTCACGCATCGGGTGTCGACACCGGTGGAGAGCCAGCACTGCGCGGACGCCATGGACGAGCAGAGCGGGCCGGTCGAGAATCCGTTCACGTTCTTTACCGTCGCCGTGGTCGATGATCCGGCGCTGTAACCTGATCCCGACCGGGTTTCAGATCTGACGCTCGGCAGCAGACGCGCGTCAGGGCTGCCGAGCGCTTCCCGCGGCCACCACGTGTCGCAGTCGCCGAGCAGCTTGGAGACGAGAGCGGAGCTCCCATCGTCGAGCGTCGCGACAAGCTTCTCCACACGTGCCTGCGCGGCCGCGGAAAAGCCAAGCTTTAAACCGATGAGCTGTCTCAGGCGTCGGGCTTGAGAATAATTACGGTTAGATCGACCGATCTTAAAAATTGAATGCTTGATGTTTTGCCTTCATGGATCGGACGATCTTAAACTATCAATTTTCGCCTCCTGCGTAGATTTTTTCTTCGACACGTATTCAGAATACGCGCTAGGATCGCCGACCGAATCGGAGCCTGACCTATGAACGAGAATGCCGCGATCTTCATCAATTGGATGATACCGGTCGGCATGGGTCATGTTGGCTGGGGGTTCAAGCACAGTCGCGATCTCTGGTACTATGGCGGCCTGGAAACGGCAGGTATCATCATCGGCAAAGGCAGGCCGAACAACACCAACAACTGTCTCGGCACCTTCGACGAGATGATCAAGAACATGAAAGGCACCAACCGGCCGGGCTGTAGCGGCGGCGGGTATCCTTATCATGAGTACAAGATGATCACGGTCAATCAGGTCAATCTCAAGAAAGCGCTCGATCGCGTCGCCAGCATTCGCCAGAACGGCTACGGTCTGCATGGCAACAATTGCGCCGATGCCGTGTTCAACGTCATCAAGGCCTATGCAAACGGAGACGACAAGATCTTGCCTTGGCCGGCGGTCTACTGGGCTCCTCGCTGGTGGTATTGCGCCATCAATGCGGGATCGAACGTTCTGCAAGATCAGTCGCGGACCGGAAACTGGTTCGGGCAGCATGCCCCGGCTTGATGGGCAGCGTGATCGACGAGCGGTCTGGGCCGCGCGGGCGGAGCTCCGTAAAGGGCGCCCTCGTCGGGTGCGGCATCCGTGGCCGTGAGCCCGGGCGCGACCGGCCGAGACCGGAGGATGGGCCGGCTGCGAGGCGGGCCACGCGTGCTCGGCCCCGAGAACGGGGCGGATCTCACCGGGGGAAGGGATTCGTCACCGACCGAGCCTGGGGACAGGGCGACGACGTCACCACGCCTCCTCGCTGATGAGGTCGCCATCCCGGTTGAACAGGCCCCGCCATCCCCGGTCCTGCAGGCGGACCGTCACTCGTGTCTGACCCGTATTCTCATCGTCGGCGTCTTTGATCCGGGCGTCGACCTGGCCCAGTCGCTCGACCCGCTTGAGGTAGGCCGCGCTGACGCCGAGCCGATCAGCCAATTCGTGCGGATCGACGATCCAATCGCCCAGATGCCCGAGGGTCAGTCGCATGGAGTCCTCCTCCATCAGCGCGGCAATATTCGCGGGGCCGAGACCGACACTAGCACAGGACGCGAGCAGATCAGAAGGCTGGGTCGCCACTCTCGACGGAGCGGGGCGAGGGAGGTCCCGGTTCCTCGACTGTGATGGCCCCCTCTCGGGACACTGCGCGTCCGGGACCTGTCGCGCGGGAGCGCTGCCCAAACCGCTCTGCGGGCGAACCGGGGCCATCGACGCGAGCCTGCCCCGTGATCACGGTCCAGGGCAGCGCGGCGCGGTCGTCCCGCCGCCCCTTCGGGGCGAGGGCCCGAGGAGGAGCAAGGACGCCTCGGTCCGCTGCGTCGTGGATTATGTCCGTCGAGGATGTGCGCCGACGGCGTAGGATTCGCCGGAAGCGTCGTCACCTACGACGCGGCAGGCGACGGGATTGGAGCGCTTCGGCCGGGACCGATCCGGCGGAACCGAGTTCACCAAGTCCGGATATCGTCGTGGCCTTGGATGGTGCCCCTGTCGGGTTGCCGTTCGACGCTTCCGGCGACCCAGGAGGCCCAACCGACCGCGGTGATCGTCGTCAGCAATCCCGTTGCGAGGCTCAGAAGCAGCGGCAAGGTCGATCCCGCGTCGGGCAGGGAGCAAGGCGGTGCGCCGGACCGGGCGGAACGGCGCACCAAAGTCAGTCTCGGCCCTTCGAAGACCGAGTCCTGTTTACTCGGCGACAACGAAAAGAAAACTGATTTAGGTAAGAGTAGGGCGGTTCAGACTCGGCCGTGACTGAAGAGCCACAAGATCGCGTCACGGCCGCTATTGCGGGCAGGACGCGGGCACGACCGGACCCGGATCCCCGACCGCCCGCTGCCGGCTGTCGCGGCGGAACCGGCGGCCTGAGGGCTCGGGCCGACGGGTCGAGGTCGCCGGGGCTGTACGGACCGCCGGAGCCCGCCACGCCGCGCCGGGGCGACTGCCCGATCGGCCCGGCACGATCGAGACGAGCATTGCGCCGACGCGATCCGAGCGGCTTGACAATAAAAAGGCCGCTTCGGCGCCGAAGGACGGCGTTGGGCAAAGCTTCGGCCCGGCCGAAGCTCAGCCGATCACGCCAACGGAGAGTGACGGAACGTGTCGAATAACGGTTCTCCGTGCGGTGAAGCTTTCGATTTTTGTCCTGTTCGACCAAGCCTGTGTTAAAGTCGGCCGCCGTGCAGAACGGTTCAATCAGGGACGGTCCGTCACGCCGAGGGTCTGGAGCCACTCCCCGTCGCGGTGCGGTTCGCGACCGGCCCCAGCATCCTGAGCGCCGGCATTCTCCAGCCCGAGGAGGAGCACCAGATGCTGAGGTCTTTCGAGGAACGGGTGCGTGCCGAGGAGCTGTTCTTCGCGTTGTCCGAGGAGCGCCGCTTCCTCGCCCGACGCGATGGCCTCCGCGCATTGGCGGATTTCGCCGTGCGCAAGATCGGCTTCGACGGTCAGTCTGGCGATGCCTACGCGGATGTCCTGATCGAAGCCATGATCGGCGGCGCCGACGACGATACCCTGATCGAACGCGTCCGAGCCGACCTCTCGGCCAACGTGGCCGAGTTCAGCCATGAGGAACTGCGGAGTGTCATGCTCCGCGGGCAGGCCGCACAGCCGAAAGGCCCGCGGGTTCCGAACGTCCCGCCCGAGCGACGCAATGCGGTGGCGCAGCCGCTCTGAGACAAGCGGCAGCCGTGAGGATCGGCGACAGGTTGTCCGGAAAGCTTGAGCGGCATTGGCGACAGGGGGGTCGGCATGGCATATGGCGCACATGACCACCGACGTGCCGCATCCCTACTCCATCACGGTCGAGCCGCTGAAGAAGCCTGAGGGCCAATTCGGCTGGGCGCTCCGCAAGTCCGGCAAGCTGGTCGAGCGATCCGACCGGGCCTTCAGGACCGAAGCGGAAGCGTTCGCCAACGCTCAGAAAGCCGTCGAGCGAGACCAGAAGCCGGGCTTCTGAGGCGAGGCTCGCGCCCGCCGCGTCTGCCCGGGCATCTCCTGCTGCCGGTCTCGAAGTCACGCCCGCCTGGGGTCTCCGTCCGCCCGGCCTCGGCGCGTCCGGCGTGATCCCAGGCTCCGTCGCCTCATGCGTGGGTCCCGAGCCGGGATCGACGCTGCCGCGGCGCCATCCGCTTGCCCATTTCGCCGCGGGCCGCGGTAAGGATCGTCAGGATGGCAATTGACGTGTCCGAGCGGCTGTGACTGAACGCCGGGGTGGCGCGCAGCATGCGGATTCAGATCTATGGACAGTGATACCCTCTCGAAGGCGTTGGCCGATGTTCGCCAGCGGCGCGCTGATCTTCAGGCGGACTTCGACCGCATCTCAGCCGAATTGGGCAAGCTGCGCCTCGCCGAGGCCTCCCTCGCGGCGATCGTCGAGGGTGCCTCGCTCGATGCCAGCGCCTTGACGTCGGGCTCCGATCTCGTCGGGAGCGGTGACGGCACGAGGCCGGCTCAGCGGGCGGGCAGCCGCGGTCCGCGCGGTCCGCGCGCGAACTCGGCCAAGGGGCGCCTGAAGGCCCTCCTGCGCGAGACGGGGCCGAAGGGCCTGTCGCAGGCAGAGATCTCCCGCCGCCTGCCCGACGTCGCGGCCGGCACGCTCAACTCCTATCTCAGCCTGCTGGTGTCGAGCGGAGAGGCGGAGCGCCAGGGCGATTTCTACACGGCCGCACCCGGCGCGGCCGATACCGCGCCCGCGAACGAGGACGCGGACGCCGACGAGGCGGCGGGGGAAGCCGAATAAGCCGAGCCCGGCGCCGTGGACGAGACCGGCCCGCTTGGGCGCGGGCGGATCCAGAGGGCGGGTGAGCCGCCGCTCTCCGGCCCGCGAGGCTTGAGCGGACGCGCGCCGTCGCCGCGAGACGCGCGTCGACAGATGGATTCGAGAACAGAGTTCGATTAACACGGTTGTCCTGATCATCAGATTCGGCAGCGCGCGCCATGAGCCGGATTCTCAGAATGGGAATGCAGGGCCAAGACGTCGTGGCCCTGCAGCGGCTCCTGAATTATCACCTCGGCTTGCCGCGCACCCCGATACCGCCGACGGGCTTCTTCGGCAGCATGACGCTCGCCCGGGTACTGGAATTCCAGCGCCTGAACCGGACGCTTCCGACCAAGCTGCCGTATCCGGCCGACTACCCGGCCGAGTTCAGGAAGCCGCTGGCCGACGACGGAATCGTCGGCCAGCACACCCTGCACGTGTTGCTCGATTTCCGGTCCTTCCAGACCGGCGATCCGTCGTCCTTCACCCCGGAGGCTGCGCCGGCCATCGGCCCCAACGCGGCGTCCGCGCGCAGATTCGGGATCGGCCCCGGCCAGCGCGTCGGAGACCCGCCCGATCCCCAGGCCGATCCGCAGCCATCGCCCAAACCGGGAGCCTCGCAGCGCAATTTCGGTCTGGTCCAGGTTCAGACCGGAACGGCGGTCAGCGTGGCACCCTGGTCGTTCTCGCCGTTCTCCCTGACGCTGCAGGGGGTCCTCCTGGCCAAGAACGCGGGCCTCCCGGACGTGCTGGTCACCGGCGGCGTGCAGGTCGCGCTCAACGACGACCGGAACCCGTCGCTCACGCGCTGGTCCGGGCAAGGCTTCCTGCAGCTCGGGCTCGGCCTCAACGTCGCGCCGAAGGTGCTGGGCCACGATCTCGATCTGCTCAACCCGTTCATCCAGGCGATGATCTCGACCAATCTCAGCGCGAATCTGGGCAGCAATCTCGGCACCCAGGCCGGCGCCGCTGCCGGCAATCAGATCTCCTACAAGCTCATCCAGAGGAAGCTGAACGGCTCGACGGACGATCAGGACACGCTGAGCCTCTTCTTCAACGGTCAGGCGGTGATGAACATGGACTTGAACCGGGGCCATATCGAATCGCCGCAATTCAGCGGGCAGGCCATGGTGGGTGCGACGCTGACGTTCTTCTAGAGGCGTCCCCGATCGCTTCGCGCCAGGGCCCGGCGCTCGACCCTCGTGGTGAGACTGCCCACCGCCGATCCGGGTCGCCTGCGAGGGAACAGCGCACGGGCTGGCGAAGCGGATGCCGATCCGGCAGGTGTCGCGGCGCTATTGGAGGATGTTCTTGGCCTTCAGGACATCGACCTGCAGAAAGTCGAGGTACGTCCGACAGATCTTGCCATCGACGACGGCGATCACGGGATCCGCCTCGACGGCCTTGAACGTCAGTTCCGAAGGGTCGAACTTGAACGCCTTCAGGCGGCGCAGTTTGTCGCGCAGGAGAGAATTCGTCCAGATGATGTCGCCGAGGCGGGGTGTCGTCCCGCCGGCCTCGAACAGGGTCGCATCCGCGAAGTGCTTGGCGCGGGTCCGATCGCGCAAGTCCATCTCCTGCGCCGTGATGGGTTTCCAGTGCTCGATCGCCCCGTGCATGACCGAGAATTGCGGATCGCGGTCCCAGGCATTCGCCTTGACGATCGTTTCGAGCACGGTCTCGTTGACGAGGTAATTCGTCTTCGCGTCGATGACGGCGCACAGATCCACGTCGGAGACGAAGGCCTTGCCGAAGCCCGGATTCTTTCGCCCCGGACTGTGAAACTCCTCCAGATCGATGAGGAGATCGTCCTGGATCGCGCATTTGCCGGCCTCGATCCGCGACAGGATCTCGATATCCGTCGCCGCCGTCAATTGCGATCGCACGCGCAGCAATCCGGTGGCGGGATCCGATTTGATCGAGGCCGCCCATTTCGGCTTGGGCGTATGCCCGGCGTTGCGGGCGCGCTGGATCACGGCTCCGGGCGCCTCGTCCGGCAGGGGGCCGAAGAAGGCCTTGGCTCTGACGAAGGTATGCGTGCGAAACGTCTTGTCGGTCCGGATCATGTTCTCCGCACCGGCGACCGTATTGCCGGTCAGGCGCGCGAACTGCTCGACCACGAATGGGCTGAGATCGTCGCGTGCTTCCACGTATTGGGTCGCGCTATCCTGGCTCAAGATCCGGGCGATGTCGTGATCCGACAGCCGGGTTGGATCGTAGCCCATCGCGGCGACCGAGCGGCGATAGCCCGCGGCTCCATGCTCCGCGATCTGTCTGAGGATAGAGTAATACTTTGCATCGTCCATCGTGCGCCCTGCCCACATCACGATCTCGACAAGGTCGTTCCGCGTTCCCGGGTTGGCTTCGATAAGATCCGCGGCCTCGGGGCCGCGCGAAGAGAATGTCCGCTCCCGATATGCGACGCCACTGAGGCATAGTCATTGAGTTCGCAACCGACATCAAGCGGATCCGGGCGTCGCTCCGCCACGCGTCCGGATCGGCACGAGCGCCCGGCCACGCGCAGGGGCGCGATGGCTCGCCTCGTCCGCGACTCGAACCTCCGACGGGGGAGGGGATGTCGGAATGGGCTGTTTCCGGCGCGGTCCCAACCATGCCATCCTCGGGCGACCGGGAGGACGGGTGCAATGATGCGACGGCTCGTGACGCTTGGGCTCTTCCTAGCTTGTGCGGCTCTGATCGGGACCAGAACCATGGCTCAGGAGATCCGGCGGACGGAACTCAGCCGCTCACCGGTCTCGGGCGACGACGCCCGCGAGATCATCATGCAGCTCGTTGAGTTTCCGCCCGGCGCAACCTCGCCCCGGCACTTCCACAACGGCGAGGAGAGCTTCTACGTCCTCGAAGGCGGCCTTGTGCAGACGCCCGGGAAGGAGCCGCGGGAGCGCTTGGCCGGCGAGCAGGGCATCAACCGACGCGGCGTTCCGCATGCGGGCTACACGGTGGTCGGAGACAGGACGATCAAGATCCTGTCGGTCTACGTGATCGACAAGGGCAAGCCGCTGCAAGAACCGGCTCCGTGATCGCCCAACGGCGCGACGCGAAACCGCCGCGGCCGGCGCCGACCGGCGGCGCCCCGACCGGCGGGCTCATCCGGCCGGCCTGATCGGGCGGCCGACGCGCGCGGAGCGGCACCCGCCCGCGGGTCGCGCAGGGATCACTCCCAGTCGATGCCGAGCGAGCGCTCGAACACAGCGGCGGGCTTCTCCTGACCTTTCGGATCGATGACCACGACGTCGCGGAAGCCGCGCCGCTGCAGCTCCCAGGTCTTCTCCATCGCCTGCTCGTCGGTGCCGCACGCGAAGACCATGACGCGCCCGGACGGATCGACCCCTGTCACCCTGAACATCCCGACATCTCCGATCCCGCCACCGCACCGGGATATGGGGTCGGTTTTCCGGGGGAGAATGCATCCCGGTGCCGTGGCGGCCCGATCGTCGCGTTCGGCGCATGTGCGCTGGAGCACCGCGCCGGATCCGCCGACGGGCGAGGCAAGAGCTTGGCAATGTCGACCCGCTATCGGCAGGGTCCGTGCACCGTAGACCGCGCTCAGGAGGCCCGCATGATCGCTGCCCGTCCGTTCCGCTGGTTCCTGTCCCTCCTCGCCGTGATCATGCCGGCCGCCGTCGTGGCCAGGACGCCCGTCGACGGCGCCAAGCCGGAGGCCCCGGCCGAGGTCGTGTTCCGGCACTACATGTGAGGCGGCGCGCCGTGCGCGATGGCACGCGCGCGGCCGGCACCGGGTAACGGCGCCCGATTGCGGCCGAAATCCAGGTCGACCGCACCGGAGACCTGCCATGACCCGAACCGTCCTGAACGCCGTGACCAGCTGGGCCGCCGCCCGGGTCCTCCGCCTCGCACTGGGCGCCACCGCGCACGAGCTCGAAGCCATGATGCCCGGCCCGCACCACCGGGATCCGAGCTTCGGGCTCTCGGTGTCTCGCGCTCCGGCTTCCGACCGTTAGCGCCGGGCAGAGGCCGCCGTCCGATTTCCGGAGGCAGAGAAAGTTCGGAACGATACTGCGCGTTTTTGGCCGCCCCGTGCTCGAAGCGTCAGAGCGATGCACTATAGTACCTTCATTCGCCGAGGGAGGTCGTCGTGCGCAAGCCAGAGAAGCCCGGATCCGCCGCCAGCAAATCCCGCGAGGGGGGAGCGCTCGGCGATATCGACGCCGAGCGGGGCCATCCCGGCAAGGGAAGCCCGGGCGCCACGACGAAGCCCGAGCACAACCCGGATCCGGGCAAGGCCAAGAAGCCGGCGCGCTAGAGCCCGGTCCGACGACCGGGTCGCCGGTCCTGCGCCGAGGCGGCATCCCGTGCAGCAGCAAGCAGGTCGGCCGTCCGAACGATCGGACCCGCATCGGCAGAGGGCGGGCGTCTACGCGTGGAAGTTGCAGCGGATTCTTAACGTTAAGCCGCGAGACTCGGCGGCTGGAACCTCGACGTTCCGTCCGCTGCTATCCACTCCCGAGGCGCCTCGTGTCGCTGCACCCTGTCTCGATCCGCCTCAAGCTGATCATCGCCTTCTCGGCCCTCACCTTCGTCATCGTGGGCGTCGGCCTGCTCGGCCTGATGGGAACGCAGCGCATGCGCGATCAGGCGCTCGAGATCGAGACGAACTGGCTGCCCAGTGTCCGCGCGCTCGGCGAGATCGATACCCGCAGCGCGCGCCTGAACGGCGTGCTGCTCCGCCAGACGCAGGCGACGGATCCGCAGATGCTGGCCGGCATCGAGAAGGATCTCGTGCGCTTCGAGCAATGGGTCAACGAGGCCAAGACCCGCTATGAGACCCTGATCGGCTCGCCCGAGGAGCGCGCCCTCTACGACGCGTACCTGCGCGCCGCCCAGGACTTCGAGGTGCCGCGCCAGAAGGTCCTGAGCCTGTCGCGCGAGGGCCGGAAGGCCGAGGCCTTCAGCTATTACGAGACCAACGCGATCGGCCCGCGCCGGGTCATGTCGCAGGCCCTGGAGAAGCTCATCGCCTTCAACAACGAGGGCGCGGTCCAGGCCGAGAGCCGCAGCCGCAGCGTGTTCGAGACCACGCGCACGCTCGGCATCGTGGCCATCGTGCTCGGGCTCGTGCTCTCGGCGGCCTCCGCCGTCCTGATCATCCGGGGCATCACCCGCGGCATCGAGTCGGTGGTGGGGCCGATGCAGGCGCTGGCCGCCGGCGACCTCACCGCGACCATCCCGCAGCAGGGCGCGCGCACCGAGATCGGCACGATCGCGGACGCGGTTCAGGTGTTCAAGACCGGTCTGGTGCGGATGCGGTCCCTGGAGGAGGAGGCCGCGCTTGCCCGGGCCGGCATGGCGGCCCAGCGACAGGCGGCGATGACGGGGCTCGCCGACGGCTTCGAGCAGGCGGTGGGCGGCGTCCTCGCCCTCGTCACCGCCTCCGCCGCCGAGTTGCAGGCGACCGCCCGGGCGATGACCGCGACCGCCAGCGAGACCGCGAGCC
The DNA here is from genome assembly GCF_056431005.1 of Methylobacterium sp. HJ2. Classification (NCBI taxonomy): domain Bacteria; kingdom Pseudomonadati; phylum Pseudomonadota; class Alphaproteobacteria; order Hyphomicrobiales; family Methylobacteriaceae; genus Methylobacterium; species Methylobacterium sp. HJ2. The sequence goes on along the minus strand of NZ_JBWJYM010000011.1, from coordinate 35,502 downwards.
AGTCGATCACCGTCGCCGCGGCGGCCGAGGAAGCCGCCGTCAACGTCAATACCGTGGCGGCGGCGGCCGAGCAGCTCGGATCCTCGGTCTCCGAGATCGGCCGTCAGGTCTCGAATTCGGCCGGCCTCGCGCAAGCCGCCGTCGGCGAGTCCGGCCGGACCGCGGAGCTGGTGCAGCAGCTCAGCGGCGCGGTCGCCAAGATCGGCGACGTGGTGAGCCTGATCTCCTCCATCGCCGGCCAGACCAACCTGCTGGCGCTCAACGCCACCATCGAGGCGGCGCGCGCCGGAGAGGCCGGTCGCGGCTTCGCGGTGGTGGCCTCCGAGGTCAAGGAACTCGCCACTCAGACCGCGCGGGCGACCGAGGAGATCTCGGCCCAGATCGGGCAGATCCAGGGTGCGACCGGCCAGGCCGTGCAGGCGATCGGCTCGATCGGCGCCCGCATCCGCGAGATCGACGCGGTTGCGACCGCGATCGCGGCGGCGGTGGAGGAGCAGGGCGCGGCGACCCAGGAGATCGTGCGCAACGTGGCCCAGGCCTCGACCGGCACCACCGAGGTGACCAGCAACATCGCGGGCGTCGCCGGCGCCGCCGAGGAGACGGGGGCTGCAGCCTCCCAGGTGCTCGGCGCGGCGGTGAAGCTCGCCGGCCAATCCGACACCCTCAACAGCGAGGTGCGCCGCTTCCTGGCCTCGGTCCGAGCCGCCTGAGGCGGGCGCGCCAAGTCTGGGCGCGCCCTCAGCGCACCGAGTCCGAGCGCGGCCTCAGCGCGCCAAGCCCCGGCGCGGGGCGCTCAGCGCGCCGGGCGCAGGCTGCGCAGCACGAAGCCGATCATGTCGTCGAGGGTCGGCTCGATCACCTGCGGGAGCTGGCTCACCAGCAGGGGGTGGGTGTAGCGCAGGATCGCCATCTGGATGCAGCGGGCCGAGACGGCCGGGTCGGTCGCCTCGAACTCGCCGCTCCGCAGCCCGGCGACCACCAGGCGCTCGAACACGGCGCCGATCCGGTCGACATGGTGGCGGCAGACCTCCCAGCTCTCGCTCATGGCCGCCTGGATCATCTCGTGGATGCGCGGGTAGCCGGTCCAGCGCTCCGTGGTGTCGCGATGCAGCGCGACGATGGCCGCGACGAGGCGCGCCTCGGCGCTGAGGCCGGGCCGATCGACGATCGCCGCGATCAGCGCCTCGATCTCCCCCGTCACCCGCTCGACCACGGCCTCGTTGATCGCCTTCTTCGAGTCGAAGAAGCGGTAGACGTTGGCCGGGCTCATCTTCAGCGACTTGGCGATGTCGGCGACCGTGGTCTTCTGGTAGCCGATCTCGCGGAACGAGCGCTCGGCCACCGCGATGATGCGGCAGCGCGTGGTCGGGGCGCTCTCCTCCGAGGAATCCTCGTGCGCGGCCGGGTCTTGCGCGGGTGCCGGATGGGCCGGGGCGGTCATTCGGGGGTACGCTTCATCGTCTCGAGGCGCGTCGCGGCTCTCGTCCGGGACGCGGGATGCCCGGCGGACGGGCCGAGGACCTCGGTTCTGCTTAGGCAGCCGGGGCCGGGCCGTCAAAGTCAGTCCCGCCCGTCGACGCGATGCGCCCGCCTCCGGTCGGCGTCCCGCGCGCGTGCGGTCGCCCCGAGCCGAGGCATCGCGCCGCCCCCCGGAACTCCGCCCACCACACCCGATTGGCCCGCTGACGTGCCGATCCGAGCGCCCGCGTGCCGATGGCCGGGGCCCGGGCCGTGCCCAAACCACGATCGAGCGAGACGAGACTGGCCATGAAGCTGCAGAACAAGCGCGCCCTGATCACGGGGGCGGATTCGGGGATCGGCCGCGCCACCGCCGAGCGCTTCGCCCGCGAGGGGGCCGACGTGGCGATCACCTATCACACCGATGCGGAGGGCATCGCCGAGACGGCGCGCCGGGTCGAGGCCGCGGGACGCAAGGCCCTGGTCGTCCAGGTCGATGTCGGCGACCCGGCCTCCGTGCGCGCGGCCTACGACACCGTGGCGCGCGGGCTCGGCACCCTCGACATCCTGATCGCCAATGCCGGTCAGGCGATGAGCGGCATGCCGGTGGCCGACATGGAGGATGCGCGGCTGGAGCAGATCCTGCGCGTGAACCTGATGGGCCCGCTCTTCACCGCCCGGCCCTTCATCCACCTGCGCCGCGACGTGGGCGGGCGGGGCAAGATCGTGTTCGTCTCCTCGGTGGCCCAGCACCTGCCCACCCCCGAGAGCGCGCCCTACGGCATGTCGAAGGCCGGCCTCGGCTCCCTCTGCCGCAGCCTCTCGCGGGAGCTTGCGGAGGACCGGATCAACGTCAACAACGTCGCCCCCGGCCTGATCGAGACGCCGATGACGGCGGACCGGTTCGAGGACCCGAAGAAGCTCGAGGCATCCCTGGAGCGGATCCCGTGGCACCGCGCCGGTCAGCCCGAGGACATCGCGGGCGCGATCCTCTACCTCGCCTCCGACGAGGCGGATTACGTCACCGGCCACACGCTGGTGGTGGATGGCGGCCTGACCATGCAATGGGGCGGCGCCTGAGGGGCCCGACACGGAAGAGGCCGGCGCCCCTGGGGCGCCGGCCTCTCCGACGCGACGACGACGCGAGTGACGCTCGGCAGAGGTCCACGCCCCGCACGAAAAACCCCGATGCGCCGGGCGCCTCGGGGTTTGAACGGAGCGTCCGCTCGTCAGGAGCCGAATTGCGAGCCGAGCTGCTCCAGATATTCGGCGAGGTCGAGGCCGCCCACGCGCTTGCCGTAATCGAAGCGCATGCCCTGGCGGATATCGACGCTGGCGTCGCGGGTGGTGAGCGTGAACGGGCGCACGCAGACCCAGGCGCCGTCCCTGCGATGCTCGAAGTAACCGAGGATTTCGTGCTTGGCCATGATGGTCACCGGATCCGAATCTGAAGCGGTAACGGCTTCGGCGTTCCTTGGTTCAACTGAATTCGACCGCTGCGGCGCAGCATACGGTCAAGCTTTGGCGTTCAACCGCCGGGCGGCGCGGCGTTCACGAGATCGGGCGGCGTGATCTCCGGCAGGCTCATCGCCTGGGCGGGATCCGGCCGGGTGCGCCGCTCCATCGGGGCCAGGCGCTGGACCTGTCCCGTCTCCAGCGCCCGCTCGATGGCGGCGAGGACGCGGACGTCGGCAAGCCCCTCCTCGCCGTCGGGCTCCGGCAGCCGGTCCTCCAGGATGCAGGCGGAGAAGGCGCGCGTCTCGGCGCCGAACTGGTCGACGCTCGGAAACGTCAGGTCCCGGGTCTCGCCGTCGCGGGTGATGCGGCCCGCCAGCGCCGCGCCGAAGGTGAAGCCCGGTGCCATCAGGATGTCGCCCTCGGTGCCGACGATCCGGTAGGCCCCGACCGAGGCGGTCTCGTAGGACACCGTGAACTGCGCCAGCCGGTCGCCGGGGAAGCGCAGGGTGACGGCGACCGTGGCGTCGAAATCGAACGGGCCGCCGGCCCGGCGGGCGCCGTGGGCCATCACCTCCACCGGCTCGCCGCCGAACAGGTTGCGCGCGGCGTTGATCGGGTAGGTGCCCATATCGGGCACGGGGCCGGCCCAGTAGCCTTGCCGGGCCCGATGGTTCTCCGGCGCGACGGGCTGGCCGAAGCTCGCGGTGAACATCAGGGGCTCGCCGATCTCGCCCCGGCGCACCCGCGCGATGGCGTCGAGCGTCCCGGGCTCGAAATGCAGCCGGTAGGCGATCATCAGCTTGGCGCCGCTGCCCCGCGCCGCCGCGATGATGGCCTCGCAGTCGGCCACGCTCGTCGCCATCGGCTTCTCGAGGAGCAGGTGGCAACCGGCCTCGAGGGCGGGCACCGCGAAGTCCCGGTGCATCCCGTTCGGCAGGGCGAGATAGACGGCCTCGAACAGGTTCGTGTCGAGCGCCGCGCGAAATTCCGCGTCGGGGAAGGCCGTCAGGCCGTAGCGCTCCGCGAGGGCGCGGCCCTTCTCGGGATCGCCCGTGACGAGGGCCGAGATCTCGGAATTGCCCGTCTGCGCCACCGCCGGCATGAAGGCGGCCTGGGAGATCCAGCCCCCGCCCACCACCGCGTAGCGCACCTTGCCGCCCGTCGCCCGTCTCGCGTTCATCCAGAACCTCCGTGAGGTCTGGGGAACGCGAGGGGGCGGCGATGTTTCCGGTGTGCCGCTCAGGCCGCGGGCTTCAGCGCCCCGGTCCGCTCGTGGAAGTCCGGCCCGTTGACCGTGCGCGCCACGTGGCCCGCGCGGATCAGGTAGTCGCCGAAATGCTCGCCCGGCTCGCGGCCCTTGGCATAATCGGCGAAGAGCGGATCGAGGGTGTCGCGGATCTCGGACGCCGCGACGTCCTCGCGGTAGAGCTTGCTCAGGCGCGAGCCGTCATGGGCCGCGCCGAGATAGAGGTGGTAGCGCTCGGGGCCGCGGCCGACGAGGCCGATCTCGGCGATGAAGGGCCGGGCGCAGCCGTTCGGGCAGCCGGTCGAGCGGATGGTGATCGGCTCGTCCTGCAGCCCGTGGCGGGCGAGGCTCTCCTCGAGTTCCGTCATCAGGTCGGGCAGGTAGCGCTCGCTCTCGGCCAGCGCGAGGCCGCAGGTCGGCAGCGCGACGCAGGCGATGGAATTGCGCCGCAGCGCCCCCGCGCCCTTGGTCAGGGCGTATTCGTCGACGAGCGCCTCGATCTCGGCGCGCTTCTCCGCCGGCACGTTGGCGATGATCACGTTCTGGTTGCCGGTGAGGCGGAAATCGCCCTGGTGCACCTCGGCGATGCGGCGCAGACCGCTGAGGAACTGCGCGCCGTCCGGGATGTCCTTGATCCGGCCCGAGGGCACGTAGAGCGTGAGGTGGTGGCGCCCGTCGTCGCCCTCGACCCAGCCGTAGCGGTCGCCGTTGTCGGTGAAGGTGAAGGGCTTGGCGTCGGGCAGGGCCTTGCCGACCCGCTTCTCGACCTCGGCCCGGAAGGCGGCGAGGCCGTAGCGCTCGATCGTGTACTTGAGCCGGGCGTTCTTGCGGTTCTTGCGGTTGCCCCAGTCGCGCTGGACGGTCATCACCGCCTCGGCCACCTTCACGGCGTCCTCGGGTGCGCAGAAGCACATCACGTCAGCGGTGCGCGGGAAGGTGTCGGGCTCGCCGTGGGTCATGCCCATGCCGCCGCCGACGGTGACGTTCCAGCCCGTGACCGTGTTCGCCGCGTCGAGGATCGCGATGAAGCCGAGGTCGTGGGCGAACACGTCGACCTCGTTCGAGGGTGGCACCGCGACCACGATCTTGAACTTCCGCGGCAGGTAGGTGCGGCCGTAGACCGGCTCGACCTCGGCCGCCTCCTCGCTGCCGACCACGCGCTCGCCGTCGAGCCAGATCTCGCGCCACGCGCTCGTCTTGGGCAGGAGCGAGTCGGAGATGTCCTTGCCGAGCTGGTAGGCCGCCTTGTGGGCGCCGACCTGAGCCGGGTTCGTCGCCGCCATCACGTTGCGGTTGACGTCGCCGCAGGCCGCGATGGTGTCGAGCAGCGCCGAGTCGATCGCCGCCATGGTGCGCTTGAGGTTCGACTTGATCACGCCGTGGTACTGGAAGGTCTGGCGCGTCGTCGCCCGCAGCGCGTTGCCCGCATAGGTGCGAGCGATGTCGTCGAGGACGAGCCATTGCTTCGGGCTCACCACGCCGCCCGCGATGCGCAGGCGGATCATGAAGCTGTAGGCCTTCTCGAGCTTCTTCTTGGTGCGCTCGGCGCGGATGTCGCGGTCGTCCTGCAGGTACATCCCGTGGAACTTCACGAGCTGACCGTCATCCTCGGAGATCGCGCCGGTGGCGTGCTTGAGCAGGCCGTCGGCCAGGGTGCCGCGCAGGTAGCCGCTGGCGATCTTGATGTGCTCGTTGGCGGCCAGCCCCGCGGCGCGGGCGGCCTCGGCCTCGGTGATCGGCCGGTCGCCGGGCGGGGTCTCGTAGACGCGCGCGGCCGGGGTCTCGGTCTCGGCGGCGTCGCGGGGCTTGTGCTCGTCCATGGGAAGAATCCGATTCAAAGTCTCGACTTCGGCGCCGATCCCTCGTCTCCCTGCGGGAGAGCGAGCCCCTGCGGGAAAGGGTGGCCCGCGCCGCGGGTCGGGCGAGGGGAGCGCCGCTATCGCGGAGGGCGCTCCCCCCTCTCAACCGCCTGGTTCGCGCAGAGGGGCGGGTTGCCCGATCTCAGTACACGTCCTGCTGGTAGCGGTGGCTGCGCTCCAGCGCCGCGACCTGCGCCTCGGCCTCGGCCGGGCTCAGGCTCCGGGCGCGCTCGTAGGCGCGGACCACGGCCGCCCGCACGTCCTTGGCCATGTTCTTGGCGTCGCCGCAGACGTAGAGATGGGCGCCGCCCTCGAGCCAGTCCACCAGCTCGCCCGCATGCTGGTCGATGCGGTCCTGCACGTAGATCTTCTCGGGCTGGTCGCGCGAGAAAGCCACGTCGATCTTCGTGAGCGAGCCATCCTCCAGCGCGTCCTGCCATTCGAGTTGGTACAGAAAGTCGTGGGTGAAGTGCCTGTCGCCGAAGAACAGCCACGAGCGCCCGGGGGCCTCCACGGCCCGCCGCTCCTGCACGAACCCCCGGAACGGCGCGACGCCGGTGCCGGGACCGACCATGATGATGTCGGTGGCGGGATCCGCCGGCAGGCGGAAATGCCGGTTCGGCTTCAGCCGCACCCGGAGCTTGGCGCCGTCGCGGATCCGGTCCGCCACGTGGACCGAGGCGACGCCCGAGCGCGCCCGGCCATGCGTCTCGTAGCGCACCGCCGCGATGGCGAGATGGACCTCGTCGCCGACTTCCTTGCGCGAGGAGGCGATCGAGTAGGCCCGCGGGGGCAGGGGCCGGGTGATGCTGCCGAGATGCTCGGCGGTGAGCGTCGCTGGGAAGCTCTCGAGCAGGTCAATGAGGTGGCGGCCCTCGATCCAGGCGCGGACCTCGCCGCTCTCGACGAGCGTGCGCGCCTCGGCGTGGCCGGTCGCCTTGACGAAGCGCTCGACGGTCGCCGCCGACAGGGTGGTGACGTCCCGCTCGGCGAGCAGGGCCTTGCGCAGGGCCTCGTCGTCCGCGAGACCCGCCGCCCGCAGGATCTCGTCCACGAGCTGCGGGTCGTTCTCGGGATAGAGCTCCAGCGAATCCCCCGGCTCGTAGGCCGGCGCGCCGTCCTCGAAGGCGAGGGCGAGATGGATGGTTTCCTTGTCCGAGCGCGAGGAGTTCAGGTTCACGTGCTCGACCACCTCGGCGACCACGGGCTCGCGGCTGGGCTCCGCATCCTCGTCCTCGGCGCTCGCTGCGCGGGCGAAGTCCACCGCCACGACGTTGTCGGCGGGGGCCGGCGCCAGCGCCTTCAGGGTGCCCTTGATCCACTCGGCGGCGGGCGTCTCGAAATCGAGGTCGAGGTCGGCCCGCTCGGCGGCCCGGGTCGCCCCCAGCGCCTCGAAGCGGGCATCGAGCGCCTTGCCGATGGCGCAGAACTCCGCGTAGCTGGTGTCGCCGAGCGCCAAGACCGCGAACTGGACGCCGTCGAGCCGGGGGGCGCCGTCGCCCATCAGCTCGCCGTAGGCCCGCACGGCGCGGGCCGGCGGCTCGCCCTCGCCCCAGGTCGCCGCGATGGCGACGAGCTTGCCGGCCTTCGGCAGGGTCGCGAGGTCGAGATCGGCGAAATCGACGATCTTCGGCTTGAAGCCCTGCTTGCGCGCGAGCTTGGCCATGCTGCCGGCGAGCGCCTCCGAGTTCCCCGACTCGCTGGCGAACAGGATGGTGAGCGGCTCGGCGGCCTTCGGCGGCGCGGCCGGGACCGCGGCGGGCTGGCCGCCCGCGGCGTCGAGGCCCGCCAGGAAGCCCGCGAGCCAGGCGCGCTGGACCGGCGTCGCCGTCCCCAGGACGGCGTCGAGACTGGCGCGCTCGGTATCGCCGAACGGGGCTGTGCGGGGGAGGAGGGCTTGGCGTGACATAATCGGACCATGTCGTCGTCGAAGAGGCTTCTGTCAACGGGGAACGTTCTTTTTATAGAACCCGTCCCCCGGAGAAGAAGCCCGTCGTTGTTGCGGTGCGAAAGAGACGATTATTCCCCGACGACGGAGAGCGTGGGAATTGCCGGGAGATGGCGCCCCTGCGTCGGCGGGGCGGGGAGCGGCAGGGCGGTGGTGGATTTCACCTTCTCCATGGCGAAGCGGGAGGTGACGTTCTTGAGCGGGAGGGTGGCGATCAGGCGCTTGTAGAAGGCGTCGTAGGCCTGCATGTCCGCCACAACCACGCGCAGCATGTAATCGACGTCGCCCGCCATGCGGTAGAATTCCAGCACCTCGGGCATGTCCGAGACCGTGCCGGCGAAGCGCTCCAGCCACTCCTTGGAGTGATCCGCCGTCTCGATCGAGACGAAGACGGTGAGGCCGAGGCCGAGCTTGACCGGGTCGAGCACGGCGACGCGCCGATCGATCACCCCGTCGGCCTCGAGCCGCTGGATCCGCTTCCAGCACGGCGTCTGCGACAGTCCCACGCGCTCGCCGATCGCCGCGATGGAGAGCGTGGCGTCGGTCTGGAGCAGGGCCAGAATCTTCAGGTCGATCGAATCCATGGGACCTCCGGGGATCCCGCGCCGGCTCATCAGTGTCGCACGATCCTGGGCGGGCGTCCCGAGAGAAAGGCTCCTTCGAGAAGGATCTTCCCGTTTCGGGGCGATGGCCCGCCTCACGGAGTGGTGTACCGATATCCCCGGGCGCGGTGCCGAATGCGCCGGCTGCAACGCCGGCTTGCCTTGACTTCGTTCGTTATAGCGAACATTTCAGGCCTCGCACAACCTCTCGATCCCGCGCCGTACCCCATGATCTCTCTGGACCCACAGGCTGCCGACGCGTTCGCCGCAGCCCTGAAGGCGCACGACCTTCCCGGACGAATCGCCCTGATCGAGGCCGAGATGCCCGGGCGCCTCGTCTTCACCACGAGCCTCGGCATCGAGGATCAGGTGCTGACCCATGCCCTTGCCCTGGCGAAGGGACGCACCGAGATCGTCACCCTCGATACCGGCCGCCTGTTCCCTGAGACCTACGACGTCTGGGCCGAGACCGAGGCCGCCTATGGCATCCGCATCCGGGCCTACGCCCCGGAGCGCGAGGCCGAGGAGCGCTTCGTGCGCGAGGAGGGCATCAACGGCTTCCGCCATTCGGTCGCCGCGCGCCAGGCCTGCTGCGGCTTCCGCAAGGTCGAGCCGCTGGCCCGTGCGCTGTCGGGCGCCAGCGGATGGCTCACCGGCCTGCGCGCCGGGCAATCGGCCAACCGCGCCGCGACCCCGCTCGCGGAGTTCGATCCCGCCCGCGGGCTGATCAAGCTCAACCCGCTGGCCGACTGGACGCGGGCCGACATCGACGCCTTCGTGCGCGAGAACTACGTGCCCTACAACGTCCTGCACGACCGCGGCTTCCCGTCGATCGGCTGCGCGCCCTGCACCCGCGCCGTGCGCGTCGGCGAGCCCGAGCGGGCCGGCCGCTGGTGGTGGGAGCAGGAGGAGAAGAAGGAGTGCGGCCTGCATGTCGGCCGCCCCGAGGCCGCCGTGCAGCCGGGCCGCGAGGCCGCGATCTTCGAACCCGTGACATCCTCGAACCCTCTGGAGATGGCCCGATGAGCGCCACTTCCGCGGCCACAGCCGCGCTGACCCCCGACCGCCTGACGCACTTGCAGCGCCTTGAGGCCGAGAGCATCCACATCTTCCGGGAGGCGGTCGCCGAGACCGAGAACCCGGTGATGCTCTACTCGATCGGCAAGGATTCCAGCGTCCTGCTGCACCTGGCGCTGAAGGCCTTCGCGCCGGGCAAGCTGCCGTTCCCGCTGCTGCACATCGACACCACCTGGAAGTTCCGCGAGATGATCGCCTTCCGGGACCGGCGCGCGCAGGAACTCGGCGTCGATCTCCTGGTGCACACCAACCAGGACGGGCTCGCCCGCGGCATCGGCCCGATCAGCCATGGCTCGGAGGTCCACACCGACGTGATGAAGACGCAGGCCCTGCGGCAGGCGCTCGACAAGCACAAGTTCGACGCCGCCTTCGGCGGCGCTCGCCGCGACGAGGAGGCCTCGCGTGCCAAGGAGCGCATCGTCTCGCTCCGCACGGCGCAGCACCGCTGGGATCCGAAGCGCCAGCGCGCCGAGCCCTGGCACCTTTACAACCTGCGCAAGAAGCGCGGCGAGTCGCTGCGCGTGTTCCCGCTCTCCAACTGGACCGAGCTCGATATCTGGCTCTACATCGAGCAGGAGCGGATCCCCATCGTGCCGCTCTACTTCGCCAAGCCGCGGCCCGTGGTGGAGCGCGACGGCCAGCTCATCATGGTCGACGACGCGCGCCTGCCGCTCGCGCCCGGCGAGACCCCGCGCGAGGTCTCGGTTCGCTTCCGGACGCTGGGCGACTACCCCCTCACCGGCGCGGTCGAGAGCGACGCGGCGACGCTGCCCGAGATCATCGGCGAGACCCTCGCCGCCCGCACCTCGGAGCGTCAGGGCCGGGTGATCGACAAGGACGGCGCGGGCGCAATGGAGCGCAAGAAGCAGGAGGGCTATTTCTGATGACCATCCACCAGTCACCGGAGGCCTTCGGCTACGAGGCCTTCCTGGCCGCCCACCAGCGCAAGGAAGTGCTGCGCTTCATCGCCTGCGGCTCGGTGGACGACGGCAAGTCGACCCTGATCGGGCGCCTGCTGCACGACACCAAGCAGATCTTCGACGACCAGATCAGCGCCCTCCAGCGCGATTCCCGCAAGCACGGCACCCAGGGGCAGGAGGTCGATCTCGCGCTCCTCGTCGACGGCCTTCAGGCCGAGCGCGAGCAGGGCATCACCATCGACGTCGCCTACCGCTTCTTCTCGACCGAGAAGCGCTCCTTCATCGTGGCCGACACCCCCGGCCACGAGCAATATACCCGCAACATGGCGACCGGCGCCTCGACGGCGGACGTGGCGGTGATCCTGGTCGACGCCCGGCAGGGCCTCACCCGCCAGACCCGGCGCCACGCCCTCCTGGTCTCGATGCTCGGCATCCGGCGGGTGGCGCTCGCCGTGAACAAGATGGATCTGGTGGGCTGGTCGCAGGACAAGTTCGACCAGATCCTCGCGGGCTTCACGGAGTTCAGCCGCAGCTTCGGCTTCGCGGAGGTGCGGGCGATCCCGCTCTCGGCCAAGAACGGCGACAACGTCGTGCTGCCGGGGGCCGCCGCGACCTGGTACACCGGCACCACGCTGCTGCACTATCTTGAGACCGTGCCGGTGCGCGAGGAGGCCGCCGCCGCCCCATTCCGCATGGCGGTGCAGTGGGTGAACCGGCCCGATTCCGAGTTCCGCGGCTACAGCGGCCGTATCGCCAGCGGGCAGGTCCGTCCGGGCGACCGCGTCAGCATCGCGCCGAACGGACGGACCTCCACCGTCGCCCGCATCTACACCGCCGATGGCGACCTCGCGGTGGCGGGCGAGGACCAGTCCGTGACGCTCGTCCTTGCCGATCAGGTCGACGCCTCGCGCGGCACCGTCATCGTGGCGGCGGACCGGCCGATGCGGGTCTCCGACACGCTCCAGGTCCGCCTGTTCTGGGCCGCGGAGAGTCCGCTCGCCCCCGGCGCGGCGCTGCTCGCCAAGATCGGCACGGTGACGACGAACGCCACGGTCGCAGCGATCCGCAGCCGGATCGACCCGGAGACCGGCCAGCCCGGCCCCGCCGAGACGCTGGTGGCCAACGACATCGCCGACGTGACGCTGACCCTCGACCGGCCCGTGGCCTTCGACGCCTACGCGGAGAACCGCGAGACCGGCGGCCTGATCCTGATCGACCGCGAGACCACCGACACGGCCGCGCTCGGGCTCGTCCAGGCTCCGGACGCGCCGGGCAGCGAGGCTGAGGCCGATGCGGCGACACCGGTCCGCGCCGGCGGCTTCCTCGCGCGGCTCCGCGGCCTGTTCGGCGGCTGACCCGATCCCCGCGCCCGCTATTCGGCGGGCGCGGGACGCCGTCGCTCCTGCGACAGCAGGTAGAGGCCCGAGCCGATCACGATCATCGCGCCCGCGAGCGTCCAGCCGTTCGGCACGTCGCCGAAGACCAGGAAGCCCAGCGTCACGGACCAGATCAGCTGCGTGTAGATGAACGGCGCCAGCACGTTGGCCGGCGCCCGCGCGTGGGCGAGGATCAGCAGCCAGTGGCCGAAGGTGCCGAGCAGGCCTATCCCCACGAGCAGCGCCCAGACCGTCCACGAGCCCGGGCTGGTCCAGAGCCCCGGCATCAGCGGCGCCATCACGGCGAGCCCCGCCAGACCCGAATAGAACATCGTGGTTGCCGTCGAGTCGTAGGCCGCGAGCTTGCGGGTGAGGATGACGTAGAAGGCGTAGCAGACCATGTTGCCGAGGCTGAGCAGCACGGCCGGGTGCACGTCGCCGACCCCGGGCCGCACGATCACCAGCACGCCGAGGAAGCCGACCGCGATCGCCCCGAGGCGCCGGGGCGAGGACCATTCGCCGAGCAGCGGTCCGGCGAGCAGCGCCACGGTGAGCGGCGCCGCGAACTGGATCGAGACCGTCTCGGCGAGTTGCAGGTAGCGGAGCGCCAGGAAATTCAGCGCCGTCGTGCCGAAGAGCAGGAGCGAGCGCAGGATCTGGAGCAGCAGCCGCCGGCTGCGGACCACCTCGGGCTTCCGCACCGGGTTCAGCACCAGCGTGATCAGCGCCACGTTGACGGCGTAGCGCATGAAGGTGGCGACGAGGGGATCGACGCCGAGCCGGGCGAGCGTCTTGCCGCAGGCGTCGAGGCTCGCGAAGAACGCCACCGCCCCGCACATCAGCGCGATGCCGGCGAGGCGCCGGCGGTCCGGCAGGGCGGGGGCGTCCGGCGTAAGGGCGGGCGCCGGCAGGTCGGCTTTCGGGGTCACGGGATCTTCCCGGGCAGAATCGGAGACCCGCCTGATGAGACCCAATCGCGGTCTCCGTGGGGCGGATCGGCCGCTCGTGGACCGGGGCGGTGCCCGACCCCGGTCAGCGCTTCGCCGAGGCCTTCTGGGTCCGGGCCTTCTCGCTGTGCGTCGCGATCAGGGCCGAGAGATGCTGCTGGTCGAGGCCGAGCGTCGGGTTCTCGGCCGATGCGGCCGGCCGCTCGGGAGTGCGCGGCGTGATCGAGCCGGTGGTCACGGGATCGGGGTATCCCCCGATCTGGCTCGCGACCTGGGCGGGGGTATCCGCCGCGGGCTCGCGATGCATGCGCAGCACCCAATGGGCGGCCGTGGAGAGGACGGCGAGCGCAAGAATGGCCTTGATGCTCCCGGTGAGCAGGCGTCGCATGGTGTCAGGCCCGAGAGAACGCGGTGGCACGCGGCCGGATCCCCGGCCCACCTTGATCTTTGTCGATGAGCGTGAACGAACCGGAAACGCGCGCGGGGCCCCGCGTCCCGGAACGGGGCAGAGGGCAGGGGGCAGGGCGATCGCGCGGAGGCGGGCCCGCATCGGCGGGAACGTGGTGGGCCATGCGCCGAATCCGCGGTTCCTGTTCCCCGCGCCTCCGACACTCCTGCAGCGGCCCGGCCCACTGGGTCTCACAGGAACGGCCCAGAGAACTGGTCCGGGCCGTCCCGTCACTGCCGACCCCGCTACCATGCAGGCCCGAGCGGGCTCGCGAAACCTTCAGGCGCATCGGCCACGGGGAAGGCCGATGTAGAGGTCGCGTGCCCCGCGGGCAACCGGCTTGGGCGTTTGCCGGCCGCGGCGTTCCGTCTATCCGGCGCGGCGCAGGCGCGTCGCGTCCCGTTCGGGGAAGCCGATCGGCTGCCGCGGCGTTACATCCTTGGGCATGCGGGCGCGCCCGCCTCACCGATCCGATGCGAGGACCCGATGGAATACAGGCAATTCGGCCGCTCCGGCCTCAAGGTGCCGGTGCTCAGCTTCGGCACCGGCACCTTCGGCGGCACCGACGCGTTCTTCGAGCGCTGGGGCCGGACCGACGTCGCCGAGGCGACCCGCATGGTCGATCTCTGTCTCGACGCCGGCGTCACCCTGTTCGACACCGCCGACATCTACTCGGGCGGCGCGTCAGAGGAGATCCTCGGCCAAGCTCTCAAGGGGCGGCGCGAGCGGGCGCTGATCTCCACCAAGGCGACCTTCCCGACGGGGCAGGGGGCCAACGAGACCGGGTCCTCCCGCTATCACCTGATCCGCGCCTGCGAGGCGAGCCTGCGGCGGCTCGGCACCAACCATATCGACATCTACTTCATGCACGGCTTCGACGCGCTCACCCCGGTGGAGGAGACGCTGCACGCCCTCGACGACCTGACCCGCTCGGGCAAGATCGGCTATATCGGTGCCTCGAACTTCTCGGGCTGGCAGCTGATGAAGGCGCTGGCGACCTCGGAGCGCTACGGCCTCGCGCGCTACGTCGCCTACCAGGGCTACTACTCGCTGATCGGCCGGCACTACGAGTGGGAGCTGATGCCGCTGGGTCTCGACCAGGGCGTCGGCCTGATGGTCTGGAGCCCGCTGGGCTGGGGCCGCCTCACCGGCAAGATCCGCCGCGGCCAGCCGGCCCAGGGCGGGCGCATCGCCGCGGGCGGCGCGGAGGGCGGGCCGCCCGTCGCCGACGCGTATCTCTACGGCGTGGTCGATGCTCTCGATGCCGTCGCGGCTGAGACCGGCCGGAGCGTGGCCCAGGTGGCGCTGAACTGGCTGCTCGGCCGTCCCACCGTCTGCAACATCGTGGTCGGCGCGCGCACCGAAGAGCAGCTGCGCCAGAACCTCGGCGCGGTCGGATGGTCCCTGAGCCCGGATCAGATCGCCCGGCTCGACGCGGCGAGCCGCGAGACCCCGATCTATCCCTACTGGCACCAGACGGGTTTCGACGATCGCAACCCCAAGCCGACGACGTGGTGACCGGCCGCGCCATGCCGGAGGAGTCGCGCGAGACCCCGCCCGACGGCCTTCACGATAACGTCGCGGCGCAGCGCTTCGAGCGGACGACCGGCGGCCGCACCGTCTTCGCCGATTACGAGCGCCGTCCGGGCCGTCTCGTCATCCGTTACGTCTGCGCGCCGCCGGAACTCCGGGGGACAGGAGCGGCCGGGCGGCTGATGGAGGCGGTCGCCGGCCTCGCCCGCGCGGAGGATCGCCGTATCCTCGCGCTCTGCGGCTACGCGCGGCGCTGGCTTGCGCTCCACCCGGTCCATCGCGACCTCCTCGCGTGAGGCGCACCGGCCCGAGCGCCGCCGTTCGAGGGCAGCGGCCGGGCTCCGCGCCGGGCTGGCGGCCTGCTGGCCGCAGATCCTCGGCGGCTTCGGGCTGGGCAACGCCCTGCGGGTCCGGCTCTGGCCGGGGCGGCGCTTCTCCGCCGCGCGCTCCCGGCTCGCCCTGCCGCCGCCGGCGGGGCGGGACATCGTGATCGGTGCGGAGCTTGGCCGGGTCTGCCGCCTGCCGGGCACGCTCCTCGTGGCCGGGGTCCAATCCCGGAGGCCGTCGCCGTTCATCCGCTGCTGCGCAACCAGATCGTCCGCGAGCCCCTCGCCCACGCCTCCCGCCGCCTGACGGAGGTCCGCAGCCTCCTCGGGATGCGATGGGCTGCGGCTCTACGCGGCCTCGACGCTCAACCTCGTGGCGAGCAGGTGAACCCCCCGGACCCGTGCCGCTCCAGGCCGCCGAGATGCACGAGGCCCGGACCCGCGAGCGGATCGACAGCCTGCTCGTTTGGTGGGCGCGATCCTGAGCGTCGGCGACTTGGCGCAGTGAGCCGGCGGCGCCGATCCGCGCTCCGACCGGACGCATCTCCCAGCGATCGCCACCCGTGGGCGATGGGATCGGATCACTCGGCCCATCCCTCGTCTTCCCATCCGGCCTCGGCCCGCGTTTGCCGGCGCTGTCCTCTGCCTCCGGGTGGCACGCCTTTTCGATGTCCGGACGCGGCCTAGCTCCTCAGACGGGCTCACGGGAGACGCGGATGCACATCGGCGAGACGAGGGACGCGGTCGAGACGGCTCAAGCGCGCGCGTCCGAGGCGCGCAAGTTCCATACGCTGGACGCACTCAGGGGCGTTGCCGCCCTGGCCGTCGTCAGCATGCATTACGAGGCCCTGTTCGGATCTCTGACGGCGCGCAACGGCGGCCTGGCCGTCGACCTGTTCTTCCTCATGAGCGGCGCGGTCCTGGCGAACGCCTACGATCGCCGGCTGGCCGCGGGCATGGCGGGTTCGACCTTCATGCGCATCCGCGCCATCCGGCTCTATCCCCTCTACCTGCTCAGTCTCGTTCCGGCTTGCGCCGTCGTCGTCCTGAGCCTGCTGGGGAACGGTACGCTCGGGTACACCCCATCCCTGTTTCTCGGTGTCCTGGTCCTGGCCCTGTTCATGCTCCCCGGCCCGTCGGCGACCGGGAAGGATGGGATGTACCCCCTCAATCCACCGACGTGGTCGTTGTTCTTCGAGATCATCGTCAATTTCGTTTTCGTCCTGACCTGGAGATTTCTCAGTCTCAAGAGACTGGTCGCCGTCTGCGCGGCCTGCATCCCGGTCCTGGGCATCGCGATCTATCACTACGGGGACATCAATCGCGGCTCGGAATTTTCGGAAATCTGGATCGGATTGATCCGGACGGTGTTCGGATTCTTCCTGGGCGTGATCTTGGTCCGGATGGTGCGGCCCGCGCCGGTACGACATCTCGGATACTTCATCGGGATTCTCGTCGCGACGCTCGTCCTCCTCTGCGCGCCCTGGAGCCCGGCGCTGCGGCCCGGCGCTCAGTTCCTGAGCGTGGTCGTCCTGCTTCCCCTCATCGTGTTCTGCGCGATGCGCGTCGAACCGCCTGTCGGGCTGGTGCCGGCTTCCACCGTCCTGGGGCTCGCCTCCTACGCGATCTACGTGATGCACGTTCCGACCTTGCAGATCCTCCTCGCGGTCAACAACAAGATCGGGCATCTCCCAGTGGAGGCGGCCGCTCCGGCTATCGGGTTCGCGGTGTTGATCGTGCTGCTGGTGTTCGGATGGGTGCTGGATCGTTTCTACGACGCCCCTGTCCGGCGGCGGCTCAACACCCTGTTCGGACCGAGACGGAGGCCGGCCCTGAACGACGGGGCCGCGTGAGCGCCCGGATCTCCCCGAACCTAGCCGGGGACGCCGGGACCGGCTCTCGCGGCGGGCCGTTGACTATGCTCGGCTAATCTCTACCCAGGCATCCCTGTGAGACCGCACGGGCGTGCGGCTCCAAGAATAGGCAGGGCCGGAGTGCCCGCACCAGGAGGGCCGCCATGTCAATCTCCAGACGCCGCTTCCTCTGCACCAGCCTGACGGCGACGATCGGCGGCGCCGTGGCCGCGCCGCACGTCGCGCGGGCGCAGCGGGCGGACTTCACCTACAAATACGCGAACAACCTGCCCGACACCCACCCGATGAACGTCCGCGCCCGGGAGATGGCGGATGCATTGCGCACTGAGAGCGGCGGCCGGTTCGACCTGAAGGTCTTTCCCTCGAGCCAACTCGGCTCGGACACCGACACGCTCAGTCAGCTCCGCTCGGGCAGTGTCGAATTCTTCACGATGTCCCCGCTGATCCTATCGACACTGGTGCCCAACGCCTCGATCAACGGCATCGGCTACGCCTTCCCGAACTACGAGGCGGTCTGGAACGCGATGGATGGCGAGCTCGGCGCCTGGGTCCGCCAGCAGATCGCCAAGGCGAATCTCGTGGCCCTGGAGAAGATCTGGGACAACGGCTACCGCCAGACCACCACGTCCACGCGGCCGATCGCGACCCCGGAGGATTTCAAGGGTTTCCGGATCCGGGTTCCGGTCTCGCCGCTCTGGACCTCGATGTTCCGCGCCTTCGATGCCTCGCCGACCTCGATCAACCTCAACGAAACCTATTCCGCCCTGCAGACGAAAGTCGTCGAGGGTCAGGAGAACCCGCTCGCCGTGATCTCCACGACGAAGTTCTACGAAGTGCAGAAATACTGCTCCCTGACCAACCACATGTGGGACGGGTACTGGTTCCTGGCCAATCGCCGCGCCTGGGAGCGCATTCCCGAGGATCTGCGCACGATGGTGGCCCGCCACATCAATGCGGCCGGCCTGAAGGAGCGCGCGGACGTCGCGACGCTGAACGCCAACCTGCAGGCCGAACTCTCGGCCAGCGGCATGGTCTTCAACAAGCCGGATCCGGAGCCCTTCCGCGAAAAGCTGCGCAAGGCCGGCTTCTACGCCGAGTGGAAGGGGCGCTACGGCGAGGAGGGCTGGTCGCTCCTCGAGAAAGCCTGCGGCAAGCTCGCCTGAGGCGGGAGCCCGGGTTTCCGCGCGCCGGGGCCCGAGGCCGCGCCGTGCATCGTGCGGGTGCGCGGCGCGAGACCGGACTCGCCGGGCCCGGCGCGGACGCTGCATTGCAGCAATTCGGTTGATGACGGGTTACCGGCGCATGCCGCCACTGCATGGCAGGGACCGGATCTGCGGCCTAACGGCAAGCGCGGCACTGATGGATATTGCGTTGCAACATGCCGGGCGCCGGGCCCGGTCATCCATCAGGACCGTGCACGATGGCCACGCTCGCCTATCTCGTCGGACTCCGCGCGCCGCGCCGCGCACCGCTGCTCGCCCAGATCGCCGGCCGCATCGGCACCGTGGTCCGTCGGGTCGCCGAGGTCCGCTATACCGAGCAGCGCGAGCGGATTGCCCAGACCGGAACCTCCGGAATGATTTGAGGCGCCGCCGCCGCGATCCCGGCGATCACCGCAGGCGCGCGCGGACCGCCTCCACCACCGCCTCGGCCGTGATGCCGAAATGGCGGAAGAGGTCCTCCGGCGCGCCCGAGGCGCCGAAGCCGCTCATGCCGACGAAGCCGCCGTCCTCGCCGATCCAGCGGTCCCAGCCGAAGCGCAGGGCCGCCTCGATGGCGACCCGGACGGTGCCGCGCGCGATCACCTGGTCCCGGTAATCCGCGTCCTGCGCCGCGAAGGCCTCCCAGGACGGCATCGAGACGACCGCGGTCGGCACGCCCTCCGCCTGGAGCGCGTCGCGCGCGGCCAGGGCCAGCGCGACCTCCGACCCCGTGCCGATGAGCGTCACGCGCCGGGGCCCTTGCGAATCGGCCAGCACGTAGGCGCCGCGTGCGCTGTGGTTCTCGCCATCGCCTCCCCGCCTTAGCGCCGGCAGGGCCTGCCGCGAGCAGATCAGCGACGTCGGGCCGTGCCGATGGGCGAGCGCCATCTCCCAGCACTCGGCCGTCTCGACCGCGTCGGCGGGGCGCAGCACGAGCATGTTCGGGATCGCCCGAAGCGCGGCGAGGTACTCGACTGGCTGATGGGTTGGGCCGTTGCGGCCGATCCCGATGGAATCGTGGCTGTAGACCGTGACGACCGGCAGGTTCATCAGCGCCGCCATGCGGAGCGACGGTCGCATATAGTCCGAGAAGACGAGGTAGGTGGCGCCGACCGGCAGCAGGCCGCGATGGGCCGCGATGCCGTTCATCATCGAGCCCATCGCGTGCTCGCGGATCCCGTAATGCAGGTAGCGCCCGGAGCGGTCCCGCGCCGTGAAGGCGCCGAGGGCGCCCTTGTGCTGCGTCGGTCCCTCGAGGTCCGGCGCGCCGCAGAACAGCTCTGGGATCGCGTCCGACAGCGCGGCGACGATCTCGGCCGAGACCGCGATGCTCGGGCGCGGCTCGGCCGCGTCCGCCAAGTGAGCGCGCAGCGTCCCGAGGGTCTCGCGCCAGCCCTCCGGCAGATGCGCCCCGCTCACCCGGTCGAACGCCGCGCGCGTCCGCGGCGGCCGGGCGTCGCGGCGACCCTGCCACGCGGCGTAGGCCGCCCGGTTGCGGTCCAGGACACTCGTCCGCCAGGCCTCAGCCACGTCGTCCGGCACCGTGAAGGGCGGGTGGTGCCAGCTGCGCGCCTCCCGGGCTTCGGCGAGGTCGCTCGCGAGGACGCGGCCCCCATGGGCGCCCCGCTGCCCTTCCAGGCGCGGCAATCCGCGACCGATCACGGTTCGGCAGGCGATCAGGCTCGGGCGCGGATCGGCCCGCACGAGCAGGAGCGCGGCCGAGACGGCCTCGACGTCGTGCCCGTCGACGTCGATCACCTGCCAGTCGGCGGCGCGGAACCGCGCGCGCACGTCCTCGGAGATCGAGAGGTCGGTGGCGCCGTCGTCGGTGATCCGGTTGTCGTCCCATAGGAAGGTCAGCTTGGACAGACGCAGGTGCCCGGCCAGCGAGATCACCTCGTGGGCGATGCCCTCCTGCAGGCAGCCGTCGCCCACGAGGGCGTAGGTGCGGTGATCGACCAGATCCGGCCCGAACATGTCCGCGAGCTTGGCCTCGGCCACCGCCATGCCGACCGCATTGGCGATGCCCTGCCCGAGGGGACCGGTCGTCGCCTCGATGCCGTGGGCCGGCGCGATCTCGGGATGGCCGTGGGTGTGGGAGCCGAGTTCGCGGAAGCGGCGGATCTGATCCATCGACAACCCGGCATAGCCGGCGCAGTGCAGCGCCGCGTAGAGCAGCATGGAGCCGTGGCCGTTCGAGAGCACGAACCGGTCGCGGTCGGGCCATTCCGGATCGGCCGGATTGCACTTGAGATGGCGGGTGAACAGCGCGACGGCGATCTCCGCGCAGCCGAGGGGCGCGCCCGGATGCCCGTCCCCGGCCCGCTCGATCGCGTCGAGGGCGAGGAAGCGGATCGCGTCCGCCATCCGGTCGGTGAGCGTGGGGCCCTGGACGTCTGGCATGGCTCTGTCTCGGCGGTTCGTGGGCGCGCGGGCGCTCTGCCCGGACGAAGGGGCTCCGTCCGGTCGGCTCAATTTGAAGCGGTGCGGGGCGTCGGGATCCGGCCGGATGGCCTCAGAGGAACCCGATCGAGAACCAGGGGACCAGGATGATGGCGAGCAGGCCCACGAGCAGGGCGACGATGTAGCCGATGATCGGGCGCATGCCGGCATCGGGATGAATCCGGCTGATGGCGCAGGCGGCGTAGTAGCCCACCCCGAAGGGCGGGGCGAAGAGGCCGATGCCCATCGCGAGGATCACCACCATCGCGTAGTGGACCTCGTGCACGCCGACCTGCCGCGCGATCGGAAACAGCAGCGGCCCGAACAGCACGATCGCCGGGATGCCCTCCAGCACCGAACCCAGCACGATGAAGGCGGCGGCGGACACGAACAGGAAGCCGACCGGACCGCCCGGCAGGCTCTTCATCGCGAGCGCCAGGGTCTGCGAGAAGCCCGACTGCGTCAGGGCCCAGGCCATGCCGGTCGCCGCCCCGATGATCAGCAGGATCGCGCCCGACAACGTCGCGGTCGTCACGAGCATCGGGTAGACCCGCCGCCAGTCGAACTGCCGGTAGAGGAGCAGGCCCGCCAGCGCGGCGTAGACGATGCCGATTGTCGAGACCTCGGTCGCCGTGGCGATGCCTTCCACCACCGCGAAGCGGATCACGAAGGGCAGGGCCAGCGCGGGGAGGGCGATCACCAGGGACCGGCCGATGACCCGCCGCGAGGGGCGGGCGACGTGGCTGAGATCCTCGCCGCGATAGCGCCACCAGACGAGGGCGCAGAGCGTCGCCGCCAGCACCAGGCCGGGCAGCAGGCCGCCGGTGAACAGCGCGGTGATCGACACGCCCGTGACCGAGCCGATGGTGATCAGCACGATCGACGGGGGGATCGTCTCGGTCTGCGCGCCGGTGGTCGCCAGGAGGGCCACGAGGTCCCCGTCCTTGGCGCCGCGGGCCTTCATCTCGGGGAACAGGACCGGAGCCACGGCGGCCATGTCGGCGGCCTTCGATCCGGAGATGCCGGACACGAGGTACATGGCGCCGACCAGCACGTAGTGCAGGCCGCCCCGGACATGGCCGAGGAGCGCTGCCAGGAACCCGACCATCGCGCGGGCCATCCCGGTCATCTCGATCAGGAGGCCGAGGAAGACGAACAGCGGCACCGCCAGCAGGATGAGGTGGCTCATCCCCTCGTCCATCCGGCCGACGACCACCATCGACGGCGCCCCGGTGGTGAGCGTGATGTAGGCGAAGGTCGACAGGCCGAACGCGAAGGCGATCGGAACGCCCGAGAAGACGAGGGCCCCCACGCCCAGGACGAAGAACAGCAGCAGGTTGAGGTTCCCGAGATCCGCGAGCCAGGGTTGCAGCGCCACGAGCCCGGCCGCGAGCGCCCCGCCGAGCGCCAGGGCGCCGACGGTCAGGCGCCAGTCGGCGGTCTCGAGCAGGCGGAGGACCGCGAAGACCAGCATCAGGCCGAAACCGACCGGCAGGGCGGCGGCCCGCCACGCGTTGTTCAGCTCCAGCGCCGGCGTCTGGACGAAGCTCTCCTCGCCGGCGAACTCCCAGGCCGGCTCGAGAACCAGCGCCACGAAGATCAGTCCGGCAACCACCGCGACCGTTTCCAGGAAAGCACGCAGGCGCGGGCCGCTCATCGCGACGAGGGCGGTCATCCGCATGTGCTCGGCACGCCGGAAGGCGACGACGGAGCCCAGCATGGCGAGCCACAGGAACAGGATCGAGGCGAGCTCGTCCGACCAGACCAGGGGCTCGTGGAAGACGTAGCGGCTCACCACCCCGCCGAGCAGCACGCCGATCTCGGCCAGCACCAGCAACGCCGCCGGGATCTCCACGAGGATGCCGAGCCCGGCATCCAATCGGCGCAGCCAGGTCCGTCCCCGCAGGGGCGGACCGGCCAGCTCCAGGCCTCCCGCGCTTTCAACGGTGGCGATGTCGATCTGCATGGCGCTCCTCCTCAGGTCAGCTTGCCCGAGACGTCCTCGAGATGCGACCAGGCTGCATCGCCATACTTGGCCTTCCAGTCCTTGTAGAAGCTCGTCCGGCCGAGCGCCGCCCGGAATTCCGCCCGATCCACGTCGACGAAGGTGATGCCCTTCGCGCTGAGGCTCTCGCGTAGGGATTGGCTGAGCGCGGCGATATCCCGGCGCTGCTCGCTTCCAGAGCGATCGAGTTCCCGCGAGACCGTCTGGCGCAGGTCTTCCGACAGGCGCATCCAGGCCCGCTTGTTGCCGAGGATCCAGTAGCCGTCCCAGACGTGACCGGTCATGCTGCAGGATCTCTGCACCTCGTAGAGCCGCGTCGTGGCGGTGATGGCGAGGGGGTTCTCCTGGCCTTCGACGACCTTGGTCTGCAGCGCGGAATACAGCTCGTTGAAATTGATCGGCGCTGCGCCGGCCTCGAGCGCCTTGAACAGCGACGTCAGCATCGGCGCGGGGGGCACCCGGATCTTGAATCCCTTGAGGTCCTCCGGCGTCCTGATCGTCCGGGTGGAGGAGGTGATCTGCCGGAAGCCGTTGTCCCACACCTTAGAGACCGTGAGGATCGGCGTCCTGGCGATCTCGGCGCGCACGTAATCGCCGAGGCCGCCGTCCATGGCCTGCCAGACGGCGTCGTAATCGCGGAAGGCGAACCCTGTGTTCGGCAGGCTCGCGGCCGGCACGAAGGTCGCCAGGATGGAGGTCGCTAGGTTGAAGAACTCGACGCTGCCGTTGCGGACCTGCGCCAGCAAGTCGGTGTCCGAGCCGAGCTGGTTGGCCGGGAATAGCTTGATCTTCAGGCGGCCGCCGGTGGCCTCGCGGATCCGATCGAGAGCCTCCTGCGCCCGGACGTTGACCGGATGTGTCGGATCCTGTCCGGTCGCGAGCTTGTAGGTGAATTCGGCGGCCTGTCCCCGCCGGGTGAGGATGCCGAAGACCGGCACCGCGGCGGCGCCTGCGAGGAGGCTGCGGCGGCTCAAACGCGTGTCGCGCATCTGGTTTCTCTCCCTGGGTCGTCCGAGCCGCGCGGTCCCCGACGTTGATCGTCGGTGGATCCGGCGTCCCTCATGCCATCGGCGGCGGGTCCGTCCCGCGGCCCAGAACCGCCCGTTCGTTCCAGTTGATCCGGTCCGCCGCACCCTGGGTCGGCCGCGCGGGCTCGCTCGGGCGGACGATCCGTGCCCCGCGGGGCGCGGACGAGCGACAGAGCAGCGCAAACCCTACGGATCGTCCTCTGCGAGGGGGCCGCCCTCTGCGAGGGCGCGATAGGCCCGCACCACCTGGCTGTCGTCGGCCGCCCCGTCGCCGCGTGCCGAGGTCGCGACGAAGAGCCGATGGGCCCGCTCCGCCAGCGGCAGCGCCGCCTTGGCGCCGCGGCCCGCCTCCAGCACGATGCCGAGATCCTTGACGAAGATGTCCACCGCGCTCGTGACCGGCGGCGCCTCGTCCAGCATCCGGGGCCCGCGATCGCGCAGCATCCAGCTCGCCGCAGCCGAGCCCGAGACGATCTCCAGGACAACGGCGCGGTCGATGCCGACCCGCTCCGCGAGCGTCAAAGCCTCGGCGGCGGCGGCGATGTGGACCCCGCAGAGGAGCTGGTTGACCGCCTTCACGGTCGCGCCCTGGCCGGCCTTCGTCCCGACCGCGAAGATCCGGTCGCCGAACGCCTCCAGCACCGGACGCACGGCCGCGAGGACCTCGGGGGGCGCCGCCGCCATGATCGTGAGCGTCGCGGCCTCGGCACCCGCCAGGCCGCCCGAGACGGGGGCATCGACGAAGCGTCGGCCCGCCGCCGCGACCCGGCCCGCCAGGGCCGCGACGGCCTGCGGCGGGCAGGTCGCCATCAGCGCGACAATCGCGTCGGGCGCGAGGCGTTCGAGGGCGCCGTGATCGAACAGCACCGCCTCGGCCTGGGCCGCGTTGACGACCATCAGCACGAGGACGTCCGCCTTGGCCGCTGCCTCCGCGACGGTCTCGGCCTCCAGGCCGCCCGCCGCGACCAGGCCCGCGCGCCGCTCGGGTCGCAGGTCGTATCCGCGGGTCGGGAAGCCGGCCCGCACGAGATGGCGGGCCATGGGGAGCCCCATCGATCCGAGGCCGACGAAGCCGATCGTCGTGGTGGCGGGCGTCAGAGCCATCCGCGGATGCTCCGTTCCATCGCCCCGGTCGAGATCCCGTAGCGATCGTGCAGCGTCGGCAGGGCGCCCGCGTCGAGGAACGCGTCCGGCAGGCCGATCTGGCGGAAGCCGCGCTCCGGCAGGACGCCGTTGCGCATGAGCACCGCCGCGACCGCTTCACCGAGGCCGCCGACGATCGAATGGTTCTCGGCCACCACGACGAGACGACCGCCTCGGCCGACCTCCCTCAGGATGGTCTCCTCATCGAGGGGCTTGATGGTGGGTACGTGCAGGACCGCCACGTCCACCCGGTCGTCGGCCAGGGCCTGCGCCGCCTCGAGGGCGCGCATGGTCATCAGCCCGGAGGCGATGACGAGGACGTCGCGCCCGTCGCGGATCGTCTGGGCCTTGCCCCAGGCGAATGTGTAGCCGTACTCGTCGAGCACCAGGGGGACGTTGCCGCGCAGCAGCCGCAGGTAGACCGGCCCCTTGTGGGCCGCCATCGCGGGCACGACCTGCTCGATCTCTTGCGCGTCGCAGGGATCGAGGATCGTGAGGTTCGGCATCCCGCGAAAGATCGCCAGGTCCTCGGTCGCCTGATGGCTCGGCCCGTACCCGGTCGTCAGCCCCGGCAGTGCGCAGGCGATCTTCACGTCGAGATTCTCCTCGGCGATCGCGAGGCAGATGAAGTCGTAGGCGCGGCGCGCGGCGAAGACCGCGTAGGTCGTCGCGACGGGCATGAAGCCTTCCCGGGCGAGCCCGGCCGCGGCGCTCATCAGGAGCTGCTCGGCCATGCCCATCTGGTAGAACCGCTCGGGATAGGCCTGGGCGAAGATGTGCAGGTCCGTGTACTTGGCGAGATCGGCCGACAGACCGACGAGGTCGGGTCGCGTCTCGGCGAGCGCCACGAGCGCGTTGCCGAAGGGCGCCGGCTTGGTCCGCTGGCCGGGTGCGGCCAGCGACGCGATCATCGCCGAGGTCTTCGCGCCGCCGCCGATCCGCGGAGCGGGCTTCTCGTACTTGGAACGCCTCATCTCGCCCGTCCTTCGTCCAGGATAGCCAGCGCCTGCGCCCATTCCGCGGGTTCGACGCGCAGGAAGTGGTTGCGCTCGCGCTCCTCCAGGAACGGCACGCCCTTGGCCATCCGCGTGTCGCAGAGGATCACGCGGGGTTCCGGTCCGGCATGGGCGCGCGCCGCGTCGAAGGCCGCGACCAGCGCGTCGATGTCGTTGCCGTCGACCCGCTGCACGTGCCAGCCGAAGGCCGCGAATTTCGGTGCGAGCGGCTCGAAGTTCAGCACCGCGCGGGAGGCGCCGTCCGCCTGCATGCCGTTGACGTCGACGAGGCCGATCAGGTTGTCGAGCTTGAACGAGCCCGCCGACATCGCCGCCTCCCAGGTCGAGCCCTCGTCGAGCTCGCCGTCGGAGATCAGGTTGTAGACGACGCTGCGCGAACCCTTGCGCTTCAGCCCGAGGCACATGCCGACGGCGATGCCGAGCCCGTGCCCGAGCGAGCCGCCGGTGATCTCCATCCCGGGGGTGTAGGCGGCCATGCCGGACATCGGCAGGCGGCTGTCGTCGCCGCCGTAGCTCGTCAGTTCGTCCTCCGGGAGGATCTCCGCCTCGATCAGCGCCGCGTAGAGGGCGATGGCGTAATGGCCGATCGAGAGCAGGAAGCGGTCGCGGCCCTCCCATTCGGGATCCTCGGGCCGGTAGGTCATCGCGTGGAAGTAGCTCACCGCCAGCACGTCGCTGATGCCGAGCGCCTGGGCGATGTAGCCCTGGCCCTGGACCTCGCCCATACGCAGGGCGTTGCGGCGGATGCGGTAGGCGCGCTCGGCGAGCGGCACGTTGGAGCCCGCGCGGGGCATCTCAGTCTGCATGGCGGCGCTCCTCAGTGGATCAGCATGCCGCCGTTCACGTCGATCACCGCGCCGGTGATGTACGCGGACAGGTCGCTGGCGAGGAACAGGCAGGCCTTGGCGACGTCGTCGGCGACGCCGAGGCGAGCGAGCGGGATGCCCTTGCCGATCTCGGCCTTCAACTCGGGCGTCAGCTTGCCGCCCGTGATGTCGGTCTGGATCAGGCCGGGCGTCACGGCGTTCACACGGATCCCGTCGGGTCCGAGTTCGCGCGCCATCGCCTTGGAGAGGCCGAGAACGCCGCCCTTGGCCGCGCTGTAATGCGGGCCGCCGAAGATGCCGCCGCCGCGCTGGGCGGAGACCGACGACATGCACACGATCGCGCCGGCGCCGAGGGCCCGCATGCCCGGGATCACGGCTTGGCTCATGTAGAGCGTGCCGCGCAGGTTGACGTCGGTGACCGCGTCGTAATGCTCAGGGCCGATCTCCATGATCCTGAGCGACTGGGTGATGCCGGCGTTGTTGACGAGCACGTCGATGCGCCCGAGGCGCGCCACGATCTCGTCGGCCGCCGCCGTGCAGGCGGCCCGGTCGGTCACGTCGCAGGCGAGCCCGATATGGCCGGTGCCGATGTCGCGCGCGGCGGACTCGGCCTGTCCGCCTTCGAGGTCGAGGACCGCGATCCGGGCGCCGTGGGCCGCGAAGAGCCGGGCGGTCGCCTTGCCGATGCCGCGGGCCGAGGCGGCCCCGGTGATCACGCAGACCTGTTCGTTCAGAAGCATGGAATCCTCCCGGCGGACCGCGCGGCTCGCGCGGTCGACAGCATCATCGCGGCGGGAGGTGTGGCGAGCCGGCGACCGCGGTTCCCGGAATCGTCCGGCCTGCGGCGTCGTCCCCTCCCGTTCGTCTCGTTGGCCGCAGAGTGGCGCTGGGATCGGCCCGCGACAAACGCGAATCCTGCACGCCGGAGTGAATCGGATTCACCTTTTCGGGGGTTCAGGCGAGGTCGGGGATCAGGTCGATGGCGAGTTCGGCGGCGAGCCAGCGGGCGAAGACGCGCAACGGTGCGCGGCGGCGGGCATCGGCCGGGCAGACGAAATGGTGCCCGATGTAGCGGATGTCCACGGCCCTCCCGGCGAGCGGCGCGACGAGGCGGCCGGACGCGATCTCCCGCTCGGCGAGCCGCGTCGATTCCAGCGCGATGCCGAGCCCGTCGACCGCGGCGGCCAGGGCGAGAAAGCTGCGGTCGAAGCGGATGCCCGCGACCGGTGGCGCTGCGACCCGGTTGCGCTCGAACCAATGCGTCCAGCGTACCTGCTTGTTGTCGCTCTGGATCAGGGTTTGGGCGAGGAGGTCCCCGGGGGTAGCGATCCGGGCGGCGCGCTCGGGATTGCACAGGGGCGTCACCGTCTCAGATCCGAGCGGCATGCGGACCAAGCCCTCGCCCCTGGGCGGCCCGTAGACGATGTCGGCGTCGAACTCGTCGGTGATGAAGCGGGCGTAGTCCATGCCGGCGGCCAAGCGCACCTCGAAGCCCGGATGCTCGTTGAGGAAGCGGGCGAGCCGCGGGGAGAGCCATTGGGCGGCGAAGCTCGGCGCGCAGTGAAGGCGCAGCACCTGCGGGCCGCGGCGCCCCACGAGATCGAAGCCCCGGTCAAGCTCCGAGAAGGCCCGGCCGACATGGTCGTACAGCGCCTCGCCGGCCGGCGTCGGCGCGATCCCCTGTCCGACGCGCTCGAACAGCGCCACCCCGAGCGTCTCCTCCATCTTGCGGAGCGCATGGCTGACGGCGCTCGGCGACAGGTTCAGCTCGCCCGCGGCGGCCTTGAAGGAGCGCCGCCGCGCGGCGGCCTCGAAGATTCGGACGGCGGAGAGCGGGACCGGCGGGCGCATCCGGACGAGGATGGGCCGCAGCCGGCATCGCTGGCAATGCGGTATTCGGGGCCGGCGGGGTCGATCGCTTTTGGATTTAAAGCCCGACCCCGGCACCGGATGCCGGATCCAGGACATCCGCCGCGCCGCGGCCACCGGTCACCGGGCGGACCGAAGCCCCAGGACTTGGTGCAGGATGCGGCCGAGCTGCTCGGCCGAGTACGGCTTGTGCAGGAGTTCGAACCCGTGCGCGCCCTCCTGCGCCAGCACGTGGCTGTAGCCCGAGGCCAGCACGATCGGCAGGCGCGGCAACCGGCGCTCCAATTCCTTGGCGAGGGCGAGGCCACCCATGCCCGGCATGACCACGTCCGAGAACACCAGGTCGAAGCCGTTGCCGCTCCGACCGAGCCGGTCCAACGCCTCCTCGGCATTGGCCGCCCAGGTCGTCCTGTAGCCCAGGTCCTCCAGGATCTGCGTGGCGAACTGGCCGACCCCGATATTGTCCTCCACCACCAGGATGCACTGGCCGGCCCCGAGGGGAGCCGGCTCGTCCTGCGTGTCCGGATCGCCCGCCGGCCGCTCCTCCGGGCCGGCTTCCGGCAGGTAGAGGGTGAAGGTGGTGCCCGCACCGACCGTGCTGCGCACGTCGACGTCGCCGCCGGATTGCTTGGCGAAGCCGAAGACTTGGCTGAGCCCGAGGCCGGTGCCCTTGCCGACCTCCTTCGTCGTGAAGAACGGCTCGAAGATCCGCCCGAGCTGATCGGTCGGAATACCCGCACCGGTGTCGGTCAGCGCCACGGCCGCGAAGGCTTGGTTCGAGCCGGCATGGCCCCGGATCGCGGGCAACGGCACGCCGCGCGTCAGGCGCAGGGTCAGCCTGCCCTCGCCGTTCATGGCGTCACGGGCGTTGACCGCGATGTTGACGAGCGCGGTCTCGAACTGGCTCAGGTCCGCGCGGATGAAGCAGGGCTCGTCCGGAACCTGCGTCACGACCCGCACCCGTGCGCCCGTGATGGTGTCGAGCATGTCGGCGATGCCGCGCATCCGTCGGCCGACATCGAACACCTCGGGCTTGAGTGCTTGGCGCCGGGCGAAGGCGAGGAGCTGGCCGGTCAGCTTGGCGGCGCGGTCCACCGTATCCGAGACGGCGTCGAGGTAGCGGCCCTTGCGCTCCTCCGGCAGGTCGGGCCGACGCAGGAAGTCGACGGAGGAGCGGATGATGGTGAGCAGGTTGTTGAAGTCGTGCGCCACCCCTCCCGTGAGCTGGCCCACGGCCTCGAGTTTCTGCGATTGGCGCAGGGCTTCCTGGGCGTGGGCGAGCGCAGCCTGGTTGCGCAGCCTCTCGGTGACGTCGGTCACGAACTGGTAGCAGCCGACGCGCTCGCCCCGTTCGTTGCGCAGGGTTCGAAAGCTGATCTCGTAATGCGGGCGGACGCGGCCGGGGTCGCCGTAATCCTCGATGATCGTGCCTTCCTCGCCCGCCAAGCCCCGGCCCCAGCCGGCACGGACCTGAGCCCGATGCTCCGGCTGGTCGTCGAGCAGATCGAGCATGTTGTCGCCGACCTTGGGACGAACACCGTAGATGCGCTCGAACTCGTCGGCGTTGGCTCTGTTGATCGCCAGAATGTTATAGTCGAGGTCCGCCGCCATTACCATGACGTCGGTGCGCTCCACGATGGTGGCGAGAAGATCGCGTTCCGCCGTCCGCTCGGAGACCTGCCGCTCCAGCCGGGCGTTCAGGACGCGCAGTTCCTCCTCCATGCGCTTGCGCTCGGAGATGTCGGTGAAGAACACCGCGACCCGACGAGAGGCGGGATCGCCCACGCGCAACGCGCGCACGTCGAACCAGCGCCCGAACACCTCGGCCCAGTTCTCGAGATGCGCGGGCTCCCCGGTCAGGGCGACGCGTCCGTAGGTCTCGAGCCAATGCGCTTCGAGGTTGGGCGCGAACTCGCTGACCCAGCGCCCGGTCACGTCGGCGCCGGTCTGCCGCTCGAACGCCGGGTTCGCCTCCGTGACGCAGTAGTCGATGGCGCGGCCCGCGGCATCGAACGTCATCGCGAGGATGCAGAAGCCGACATCGATGGTTTCGAACAGAGTGCGGTAGCGGCTCTCGCTTTCCGCGAGCGCGGCGCGCGAGCGAACCTGATCGGTGACCTCGTAGCCGCCCACGAAGATGCCTGTGACCGACCCGGCCGCATTGCGGACGGGCTGGTACAGGAAGTCGAGATAGCGGGCGTCCTCGCCCGCAAAGCGGATCGGAACGGTGCGGGCCGCGAAGGCTTCGCCGGTCGCGTAGACCCGGTCGAGAAGACCGAAGAAATCCTGATCGCCCAGTTCCGGGAACACGTCGCGGACCGTGCGACCGATGTAGTCCCGCCGGCCCGCGACGGCGATATAGGCGTCGTTGACGTACTCGAAGGTGTGCTCCGCGTCGCGCAGCACGGCGACGAACCCGGGCATCTGCTGGAGCAGCGCCTGCTGCCGCTGCCGTTCGGACGCCGTCGCGCGCTCGGACAGCACCTGCCGCGTCGTCTCCGTACAGGCGCAGAACAGGCCGAGGACCAGCCCGTCATCCCCCGGCACCGGCGTGTAGGAGAACGCGAAATGCGCCTCTTCCGGATACCCGTTCCGCTGCAGGGTGAGCTGCAGGTCGTCCATGTGCACGGGCTCGCCCGCGAAGACGCGGTCCATCAGCGCGCCCACTTCGTCCCGGATCTCGGGCCAGGTTTCGAAGAACGGGCGCCCGAGGGCTGCGGGATGCCGGGCGCCCAGCATGGGAGTGTAGGTGTCGTTGTAGACCAGGGTTCGGTCCGCACCCCAGGCGATGAACATGGGCTGGCGCGAGTTGAGCATGACCCGCATCAGGGTCACCAGGGCTTGCGACCAGTGCTCCCGTGCGCCGAGGGAGGTCGTCGACCAATCATGAGCGTCCACGCGCGCGCCCATGGTCCCGCCACCCGCGAAGAACGCAGCGTTCTGGCTCATCGGCACAGACCAGCCCGCGATCCGGAACGGCCGGGCGGCCGGGCCGGGCCGCCGACCTGGTGGCCGGCGCCGGCCTGCGCTCTGTCGGCGGCGGCGCGCGCGATCCAGGCGGCCGAGGATCCGGGCGGATCGCTGTCGGGGCCGTGTCTACCGAGCCTGTCCCGCACCGAGCCTGCTGCCCATCTGCAATCCGTCGCCAAAGTCCCGATGACCAAGACCCTCCCGCCGCGCACGCCGGCGGGGCCGGCGTTCCGTGCGAACCTCCTAGCACAGGCGGCCCGTCGTGTTTCCTCCCGCGGCACCGGGGCCGCGGATCACCCGCCGCGTTCGGGCGCGCGGTCCGTTCGACGCCGGCAGAACCGGGATCGCCCGGGGCGCCCGCGGGAGTGCGGCCTTGCCGAAGGATTGACGGGGATGCGCGCGGGACGGCGTGGACAAGCCGCATCGGGTGGAGGAAAGCTTACACGCGCCCGGCGATGTCCGTCCCAGCCGGTGCCCCGCCGCCGAGCCCGTCCTTGCCCGTACCTGACGTTGCCACGACCGAGTTCCCGCCCTTCCTCACCGGAGGCGGACGGTTGGGCGCGATGATGCGCGCCCACGACTGGTCGGACTCGCCGCTCGGGCATCCCGAGACCTGGCCGGCCTGCCTGTGCTCGACCGTGAGCCTGCTGCTCGGCTCGCGCTTCCCGATGTTCGTCGCCTTCGGGCCCGAGCTCGGCTTCCTCTACAACGATGCCTATGCGGAGATTCTGGGCGGCAAGCACCCGGCCGCGCTCGGCCGCCGGTTCCACGACATCTGGTCGGAGATCTGGCCCGATATCGCGCCCCTGATCGACACGGCGATGTCCGGCGAGGCGACCTGGGCGGAGAACATGCCGCTGACCATGAACCGGCGCGGCTACGACGAGCTGACGTGGTTCACCTTCTCCTACTCGCCCGTGCGCGACGAGGACGGCCGGGTGGCCGGCATGTTCTGCGCCTGCACGGAAACCACCGGGCGGGTGAGAGCCGAGACGGGGCTGCGGGAGGCGGAGGCCCGCCTGAGGGCGGTGACCGACCATCTCCCGGGCGGCTACGTCTACCAGATCGCGACACCGCGGGACGGCTGCAGCCGGCGCTTCCTGTACGTCTCACAGGGCTTCGAGCGCATGACCGGGCTGCCGGCCGAGGCCGTGCTCGCCGACCCGGCCGCGGCCTACGATCTGATCCTGCCCGAGCACCGGGCGCGCATCGCCGCGGCCGAGGCCGAGGCCGTCCGCGAGCTGAAGCATTTCGACGTGGAGGCGCCGATGCGCCGGCCCGACGGCACGCTCGTCTGGACACGCATCATATCGGCGCCGCGCCTCGTGGACGATCAGGTGGTCTGGGACGGCCTGCACCTCGACGACACCGCCCGCCGGCAGGCCGAGGAGCAGTTGCGCGAGAGCGAGCGGCGGCTGCGGCTCGCCACCGAGGCCGCCGAGGTCGGGCTCTGGGACGTCGACGCGCTCGACGGCACCCTGTTCTGGCCGCCACGGGTGAAGGCGATGTTCGGGATCTCCCCCGACGCGCCGGTCTCGATGGCCGACTTCTACGCCGGGCTCCATCCCGACGACCGGGACGCCATCATGGACGCCTACGCCGCCGCGGCGGACCCGGACCGGCGCGCGGCCTACGACGTCGAGTACCGCACGGTCGGCAAGGAGGACGGCCTCGTCCGCTGGGTCGCCGCCAGGGGCCGCGCCCTGTTCGAGGGCGGGCGTTGCGTGCGCGTGCTCGGCACCGCCATCGACGTCACGGCGCGCAAGCAGGCCGAGGTGGCGCTGCGCGACAGCGAGGAGCAGTTCCGCGTCCTCTCGCAGGTCTTGCCGAACTTCGTCTGGGCCACCGACGTGCACGGGGGCGCCACGTGGTTCAACGAGCGCGTCTACGCCTATACCGGCGTCGGGCCGGGTGCGCTCGACGCGGAGAGCTGGCAGGAGATCGTCCACCCCGACGACCGCGCGCGCGTGGCCGGGGAATGGCGGGCCGCGGTCCGTGCGGTGGCGAGCTACCAGTCCGAGTATCGCCTGCGACGGGCCGACGGAGCCTACCGCTGGTTCCTGGCCCGGGCGCAACCGGTCCTTGCCGGCGACGGAGCGGCGGTGCGCTGGGTCGGCACCAGCACCGACATCGACGACCAGAAGCGCGTGATGGCGGAGCTCGTGCGCTTCAACGAGACCCTGGAGCAGAGCGTCGCCGAGCGCACGGCCGAGCGCGACCGGGTCTGGCGCAACTCGCGCGACCTGTTGGTGGTGATCGGCGCCGACGGCGTCTTCCGGGCGGTGAACCCCGCCTGGGAAGCCATCCTGGGGCACCCGCCCTCCGAGGTGGTGGGCCGCCATTTCGGTGCGTTCATCTGGCCGGAGGACGCCGGGATGACCCAGGCGGCCCTGGAGCGCGCCGTCGCATTCGAGCCCCTGACCGATTTCGAGAACCGCTACACCCACCGGGACGGCACCGCGCGCTGGATCTCCTGGCGCACCTCCATCGAGGGCGAGGCGGTCTACGCCTATGGGCGCGACGTCACCGCGGAGAAGGCTCAGGGCGAGGCGCTGCGCCAGGCCGAGGAGGCGCTGCGCCAATCGCAGAAGCTTGAGGCCGTGGGCCAGCTCACGGGAGGTGTGGCGCACGACTTCAACAACCTGCTCACCATCATCCGCTCCTCCGTCGACTTCCTCCGCCGGCCCGACCTGCCGGAGGAGCGCAAGGGCCGCTACCTCAACGCCGTCTCGGATACGGTGGACCGCGCCGCCAAGCTGACCGGCCAGCTCCTCGCCTTCGCCCGGCGCCAGACGCTGAAGCCGGAGACCATTGATGTCGGGGCCCGCCTGCGCGTGGTGGGCGACCTGCTCGACACGGTCACGGGCGCGCGCATCAAGGTGGTCACCGAACTGCCGGAGCACCCGTGCTTCGTCCGGGTGGACGCGAGCCAGTTCGAGACGGCGCTCGTCAACATGGCGGTGAACGCCCGCGACGCCATGGACGGGGCGGGCACCCTGACGCTGGCCCTGCGCTGCGGCGCGCCGCTGCCGGCCATCCGCGGCCATGCCGGTGCGGCCGGGCCCTTCGCGGCGGTCTCGCTCAGCGACACCGGCTCGGGCATCCCGCCGGAGCTCCAGGCCCGCGTCTTCGAGCCGTTCTTCACCACCAAGGAGGTGGGCAAGGGCACGGGCCTCGGGCTCAGCCAGGTCTTCGGCTTCGCCAAGCAGTCCGGCGGCGACGTGGCGGTCGAGAGCGAGCCGGGACGGGGCACGACCTTCACCCTCTACCTGCCGGAGGCCGAGGCGGAGTTCGCCGTCGGCGACGACGCGGGCGCGGCGCTCCCTGTCGACCCCGGCGGGGCGGGCCAGCGGGTGCTGGTGGTCGAGGACAACGTCGAGGTCGGGCACTTCGCCACGCAGATCCTGGAGGATCTCGGCTACGCGACGACCTGGGCGGCCAATGCCGAGGAGGCCCTCGACAGGCTCGGCGCCGACGGGGCCGGCTTCGACGTCGTGTTCTCGGACGTGGTGATGCCGGGCATGGGCGGGATCGAGCTCGCGCGCCTGCTCAAGCGCCGGCTGCCGGACCTGCCGGTGGTGCTGGCCTCCGGTTACAGCCACGTCCTCGCCCAGGAGGGCGCGCACGGGTTCGAGCTCCTCCAGAAGCCCTACTCGGCCGATCAGGTCTCGCGCATCCTGCGCAAGGTCGCCGGACGACGGCGGGCCGGGATCCCGGCCTGACGCCCCCGTCGCGCCGGCGTCAGGCGCCCGCGAGATGGCGGAGCAGACGCTCGGCGGTTGGTCCGGAGGAGGCGGGGTTCTGACCGGTGATCAGCAGGCCGTCGGCGACCACGTAGGGCTGCCAGTCGGCCGCCTTGGAGAACACGCCGCCCTGCCGCCTGAGTTCGTCCTCGACGAGGAAGGGCACCACCTCCGTCAGGCCGACG
>NZ_JBWJYM010000010.1:0-221467 GCF_056431005.1 Methylobacterium sp. HJ2 | reverse complement strand
TCGCCGGCCCGGCCGGGGGCTCCGTCGCGATCACCCCGCTCGGCTGCGCCCGGGCGCCCGCCCGCACCCGGCCCATCGGCCGCGCCGCGGCCGGGTCCGCCCGCATCGGGGCCCGCGCCCCGCTCCGGCCCGCCTCGCTCAGGGCCACCGGCCGCGCCGCCGCGCATGCCGGGCCCCTCGCCGCCGCGGGCACCGCCGCCCGCGCCACCGGGACCGCCGGCCCCGCCACCCCCTGGACCGGCGCCCATGCCGGCACCGCCGCCGCCGGGACCACCGGCCCCGCCACCCGGCCCGCCACCGCCGCCGCCGGGTCCGCCCTGACCGAAGGCGGTCGCCGTCCCGACCATCAGC
This sequence comes from Methylobacterium sp. HJ2, assembly GCF_056431005.1. Taxonomy (NCBI): domain Bacteria; kingdom Pseudomonadati; phylum Pseudomonadota; class Alphaproteobacteria; order Hyphomicrobiales; family Methylobacteriaceae; genus Methylobacterium; species Methylobacterium sp. HJ2. Next base: position 221,116 of record NZ_JBWJYM010000010.1, on the reverse strand, counting down.
ACCGCCGCCGTCACCGTTCCACGAAGGACCCTGTTCATCGCTGCGCTCCTGCCCTGCCGATTCTCGACCCCCGCCCGGATGGGCGCCCGGTATCGAATGCCGGCCGGAACGGCGGAGCGGACGCGACCGTTCCGCGGCGCCGCGGAGGAGCCTTCATCGGCGCTGTGACATTTTGCGCGGTTCGCGACAGGATGATCCGGGCCGCCCCTGGGTCGGACCGCCGGCACCATGCTAGGCGCGGGTCCAGAACAAGCGGACCAGACGTCGTGGTCCCCGAGGAAGTCAGGGAGTGGACATGGCAGAGCCGATCGGAATCGCACCGAGTGCGGCGGACGTGGCGGCGGACCGCGCGCGGCGCATCAAGGCGATCGTGGCGTCGTCCTCGGGCAATCTCGTCGAATGGTACGACTTCTACACCTACGCCTTCTTCGCGATCTACTTCTCGTCGGCGTTCTTCCCGAAGGGTGATCAGACGACGCAGCTGCTGCAGACGGCCGGGATCTTCGCCGTCGGCTTCTTCATGCGCCCGATCGGCGGCTGGCTGTTCGGCCGCATCGCCGACCGGGTCGGCCGGCGCACCTCGATGGTGATCTCGGTCCTGATGATGTGCTTCGGCTCGCTGTTCATCGCGATCCTGCCGACCTACGAGACGGTGGGCGCGGCGGCCCCGATCCTGCTCCTGCTCGCCCGCATGCTGCAGGGCCTCTCGGTGGGCGGCGAGTACGGCACCAGCGCCACCTACATGAGCGAGGTCGCGCTCAAGGGGCATCGCGGCTTCTTCGCCTCGTTCCAGTACGTGACCCTGATCGGCGGCCAGCTCCTCGCCTCGCTGGTGCTGATCATCCTCCAGACCGTGATGACCACCGAGCAGCTCTCGAGCTACGGCTGGCGCATCCCGTTCCTGCTCGGCGCCGGCGCCGCGGTGGTCGCGCTCTACCTGCGCCGCTCGCTCGCCGAGACGGCGGGCTCGGACAAGGAGAATGCCGGGACCTTCAGCGAGCTCGCCAAGCACTGGCGCGCCTTCTGCGTGGTGCTGGCCTACACGGCGGGCGGCTCGCTCGTGTTCTACACCTTCACCACCTACATGCAGAAATACCTCGTCAACACGGCGCACATGGACAAGACCACGGCGTCGCGGACCATGACGGCGGTGCTGCTGGTCTACATGTTGGTGCAGCCGATCTTCGGCTGGCTGTCGGACCGGATCGGCCGCAAGGCCAACATGATCCTCTATAGCGGCCTCGGCACCGTCATGGTCGTGCCCCTGATGACGGCCATCGGCGGCACCACCGACCCCTACCTCGCCTTCGCGCTGATCACCCTCGGGCTGCTCGCGGTGAGCTTCTACACGGGGATCTCCGGAATCGTGAAAGCGGAGCTGTTCCCCACCAAGGTGCGCGCGCTCGGCGTCGGCTTGTCCTACGCGCTGGCCAACGCGACCTTCGGCGGAACGGCCGAGTACGTCGCCCTGTACTTCAAGGACGCCGGGATGGAATCGACGTTCTTCTGGTACGTCACCGTGCTCCTGGCCATCGCCTTCGTGGCCTCGCTCATCATGCCGAACCCGAAGGTGCACGGCTATCTCGACGGGGCCGGCACCGTCGAGGAGGCGCTCGGCGCCAAGCGTCGACTCGCCCACGCCTGAGCCGGCGCCGGGCCCGTCCCCAGGGAAGGACGGGCCCGGCGAACGACCGCTACTTGATCACCCCGCAGGCGACGCGCGCCCCCGCCCCGCCGATCGGCTGGGTGACGTGGTCGTCCTGCTGGGCATGGATGATGAGCGCGGAGCCGTCGCCGTCCTTCAGGCCGCCCTCGCCCGTCAGCGGCGTCTCGCTCGAGACCTCGGCGTTGGCCGAGCCGTCCGCGTTGGCGAACAGGTTGGGCAGGTCGCCCTCGTCCGGACCGTCGGCGTTGAGCAGGCCGTGCTTGCTCTGGTCGTGGTTCACGTGCGCCTTCGATTTCTCGAACTTCTCGGTGTCGGAGCAATCGCCCACGGCGTGGAAATGCAGGCCGTGCCAGCCGGGCGTGAGACCGCCGGGGGCGACGGTGATGCGCAACACCAGGGTGTTCGCCCCGTCGCGAATCGCGAGCTTGCCGACCTCGTCGCCCTTGTTGTTCCGGATCGGCGCCTCGAAGAGCTGCGGCTCGGCCGCGGCGCCCTCGGCGGGCTTGGCCGCGTCCTGGGCAGAGGCGGCCTGGGCCGCGGCGAGGCAGGCGGCGAGGCTCGCCGTATGCGCGAGCAGGCGCAGGGTGCGTGTCATGTGATGGCTCTCCTCTCGTCGCCGGGCTAGGTAGGCCGGCGCCGCGCCGCCGACAGGGCGTCCGGCCAAGCTATCTGCACCCGCCCACGCGAGAGGACGATGACGCGCGACCGGCTCAGGGCCGACCGGTTCCTGGTGGAGCACGGACATTTCGAGAGCCGGGCGCGGGCGCAGGCCGCGATCAGCGCCGGGCTCGTGCGGGCGGACGGCCGCACCCTGACGCGGGCGTCGGAGCCGCTCGCGCCGGACAGCCGGATCGAGGCGTCGGCGCCGCATCCGTTCGTGTCCCGCGGCGGGCTGAAGCTCGAAGCCGCCCTCGCGGCGTTCGGGCTCGATCCCGCGGGCCGGACCGCCCTCGACGTCGGCGCCTCGACCGGCGGCTTCACCGACCTTCTGCTGCGCCGGGGCGCCGCCCATGTCCACGCCGTCGATGTCGGGCGCGACCAGCTGCATCCGACCCTGCGCGCCGATCCGCGGGTGACGAGCCGGGAGAGCACCGACATCCGCAGCCTCGCGGGCGCGGCGCTCGCACCGGTGCCGGATCTCTGCGGCATCGACGTGAGCTTCATCGGCCTGCGCCTGGTGCTCCCGGCCGTCGCGGCTCTGCTCGCGCCGCGCGCCGATCTCGTGGCGCTGATCAAGCCGCAATTCGAGGCGGGCCGGGCGCGGATCGGGCGCGGCGGCGTCGTGCGCGATCCGGCCGTCCATGCCGAGGTCTGCGCCGACATCGAGGGCGCGCTCGCGCAGCTCGGATTCACGAAACTCGATCTGATCCCGTCGCCGATCGCGGGGGGCGACGGCAACGCCGAGTTCCTGATCGGCGCCCGCAGGACACCGGACTCCGCACCATGACCGACATTGTCACGATCCAGCGCCTCGGCGCCCGCGGCGACGGCATCGCCGAGGACGGAACGCCCGTAGCCGGCGCACTGCCCGGGGAGCGCGTCGCGATCGGCCGGGCCGACGGGCGCGGCGCCCTCGAAACCGTGCTGGCGCCCGCGCCCGAGCGGATCGCGCCGTTCTGCCCGTATTTCGGCCGCTGCGGCGGCTGCGCGGTGCAGCACCTCGCCCCGGAGCCCTATGCGGCCTGGAAACGCGGGCTGCTGATCCAGGCGCTCACTCAGGCCGGCCTGTACTGCGCGCCGGAGCCGCTGATCGATGCGCACGGCGCGGGCCGGCGGCGCATCACCCTGCATGTCCGCCATTCCGAGGACGGCGCGCAGGCCGGGCTGATGGCCGCGCGCAGCCACGACCTCGTGGCCATCGACCGCTGTCCGATCACCGTGCCGGCCCTGCACGGCGCCCCTGCCCTCGCGCGGACCTTAAGCGCGCCGCTGGGCCACGGCCGCAAGCCCCTCGACGTGGCGGTGACGGCGACCGACCACGGCCTCGACGTGGATATCCGGGGCCACGGGCCGGCCGATCACGGCGTCCGCAATGCCCTGATCCGCATCGCGCAGGAACACGGCCTCGCCCGCCTCTCGCTCCACGGGGACGTCCTGGTCGAGGGCGAGCCGCCGACGGTCGCCTCCGGCGGGATCCCGCTCTACCCGCCGCCGGGCGGCTTCCTGCAGGCCACGGCGGCGGGCGAGGCGATGCTGACCAAGCTCGTGCTCGAGGCCCTGCCGCCCAAGGCGCGCCGGGTCGCCGACCTGTTCGCCGGCTGCGGCCCCTTCACCCTCGCGATGGCCCGGCAGACGGAGGTCCACGCGGTCGAGGCCGAGGGCGCCCCGCTGGTCGGACTCGACCGCGCCTTCCGGGCGACGAAAGGCCTGCACCGCGTCTCCCACGAGCGCCGCGACCTGTTTCGCCGGCCGCTCCTCGCCCACGACCTCATCCCGTACGACGCGGTGGTGCTCGACCCGCCCCGCGCCGGCGCACAGGCCCAGATGCGCCAGCTGGCCGAGTCGCAGGTGCCGGTGGTGATCAGCGTCGCCTGCGACACGGGCACATTCGCGCGGGATGCCGCGACCCTGGTCGCGGGCGGCTACGCGCTGGAGCGCGTCACCCCGGTCGATCAGTTCCGCCACAGCGCGCATCTCGAGATGGTCGGCCTTTTCCGCCGCCCACCCGCGCGGCGCGGACCGGCACTGCGCCGGCCGCGATAGCGGGGCGATTGAACCCAGGCCGACGCTGCGCGTTCCCACGCGAATTGGAGGCCAGGCATGCGCGCGACGATTGAACTCCCCGGATCCGCGCGCCGTCGGGCTGCGTGGGCCTGCCTTCTGATCCTGGCGGCGACGGCACCCGTCGGCGCGCAGACTCTGCCGGACCAGACGGGAACGGGCGGGGGCCCGACCTCCACGATCACGGCGCCCTACACCAACCGCGAGGGCGTGACGAAGCCGCCGGGCACCTCGCTCGGTCCCGGCGAGGTGCCGTCCGCCGACAGGGAGCAGCGCGAGCGCCGCGTCGACGAGCGGATCGAGGGCAGCATCTGCCGTGGCTGCTGACGCGCGAATCTCGGCCCGTCCCCACGGCTTTTGAGGCGGGCTTCGATCCGCAGCGAGCGGGCTCTCGGTCCCGCGCCGATGCCCGCGTCAGCGCAGGCCGCCGCTCGCGGTGATGTCCTCCCCGGTCACCCAGCGGGCATCGTCGGAGGCGAGGAACGCGACGATCCCGGCAATGTCGTCCGGCTGCCCCGCACGGCCGAGCGGCGTCTGGGCGACGAGACCGCTCTCCATCTCCGAGCCGACGATGCCGGCCGTCTGCGTCCCCTCGGTCACCACGAAGCCCGGGCTCACCACGTTGACCCGGATTCGGCGGGGGGCGAGTTCGTTGGCGAGCACGCCCGTGATCGCGTTCACCGCGCCCTTGGTCCCGGTATAGGCCGCCGATGTCGGCGGATGGATGCTGACGGCCGCCGAGGAGATGTTGACGACGCTGCCGCCCTCTCCGAGATGCCGCGCCGCGGCCTGGGTCGCCAGCAGCACGCCCAGGACGTTGACGTCGAACAGCCGGCGGTAATGCGCCTCCGTCACCTCCTCGATCGCCGCGAATTCGTAGACGCCGGAATTGTTGACCAGCACGTCGAGCCGGCCGAACCGATTGACCGCGGCTTCGATCAGGGCCTGGGCCTCAGCGGCCTTGGACACGTCGCCCTGGACCGCGACGGCCTGACCCCCGGCCGCCGTGATCGCCGCGACGACCGCTTCGGCGCCCGCCTTGCTCGACGCGTAATTGACCACGACCGCGGCGCCGTCCCGGGCCAATGCCTTGGCGATCGCGGCACCGATACCCTTCGAGGCGCCGGTGACGACGGCGACCTTGCCCGCAAGCTTTGCCATGTGTGCTATCCTCGACAACGGGAGGCGCCGGATCGGCCGCTTATTCCCATAGTTCGGAAATTCGGAACTGATGGCGCCGGGTTCAAGTCCCCTATGATCGATTCATGAGGCCGCTGTTCCATCCGGCGATCGAGGACGTCGAGCCCGGGGCGATCCTGCACGCGCTCGCCGACCCGGACCGCGCCGCCATCTTCGCGAGGATCATGGGTGCGGGTTGCGTCGAGGCCTGCTCGGCCGTCGCCGCTTTGGGCGACCGGGTCATCCCGCGATCCTCCCTGTCCAACCACTTCAAGGTGCTGCGCGAGGCCGGGTTGATCCGGAGCGAGCGTCACGGCGTGGAGATGCGGAATCACTCGCGCTGGTCTGAAGTCGAGACCCGGTTCCCCGGCCTGCTGGCCGCGATCATCAACGCCTACGCGTCGGAGGCCGGGATCCACGTGGGCGCACCGGCCGCCCCGATACCGGACGACCTAGCCGCCCCGGAAAAGACGTAGCCGTCCCGCCGGGCGGCACCGCTGCGATGAGACCCACGCCAGCCCCTCGTATCCGGCTCGCGGGCGATCCTCATTCCGCCACCTGATCGTCACCCGCGAGGGCAAGGCGCCTGAGGGTCGTGAGCGCCGTGGCGAGGGCGTCGCGTGCGGGGGCCGCCAGGGCGAGCCGCACGGCGTTGGGCGCGTGGCCCGGACTCACCGCGAAGGCCGAGGCCGGGATCAGGGCGATGCCGCGCCGCATCGCGGCCGCCGTGAAGGCCTCGGCCCGCCATGTCTCCGGCAGGGTGAGCCAGAGATGATAGGCTCCCGGATCGCCGGCGACGGTGAGGCCGGAGAGGCGATCCCGCGCCAGCGCGTTGCGCTCGGCCGCGTCCCGGCGCTTCGCCCGCGTCAGCCGCTCGGCCGATCCGTCTTCCATCCAGTGCACGCCCGCCGCGAGCGGCAGTCCGGTCGCCGCCCACCCGCCCTGGCGGATCGACGCGGCGATCCGCTCGGTGAGTTCGCGCGGACTCGCAATCATGCCGAGCGTCAGGCCCGGCATGATGCGCTTCGACAGGCTGTCGACGAGGATCGTGCGCTCCGGGGCCGAGGCGGCGAGCGGGGCTGCGTCGGACAGGAAGCCGTAGACGCGATCCTCGATGGCGACGAGCCCGGCCTCGGCGAGCACCCCGGCCACCGCCGCACGCCGTTCGGGCGACATCGTCAGGCCGAGGGGATTCTGCAGGGTGGGCTGCAGGTAGATCCCGCCGAGGGGTGTCGCCCGATGGGCCTGCAGGATCGCCTCCGGGCGGACGCCCTCCGCGTCGAGGGCGAGCGGGACCAGGACGATGCCGAGGCGGGCCGCGATGCCCTTCACCACCGGATAGGTCAGCGGCTCGCAGCCGATTCGCTCCCCGGGCGGAGCAAGGGCGGCCAGCGCCGCCGCGAGCGCTTGGCGCCCGTTTCCGGTGAACAGGATGCTGTCGGGATCGGCCCCATATCCGCCGCGGCTCAGGAAGCGGGCCGCGACCGCGCGGGCGCGGGGCGTCCCACCCGGTCCGAACTGGTTGAGGGCGGCGTCCGCAGCCCCGTTCCGCAGCAGGGCGCGCAGCCCGTCCAGCAGGATGCTCTCCTGCTCGGGCAGGCTCGAATGGGTGCGCTGCAGGTCGATCGCCGCCGGGGGCGGCTCCGATTGCACGGAGACGGGCACGCCGGGGCTCGACCGCACGAAGGTGCCGCGGCCGACCTCGCCGACGACGAGGCCGCGCCGGGCGAGCTCGGTGTAGACGCGGCTCGCGGTCGAGACCGCGATGCCGCGCCGATAGGCGAAGTCCCGCTGCGGTGGAAGCCGGTCGCCCGGCCGGAGGGTCCCCGACGCGATCTCGGCGGCCACGAGATCGGCGACGCCACGATAATCCGTCATCGGCAAAATTGCTCCGCGTTCAATGTTTAGATTGCACCGAAAACGCCGGCGGTTCAATCCTGCCCTCGCGCCTCTTCCGAGCCGCCCGGCCGCACGGCGAATTGCGGTGCTGGAGCAACGACGATGACCACGATCCTCCCGCAGCTCTCGCTGTTGCGGACGCCCCGGACCTGCGGCTCCTCGACAGCATCTCGGAGCATTGCGCGCATTGATACGAGCCTCTACGCGCGCTGGCTGCGGCGTATCCGGACGCGGCGCGCGCTGGCGGCGCTCCACCGCGAGCAGATGCGGGAGGCCGGACTCGATCCGGTCCGTGTCCGGGCGGAGATCGCCAAGCCGTTCTGGCGCGCCTGAACGGTTCGCCTTCCCGGTTCGCCCGGCAGGCTCAGAGCAGCCGACCCTGCGCGTCCTCGTCGCTGGACAGAGGCTCGGGCGCTTCGGGTGGGATCAGGCCGGGTGCCGGTCGCCCGATCGGCTCGATCAGCCCCGGATCGTCGTTGCGCACCGCGTTGACCCGGTCGCTGACCGGGTCGAGCCGCAGCCACGAATCCGGGCAGGGCCGGCACAGGGCAGCCGCGGCCTCGGGCCGCACGGCATGGGCATCGAGCCAGGGCTCGACATCCTCCGGTGCGAGGATCGCGGGCATCCGGTCGTGCACCGCCGCCATGGTGCCGTTGGCACCGGTCGTCACGATGGCGGCGGTATCGAGTTCCGAGCCGTCGGCGCCGAGCCACGCGTCCCACAGCCCGGCGAGGGCCATGGGCGCACCGTCGGCCCGCCGGATCATGAAGGGCGTCCGCACGGCGTTGCGACCGCTGCCCTCGCGGCGCCACTCGTAGAAGCCGTCAGCCAGGAAGATGCAGCGGCGATGCCGGATGGCGCCGCGGAAGGTCGCCTTCTCCAGCACGGTCTCGACCCGGGCGTTGATGATCAGCGGGAAGCCCTTCGGGTCCTTGAGCCAGGAGGGCCAGAAGCCCCAGCGCACCAGCCGGACGTGGCGCCCACCCTGGTCGCGCAGCACCACCGGCACCGGCTGCGTCGGCGCCACGTTATAGCGCGGCGGGAAGTTCGGCCGCTCCGGGTAGCCGTAGAACTCGGCGAAGACCTGCGGCGCCTGCGCGATGAAGAAGCGTCCGCACATCGTCGCCCTCCTAGAGCCATCTCTTCCAGCGGAAGAACGCGTAGGGCAGGATGGCGGCCACCATCATCATCACCACCGCCATCGGATAGCCGAGAGGGAAGTCGAGCTCGGGCATCGACTTGAAGTTCATGCCGTAGATGGAGGCGATCAGGGTCGGCGGCATGAACACCACCGCCATGACCGAGAACAGCTTGATGATGTTGTTCTGTTCCAGGTTCACGAGGCCGAGCGTCGCGTCGAGCAGGAACTGGATCTTGGTCGACAGGAAGGTCGCGTGCTCCTCGAGGGATTGCAGGTCGCGCAGCGTCGAGCGCACGTCCTCCCGCAATTCGCGCGGCGCCTTGTTGGTGCGGTAGGTGGCCGAGAGCGAGAGCAGGATGCGCTCCATCGAGACGAGGCTCTCGCGCTGCTTCGAGATCAGATCGTTGTGGCGCCCGAGCGCCCGGAGCGTGTCCTGCAAGGCGGTGTTGCGGGCGGAGGGGTCGTCCTGGACCTCGAAGATCTTGCCCGAGAGCCGGTCGATGCGCTCGCCCTGGAGCTGCAGCACGTCGGCCGCCCGGTCGATCACCGCCTCGATCAGACCGGCGAGGATCGATTCGCCGGAGATCGACGTGGTGGGGCCGTTGCCGGTCGCCCGTCCGGCCCGCTGGGTGTACATCCGGAAGGCCTGCGGCTCCTCGTAGCGGACCGTGACGAGCTTGTTGCCGCGCAGGATGAAGGTGATGCCGGCCAGTCCAGGCTCGTCCGCGTCGCTCACCTTCGAGAGCACCCGCCCCGTCATGTAGCGGGCGCCGTCCTCGACGTAGAGCAGCTCGGACGGCTCGATGTCCTTCATCTCCTCGCGGGTCGGCACCTCGATCCCGGAGAATCCCTCGACCTTCAGCTCCTCCTCCCGACTCGGGCGGATCAGGTCGAGCCAGACGGTGTCGTCGGGAATCGCCTCCTGCAATTCGAGCGCGCGGCGCTCGAGCTGGATCTGCCCGGTGCCGGCGACCGGCTGGTGGATGAAGATCACGCGTCAGGGCTCGGGGTGGCGGCGGCTTCAGGACAGCGCGCCGGGCGGCGGTGAACTCGCATCCGGCACGAAGAAGTCCGGCGCAAGGGGCACGCCGGGTGTGACGCGGTATTTTGAAAAGTCCGTGACACCCGTCTCGGCCAGGAAGGTGTCGTCGATCAGGAACTGGCCGGTCAGGCTGCGGGCCTCGCGCAGGAACAGGGCGTGGGCGGCGTCCGCCATGATCTCGGGCGTGCGGCTCGCCTGCATGAGCGCCTGCCCGCCGAGCAGGTTGTTCACCGCCGCCGTGGCGATGGTGGTGCGCGGCCAGAGCGCGTTCACGGCGATGCCCCGGCGGCGCAGCTCGCCCGCGAGGCCCAGCACGCACATCGACATGCCGAACTTGGCCATGGTGTAGGCGAGGTGGGGGGCGAACCACTTCTCGGCCATGTCGAGGGGCGGCGAGAGCATGACGATGTGCGCGTTCGCGGCCTTCTCGAGATGGGGGATCGCGTATTTCGAGACCATGTAGGTCCCGCGCGTGTTGATCTGGTGCATCAGGTCGAAGCGCTTCATCTCCGTCTGCGGCGTCGGCGTCAGCGAGATCGCGCTGGCGTTGTTCACCACGATGTCGAGGCCGCCGAAATGCTGCGCGGTCTGGTCGATGGCGCGGCGCACCGAATCCTCCTCGCGGACGTCGACGACCATCGGCAGCGCCTTGCCTCCGGCGCGCTCGATCGCGTCCGCGGCCGAGTAGATCGTGCCCTCGAGCTTCGGATGGGGCTCGGCGGTCTTGGCCGCGATCGCGACGTTGGCTCCGTCGCGCGCCGCGCGCAGTCCGATCGCCAGGCCGATCCCGCGGGAAGCGCCGGTGATGAACAGGGTCTTGCCGGCCAGTGTCTGGCTCATGGGTTTCCTCCGGGTGGCGTCTGGCGAAGGGGGTTCAGCACGGCTCGCCGGGCCGCGCGATCCGGAAGCGGTCCGGTTGCGAGCCGTCCGCGTCGGTGAAGCCGTAGCGGCGCGCGAGATCGGCGGCGTGGAGCACGCGGCCCGCCTGGCTGCCGAGGTCAGGGTCGGCTGCGAGCGCCGCGAGCGCGCGCCCGGCGAAGAGCGGCGTCTCGGTGGCCAGCGCGTCCTGGCCGAGGTCGCGCACCCGCTCGGTGGCGACGAAACCCGGCGAGAGGCCGAGCGCCGTGACGCCGTGCGGAGCGAGCTCGGCCGCGAAACCGAGGGCGAGGCGATTCGTGGCGGCCTTGGCGGAATCGTAGAAGACGTCGCCGAGATAGCCGTCCGCGGTGTCGAACGAGACGAGGCCGATCAGGCCGCGCCGGGCCGAGACCATCGCGGGCGCCACCGCCCGCGCCAGCAGCAGCGCCGCGTGCGGCCCGCCCCGGAGGAAGGCGAGATAGGGCTCGGCCGAGCGGCGCCAGAACGGCGTGCCCCAGCCGGCGCCGTCGGGGTAGCGCTCGCCGTCGTAGCCCTCGTTGCCGGCCCAGACGCTGGAGACGGCCACGTCGATGCGCCCGAAGCGGCGCAAAGCCCAGTGCACGAGCTCGTCGACGGCGCGCTCGCTGGTGTGGTCGCAGAGGTAATGGTGCCCCTGCCCGCCCGCGGCATCGACCTCGCGGGCGGTGTCCTCGATCGCTTCCGGCCGCATCTCGGTGCGCGGGCCCGTCTCGCTGGAGCGGGCCGTGACGATGACCGTGGCCCCCGCCTCGCCGAGGCCGCGGGCGATGCCCCGCCCGACCCCGCGCGAGGCGCCGGCGACGAGGCAGATCTGCCCGGCGAGGGCGCTCACGCGGAGGCGCGCTTGGCGCGGGACAGGAAGCTCATGAAGGCGGCCTGGGCCTCCGGGCTGCGGAGCTGGCGCTCGAAGGCCTCGGCCTCGGCGGCGAGGGCGGCGTCGACCGCGGCCTGATCGCCCCGGATGAGCGCGCGGGAGGCCGCGAGCGCGCCGCGCGGCAGGGCCGCGAGCCGGGCCGCCTGCGCCACCGCGTGCTCGACCAGCATGTCCGAGGGCATCACCGCGTTGACGAGGCCGAGCGATTCGGCGGCATCCGCTCCGAACATCTCGGACAGGAGCAGCAATTCGGTCGCCTTGAGCCGTCCGACGCGGCGCGGCAGGAGATAGCTCGACGCCGCCTCCGGCACGAGGCCGAGCTCGACGAAGGGCATGCGGAAGCGCGCGGCGGGGCTGGCGTAGACGAGGTCGCAATGCAGCGTCAGCGTGGTGCCGATGCCGACCGCCACGCCGTCGACCGCGGCGACCATCGGGGTCGCGGTGCGGGCGAGTTGCCGGATGAAGCGCAGCGACGGCGCCTCGGCCATCGCCGCATTGGCGCGGGCCACGAAATCCGCGATGTCGTTGCCCGCGCTGAAGGCGCCGGGCTGCCCGGCGAACACCACGGCGCCGATCGTCTCCGCCGCATCGGCGTCCTCGAGCGCCCCCCGCATCGCGTCGTACATCGCCCCGGTCAGCGCGTTCTTCTTCTCGGGTCGATCGAGGGTGATCAGGCGGACGCCGCCCTCGAGATCGGCGATCCGGACGTTCTCGTTCATGCGCCTCTCCTCAGCTCACCGATCGTCAGGCCACGAGCGCCGACGCGGCCTCGTCCAGGACGGCGCCGCCCTCGATCACCGTCTGCTCCAGGCCCGAGGTCGCGGGCAGCAGGTTCTCGGCGAAGAATCGCGCGAGCACGATGCGCGCGGTATGCGCCGGATCCGTCTCGCCCGCGCGCAGCGCCGCCTGCGCGGCGAGCGCCGCCTTGGCGAGGCTGGCGGCGCCCTGCGCCAAGCCGAACAGCCGCAGATAGGGCGTGGCGCCCGCGAGCGCGGTCTCCGGCCGGTTCGAGGCGAGCGCGGCGAGTTGGAAGCTCGTCGCCCGGTCGAGGCTCTCGATCCCGGCGCGCAGGCGCGCGGCCATGTGTCCGAAGGCCGGATCGGCGTTCTTGAGGAGCGCTTCGGCGGTCTTGCGCATCGAGGCGATCTGGGCGCGCACCGTCGCGCCGCCGTTCAGCGGCAGCTTGCGGCTCGTGAGGTCGATCGCCTGGATGCCGTTCGTGCCTTCGTAGATGCCGAGGATGCGCGCGTCCCGCATCAGCTGGGCCGCGCCGGTCTCCTCGACGAACCCCATCCCGCCATGGATCTGCACGCCGAGCGAGGTCACCTCGTTGGCGATGTCCGTGGCAAAGGCCTTGGCCACCGGCGTGAGCAGCGACGCCCGGTCGGTCGCCGCCTGCCCTTCGGGGCCGTCGGCCGCATCGAGGGCGGCGGCGGTGAGGTAGCAGATCGCCCGGGCGGCCGCCGTGTAGCCCTTCATGGTCAGGAGCATGCGCTGGACGTCGGCGTGCCGCACGATCGGGCTCGCCTCGGCATCGCCCGGTGCGCGTCCCTGGCGGCGCTCCTGCGCGTAGGCCAGGGCGTGCTGGTAGGCCGCCTCGGCGATCCCGACACCCTGGAGGCCCACGTTGAGGCGGGCCGAGTTCATCATGGTGAACATGCAGGCGAGACCGCGATTCTCCTCGCCGATCAGCCAGCCGATCGCCCCGCCCGCGTCGCCGAAGGCCATCGAGCAGGTCGGCGAGGCGTGGATGCCGAGCTTGTGCTCCAGGCCGGAGCAGCGCAGGTCGTTGCGGCTGCCGTCCGGCAGCACCTTCGGCACGAGGAACAGCGAGATGCCGCGCGTGCCCGCGGGCGCACCGGTCAGGCGCGCCAGGACCAGATGCACGATGTTGTCGGCGAGATCGTGCTCGCCGTAGGTGATGTAGATCTTGCCGCCCGTGATCCGGTAGGTGCCGTCGCCGACGGGCTCGGCGCGGCTGCGCAACGCGGACAGGTCCGAGCCCGCCTGCGGCTCGGTCAGGTTCATCGTCGCGGTCCACTCGCCCGACACGAGCTTCTCGAGATAGCGTGCCTTCAAGTCCGCCGAGCCGTGGGCGGAGAGCGCCTCGATGCCGCCCGCGGTGAGCAGAGGGCAGAGGCCGAAGGCGAGGTTGGCACCGTTCCACATCTCGGTCGCGGCAGCGCCGAGCGTGTGCGGCAGGCCCTGCCCGCCGAAATCCGGATCGGCCGCCAGCCCGTTCCACCCGGCTTGAACGAAGGCCCGGTAGGCGTCCGGCCATCCGGGCGCCGTCGTCACGCGAGCCTCGCTCAGAACCGCCCCGTGCCGGTCACCGACCCGGTTCAGCGGCGCGATCACCCCGCCCGCGAAGCGCGCCGCCTCGGTCAGGATCGCCTCGGCATCCTGGATGCTCACCGCCTCGCCGGGGATCCCCGAAACATGGGACAGGGTGAACAGCATCTCGGCGACGGGCGCGCGATAAACCACGGACATCTCCCTCGGCCGCCGGCGCGCGGCCCTGTGTTTGACGCGCCGGTCGCCGGAAGGCTAGGCCGGTTCGGTCCCGCGACATACGCCCGAACCGCCATCGTCGTCACGAGCGGAGATAGTTTATATATGAACGATCTCGGGTCAACGTCACGGGAGGCGACGCGTCGTCTCGACCCGGACGCGGCCGGATTGGCGGAAGCCGCCGGGATCCTGCGCCGGGGCGGGCTCGTCGCCTTCCCGACGGAGACGGTCTACGGTCTCGGCGGGGATGCGACCGATCCGGAGGCGGTGGCGCGGATCTTCGCCGCGAAGGGTCGTCCCCGCTTCAATCCGCTGATCGCCCATCTGGCGACAAGGGACGGAGCGCGTGCCGAGGGTCGGTTCGATGCAGCGGCCGAGGCGCTCGCGGAGGCGTTCTGGCCGGGCCCCCTGACGCTCGTCGTGCCGGCCCATGGGACGACGGCGGTCTGCGATCTCGCCCGGGCCGGACTCGACAGCGTGGCGCTGCGCGTGCCGGGCAACGCCCTCGCCCGCGATCTCCTTGCCGCGGTGGGCCGCCCGGTCGCCGGGCCCTCGGCGAACCGCTCGGGCCGCGTCAGCCCGACCCGTGCCGACCATGTGCTCGCCGACCTGGACGGACGCATCGCGGCCGTTCTCGACGGCGGCGAGACCGCGATCGGCGTGGAATCGACGGTGGTCGCCTGTCTGGGGGACAGCCCGCGCCTGTTGAGGCCCGGCGGCATCACCCGCGCGGACCTCGCCGGGGTTCTAGGCCGGCCCCTGGCGGAGCCGGCGAACGCCGAGAATTCGAGCGTCGATCCGGAGCGCCCGATCGGTCCGGGGCTCCTCGCCTCCCATTACGCGCCTCGCGCCCGAGTCCGGCTCGATGCGGAGCGAATCGCTCCCGGCGAGGCAGCGCTGCTGTTCGGCCCGGTTCCCCCCGCCGGCCTCGCGGATGCGCGGGCAGCGATCAACCTCAGCCCCTCCGGCGATCTGGCCGAAGCGGCCGCCCGGCTCTTCGCCGCGTTGCGCAGCCTGGACGCCTCCGGTGCGGGCTGTATCGCGGTCGCGCCGATCCCGGGGCTCGGCCTCGGCGAGGCGATCCGCGACCGCCTCGGTCGGGCCGCGGCGCCGCGGTAAATTATTTCTCGGGACGGCGGAACCGCCGGGAACCTTCCGCCCGGTGGCGCCGTTTACCGATCACGAAGGCCAGTTCAGCCCCCAATGGCCTTCATCCTTTCCAGGCTCGGAGCAATCCGAGCCTTTTTTCTTGCCTGACGGGCGGTCGAGATCCGGTCCGGCGTGCGCTCGCTCCCCTACGCGAGCTTGGCGGCGATCGTCGCCACGTGCCGCCCCTGGAAGCGTGCGCCGTCGAGTTCGACGGCGCTGGGCTGGCGCGAGCCGTCTCCATCCGCGATCGTCGTCGCGCCGTACGGGGAGCCGCCCTTGACCTCGGCGACCCCGTTCTGGCCCTGGAAGCTGTAGGGCAGGCCCACCACGACCATCCCGTGATGCAGCAGAACCGTATGGAAGCTCGTCAGCGTGGTTTCCTGGCCGCCGTGCTGCGAGGCCGTCGACGTGAAGACTGAGCCCACCTTGCCGACCAGTGCGCCGCTCGCCCAGAGGCCGCCGGTCTGATCGAGGAACTGCTTCATCTGGGCGGCCATGTTGCCGAAGCGGGTCGGCGTGCCGAAGATGATCGCATCATACGCGGCCAGCTCGTCGGGGCTGGCGATCGGTGCGGGTTGATCGAGCTTGTAGTGAAAGTTGCGGGCGACGTCCTCCGGCACAAGCTCCGGCACGCGCTTGACCACGACGTCCGCGCCGGCCTCCCGGGCGCCCTCCGCGGCAGCCTGCGCCATCTGCTCGACGTGGCCCCAGGACGAGTAATAGAGAACCAGTACCTTCGCCATCGCGGTCATCCCCAATCGTGGGCTCCGGAACGGCCGGCTGCCGCGGGGCGACAGACCGGGCCTCTCCCGTGCGCGCTGGCAATGTCCCGCGTCGCGCGGAGGTTCCCCGGTGGGCGCCGGACCCGGCCGGGCCGCTAGCGGATGCCGACGATCTCGATCTCGTGGCCGTTGACCTCGACCACGTCGCCCGCTGTCTTTCCGGTGAGCGCGCGGGCCAGGGGCGCGACGTAGGAGATCGACCCCTTGGTCGGGTCGGCCTCGTCCTCGCCGACGATGCGGAAGGTCTGCTCCTCGGAGTCGCGCAGGATCGTCACGGTCGAGCCGAAATGCACCGCGTCGCCCTCGACGGATTCGACGAGTTGGGCCGAGCCCTGCCGGGCGACCCAGTAATGCAGATCGCGCGCGACGCGGGCGCTGCCGGCCTTGTCGGCGGGATCGAGCCGGCCGGCCTCCTGCTGGAGGGTCGCGACCTGGGCCTCGATCTGCGCCAAGCCCTCGGGCGTGACGAAGTTCGGATGGGGGGAGATGGGCCGGTCGGGGAGGTCCTCGAAGGCTTCCCCGCCCTCCTTCTCACGGACGAATGCAATGCTCATGACATCGGCAATGCCGTCGCCGCCGCTGCGGTTCCGTCGGCCGGCGCCAGGACGGCACCCCGACGATCGGCATCGCCTCGTCCGGGTCCCGCGCCGGGCCGGAGAAGCGGCCGATGACCAAGCCCATACCGAGCCGCATGGGCCATGACCCGTGTGGCTCGTCAGGCCGATCGCGATGAGCCGGGCCCATCGCGCCCGGGGTGTCAGTATCCGTCGTAGACGCTGCCGGAGGACAGGCCGAGCCCGACGCCGATATCGGCCGCGCCCGCACCCGCCAAGCCCAGCGCCGTCGGGATCGATCCGATCGCACCGCCGACCCCGCCGACGATCCCGCCGCCATAGCCGCCGCCATAGCCCGGGCCGTCGAGCGGAACCCAGCCGGACCGGGCCGGGGCGACCAGAACGCGACGGCTGACGCTGGCATATTCCGGTGGAATCGTCTCCGGGATGGTGCGGCCCGGCTCGACGAGGACGCGGCGGTGCTGCACCGCGTAGCGCGGGGGCGTCTCGATCCAGCAGCCGATCAGCTCTCCGTAGGGACCGCGGCGCGTGGACCAGTGGCGCCCGCCGGGCGAGACCAGGACGCGCTCGCTCACCGTGTCGAAGACCGGCGGGACGGAGCGGTAGACGGTGCGCGGCGGACGCACGAGCACGTTCTCCTGCACGGTATCGAAGACCGGCGGGGTCGTGACCTGGCGGTAGCAGGCGGTGCCGTAGCAGCCGCCGGCCAGGGCCGGGCCGGCGAAGACGAGAGCGCCCGCGAGGGCGGCTGCGAGAATCGGGGCTTGGAGGGTTCGGGCGACCGGAGCGGTCATGTCGGCTTCCTCTGGCGACGTTTGAACGGGGGCGGGAGGCGGCGCGAGTCCCGCGCTGATCTCGACGTTCAAATGCGGTCCAGGTTGCCCAGCGGGCAAGCCGATTTCCGAATCAAGGTAAAATTAACCCTTGGTTTCGACTGCTTAGCAACTGCCTACTTAGGTAAATCGCATTGGCCGAAAGCTGTTCATATCAGGTCTGGCCGGGCTTGAGCGTGTAGAAAATGTGCCGGCCGATGACGTCCATCTTGTGAAGGCGCCGCGACCAGCCCGGACGCACGTAATCCGCGTGGTAATGCGTGGCGGCTCCGACTTCGCTCAGGTAGGTCCGGCCCTCGATCACCGACTGGGCGATGCGGGTCGCCGTCTGCCAGGATTCGCTGTCGGTGATGCGCAGCGACTTGCCCTCGCAGGCGAAGGAGAACTGGCAGCCCATGTAATGGTGCCGGTTCTGGTAGACGACCCCGCAGACGTTGGCCGGGTAGAGGCCGCTCTTGACGCGGTTGAGCACCACCTGGGCGACCGCGGCCTGCCCGGCCTCCGGCTCGCTGCGGGCCTCGAAATAGACGGCTTCCGCCAGGCAGCGCTGCTCGCGATTCATCGCCTCGGGATCGATCAGGTCGGCGTAGCGGTGGCGCGCCGCCTCCGGGGCGGCCGGCTCGACCCGCTCGGGACGCAGCGCCATCTCGGGCAGCGCGAGGCTCCCGGCCGCGACCTCGACCGGGATCGCGTCGGCCGGAGCGGGCGTCGTCGACGACAGGGCGACCGCGCGCGGCACCGCCGGGGTCGATCCGTCGTCGCGCCGCTCCGCCTCGTTGCTCTCCGTGATGTCGGCGCTGCCCGAGCCGGTCGAGGCGGCGCTGTCCGGCCCCGTGGTCAGGCCGAGATCCGGCACGGGCACGAAGCCGCGCTCCGGTTCGAGCTCGGGATTCCAGATCGCGGCGCCGGGCGTCAGGACGCCGCTGACGGCGCCCGTCAGATCGCTGAAGACGAGGGACGCCTCGCGGATCGTGGCGGCGCGCCGGGCGAAGCTCGCGCCCACGGCCTGGGCCGGTCCGCCCTTCCGCTCGCGCTGGACCACCGGGTAGACCCGGGCCGCCGCCTTGAGGTCGGACCGCAGCGGATCCCCGTTCGGGGCGACGGCGCCGCCGATCAGGACCGTGCCGGGCGGCAGGGCCGGGACGCTGCGCCAGTCCGGCCCCGCCATCAGGCTGGTGCCCAGGGTGCTGTCGGTGCCGGCGGTCGCCGTGAAGGACACCAGGAAGCCGAGGCCGGCCACCCAGGGGATCATGGCGGTCCCGAGCCAGCGGACGGTTCCGGGGCGTCGTCCTCGTCTCGTCTTCACGGCGGGGCTATCCGTTACGCTACCTGCCGCCGCCCACCGCACGGGAAGCGACCGTGCGGTTTTTATTGCGCCGTATAGTTGCAGGAGCGTTAAGCGGATCGCCCGACCCGGGAGGCGGGTCGGGCCCTACCCCGTCGTCGCGACGCGCGCCCCCGCGGCGGACCGGACACCGGCGCGACGATCGCGGTCGTAATCCGCGAAGGTCCGGCCCTCGCCGGCGAGCCGGTCGAGAAGGGGCGCCGGCTGGAACTCCGGGCCCTGCGCCTGTTCGAGCGCCCGCAGCCGCTCGACGATGTGGCCGAGGCCGATCCCGTCCGCCCAATGCATCGGGCCGCCGCTGTAGACCGGCCAGCCGTAGCCGGTGATCCAGACGATATCGATGTCGGAGGCCCGCAGCGCCTTGCCCTCCTCCAGGATCTTCGCGCCCTCGTTGATCATCGGATAGAGGCAGCGCTCCAGGATCTCCTCGTCCGCCACCGCGCGCTGCGCGATTGCCTGACGCTCGGCGACCTGCCGGATCACCGCCGCGACCTCGTCGGAGGGCGTGGCCCTCCGGGTCTCGTCGTAATCGTAGAAGCCGCGTCCGGTCTTCTGGCCGCGGCGATCGCGCTCGCACAGGATCTCGCGCACGGTCTCGCCCGTCGAGGTCTCGGGCGACCAGCCGAGATCGAGCCCCGCGAGATCGATCATCTGGAACGGCCCCATCGGCAGCCCGAGGCCGGTCACCACCCGGTCGACGTCCTGGGGCGTGGCGCCCTCCAGGATCAGGCGGTTGGCCTCCCTCTGGCGCTGCGCCAGCATGCGGTTGCCGATGAAGCCGTGCCCGTTGCCCGCGAGGACCGAGACCTTGCCGATTCGGCGCCCGAGCGCCATCGCGGTGGCGATGACGGCGGGGGCGGTCTTCGCCCCGCGCACGACCTCGAGCAGACGCATCACGTTGGCGGGCGAGAAGAAATGCAGCCCGAGCACCTGCTCGGGCCGCCCCGTCGCCGCCGCGATCGCATCGATGTCGAGATAGCTGGTGTTCGAGGCGAGGATCGCGCCGGGCTTGGCGACGGCGTCGAGCCGCTCGAAGATCGTGCGCTTGATCGCGAGGTCCTCGAAGGCCGCCTCGATCACGAGGTCGCAATCGGCGAGCGCCGCGAGATCGAGCCCGGGCCGCAGCAGCTCCATCCGCGCCGCGACGTCGGCCTCGGTGATGCGTCCCTTGCGGGCGGTGTTCTCGTAGTTGCGCCGGATCGTTGCGAGGCCGCGCTCCAGGGCGTCCGCGCGCGCCTCGACGATCCGCACGGGGATGCCGGCATTGAGGAAGTTCATCGCGATCCCGCCGCCCATCGTGCCGGCGCCGACGATGCCGACCATCCGCACCGGAACGAGGGGCAGGTCGGCGGGCAGGTCCGGGATCTTGGCGACCTCGCGCTCCGCGAAGAAGACGTGGCGCTGCGCGATCGACTGGGCGCCGGAGACGAGGCGCAGGAAGGTCTCGCGCTCGAAGGCGAGCCCCTCGGCGAACGGCCGGGTGCAGGCCGCCTCGACGCAGCGGATGCAGGCCTCGGGCGCCTCGAAGCCGCGGAACGCCTTGGCGTTCTCGGCGCGGAAGCGGTCGAACAGGCCGGGATCGTCGCGGCCCTCGGCGAGCCGGTCGTCGCGGTCGCGGATCCGCGGCGAGGACCGGCCCTCGGCGATCAGGCGCTCGGCGAAGGCGACGGCGTCGGACACCGGCGCGTCCTCGGCGGTGAGCGCGTCCACGAGGCCCATCGCGAGCGCGGCGGGCGCGGCGACGGGCTGGCCGGAGGTGATGATCGCGAGCGCCTTGTGCGGCCCGACCACCCGGGGCAGGCGCTGCGTGCCGCCCGCGCCCGGCACGATGCCGAGCTTCACTTCCGGCAGCCCGATCCGGGCCGAGGGCGTGGCGACGCGGTGATGGCAGGCGAGCGCCAGCTCCGTGCCGCCGCCGAGCGCCTGTCCGTGGATGGCAGCGATCACGGGCTTGCCCGAATCCTCGACCGCCGAGAGCAGGGCGTTGAGGTCGATCCCCTGCGGCGGCTTGCCGAACTCGGTGATGTCGGCGCCCCCGCTGAACAGCTTGCCGGCACCCGTCAGCACGATCGCGGCGATCTCCGGATCGGCCTCGGCCTGCGCGATCCGGTCGCGCAGCTCGCCGCGGAGCGCCGCCCCGAGGGCATTCACGGGCGGGTTCGCCAGGGTGATCACTGCGACCCGGCCCTCGCGGCGCATCTGCGTCTTGTCCGTCATGCCTGTCCGTCCTTCTCCGAATGATCCTGTCTGCCCGGCCGCTCGCCGCAGGGTGCGACCCTCGCATCGGGCGGTTTCGCGCGCGCCGGGAGGCTTGGCGCCCGCCGGCGGCTCGGCCCTCAGGCCACCACGCCGCGCTCCCTGAGGTCGGCGATCCGCGCGGCATCGATCCCGATCTCGGCGAGGACCGCCTCCGTGTCGGCGCCCAGCGTGGGCGGCAGGCGGCGGACCGGGGGCCGGCGCCCGTCGAGGCGATAGGGCGGCGCGAGCACGGGCGAGCGCGTGCCGCCCGCGTCGTCCGAGAGCATGCCGGCCTGCGCCGTCCGCGCCGAGCGGAGGGCCTCGTGCAGGCCCGCGACCTCGCCGCACGGGATGCCGGCCGCGCCCAGAGCCGCGATCAGCGCGGCGCGGGGCCGGCGACGCAGCTCCGCCTCGATCTCGGGACCGAGCCGGTCGCGCAGGCGCGAGCGGCCGAGATTGGTCGCGTAATCCGGGTCGTCGGCGAGATCGGGCCGGCCGATCACCGCGCAGAAACGCCGGTACTGGGCATTGTTGCCCACGGTGATCACCAGCGTCCCGTCCGCGGCTTCGAAGACGCCGTAGGGCACGATGGCCGGATGCGCGTTGCCGACGCGCTCCGGATCGCGCCCCAGCGCCAGCGCGCCGAGGCCCACATAGGCGGTGAGGCTCAGGCCCGAATCGTAGAGCGCCATCTCCACATGCCGCCCGCGCCCGGTTCGCGCGCGGGCGACGAGCGCGGCCAGCACCGCCTGCGCCGCGTATTGCCCGGTAAAGAGATCGACCGCGGCGACCCCGAATTTCAGCGGCGGCTCCTCGGCACGCCCGTTCAGCGCCATCAGCCCCGATTCGCCCTGCACCACGAGATCGTAGCCCGGCCGCTCGCCCTCGGGCCCGTCGCCGACATAGCCCGTCACCGAACAGTAGATCAGGCCCGGGTTTTCGGCCGCGAGCCGCTCGTAGCCGAGGCCGAGCCGGTCGGCGCCGCCGCGCTTGAAGTTCTGGATCACCACGTCGCTCGCGGCGGCCAGTTCGCGGGCGATGGCGGCGCCCTCCTCGCTCGCGAGGTCGAGACCGAGGGAGCGCTTGTTGCGGTTGACGCTGTCGAAGTAGCTCGTCCCGCCCGACGGCGTCGGCACGCCCCAGTCGCGGGTGTCGTCTCCCCGCTCGGGGTGCTCGACCTTGATCACGGCGGCGCCGAGATCGCCGAGAACCTGGGCGCACCACGGGCCGGCGAGCACCCGCGACAGGTCGAGGACCCGCACGCCCGCCAGAGGCAGGTCGGGATCGGCGTCCGGCGTCATCGCTTCCTCCGTCATCGCATTCGCTCCGCTTCGATCGAGCGGGTTGTTACATCGTCCCGGCGCGGGCCGGCGTTCCTTGGCGGGGCACCGGATCCATGCGAGCGACGGCATGCCCGTGTCATCATCGGCACCGCGTCCGGATTGTCCGGCCCGCGAACGCCCACCACGACGGGGTTACGAAAGCCGCTGCGCGGACACCGCGGTCCCGCGCCTGCTGCCCGGGGGCGAGCCGTCGCGAGCGCCCTGCAGCGGTCCCCTTGCCACGATACCGCCTTTTCCAAAACCCGGCCGGATCCGTTGACAGGCCCTCGGCGGACCACATATCCAATTTTCTAAGCCCAAGAAAGCAGCCCGATCGAGGCTCGCGGGGCGAGGTCGCACAGGGAGGCCGGCCGAGCGATGGACGACGCGCGCGACATTGCGGCGGACGCGGATGCGAGACCGGTCTGGCAGCGCAGCTTCCCGGGTTCCAGCCGGTGGGACGCGGACATCGAGACCTGCACGGTCCCGGACTTCCTGACGCGCGGTTGCGCCGCGGCGCGCGGTCCGCTTCTCGACTTCCGTGGGCGCACGATCGACTTCCCGGATTTCGCGGCCGGCGTCGCGCGCATGGCGGAGGGGCTGATCGCGGCGGGGCTGAAGCCCGGCGACACGATCGGCCTTCACCTGCCCAACACGCCGCTGCACCCGCGCGCCTTCTTCGCCGCGGCCCGCGCCGGGCTGGTCGTGGTGCATCTCTCCGGTCTCGACGCGCCGCGCGAGCTCGCCCACAAGCTCGGCACCACCCGGGCCCGCGCGGTCGTGACGACGAACCTGCCCGGCTTCCTACCCGTCGCCCTCGGCCTGCTCGACCAGGGGCTCGTCGATACGGTCTTCGTCGGTGACGACGCGGAATGGGGCCCCTCCGCCGTGGCCGAGCCCCTGCCGATCCCGCTGCGCGCGGGCGTGGTCGATCTCGCGGGTAGCGACGCGCCGCCGCCGGCCGCATGGCCCGAGCGCCGGCCCGACGACGTGATGCTGCTGCAATTCACCGGCGGGACCACCGGCCTGCCGAAGGCCGCGATGCTGACGCACCGGAACCTGACCGCCGCGGCCTCGATGTACCGGCTCTGGAGCGAC
The DNA here is from genome assembly GCF_056431005.1 of Methylobacterium sp. HJ2. NCBI lineage: Bacteria > Pseudomonadati > Pseudomonadota > Alphaproteobacteria > Hyphomicrobiales > Methylobacteriaceae > Methylobacterium > Methylobacterium sp. HJ2. Next base: position 197,844 of record NZ_JBWJYM010000010.1, on the reverse strand, counting down.
GAGGGCGAGGACGACGCGATCTCCGCCCGCACCATCTGCGTGCTGCCGCTGTTCCACATCTACGCGCTGACGACGGTGCTGCTGCGCTGCGTCCGGGCCGGCAGCCAGATCCTGCTGCGCCAGCGCTTCGACCCGGCCGAGATCGTGGACGACATCCAGGTGAAGCGCGCCACCGCCTTCCCGGGCGTGCCGACCATGTGGGTGGCGCTCCTCAACCGCCCGGGCATCGAGCGGGTGGATTTCTCGTCCCTGCGCTCCTGCATGAGCGGCGGCGCGCCCCTGCCCTTCGAGGTGATGGCGCGCCTCACCGCGCTGATGGGGATCCGTCTCTCGGTCGGCTGGGGCATGACCGAGACGGCGCCGGCCGGGACACGGCTGCCCGCGCGCGCCGGCCTGCGCCCGGGCATCATCGGGATCCCGCTGGCGGGCATCGGCATGCGGATCGTCAGCCTCGACGATCCGTCCCGCCCGGTGGCGACCGGCGAGACCGGCGAGATCGCGATCCGGGGGCCCAACGTCTTCGCGGGCTATTTCGAGCAGCCGGAGGCGACCGAGGCGGCCTTCCGCGACGGCTGGTTCCTCACCGGCGATATCGGGCGCGTCGACGCGGACGGGGTGTTCGACCTCGTGGACCGGCGCAAGAACATGATCATCTCCGGGGGCTTCAACGTCTATCCGGTGCAGATCGAGGGCGCGATCTACGAGCACCCGGACGTCGCCGAGGTGATCGTGATCGGCGTGCCCGATCCCTATCGCGGGCAGGCCGCCAAGGCCTTCGTCACCCTGAAGACGGGGGCGGAGCCCTTCGACCTGGAGGCGCTGCAGGATTTCCTCGGCAGCCGCATCGGCCGCCACGAGATCCCCCGAGCCCTCGAGTTCCGCGAGGCGCTGCCCCGGAGTCCCGCGGGCAAGCTTCTGGCCAGCGTCCTCGTCGCCGAGGAGCGGGCGCGCGCACAGCAGGACCCGTCATGACAGACGCCGTCATCGTCTCCACCGCCCGCACGCCGATCGGCCGGGCGTTCCGCGGCGCCCTCAACCTCACGGGGGGTGCCGATCTCGGCGCCCACGCGATCCGCGCCGCCCTGGAGCGTGCCCGTGTCGAGCCGGCCGAGGTCGAGGAGGTCGTCCTCGGGTGCGGCTACCCGGAGAACGCCACGGGCGGCAACGTCGCCCGCCATGCGAGCCTCGTCGCCGGCATCCCGGTGCAATCGGCGGGCGTCACCGTCTCGCGCTTCTGCGCCTCCGGCCTCGAGGCGATCGCCAGCGCCGCGCGCCGGGTGATCCTCGACGGCGTGCCGGTGGCGGTGGCGGGCGGGCTCGAATCGATCAGCCTCGTGCAGCCGCGGGTGCAGCGCGAGCTGACCCGCAACGATTGGCTGGAGCGGCACCTGCCGGCGATCTACATGCCGATGATCGAGACGGCCGACATCGTGGCCGAGCGCTACGGCATCGGCCGCGAGGCGCAGGACCGCTTCGCCCTGGAGAGCCAGCGCCGCACCGCCGCCGCGCAGGCCGCCGGCCGCTTCGACGACGAGATCGTGCCGATCAGCGCGCTGCAGGCGGTGACCGACAAGGCCACGGGCGAGACCCGGACGGTGGAGACGCGGCTGTCGCGGGACGAGGGCAACCGGCCCGACACCACGCTCGACGGCTTGGCCAAGCTGAAGCCCGTGCGCGGCGCGGGCGCCTTCATCACCGCCGGCAATGCCAGCCAGCTCTCGGACGGTGCCTCGGCCTGCGTGGTGATGTCGGCGGCCGAGGCCGCCCGGCGCGGCCTGACGCCGCTCGGCCGCTTCCGTGGCTTCGCCTCGGCCGGCTGCGCGCCCGAGGAGATGGGCATCGGCCCGGTCTTCGCGGTGCCGCGCCTGCTCGAGCGCCACGGCCTCACGGTCGCGGATATCGACCTGTGGGAGCTGAACGAGGCCTTCGCCTCGCAATCGATCTATTGCCGCGACCGGCTCGGGATCGATCCCGAGCGGGTCAATGTGGATGGCGGCGCGATCAGCATCGGCCACCCCTTCGGCATGTCGGGCGCCCGCTTGGTCGGGCACGCCCTGGTGGAGGGCCGCCGCCGCGGCGCCCGCTTCGCCGTCGTCACCATGTGCGTTGCGGGCGGCCAGGGCTGCGCCGGCCTGTTCGAGATCGGAGCCTGAGATGGACCTGCGCTTCACCCCCGAGGAGGTCGCGTTCCGCGACGAGGTCCGCAGCTTCTGCCGCAGCGAGATCCCGGCCGAGATCCGCCGCAAGGTCTCGGAGGGGCGCGGCCTCTCCAAGGACGACATCGTCGCCTCGCAGCGCATCCTCAACGCCCGCGGCTGGGCCGTGCCGCACTGGCCGAAGGAATGGGGCGGCCAGGACTGGACCCCGATCCAGCGCTACATCTACACCGAGGAGCTGCTCCAGGCCGCGGTGCCCCTGCCGCAGCAGTTCAACTGCTACATGTTCGGCCCGGTGCTGGCGAATTTCGGCACCCACGCCCAGAAGGAGCGCTTCCTCGCGCGCGCCGCCAACCTCGACGATTGGTGGTGCCAGGGCTTTTCGGAGCCGGGGGCCGGCTCCGACCTCGCCTCGCTGAAGACGCGGGCCGTGCGGGACGGCGACCATTACGTCGTGGACGGGCAGAAGACCTGGACCACCCTCGGCCAGCACGCGGATTGGATCTTCTGCCTCGTGCGCACCGACATGGAGGCCAAGAAGCAGCGCGGCATCTCCTTTCTGCTGATCGACATGACGACGCCGGGCATCACCGTCCGGCCGATCATCACCCTGGAGGGCCGCCACGAGGTCAACGAGGTGTTCTTCGACGCCGTGCGTGTGCCCGTCGAGAATCTCGTCGGCGAGGAGAATCGCGGCTGGGACTACGCCAAGTTCCTGCTCGCCAACGAGCGGACCGGCATCGCCCGGATCGGACTCACCAAGGAGCGCATCCAGCGCATCAAGCGGCTGGCGCGCGAGATGCCGGCCGGGGCCGGCACGATGTGGGACGACCCGGCCTTCCGCGGGCGCGTGGCCGAGGTCGAGATCGAGCTGAAGGCCCTGGAGATCACCCAGATGCGCGTCGCGGCCAAGAAGAGCCGCGCCGATTCGGTCGAGCCCGACCCGGCCTCCTCGCTGCTGAAGATCCGCGGATCGCAGCTGCAGCAGGCCGCCACCGAGCTGCTGGTGGAACTCGCCGGCCCGTTCGCTCTCGCCGCCCCGGATCGCCGGACCACGGGCGACAACAGCCCGCCCGGGGGCTTCGACTGGGTCGATGCGGCGGCGCCGAGCTACTTCAACAACCGCAAGGTCTCGATCTACGGTGGGTCGAACGAGATCCAACACAACGTCATCGCCAAGGGCGTGCTGGGACTCTAACCCGTTCCCGCGCCTACGATCCCGCGAAGAGATACGCAGCTCATGGATTTCGACCTCAGCGAAGAGCAAACCCTCCTGCGCGACAGCGTCGAGCGGTTGCTGGCCGACGCCTACCCGTCACTTGAGCGGCGCCAAGCTCACACCCGGGCGGCGCTCGGCTTTTCGGATGAGGGTTGGGCGCGGCTCGCCGAACTCGGCATCAGCGGCCTTCCCTTCTCGGAGGACGATGGAGGCTTCGGCGGCGGACCGGTCGAGACAATGATCGTGATGGAGGCGATCGGCCGCAACCTCGCGGTCGAGCCTGTTCTCGCCAGCGGGGTGCTCGGCGCCACCGCGCTTCGGCTCGGCGCCGACACCGCCCAGCGCCAACGTCTGCTTCCGGGCGTGATCGAAGGCTCGCTGCGCCTCGCTCTGGCCCAGACAGAGCGGCAATCACGCTACGATCTGCACGACGTTAACACCACGGCGCGTCGCTCCGGCGACGCTTACATCCTCGACGGGCACAAAAGCGTGGTGCTGAACGCCGACGCGGCAGGCCTCCTGATCGTGAGCGCCCGCGTCTCCGGTGACCGCCGCGATCCCCATGGCATCGGCCTGTTCCTCGTGCCCGCGGATACCCCCGGCCTGACGATCCAGGCGTACCCCACGCAGGACGGTGGGCGCGCCGCGGAGGTCGCCCTCGTCGGAGTCCGGGTCGGCGCGGACTCCGTGCTCGGCGATCCGGCAGGCGGCCTGCCGCTTCTGAAGCGCGTGGTCGAGCACGGCATCGCGGCGCTCGCAGCCGAGGCGGTCGGCTCGATGGACGCCCTGCACAGGCTCACGGTCGATTATCTCAAGACCCGCAAGCAGTTCGGCGTCGCGGTCGGCAGCTTCCAGGCCCTGCAGCATCGGGCTGTCGACATGATGATCGCGCTGGAGCAGGCCCGCTCAATGGCGCTCTACGCCGCAATGATGGTCGACACCGCTGACCCGTCCGAGCGTGCCACTGCGCTTTCGGCGGTGAAGGTGCAGATCAACAAGGCCTGCCGCCTCGTTGGCCAGGAGGCAGTGCAACTCCACGGCGGCATCGGCATGACGATGGAATATATCGGCGCGCATCACTTCAAACGGCTCGCGATGATCGAGTACCAGCTCGGGGACACCCCTCATCACCTGCGCCGGGTCTCCGATGATGGTGGCCTGATCGCGGCCTGAACCCCCTACTCCCGAATCTCATCCTCGGGCACGGCATCCGCCAGATTGGCTCGCGCGGACAGTTCATAAGCTCTTGCCGGTTGCCCGGCGCCGGGTTACTTTGCATTGCAAAGCGCACCGCGGGTGGGGGAGGCTGATGCACGACCTCGACAGGGCCCTGGCCGACATCGTGGCGATCCGTAGCCAGATCGCGCGCGACACCGCGTTTCGCGGGCTCGGCGCTGCGACCGTCGCGGCAACGGGCTTCGTGGCGTTCGGGTTGGCTGCCGCCCAGTCACTCTGGCTCGGCGACCCGAATGCGCGCCCGTTGCTGTTCTTTTCACTCTGGATCGGCGCTGCGCTGCTGGCCTTTGGCCTCGTGGGGATCGAGACGGTGCGGCGCTCGCGCCGGCTGCATTCCGGGCTCGCCGACGCGATGATCTGGAACGCCATCGAGTTGTTCCTGCCCACGGCGGGCGCTGGCGCCTGCCTCGGTCTCGTGATCGCCCGCTTCGCTCCGGACGCGCTCTGGATGCTGCCCGGCCTCTGGCAGGTTCTGATGGGCCTCGGCCTGTTCGCCTCGGCCCGGATGCTGCCGCGGGGCGTACATGGGATCGCGGCCTGGTATCTGCTCGCCGGCCTCGCCGGCCTTGCATGCGCCAGCGGCGGTCGCGGCCTGTCACCCTGGCTGATGGGTCTGCCCTTCATGGTCGGCCAGTGCCTGCTTGCCGTCGTGCTGCACCGGGCCGGAGGAGGCCGCGATGACGATCTCTGACCGAGCCGACGGCCGCTTCTCCTATGAGGGGCTCGACCGTACGATCCACGAAAAGGCGCGCCTCAGCGTTCTGACCTCTCTGGTGGGGCACCCTAAGGGACTGCCGTTCCCCGATCTGAAGCGCCTGTGCAACCTCACGGACGGCAACCTGAGCCGACATTTGGCCGTGCTGCAGGAGGCCGACTTGGTGAGCCTCGAGAAGGGCCACACTCAGAACCGGCCGCAGACGATCTGCCGCCTGACGCCGGCCGGTCGCGCCCGATTCCTCGAATATCTCGCGGTGCTGGAGCAGGTGGTGCGCGACGCGGCGAAGGCTGCCGGCCGCGCTCCCGACCTCGCTACGACCACGGTCTGACCTCCTCCCCATGCCACCGATCCCCGACCGAGCGGAGACTCTATGATGCAAAGCTTGGCCGACGCGCGACCCGGCCTGCACGCCGCGATCATCATGGACGGGAATGGGCGCTGGGCAACCCAGCGCAGCCTACCGCGCGTCGCCGGCCACCGCCGCGGCGTCGAGGCGATCCGGGTGACGGCTGAGGCCTGCCCGGACCTCGGGATCGGTACACTGACGCTCTACGCCTTCTCCAGCGACAACTGGCAACGTCCCGCGGACGAGGTCGGCGCGCTGATGCGGTTACTGCGCTCGTATCTGCGCAACGAGACCGCTCGGCTTGCCCGGACCGGAACCCGCCTGAGCGTGATCGGACGGCGCGATCGCCTCCCCGCGGGCATCCCAGAGGCAATCGAGGCCGCGGAAGCTGCGACCGCGTCGGGCAAGCGTCTGCACCTGCGCATCGCCGTCGACTACTCGGCCCGCGACGCGATCCTGGCCGCCGCCGCGCAGGCTCAGAATGCCGGCGTCTCGCGCGGCGAGTTCGGGCGCCTGATCGCGGGTGAGATGCACGGCTCCCCGGTCGATGTCGACTTGCTTATCCGCACCGGCGGCGAGAAACGGCTCTCGGACTTCATGCTCTGGGAGGCGGCCTATGCCGAGCTCCACTTCACTGAGCGGATGTGGCCTGATTTCGGGCAGGCCGACCTCGCGGAAGCCGTCGGCGAGTTCGCTCGGCGCGATCGCCGCTACGGCGGGTTGCCCGGCGTCGACAAGGTATCGGCGGCAGCCTGACGGGCCGCGACAGGTGCCCTACTCCGGTGCCGTTTGAAAATCGGTGTGGATCCCGGTCTGCGTCCGAGTAATCCGAATTGTCAGGTCGTCCATCTGATCGCGCAGAACGACGTCAGTCTTCAGCAGATCCGTCAACCGAAGATAGAGTTTGTTATATCGATATGTGTTGGGCCCCGTCTGCGGATCGTATCGCGGCGTGATCCAGATCTCGGTCGCCGAGGCATAGCTGCAGAACGCGACTTGCGAAATCTCCAGCCCGGCGAGCAGCTTGGCTGATGCGCGCGATCGCTCCCGGACCGCTGAATCTTGGACGGCATCGGGTCGGCAGGCGGGAGCCTCAGCGCTCTCGCCACAGGTGATGCTACCGAGGGCCAGCGCGGCGAAAACGCCGATATAGGTAAGGTTCGATCTCATGCTTCGCCTTTAGGGAAGGATAATCTGCGGCGATGGTCGAGACGCGTTCAGATCGGGAACCTGCCTAAGTCCCCCATTATACTTGTAGAGACTATTTTTTTTCATGATCTTGATTAAAAGCTCTGAGTAGTGCGGGTCGGTTGCGTATCCGGCTTTCTGCAGACCCTTTGCGAATGCGTCAGCATTGCCGGTCTTTGCATAATCCATGACATGCTTGTGATAGCGCTTGTTGGTTTTGATGAACTCTCCATGATCGACGAAGGAGCCAGACAAATCTTTGTAGGATCGAAAATTGGCGTCGACGATCTTGTCCTTGCCCTTGATGTGCTCCTTCGTTTTGACGGTTACGTACCCGGTTGCCTCCTTGCCGACGTCAATCGAGCCTTTGACGGTATGCGCTTTGACGCCGAAGTGATTATTGGCCTTTCCGATATGATGTTTGCCCCATCCGGATTCGAGAATAGCCTGCGCAATCGTCACGCTCGCTGGGACGCCGGTGGTCTGCTCTGAAATCTGCGCTGCGCGCGCGGCTTCAGCGATAAACTGGGCGTTCGACTGATTGTGCGCCGCGTCGATCTTCTTGTGGTGATTCTTCGGATGATGATGGCCGGCATGTGCCTGGGTCGCGGTGGATTTCTTGACCGGCTCTTTGTTCAAGTTTTCGCTGCCGCCTTCTACATTGACTTTGATGAATGATAGAAGCCTGCCTAGCCTGTCGTAAAGTGGACGACACTTCCATCGAACCATCAGGAGACTTGGACATGGAGCATGCCGAGATCTCGAAGGTGCTGTGCCTATGCGCGGTCGGAGCCGAAGCTCGGATCTGAGGTAAGTTCGACGCACTTCCGACGGACAGGTGGCCGTCGCCCAACCGCACCGGGCTCCCCTTCCGTCCGGGTTGCCCTAGTTCGAGACGCCTGACACACGGAAGCCAGAATGCCAGCCGACGAGACTCCGCTGCCCGTCCTCGACGACGCCACCCTCGCCTTCGCGGGACGGGTGTTTCAGTACGCCCGCATGGGCCATGCCGACGAATTGGCCGAGCTGTTCGGGCAGGGCTTGCCGGCGAACCTGCGCAACGACAAGGGTGACAGCCTTCTGATGCTGGCCGCCTATAACGGGCAGCCTGAGGCCGTCCGGGTCATCCTCGAGGCCGGGGGCGATCCGGAACTTGCCAACGACCGCGGCCAGACGCCACTCGCAGGTGCGACCTTCAAGGGTGAGACCGAGATCGCCCGGATGCTTCTGGACCACGGGGCTCAGGTGGACGGCGTCGGCGACGGTAGCCGAACAGCCCTCATGATCGCTGCGATGTTCGACCGGATCGAGATCCTGGAGATGCTGCTCGCCCGCGGCGCCGATCCTGAGCGGCGCGATGCCGCCGGCCAGACCGCCGCCGAGATGGCGCAGGCGATGGGAGCACAGGCCGCGCCGGGGCTTCTTGTGCAAGCTCCGCGGGGCGCTGCGCCTGTCGCGACGAGCTGAACGCAGCGCTGCAAGACCGTTCAGGAGAAACGCGATGCTCGATCATGCCCGGATGCTGCGGGGGGCATCCGCCCTGCTGGGCCTCGCGCTCGGCGTCGTCCCCTTGTGCGCCGGAGCCGCCGATCTTGCGGATGTCGGCTGGCCGATGTTCGGGCACGATACATCGAATCGCAATTTCTCAGACCTCGACGCAATCAATCGCGACACGGTCGGACGCTTACGCCCGGCCTGGATCTTTCAAAGCGGCATCACCGGGTATTTCCAGGCGCAGCCGATCGTCGTCGATGGGACACTCTACATCTCCACCACGGGTAACAGCGTTGCGGCGCTCGATGCGCACAGTGGTCGCGTACGCTGGACCTACACCCACAAGCCGCGCACCGATCAGGTCTTCGGACCACCGTCGAACCGTGGTCTCGCCGTCTCGGGAGGCCGGGTCTACGAGGCTACCATGGACGGCCGGGTGATCGCGTTGGACGCGCAGACCGGAGCGGTGGTCTGGGATCATGAGGCGGTGCGCCCCGAGGAGGGCGAGAGCGAGACCGCGTCAGGTCTTGCCCGCACGCTCGGCGGCAAACCGGTGCAGGGGTCGAGCCGGCTCGGCTTCAAGATGCCGCCGCTGGTGGCCGACGGCCTCGTCATCGTCGGCGTCACCGGCGCGGGCTATGGCCTTCACGTGGAGGATCAGGCGGGCGGTCTCGATGGCGGCGCGGTCGTCGGCATCGAGGGCGGCTACGGCCGGCGCGGTTGGCTCGCTGCCTTCGATGCGCGGACGGGCGAGGAGCGCTGGCGTTGGTACGTCACCAAGGCCGAAGGCTGGGAGGGCGGCTTCGTGCCCGAGACTGCCGACGGCATACCGCTCCATCGCGACATCGCGGCCGAGAAAGCGGCTGCGCCCGCCCATGCCGAGGCGTGGCGCGTCGGCGGAGGCTCGCTCTGGATGACGCCGGCCTACGATCCGGAACTCGGGCTGATCTATCTCGGCACCGGCAACCCGGCGCCGCAGAACTTCGGGCTCTCGCGGCCAGGGGACAACCTCTATACCATGAGCCTCGTCGCTTTGGACGTGCGGACCGGTGAGTTGCGCTGGTATTACCAGCAGGTGCCACACGATGAATGGGGCTACGATGTCGCGAGCCCACCCTTCCTGCTCGATTACCGGACACCGGACGGGCGCAGCGTCAAGGCCGTAGCCTCAGCGTCAAAGACCGGCTGGATCTACGTCCACGATCGGTCGACGGGGGCGCTGCTCGCCCGCTCCGAGGCGCTCGTCGAGCAGAAGAACCTGTTCCGGCCACCGACTCCGGGAGGCACGGTCGTGAGCCCTGGCCCCCTCGGCGCGGTCTCCTGGCCCCCGACCGCCTACGATGCAGCCAGCGGGATGGCCTACCTTCAGGTGCGGCACGGAGCGACGACCTACACGGTGAAGACGGTGCCGGGCGCCCCTGGCCGACCCGAGATCCGTTACACCGAAACCGGCGAAGCGCGCGGCGAACCGAGCTACAGCACGCTCACCGCGGTAGACGTCGCCAATGGCGGACGGATCGCATGGTCCCGGCGCGCTGACAGCCGGCTCGCCGGCGGCACGCTCGCCACAGCAGGCGGCCTCGTCTTCTCCGGCGAGGAGGACGGCAACCTTGATGCGCACGATGCCCGGACCGGTGAACGGCTCTGGCGCTTCCAGTGCGGTGCCGGGATCAGCGGCCCGACGATCACCTACAGGCTCGACGGGCGCCAGTACCTCGCGGTAGCCGCTGGCGGATCCTCCTTCACAAAAGGATCGGGCTTCGGCACAGGCGACGCGCTGGTGGTCTTCACGCTCCCGGATGAGATTGCGGCGTCTCCTACCGCGCGCCCACCGATACCTGCTGGCGGTTCAGCGCCTGGCCCCTGAGGAAAGCGGCCATCTCGGCCAGCACCGGAGCCTTCGAGCGGAAGGTGACCGATAGGGCAAGCAGCGTGTCGCTGTGATCGAGCCCCGGATAGATACGCTCCTGAACCGGCACGTGCGCCGCCCGGAACTTGGCCGCGAGACTCGCCGTGTTGCGCGGGCGGACCACCGTGTCGGACTCTCCGCTCGCGAGGAAGGCTGGAGGCGCGTGGGGACCGACGAAGTTGATAGGCTGGGTCGCCGGCTTGTCAGGTGCCTGTCCAAAGACCCGTATCGTGGTTTCCTGGTCGAAAGGCAGGAAATCGTAGGGGCCTGAGAGCCCGGCCACCGCTCGGATCACGCGGGGGTCGACACCCGCAGCCCGCAGATAACGCGTGTCGAGGCCGAGCATCACGGCATTGTAGGCCCCGGCCGAGTGCCCGGCCAGTACGATGCGGCGAGGGTCACCGCCGTACTCCGCGATGTTGTCGTGCACCCACGCGACCGCGCGGGCGCCGTCTTCCAGGAAGCCCGGAAACGGCGCCTCCGGGTAGAGCCGGTAATCGGGCAGCACCGTGACGAAGCCCTGCGCCGCGAGCGCTTGCCCCACAAAGGCGTAGTCGTCCTTCGTGCCGCTCTGCCAGGATCCGCCGTAGAAGAACACGAGGACCGGCGCGCGCTCGGCCCCTGCGACAGGGACGTAGACATCGAGCGTCCGGCGCGGCCCCTCGCCGAATGGATGGTCGCGCAGCACCTGTCGCCCGCCTGCGTCCCGCGGCCCGATCGCGTCGAACAAAGCGAGCGGCGAGCAGGCGACGATGCCGAGCGCGCTGAGCGCGAGACAGACCACGCTGGCGAGCGCTGTGAGGACGCGGGTCATTCGATCTCCGATTGGGACTGGCCAGCGACAGGACGGGGGCCTCGGGGCGGATTCATGACGGAAACGCGGCCGGCCCCATCGCAACGAGCCAAACCTCAGGTCCGGAGCACGATGCAGGCGCCGCCGGCTCCTCGGATCCGGGTGCATAGACCGTCAGCCGCCTGTCGGCTCTCCGCCGGAATGCGGATCCGGTAGAAGGCGCGTGTGCCGCGGTTCCGCAGGCGCGTGCCGATGATCATCGGCCGCACGTCCCCGATCACGCGCGCATAGGTCGCGCGCGCCCGCGAGAAGCTCGCGAGCGCCAGCGATTTCGAGAAGTTTCCCGCGAGCTGGATCCCCCAGGGTGCCGCCGGCCCCTCATTCGGTCCGATCGCGAAGCGGTCGCCGCGCGACGGTATGCGTAGAGCGGCCGTGGTCTGTAGGCAGGTCTGCGGCGTGTCGATGGCCGGCTCGGTTCTGGCCATCCTCTTGTCCGGCGTGGCAACCGCTGTGTCTTCGCCCTTCGGGTCCGCTTTTGGCGCGCCGCCCTCCGGGAACTCGATCGTGCCGCGGCTACCACGCCAATCCTCGGCAGGCGTGCCGGTGATCCAGAGCACGTAGGCCCGGGTCTCGGCGGGCAATCCGCCGCTGCCGGCGATCCAGTTGGTCACGCGGCCGGCGCCGCCATTATAGGCCGCCGCCGCGAGACCGAGATTGCCGAACTGGCGCTTGAGGTCGGCGAGCAACCTTGCGGCGTGAGGGATCGCCTGCTCGGGATCGAACGGATCAGTCAGGCCACGTTCGCGCGCAGTGCCGGGCATGAACTGAGCCACGCCCTGCGCACCGGCAGGACTAACGACGCCCACCCGAAAGCTACTCTCGCGCCAGATCAGGCGGGTCAGGAACGGCACCGGGATGGCTTGCGCCTTCGCCGAGCCCTCGATCAGGCGGCATAGTGCCTGTTCCACGGTTTCGCCCGTGCCATCGGTGGGCACCGCCACCGCTGCCACCGAGCGCAAGACAATCGTGCAGGCGAGCAGAGCGACGCAAAGCGTCGCGCAGGTTCTGGATGGGGATCGGATCACGCCGCGGGTTGTAGCGTGCCGCGCCGAACGATCAATCTGGTCCGACAGCCACGCCCGAGCGGTTTGCCTCGATAGGACCAGATATTCCGCGTGCCGGCACGGCGAAGGACGTTTGCCCGACCCATGCCCTGGACGCGTCGTTGGCGTCCGAGCACCCGTCGGGCCGCGGCGTGGTACCGTAGCTCGCATGTGTGAAGCTGGATCCAGCCGTTCCGCATCCGAAAATTGCTCGCTGAGGATGATCGACTCGGCCGCCGCGGCGATCCGTCCGGTTTGCCGAAGCGACCGTTCGCCCCCGCTGCCCCGCCGCGCTATAAGAAACGTCTCCCCTTGATCCGAAACCGAGTGAGATGACCGAAGCGCTGCTGACTGTCGAGGATCTGTCCGTCACGTTCCCAACGGAAGGAGGCCGCACGGTCGCGGTCGACAGGGTCGGCTTCAGCATCGCACCGGGCGAGACCGTGGCGCTGGTAGGCGAATCCGGATCCGGCAAGTCCGTGACGGCGCTCTCGATCCTCCGTCTCGTGGATGGCGCCGCGACGCTGTCCGGCCGCATCGTCTTCAAGGGGCGCGACTTGCTGGCGTTGCCCGAGCGCGCGATGCGCGAGGTGCGGGGCGCCGACATCACCATGGTGTTCCAAGAGCCGATGACCTCGCTCAACCCGCTCCACACCATTGAGCGGCAGATCGGCGAAGTGCTCGGACTGCACCGCGGGCTCTCGGGCAAGCAGGCTCGGACACGCATCCTTGAGCTTCTCGAACTCGTCGGCCTGCGCGACGCCGCGCGGCGCATGGGCGCCTATCCGCATGAGCTCTCGGGCGGCCAGCGCCAGCGTGTGATGATTGCCATGGCGCTCGCCTGCGAACCGGATCTGCTTGTCGCAGACGAGCCGACCACCGCCCTCGACGTGACGGTGCAGGCCCAGATCCTGTCGTTGCTGGCCGATCTCCAGAAGCGGCTCGGCATGGCGATGCTCTTCATCACCCACGATCTCGGCATCGTCGAGCGCATCGCCTCGCGCGTCTGCGTGATGCTTGCCGGCCGTATCGTTGAAACCGGAACTGCCGCCCAGATCTTCGGCGACCCGCAGCATGCCTACACCCGACGCCTGATCGCCTCGGAGCCGAAGGGCCGCGCCAACCCGGTGCCTGCCGACGCGCCGGTACTCGTAGAGGCCGGGCCGCTGAAAGTCTGGTTTCCGTTGAAGGAGGGTCTGATCCGGCGTACGGCCGGCTATATCAAGGCGGTAGACGGCGTTTCACTACGCGTGCGCGAAGGCGAGACCGTCGGCGTCGTCGGCGAGTCCGGCTCTGGCAAAACAACACTGGGCCTCGCCATTTTGCGCCTCATCGCATCGGAGGGGCCCATCGGCTTCATGGGTCGATCGATCGACGGGCTCGGGGTCGGCGGCATGCGTCCGCTGCGCAAGGACATGCAGGTGGTCTTCCAAGATCCGTACGGATCGCTCTCGCCCCGCATGTCGGTGGCCGACATCGTGGGCGAAGGGCTCGTCGTTCAGGGCGCGGTGCGCTCCCACGCCGAGCGCCGCGACGCGGTCGCGCGCGCGCTGACCGATGTCGGGCTCGACCCGAAGGTGATGGACCGCTACCCACACGAGTTCTCCGGAGGCCAGCGTCAGCGCATCGCCATCGCCCGCGCCATCGTCTTGAAGCCGCGCTTCGTCGTCCTCGACGAGCCGACCTCGGCCCTCGATCGCTCGGTGCAGGCGCAGATCGTGACCCTTCTGCGCGACCTGCAACGAGAGCGACGCCTCGCCTACCTCTTCATCAGCCACGATCTGAAGGTCGTGCGGGCCCTCGCCAACCACGTCCTCGTGATGCAGAACGGCCACGTCGTCGAAGAAGGGCCGGCCGAGCGCATCTTCACAGATCCGCAGACGGCCTATACCCGCACCCTGTTCGCCGCCGCATTCGATCTGCGCAGCGAGACGGTGGCAGATCTCGAGCCGGTCTGAAGCCATGGCGCGCGCGCTCCTTGTCGTGCTCGATTCCGTCGGGATCGGCGGCGCCCCCGATGCCGCCGCCTACGGCGACGCGGGCGCCGATACACTCGGTCACATCGCCGAACGATGCGCCGCCGGCGCGGGAGACCGGCCCGGCCTGCGGATCGGTCCCTTGCGCCTACCGAACCTCGCCCGGCTCGGCCTCGGACTCGCCGCCGCTGGTGCCACGGGCCGTGTGCCGCCGGGGCTGGAGTACGACGGTCCTATGGCCGGGGCCTACGGGCACGCCATCGAGATGGCGGCCGGCAAGGACACGCCATCCGGCCACTGGGAGATTGCGGGTTTGCCTATGCGCGAGCCCTGGGGCCATTTCCCAGACACGAAACCGGCCTTCCCGGAGGCGTTGACCCGGGACCTGATCGCTCGGGGCCGGCTGCCGGGCATCCTCGGCGATTGCCATGCATCGGGCATCGCCATCGTCGAGGCATACGGCGCCGAGCACCTGAGAACCGGCAAGCCGATCTGCTACACCTCAGCCGACAGCGTGTTCCAGATCGCGGCCCATGAAGAGGCGTTCGGGCTGGCGCCGCTCTACGAGCTCTGCCGCACCGCACGCGAACTCTGCGACCCATACCGGATCGGCCGTGTCATCGCACGGCCGTTCAAGGGCAACTCCGAAGTCGGATTTCGCCGCACAGGTAACCGACGAGACTTCGCAGTGGTGCCGCCAGGTGAGACTTTGCTCGATCTGGCCGCTGTGGCCGGCCGCCCAATCGTCAGCGTCGGCAAGATCGGCGACATTTTCGCCCATCGCGCCACTGGCTTCGAGATCAAGCCCGGCAGCAATGCGGCCTGCCTCGACGCCGCGCTCGCGGCGTTGCGCGACCTGCCAGACGGCGGTCTCGTCTTCCTCAACCTTGTGGATTTCGACACCGAGCACGGCCATCGCCGCGATGTGCCGGGCTATGCGGCGGAACTCGAAGCCTTCGACGCACGCCTCCCTGATATCCAGGCTGTGCTCAAGCCGGGCGACCTTTGCGTCATCACTGCCGACCACGGCAACGATCCGACCTGGGCCGGCACCGATCACACCCGGGAACAGGTACCGGTCTTGGCATTCGGACCGCTGATCACACCAGGGCCGATTGGTCGACGGGCGAGCCTTGCGGATATCGGCGCGACGGTGGCGCGCCATCTTGATCTGCCGCGGCAGGCGGCCGGCCAACCTTGGTGGTGAGGAGCGCGAACATGCGGGACGACGAGGAGCGGGCACGGCTTAAGCCGGTGAGCCACGAGATCGGCCAGAGTCTCGACACGCTCTCGGTACAAGACTTGGCCGAGCGCATCGATCTCCTGCAGCGGGAGATTGACCGCTTAAATGCGGTGCGGGCCGCAAAGGTCGCCGCCCTCGGCGCGGCCGACGCGTTCTTCAAACGCTGAGGCGCGCCTCAAATCGTCTTGTCGAGCAACCCCTCGATCCATTCCGGCTGGGTTTCGCCGACAGACCGTCCTGTCTCGTTCACGCCCTTGAAGGCGATGAGGGTGCTCTGCGTCCGTGCGTCGAAGCGGCGCAGCAAATCCTTCTGGGTATCGAAGTCGATCCCGTAGATCTGCAGCTCCTTGAAGCGCGGCTCGGCTGACAGCTTGGCTAGAATCGGCTTCTGCGCTCTGCAGATCGGGCACCAGGGAGCGTTCACCGCAATGATGATCGGCTTGCCGGCCTTCTGTGCGGCCTCAAAGGCCTCGGCTTGGAACGGCACGATCTCGGCGGCGCGGGCCGGAGTGCCCAGGAACGGGCTGACCGCGACGAGCGCGGCAAGGCGGCGGCGGTTGAGCATAGCGTGTCCTCGTTCAACCGCGTGTGTTCGTGCCGCAGCCCCGGTCGGTTTCGTCGCGCTCGACACGACCAGCGCGTTGTTCGGTTGCGCACGATGATATGCCGCAAACGCGCGGCGAACGCGCGTCACATCGGCGCGAGCCTCAAGGCTCTCCGGCGGCCCGGCGCCGCGCCTCGTCCCGCACGACTGCCGTGACGTCGCCGGCCTCGACGGTGTCGAGTGTTTTGCGGATGCGCAGAGCTCGCGTCGGCTGACCGACCCGCATGACCAAGACGATCGTTTCGAGGTCCGGGCAGCCTGGGTCTGGACAGGCGATCTCGTTGATCGCGAGCGAATCAGACTCGGCGAGGGCAAGTGCGGTGCGCAGGACGCGCTTCAACTCGTCCGCAAGGTGCTTCCGCTTGGCGGTGCGAGCGCGCCATGCCTTGACGCTGATGAATGCCATCGGTGTATCGCCCCATGGACTGCCCGCCAAGCGATCGGCGCCTACCGGTGTAACACTGTTGCAGCGATAGGCTGGCGCGATGTCAAGCCGCGGCGAAAACATCGTCTAGCACTAGACGCTACGCACCGAATCGCGCGCAACTCTGCTAAGTCCCCCTGATCGTTGAAACAAAGCTGCCGTTTGCCCGTCTTCATGGCATTCGGAGCGTGAGGAGTGAACATTGCGACCCTGGCGGGAGGGATCCGGTGACCGACGGAGCTATCACCACGGCAACCTCAAGGAGGCGCTGATCGAGGCGGCGCGCCGCTTCATCGCCGAGCGCGGCATCGGCGGCTTCACGCTGGTGGATGCGGCGCGCCTCGTCGGCGTCACGCCGGCAGCGCTCTATCGGCATTTCCGTGGGCGCGAAGCGTTGCTGGAGGAACTCGCCGGTCGCGGCTTCGCGGATCTGGCCGAGCGCTTGGCGCGGGCGCTCACCTCGCGCGGCAGCGCGCTCGAACGCTTCACCCGGATGGGAGAAGCCTATCTCGCCTTCGCCGAAGAGGAGCCGGCCTACTATGCGGCGATCTTCGAGACCCGCGGCCTCCACGTCGAGATCGAGACCGAAGCGCGGCCGAGCCCGTTCGACCTGCTGGTCGAAGCTCTTCAATCGACCTTCCCCGAGGGATTCGGCGGCGTTGCCCCGCGCTTCATCGCGCTCGAGGTCTGGGCGCTGGCGCACGGTCTCGCCACCCTGTCAGCGGCTGGGCACCTACCAAAGGGGCCCGGTATCCCGGATAAGTACGAGCTCCTCCGCGCCGGAGTCCTGGCGCTCGTTCACGGGGCCGCTATCCCGCGCCGACCGTAAGGTATCGGGCCGGGGATCGACCTCATTGCGACGCTCCAAGCTCCTGTGCCGGCATACGACTTTCCCGGAAGAGCGGTGGAACGCCTCCCGTGGCGGCGCTCCCGACATCGGCGGCCCGGAGCGGATGCCGGGACGATGGCCGATGTCGTCTACCACAGAGGTGAAGACCGAAAACGCCTCGGAGGGCGCGGCGGCGCACCCCTTGAAACCCGGATTCGGGCCCCGCATGTTAACGCTGTTCACATCGAACGCGGAGCCTCCCGTGAGCACATCCTCCACCAATCCCTGGGCCACCGGCAGGGTCTGCCGTTCGGGTCCATTCCCGCGCCGTTCCATCGAGATCGGCGCGATCGTGGTCGCCTTCATCTATTGGTGGCCGGTCGGCCTCGCCCTCGTGGCATGGAAGCTGGCGGGTTATCCCGCTGTGGCAGAGCTGCGCGACATGGTCGCGCGGGTTCACACCGAACGCCCGGTCTCGCGTTTCGCACAGGCCTTCGAGACGGCGAGCCGCCGCAGTGCCACCGGCAACGCGGCCTTCGACGACTATCGTCGCGCCGAACTCGAGCGCCTCGAGGCGCAGCGCCGGGCGCTTAATGAGGAGAGCCGCGCCTTCGCAGCCTTCGTCGAGGAGCTGAAGCGCGCCAAGGATCGGGAGCAATTCGATGCCTTCATGGCCAAGCGCCGGACAGAAGGCGGAAACGATCGCGCCTGACCCGCGCTGGACTCCTGGCCGCTTAGGCTCTCCGTCCACGGGCGGGGAGCCTTTTTCGTGCGTGCGGGCGCCACTGCCGTTGCGCCACCGCGCCGCCTTCGGCACACCGTTGCAGCAAAGTGAAGGGGAGCGGCATGGCGGCATCGGTCACGGTGGTGGAGCACCCCCTGGTTCAGCACAAGCTGACCCTTCTGCGGGACCGCGAACGCTCAACCCAAGGGTTCCGCAATCTCCTCAACGAGATCGGCATGCTGCTCGCCTACGAGGTGACGCGCGACCTGCCTCTTGAACCCGTCACCATCGAGACCCCGATCCAGGCGATGGAGGGGCGTCAGATTCAGGGCAAAAAGCTCGTGCTCGCTCCGATCCTGCGGGCGGGCGTCGGATTTCTCGATGGAATGCTCTCGCTCGTGCCCTCGGCCCGCGTCGCCCATGTGGGTCTCTACCGCGATCCTGAGACGCTTGAGGCGATCGAGTACTATTTCAAGGCGCCGTCCGACCTTGCCGACCGGACCGTGCTGGTGCTCGATCCTATGCTCGCCACCGCCAATTCCGCTGTGTCTGCCCTGCAGCGCCTCAAGGAGCGCGGAGCCCAGGATCTTCGCTTCGTCTGCCTGCTCGCCGCGCCCGAAGGAGTCGCCCGGCTCCAGGCCGCCCATCCCGACGTACCGATCTGGACGGCGGCGATCGACAGCCACCTGAATGATCACGGCTACATCGTGCCGGGCCTCGGCGATGCCGGTGACCGCATGTACGGCACGCGCTGAGGCAGGCCGCCCGACCCGTATCATCTGTGCCAAGTCAGAGCCGTGACGCGCCGGCGCCGGGAATGTGCAGACCGGGACTTGCCGCCGCTACATCATGCGGCACCTGACGTGCGACGCCTTCACGCCACCGAGGACCAGCCATGATCGCCACAGCCGCCCTGCCCGAGACGATGCGCCAGATCCGCTACAGCGACGGCGGCGGTCCAGAGGTCATCACGCTGGAGATCGCGCCGCTGCCTCAGGTCGGCCCCGGCCAGGTGCTGATCGAGGTCGTGGCGGCCGGGATCAACCGGCCCGACCTGATGCAGCGGCTGGGCAAATATCCGCCGCCGAAGGGCGCAACCGACATTCCGGGCCTTGAGGTGAGTGGCCGGGTGGTCGCGGTTGGCGAAGGCGTCGAGAGACCGGCACTGGGCGATGAGGTCTGCGCCCTCGTCATCAGTGGCGGCTACGCCGAGTTCGCGGTGGCTGAGGCCGTTCACTGCTTGCCGCGGCCAGCGTCGCTTTCACTCGTCAATGCGGGCGGCATCCCCGAGACCTTTTTCACGGTCTACTCCAACGTAATTCAGCGCGGTCGTCTCGCCCGGGGCGAGACGTTCCTTGTGCATGGCGGATCGAGCGGCATCGGTTCGACCGCGATCCAGATTGCCAAGCGGCGCGGCGCTCGCGTCTTCGCGACTGCTGGCTCCACCGAGAAATGTCGGTTCTGCGAAGAACTCGGCGCCGATCACGCCATCAACTACCGCGAGGTCGATTTTGCGGAGGAGGTTCGGCGGTTGACGGACGGAAAGGGCGTCGACGTGATCCTCGACATGATTGGGGCCAGCTACTTGCCACGCAATCTTGCGTCGCTGGCGCTCGAAGGCCGCCTCGTGCTGATCGCGCTGATGGGCGGCTTCAAGGTCGAGGACCTCAACATCACCCCGATCATGACCAAGCGCCTCACCTTCACGGGCGCGACGCTGCGACCGCGGCCGATCGCCGAGAAGGCGACGATCGCGGCCGGCCTCGCGCACGACGTCTGGCCCGATCTCGATTCCGGCGCGGTCCGTCCGATCATCCACGCCACCTTCCCGTTCGAGGAGGCGCGCAAGGCCCACGAGCTCATGGAATCGAGCGCCCATCTCGGAAAGATCCTGTTGGTGACGGGCCGCTGAGGGCCTTCGCTCCAACCGCATCAGGAACCGGCGCGATCAGCCCTGCGTTTGCGGGCATAGGTTGCATCGCGCCGGGGCCGGGAGCCTCGTGCCCGAGCATGGAGGCTGAGAGCACCCGATGGTCGAGAAGTTGGACAACACGCAGGCGCGCCAGGGTTCGCGCGGCAAGCCGGTTCTGTGGGTCTTGGTCGGGAGCTTGGCGCTCCTCGCCATCGCCACGATCGGGCTGCTGACCTGGAACGGTGCGAATTCGCCGAAGGACTACGCCTCGCAGAGTCAGGACGCCTCGCGCCAGGAGGTCACCGGGTCGGTCAACGGCAAGGCGAACGCGCCCTCGTCCGCCAACACGTCGGGCACGCCGGCCGCCAACCCGGCCTATCCCCAGCAGTCGCAGCCCTCGGCGAACGGCGCCGCCCCGCCCAAGTAAGGCGTCGGCCGAAGGACGAAACGACGACGGCCGGGATGCAGGCGCATCCCGGCCGTCGTCGTGTTCGGACCAGCCGGCTCGTCAGCGTGTCGGCACCGGCGTCGGACCGCGATAATCGTAGAAGCCGCGCTTCGATTTGCGGCCGAGCCAGCCGGCCTCGACGTACTTCACGAGGAGGGGACACGGGCGATACTTCGAGTCGGCCAGCCCGTCGTAGAGCACCTGCATCACGGAGAGGCAGGTATCGAGGCCGATGAAATCGGCGAGTTGCAGCGGGCCCATCGGGTGGTTCGCGCCGAGCCGCATCGCCGTGTCGATCGCCTCGACCGAGCCCACGCCCTCGTAAAGGGTGTAGATCGCCTCGTTGATCATCGGCAGCAGAATGCGGTTCACGATGAAGGCCGGGAAGTCCTCGGACATAGTCGAGGTCTTGCCGAGCTTGGCGATGAAGGCCTTGGCCGATTCGTAAGTCTTGTCCTCCGTGGCGATGCCGCGGATCAATTCGACCAGCTGCATCACCGGCACGGGATTCATGAAGTGGATGCCGATGAAACGCTCCGGTCGATCGGTCGCCGCGGCGAGCCGCGTGATCGAGATCGACGAGGTATTCGTCGCCACGAGCGCATCGGGTCGGAGCGACGCGCACAGGGTTGAGAAGATCTCGCGCTTCGTTGCCTCGTTCTCGGTCGCGGCCTCGATGATGAGGTCGCATTCCGCGAGATCGGCATAGCTGTTGGCCGGTACGACCCGGGCCCGGGCCTCACGACTCGCGGCCTCGTCCATCGCGCCCTTGGCGACCTGCTTGGCAAAGTTCCCCTCGATATGGGCGAGGCCGGCCTCGATCCGGGCGCCCTCCCGGTCATTCAGGCGCACGTCGAGGCCGGCGGCCGCGCAAACCTGCGCGATCCCGCTGCCCATCTGCCCGGCCCCGATGATGCCGACTCGCGTAATGTCGATGG
The DNA here is from genome assembly GCF_056431005.1 of Methylobacterium sp. HJ2. Lineage (NCBI taxonomy): Bacteria > Pseudomonadati > Pseudomonadota > Alphaproteobacteria > Hyphomicrobiales > Methylobacteriaceae > Methylobacterium > Methylobacterium sp. HJ2. Next base: position 176,584 of record NZ_JBWJYM010000010.1, on the reverse strand, counting down.
CCATGTTTCGATCCGCGCCCCATCTCCGACAGCCGGACCGGCAGTCGGCCTCCAGCGAATACGCTGACCTGCGCGATGGAATTCGATCCTCGGCGCGCCGGTCCGCTCCCTTCTAGCCCGCGTGAGCGGACGGAAGAAACCCTTTCGCGGCGTATCCACCCCCACCCGCCGCATTCCGTCCCGGATCGGATCCGGGGGAGCGCAGTCGGGCATATTGTTATCGTGCGCCTTTCGCGGGCGCGCAGGAAGTCCCCGGCACGATGCGCCGGGGGTCGCCATGTTCTCTCGTCGCCCAAACGACCGGGACGACGGGAGCCGGTCGCGGCGACGCGGCCGGCTTCCCCGTCGTCTGAGCCGGAAGCTCAGTCCTTGGCCTTGGCGATCTCGGATTGCAGCTCGGGCACGACCTGGAACAGATCGCCGACCAGCCCGTAATCCGCCACTTGGAAGATGGGCGCGTCCTCGTCCTTGTTGATCGCGACGATCACCTTCGAATCCTTCATCCCGGCAAGATGCTGGATCGCGCCGGAAATTCCCACCGCGACGTAGAGGTCGGGCGCCACCACCTTGCCGGTCTGGCCGACCTGCCAGTCGTTGGGGGCGTAGCCGGCATCGACGGCCGCGCGCGATGCGCCGACCGCCGCGCCCAGCGCGTCCGCCAGCGGCTCGATCAGCGCCTTGAACTTGTCGGCCGACCCGAGCGAACGCCCGCCGGAGACGATGAACTTGGCCGAGGCCAGCTCCGGACGGTCGGACTTGGCGATCTCCTCGCCCTTGAAGCTCGATCCGCCGACCTCCGGCGCCGACGCCGGCACCGCCTCGATCGAGGCCGCGCCTCCCTCGCCGGCCGGCTTGAAGGCCGCCGTGCGCACCGTGATCACCATCTTGCCGCCACCGGACTGCACGGTCTGGATCGCGTTGCCGGCATAGATCGGCCGCTCGAAGGTATCGGGGGACACGACCCTGATGATGTCGGAGATCTGAGCCACGTCGAGGAGCGCCGCCACCCGCGGCAGCACGTTCTTGCCTGTCGTCGTCGCGGCGGCGACGATGGCGTCGTAGGAGCCGGCGATGGCCGCAATCAGCGCCCCGACCGGTTCGGCGAGATCGTGGTCGTAGACCCCGTCCTCGGCATTGAGGACGGTCACGACGCCGTCGAGCTTGGCCGCCGCCTCAGCCGCAGCTTTCGACCCGGTTCCGAGGACGAGCGCGTGGACGGGGGCTCCCAGTTCCTTGGCCGCCGTGAGCGCCTTCAGGCTGGCGTCCCTGATCTGTCCATTCGCGTGCTCGACGTAGAGGAGCGTTGTCATGGGGTGTTCCTGCTCTGGGCGGCGCCCTGCGGCAGCCTGCCGGAATCGCGAAATCTCAAGCCCGATTCGCGGGCGAAGCCGTCGTCCTCAGAAGACGCCGGCCTCCACCTTCAGCTTCTGGACGAGCTCGGCCGCAGAGCCGACCTTGATGCCGGCCGAACGGCCCGGCGGCTCGGCGGTCTTCAGCACCTTGAGCCGGGGGGTCACGTCGACGCCGAACGCGTCGGGCGCCATCTCCTCGAGCGGCTTCTTCTTCGCCTTCATGATGTTGGGCAGCGACGCGTAGCGCGGCTCGTTGAGGCGCAGATCCGTCGTGACGATAGCGGGCAGCTTCAGAGACACCGTCTGCAGGCCGCCGTCGACCTCGCGGGTGACGTCGATGGCACCCTCGCCGAACTCGAGCTTGAAGGCGAAGGTACCCTGCGGCCACCCGAGCAGCGCGGCGAGCATCTGACCGGTCTGGTTCGAATCGTCGTCGATCGCCTGCTTGCCAAGGATGACGAGCTCAGGGCTTTCCTTCTCGACCACGCCCTTCAGGATCTTGGCGACCGCGAGCGGCTCGCAATTGACGTCGGTCTTGACCAGGATCGCGCGGTCGGCCCCCATGGCGAGGGCGGTACGCAAGGTTTCCTGCGCCTGCTGCGGGCCGATCGAGACGGCCACGATCTCGCTGACCTTGCCCTTCTCCTTGAGGCGGATGGCCTCCTCGACCGCAATCTCGTCGAAGGGGTTCATCGACATCTTGACGTTCGCGAGCTCCACGCCCGAACCGTCCGCCTTAACGCGGATCTTGACGTTGTAGTCGACGACCCGCTTCACGGGCACCAGAACCTTCATGGGGGCCAACTTCCTCCGCGTGGTTTGTTCTGACGAAGCGCTATCCGGCGACCGCGCACCGACCCGGGCGCGCCGCGTCGCACACAGGGCGCGGACCGTAACGGCCACATTTCCGCCTTGTCAACGCGACGCCCGGCCTCGCGCTTTCGAAAAGCGACGGGACATCGGCCGATGTCGTTTTCAACGCGGCGGTATGGCCTGGCGGGCGCCTCAGCGGTTCTGACCCGGCACCCACAGCACGTCGCCCGCACCGTTGCCGTTGGCGGCTCGACTCGCCACGAACAGAAAGTCGGAGAGGCGGTTGAGGTATTGCAGAGCCTCGGCCGAGACGATCTCTCCCTCGGTCGCGGCGAGGCTCACCGCGAGGCGCTCGGCCCGGCGGCAGACGGTGCGGGCGAGGTGGAGGGCGGCCGCCGCCGGCGTGCCTCCCGGGAGCACGAAGGATTTCAGCGGCGGGATCGCGGCGTTCAGCGCGTCGATGTCCGCTTCCAGACGCTTTACCTGCGCCGCGACGATGCGGAGCGGCTCATAGGGCAGCGGCTCGGGGCTCGGCGGCGTGGCGAGATCCGCCCCGAGATCGAACAGATCATTCTGGATCGCCGCGAGCATCCCGTCGAGATTTGGCTCGGCCTGGAGCCGGGCGAGCCCGATGCAGGCGTTGGTCTCGTCCACCGTGCCGTAGGTCTCGACGCGCAGGTCGGCCTTCGAGCGGCGCTGCCCGTCCGCGAGCGCGGTCGTGCCCTTGTCACCGGTGCGGGTGTAGATGCGGTTGAGCGTGACCACGGCGCCTGCCTCCCCTGCGGCGGCCCGTTCGTCGGGCCTGTCGCGGGCATGAAAAAGCCCGCCCGGCGCTGATGTCACGCGCCCGGCGGGCCGGCAAGCGAGGGATCGGAGGCGTTCAGAAGGTGTAGCCGAGCTTGCCGCCGAAATTCGTCAGGCCGCGATTGTTCGCGCAGAGGCCGGCATTCGACATGTGCTCGACCGTCGCCATGACGCTCCAGTGCTCGGTGATCCGGAAACCGAGCGCCGCCGCCTCGCGGAACAGAGGCGAGCAACCGAGCGTGTTGAAGCCGAAGGGCGTGCCGGCCTTCGGGCCCGTATAGCCGTTATGGGCCGCGCCGCCGAAGAACCCGTCGAGGAACACGCGGCGGTTGAACGTCTCGGGGAGGATGTCGATCGTCCAGGTCGCGCCGATATAGGCGTAGCTGGTGCGTCCGCCGGTGTTGTAGCTTCCGCCGACGGTCGGGCGTGGCACGAAGGCCTGCCAGAACGGGTCGGCGCTGATCACCGGCTTGGCGAACAGGATCTCGCCGTTGACGTTCGCGGTGCTGAAGCCAGGCGACTTGCCCTCGGCGCTACCGGGATCTTGCACCGAGCCGCCGATGCGCAGCTCGGAGACGAAGCTGAGCGGCTGGACCGGAGCGGCGTAGAGCACGGGCCGCGGCGGAGCAGCGAGATCGGCAGCTGACACGGGGGCCGTCGCAGCCAGCGCGACAACGCCGGCGAGTACGCAGCGGAACGAGTTGAGCATGGGTGCCGGGTCCGACTTCATAGCCCGTCAGCACTAGCACGGGTTGCGCAGGCGCGGTCGGCCGCCGGTTCTGGAATCATCCCGATCCGCGCCGAAACCGGGCGGGTGCGGCGTGCCGGTCACACAGCCGGGAGCCGCTTCAGGCCTGACGCCACCAGACCACGCCCATGATGATCACGATGGCGACGAACTGCAGCAGCACCCGCAGGCGCATCAGCTTCTGGGACAGGTTGGCGCTGCCGCCGCGCAGCATGTTGGCCAATCCCATCAGCAGAATGACGGCGACGGCGGCGCAGGCGACGAGGACGAGGGTGTTTGCGGACATCGGCGGGAGATCTCGGGGATGCGATCGGCCGGCGGTGATCGCTGACCGGCGGCGAACGTCAGGGTTTCGTCAGTTGCGGCGCAGCAGCCGCTCGAAATAGTCCAGCTCCTCGCGCGGGCGAGCGGGGTCGCCGAGCTTGCGCCGCAACTCCTCCATGATCCGGCGCGCGCGCTGGACCGCGGATTCGTCGGCGGTCGGCACCCTGACCCGGCCATCGGACATATCGCGGCCGCGCGTCGGACGCCCGAGCGGATCGTCGTCGCGGGAGCCGGCCTGACCCTGCTGGCCGGGCTGTTGGCCGTCCGGCTGGTCGCCCTGGCCCTCGCCCTCGGCCATGTCCTGCATCTGCTGCTGCATGCCTTCGGCGCCACGCTTGAGCCCGTCGAGGGCACGTCCCTGCGCCTCGACGGCCTCGCCCTCGCGGCCTTCCTTCAGCGCGCCCTCGGCCTCGCGCATGGCTTCCTCGGCATCGGAAAGGCCGTCCTCGCCCTTCATGCCGTTCTCCTTCATGCGCTTCTGCAAATCCTCGAGGCGCTGCCGCAGGGCTTGCTGGCGCTCGCCCACGTCGCCCTTGCCGGGAGATTGGCCCTGCTGCTGGCCGCGCTCACCCTTCTGCCCCTGTTGCCCGGGCTGCGACTCGCCGCCCTGGCCCTGCTGTCCCTGCTGCGACGGGCTCCGGTTCTGCTGCGGGCGCTGGCCGCGCTGCCCCTGCTCGCCGCGCTTCTGCTGACCGTCCTTGAAGGTCTCGTCGCGAAGGCCCTGCTGCTCGCGCGACATCTGGTCGAGCTCCTGCATCTGCTGGCGCATCTCGCGGGTCGCCTGATCGGACTTGCCGCCCTGCTCGGCGGTCTGAAGGTTCTCCAGAATATTGCGCAGTTGCTCCATCAGGCGCTGCGCCTCCGCGGTATCGCCGCGCTTCATCGCGTCGGCCATATCCTTCAGCATCTTGTCGAGGTCCTCGGGCGTGACGCTCTTGGACTGCCCGTTCGGGGGATTGCGCTGGCCCTGCTGCTGGCGCGGCTCGCGGCCCTGCTTCTGCGCCATCTCCTTGAGGAACTTGTCGAGCGCCTGCTTGAGATCCTGGGTGAGGCGCTTGATCTCGTCGTCGGGCGCGTTGCGGTCGATCGCCTCCTTGAGGCGGTCCTGAGCCTGCCGGAGCTGCTTCTCGGCGTCCGAGAGATCGCCGTCCTCGATTTTGAGCGCCATCTCCCAGAGCAGGTCGGCGACCTCGGTGAGATCCGCGTCGGTCTCGGCTCGGCGCAGGCGCCGCGTCGCGGTCTTCAGTCCCAGGAACACGCCGGGCTGCGGCGTGAAGGTCTCGGGTGCGATCAGCAGGGCATCGAGCGCCATCTGAACCCGGCGGCGACCGGTGTCGGGTGTCGTGACGAGGCGCCGGCGCTCCTCCGCGAGGGCCCGGGCCAGGGGATCGCGGAACGGGCGGGCCGGCAGGACCATCTCGACGGGCGTGGAGCGGGTCTCCTGCCCGGCCTCGTCCTTGACGGACAAGGTGAAGCGCACGCGCGCACCCGACCACGGATTGTCGGTGAGGTCGACGAGCGTCTTGGCATCCACCTCGCCCGTGGCGTCCGGTGGCAGGACCAGGGCGATGCGCGGGGGCGGGACGAGCGAGCGTCCGCCGTCCGGCGCCTCCACCAGACCGTCGGCCGAGGCGAGGCCGTAATCGTCCCGCGCCCGGTAGCTCAAGTTGAAGGTGCCGCGCCCGTTCACTTCTGGGGTCCCGACGTGCCGGATCTCGGGCGGATGGTCGGGAATCGCCTCGATCACGAGGTGGCGCCTGCCGCCGGGCGTTCCCACGTCCAATTCGGCCACCGGTCCGACGAGCTTGAAGCGGTCCTCACGCAGGTCCGCGCGCGACTCCTTGCCGGAGACCGGCTGCAGGCCGGCATTCGGGGTCAGGACCGTGTCGGCAGCCGCGCGGTTCTCGCCCGCGATGCGCACGATGAGCTGGGCGTTCACGGGCGCCCGCAGGCGCTGCTCCGGCTCCGTCAGGGTCACGAGGAGCGGTGGCATCCGGGTATAGAGCGGCGGATCGATCCACCCGTCGATGCGGTAATTCGGACCCGCGCTCGGCGGCTGGCGCCAATCGAAGGCGCTGCCGATCCGTTCGCGCCACTCGGGGCCGGCGACGAACAGGCTCGCCAGCGCGGCCACGCTGAGGGCGGCCCGGAGCGCGTAGGGGTCGCGCCGGGGCATGCCGGGCCGGGGCAAGCCGACCCGAAGCCGCGCGATGGCCTCGGCCGCGCGGCGCTGATGCAGCGCCCAGAGCGCCCGCGCGATCGGATCGCTCCCGCCGACCGCGATCCGATCCTCCGCCGAGGAGGCCGGACCGTGGGCGAGCGCGGGGTCGCGCGCGGCCGCCTCGCGGTCGAGGCGGGCCAGCGCCTCCTGCCGGCCGGGCCGGGACAGTCGCAGGACGGGCAGCAGCGCAGCGGCGAGCGCCAGGCCGAAGAGCGCGACGCCGGCCATGCGGGCGATCGGCCCGAGATCGAGCCAGAGCCCGAGCCAGGACAGGACCACGAAGGCCAGCACCACACCGAGCCCGCGCCACAGCAGGGGCCATGCGCGCTCCCAGAGGCCTGCGAGCCGGGCCCGCGCGACCAAGCGGTCGAGCCGTGCGGTCACGGCCGGGCCGGCGGGATGCTGCGCGTGCTGATCGTCCACGTGATCGTCTCGCCGCTCCAGCCGAAAACCTCCCGCGCTGCCAGGGCGCGCTCAGGACACGCTATCATGGTGGCGGTGCGGGGCCAGCGGGTCAAATCCGCCCAGCCCTCGGGAGGTGGGGCCTGTCGCCGGCCCTTTCCCCGGCCGGACCGCGCGCGATCAGGCGTGCGACTGGATGAAGTTGCGCACCTGCGGATAGATCTGCTGCTCCCAGCGCTTGCCCGAGAACACGCCGTAATGGCCGACGCCGGCCTGGAGGTGGTGCGTCTTCATATGGGGCGCGAGACCGGTGCAGAGATCGTGGGCCGCCATGGTTTGTCCGACCGCACAGATATCGTCGCGCTCGCCCTCGACGGTCATTAGAGCGGTGCGCCGGATCGCCCGCATGTCGATGGGCTGGCCGCGGTGGGTGAGTTCATTCTTGGCCAGCGTGTAGTCTTGGAACACCGTCTTGACGGTCTCGATGTAGAACTCGGCCGCAAGGTCGAGCACGGCGAAATACTCATCGTAGAACGCTTCGATCGGCTCGGCCTTGGCGGTATCGCCGCTGACCATGTGCCAGAACAGGTCCGCATGGCTCTGCATATGGCGCTTCATATTCATCGACATGAACGCCGAGAGCTGGACGAACCCGGGATAGACCCGTCTGCCCGCGCCCTTGTGGCGGCTCGGAACCGTGGAGATCAGGTTCTTCTCGAACCACGCGATCGGCTTGGAGGTGGCAAGCGTGTTCACCGCCGTCGGGCTGATCCGGCAATCCACCGGGCCGGCCATCAGGGTGATGCTCCGCGGCGCGGCCGGATCGCGGCTCTGGGCCATCACCGCGGAGGCGGCAAGCGCCTGCACGGCCGGCTGGCACACCGCCAGCATGTGCGAGCCCTCCCCCATCACGCCCATGAACTGCACGAGATGGTCGACGTAATCGTCGAACCCGAAGGGACCGGCCGAGAGCGGAACGTCGCGGGCGTTGTGCCAATCGGTGATGTAGACGTCGTGGTCGGGCAGGAGCGCCCGCACCGTGTTGCGAAGGAGCGTGGCGAAGTGACCCGAGAGCGGCGCGACGACCAGAAGCTTCGGCTGCGGCGCGTCGATGTCCTTGCGGAACCGCAGGAGCGTCCCGAAGGGCGTGCTGAATACCGATTCCTCGACGACCGGCACCGCGCGGTTGCCGACCATGACCTCCGCCAGCCCGAAGCTCGGTCGCGCGAAGGTCATCCCGGCGCGCATCATCATCCGGGCGCCAGCGGACCACCAAGAAACCGGCTCCCCGAAACCGCTCCAGGGCGAGACCGCATCGTGGATGACGCGCCCCCAGGCCCGGGTCTGTTCAGCGAGATCTGCTTGAGCCTGGAACGCGTCGTACAACATGTGGCGGTCACTCGCGGACGTTCGACGCACGGCACCGGCCGTCACGGCTGAGGAGAACGGCAGAAATGCCGTGGGCGCTTGCATCAGCATGATTCACACAGGTTAGACTTGGCCCGGCGCACCGCAACCGCAAAAAAGTGGAATCCCCCTCGATTGTGCTTTTCCCGCATCAGCGATTGGTACAACGCCGACGGATCCGGAATTTCGCAGCGGAACGCCGCCGTGGCTCGATTTATCCGGGCTTCCGCGCAGCGTCGTCACGGCGCTACGGCGACAATACCGCGGCTTCGAAAAAGTTCTCGCCGGTCGACCGGGCCGGGTCAGTCAACCAGCTATGAGGGGCCTTCCTCCGGGCGGGACGGCAGCCTCTGGCGCCTTGCAACCCTCCCGCCGACATGCTGAATCACGCGGGATGATTGAAGGGGCCGCCACCGCGCCGCAGCAGACGAAGCGCTACGCCCGCAAGCGCGAGGCGATTCTCGATGCCGCCGCCGGCCACTTCAACGCACGCGGCATCCGCGGAACGGCTCTGAACGACGTGGCCGGCAGCGTCGGCTTGGTGACGAACAGCATCACCTACTATTACCGCCGGAAGGAGGATCTGGCGGCGGCCTGTTTCGGTCGGACCCTCGACTGGTACGCCTCGCGCCTGGACGCGGTCGCAGCACTTCCGGAACCGGAGGCGCGGCTGCGCGGCTTCCTCGCCGGCTACTTCAGCGACCTCGCGGCCATCGAGACCGGCACTCATCGCCCGCAGGTGCGGCTCACCGACCTGCTCGCCCTACCCAGCCCGCAGAGCGAGGCGGTGTTCCCGGCCTACAACGCCCTGTTCCGGCGCGTCCGCGCGGCCTTTCTGCCGGAGGACGCGTTTCGCCTCGATCGCACGGAGCGCAACGCCCGGACGCATCTCGTCCTGTCGATCGTCCACACCGCACGCGCCTGGATCGACCGCTACGAGGCGCGCGACTACGGACGGGTCGGCGCCCGCGTCGCCGACATCCTGGTGACCGGACTCGCCGCGCCGGGCTCCGGCTGGGAGAGCACGGCCCCGCCACTCACCGGCGGCATGACCGGAGCGACCGAACCGTTCCTCCGGGCCGCCACGGCGCTGATCAACGAGGAGGGCTACCGCGGCGCCTCCGTCGAGAAGATCTCGGCCCGGCTCAGCGTGACCAAGGGCTCATTCTACCATCACAACGACAACAAGGACGATCTCGTCGCCAATTGCTTCGCGCGGACCTTCGAGATCCTGCGCCGCGAGCAGGACGCGGCGGAGGCGCGCGGGGGCCCGGGCTGGGACCGTCTGACCGGATGCGCCCGCGCCCTGGTCCGCCACCAGTTCTCGGAGAGCGGACCGCTCTTGCGGAGCGCTGCCGTCGGCGCGCTCCCGGACGTCCTGAGGGCCGAGGTTCCGGCGACACTCACGCGCCTGTGGGAGCGTCTCGCCTTCCCGATCGCCGACGGCGTGGCGGACGGCTCGATCCGTCCGGTCGACCCGATCATCGCCGCGCAGGTGGTGAGCAGCATGATCGACTCGGCCTGCGACCTCGGCCGCTGGTGCGCGGATGTGGATGCCGACAATGCGGGCGACCTCTTCGCCCGTCCCCTGTTCCTCGGCATCTTCTCACCACCCGGCAGGCCGCCGCCGGAGGCACCGCCCGGCGCCTGAGCGCCCGCCCTACCGCTCCGTCAGCTTCATCTCGATGCGGCGGTTGCGGCCGTAGGCCTCCTCCGAGGTGCCTGCGTCGAGGGGCTGAAACTCGCCGAACGCACCCGCCAGCAGGTGCTGGGGCGGCAGGCCCTTGCCCGCGAGATACTGCACCACCGCGATGGCGCGAGCGGCCGAGAGGGCCCAGTTCGACGGAAACTGCGCACTGGCGATGGGACGGGCATCGGTATGACCGTCGACCCGCAGGACCCAAGGAAGATCGGAGGGGATCTGCTTGGCCAGATCAGCGATTGCCGCGGCGATGCGGTCGAGCTCCGGCCCCGCCTCGGGCTTCAGCGCGGCGGAGCCCGCTGGGAACAGCACCTCGGATTGCAGCACGAAGCGGTCGCCCACCACCCGTATGTCGCTGCGGTTGCCGAGGATCTGGCGCAGCCGCCCGAAGAAGTCGGACCGGTAGCGGGCGAGTTCCTGCACCTTCTGGGCGAGCGCGACGTTCAGACGGCTGCCGAGATCGGCGATCCGAGCCTGCGATTCGCGATCGCGCGATTCCGAGGCCGCCAGCGCATCCTCAAGGGCCGCCAGTTGCCGGCGCATGGCGGCGATCTGCTCGTTCAGGAGATCGACCTGGGACAGGGCGCGGCGGGTGGCGCCGCGCTCGGCCTGGAGCTGGCGGTCGAGATCGCCGGCCTGCCCCTGCTGGGCGGCGCTTCCCTTGGCCTCCGCCAGCGCCCGGTCGCGCTCGGCCTCGACGTTCGACAACGTGGTGCGCAGGGCTTCGGCGGACGCGGTCTCGGTACGCAGATTCGAGCGTTCCAGCGCGAGGAGGTCGGTGAGATCGGCGATCTGGCGGTTGAGCCGGGCCAGCATGGTGTCGCGACCCGACAATTCCTGCGACAGGAAGAACTGCCCGACGACGAAGACCGTCATCAGGAAGACCACGGCCAGGAGCAGCGTCGCCAGCGCGTCGACGTAGCCCGGCCAGACGTTGAGACTGCGCTCGCGCCGCGCCGCTCGCGATGCCATCGCCTAGACCCGCTCCCGCCCGAGGCGTTCAAGCACCTGCTTCAGCTCGCGCTCCCGGCTCGCCTGCGCCTCGACCCAGTCGCGGATCATCTGCTGCTCGGCGCGCATGTGCTGAACGAGGCCCTGGATGCCCTCGGCGAGGTTGGCCATGGCTTGCGTCGCGGCCCGGCCGTTGGCGCCCTCGCTGATGACGCCGGTGAGCCGGTCTACCGCCTCCTGCAGCTCCCGGGTCACGCCGGCCGCCGGAACGGCGACGCCTGCGGCTGCGGCGGCAGGCGTCGCGCTCTCGGCACCCGAGACGAGCCAATCCTCCAGTTCGTTGTGGAAGCGGGCATGCGCCTGCCCCGCCTGCAGATCGAGAAAGCCGACGATCAGGGAGCTCGCGAGGCCGAACAGCGAGGCCGAGAAAGCGAGACCGATGCCGGAGAGCGGCACCGCGAGCCCGTTCTTCAGCTCGTCGAACATCACCGCGGCATCGCCCCCGCCCCGCATGGTGCGGATCACTGAGCCGACGGCCGAGAGCGTATCGATCAGGCCCCAGAAGGTGCCGAGCAGGCCGAGCAGGATCAGGATGCCGGCGATGTAGCGCAGGATGTCGCGCCCCTCGTCGAGCCGGGCCGCAACGGTGTCGAGGAATGCGCGGATGCCCGGCAGAGTCGCGCCGGTCGCCCGCGCCTGCACGGCCGGCACGAGCGGTTTCAGGAGGTTCGGCGGGCGCTTCACGCTCTCGCCGACGGCCACCGCGTTGACGTAGCCCGCCTCGCGAAAGAGCCGGACCACCTGACCGAAGGCGAGCAGAACGGCGATCAGGAGGACCCCGAGGATCAGGCCGTTCAGTCCGGGATTGGCCAGGAAGGCCGGAGTGATCTGCCGGAACAGGACGAAGGCCAGGAAACCGACGAGCGTCAGGAAGACCAGCATCCGGACGAGGTAGATGCCCGGTCGGGCGATCGGCTTCGCAGCCGTGTGCGCGGGGGCGTTTCCCGGAGGCTGAGTTGCAGGTCGGGCGGCCATCGGTCGGAACTCATCAGAACGGGTGGCGTCTGCCCGAAACGCTTCCTGGGGGCCGGTTAGCCGGGGCCGGTCGGGCCGGCACTGTGGCGACAGCCTCACCCGCGATCAAGTCGCGCTCTCCACGGGGTCGGGCGAACGGACGCTGCGTCCGCGCCTAATCCCAGCTTTCCGGCCAGGTCTCCTGCAGATGCGGGCCGAGCCGCACGGCCGCGACCTGGACCGCGAGCCCGTTCGCGTCGGTCTCGACGGCGAGGCCGCAGAGCGTCCCCTCCCCGTGCGCCACCTCCCAACGCGAGCCCGGCGTCTTCTGGAGGAAGCGGCGCAGGGGCTCGTCCTTCTGCATGCCCAGCACGGAATCGTAGTCGCCGCACATGCCGGCATCCGACATGTAGGCGGTGCCTCCGGGCAGGATCCTGTGATCGGCGGTGGGCGAATGGGTGTGGGTGCCGACGACCAGGCTGGCGCGGCCGTCGAGGAAATGCCCGAAGGCCTGCTTCTCGCTCGTGGCCTCGGCATGCACGTCGACGATCACCGCGTCAGCCGCGTCGCACAGCGGGCAGGCCGACAGCTCGCGCTCGACCGCCGCGAACGGATCGTCCATCGCGTCCATGAAGACGCGCCCCATCACGTTGACGACGAGCACCCGCGCGCCGGACCGGGTTTCCACGACGCAGGCGCCGCGTCCGGGCGTGCCCGGCGGGTAGTTCGCCGGGCGCACGAGGCGGGGCTGGCGATCGATGAACACCATCGCCTCGCGCTGGTCGAAGCTGTGGTTGCCGAGCGTGACGGCGTCGGCACCGGCCTGGAGCAGTTCGTCGCAGACCGACTCGGTGATGCCGAAGCCGTGGGCGGCATTCTCGCCGTTGATCACCACGCAATCGAGCCGCCAGCGCTCGCGCAGGCGCGGCAGGCGCTCGCCGACGACCTGACGGCCGGGGCGCCCCACGACATCACCGAGGAAGAGCAAGCGCATGAAGGAGATCTCTGCGGGACCGTTCCTGGGCCCGTCGCGTGGTTTAGGCGTCTTCGGAGCGAAGCGGAACCGGACCATGCTCCGTGACCACGTGATCGAGCGGCCGATCATGCGGCTCAGCCGGCACCTGGGCGACGGCCTGGCAGGCAAAGGCGAGCCCGATGGTGAGCGGCGCCTGCCGATGCGACAGCCGCGCGATCGCGCCGTCGTAATAGCCGCGGCCGTAGCCGATGCGCTGGCCGTGGCGGTCGAACGCGGCGAGCGGCACGAGGAGCGCGTCGGGATCGACGGCGGGCAGGTCCGCCCGCGGCTCGCTCAACCCGAAGCGGCCGGCCACCAGCGCCTCGCCCGCCCGCCACTCGCGGAAGACCAAGCCTTCCGGCGTGACATGCGGCAGGGCCACCCGCTGACCGCGGGCGAACAGGCCCTCGACGATCGGGCGCGGATCGATCTCGCTGCGGATCGGCCAGAAGGAGGAGACCAGGGCCGCCCGCGCGAGCACCGGCATCGCCAGGATCGTGTCGGCGACGGCCCGCGAGGCCGAGCGGCGGAATTCCGGATCGAGGGCGTCCCGTCTGGCGAGAGCCTCGGCGCGGAGGGCCGCCTTGCGATCTGCGATCGGGGAGGAAAGGTCGGGGTGCGGAGCCACGTGAGCCGTTGGAGGATCGATCCCGGGAAACCTACAGAGTAGGTGGGCGCCGTGTTGGCCAAGTCCAGGGACGAGGCCAGGGACAGCTCCCGGGGGAGTCGATAAGGCCCCGGGGAAAGTTCTCCTGACGAACTCTGCAGCCCCGCCCCTCACATGTAGCGGTGCCGGCCGGCCTTCGCCAGGGGGCTGAGGCGGACAGGCCGTTGTTTCCTTCGCCGCGGCCTTCGATTAACACGCGCGGAAGCTCCGCAGCGCCGTGGCGCGCGGGACGGGGCCGGTGCGCACCCGAAGAGCCCATGATTCCAGAGACGAGCCCGGCCGAGGCGCCGCAGACGACCGGGGCCGACGCCCACCCGGGGGCGCGTCTGATCCTCGCCTCCGCCTCCCCGCGTCGGCTGGCCTTGCTGCAGCAGATCGGCATCGAGCCCGATGCCCTGCTGCCCGCCGACATCGACGAAGCCCCGCGCAAGGCCGAGGCCCCACGCGAACTCGCCCGGCGCCTCGCGCGCGAGAAGCTCGCCGCGGCCGAGACGGCGTTGCGGCTGGAGGGCGGGCTGGCGCGCACCTTCCTGCTCTCGGCCGACACGGTGGTGGCCGTCGGACGGCGCGTGCTCCCGAAGGCCGAACTGCCCGACGAGGCTGCGGATTGCCTCCGGCTGCTCTCGGGCCGCCAGCACCGGGTCTTCACCGCGCTCTGTCTGTTGACGCCCAATGGCCGGCGGCGTGAGCGCGTAGTCGAGAGCCGGGTCCGCTTCAAACGCCTCTCGGGGCGCGACATCGAGAGCTATCTCGGTTCCGGCGAGTGGCGCGGGAAGGCCGGCGGGTACGCGATCCAGGGGCTGGCCGCCGCCTTCGTCGTGAAGCTCGTCGGCTCCCACAGCGCGGTGGTCGGGCTTCCCCTCTACGAGACCATGAGCCTGCTCGACGGCGAAGGCTTTCCGATCCGTGCCCGCTGGGGAGCGATGGCGTGAGGGCGCCGCCCCCCTGCCCGATCTGCCGCAAGCCGGCCGATCCGAAGCTCGCCCCCTTCTGCTCGGAGCGCTGCGCCGACATCGATCTCGGCCGTTGGCTCAGCGACCACTACGTCATTCCCGGCGACGAGCCGGACGCCGATCCCGACCTCGCCCATCCCGGCTCAGACCCGGACACCGAGAAATCGTGACGGTCGCGCCGGAGAGGCTGGACAGCGCCAATCGGCTTCACTATACCCCCGCCATCCGACGCCGCCCCGCGGATCGGATGTCGCCCAGGTAGCTCAGTTGGTAGAGCATGCGACTGAAAATCGCAGTGTCGGTGGTTCGATTCCGCCCCTGGGCACCATTTTTCTGAGACGCGCACCGATCTCGGTTTACGAAACAAATACTTTCTTCGAGCAACGGTTCGGCACCCGACCGTCGGTTGGCCTTGATGGCCAAGCGGATCGGTTCGCCTCTGCCGGTGGCTCATGCGCGTTTTCTGAAAACCACCTCCGCATCCGCTGCGGTGTTCGCCTCAACATTCAGATCGCGCTGCGACGGTTCCGTTCCGCGGCGTAACGAACGCAGTCCTGCCTGAAGACCGCCACCTAGGCCTGGCCGTGATCCTGCACCGAGGATCACACGCGTAGGCACCAGCCGATCTCAGGGCCCTGAGCAAGACGTCGCCGAGAGTTTCGAGGTCGTTCCCCGCATCGCGCTGGATCGCAGCGCCGCTCTGGCTTGGACGAGCCGTCGGTGCGGATCGGCAATGCTGTGGTGCCGCAAGAGGGATTCGAACCCCCGACCCCCTCATTACGAATGAGGTGCTCTACCAGCTGAGCTATTGCGGCGGAACCGGTGCCGGGAGGAACCCCCGGCGCGGGAGATGGCTCTTTAGCTTTCCCCTCGGGCCTTGGCAAGCATCGGCGCCGCCTGTGTCGCGAAGCGATGCCCGGCTGCAACGCGGGTCGCGGTTCCGGCGTGCGGAGCCGGTGCACGCTTGACGTGCCGGAATGCCGCCCGGACTGTGCACCGCATCAATCGGGAGACGATCATGTCGCTGGTCTCACGCCTGCGCAGCTACGCCGCGGAAGCCTTCGGGCTCACCGCGCATGCCGACCCGGCGGACGATACACATCTCGCCGCGATCGCGCTCCTCGTCCACGTGGCGCGCGCCGACGGCATACTCGCGCAGGAGGAGCTGGATCGGCTCGCCCGCCTCGTCCTCGGTCGCTTCGCTGCCACGCCGGAGGCGGCTCGCGCGCTCATCAGCCGGGCGGCGGATTTCGATGCCGAGATGCGCGATGTCGCCAGCCTCGTCGAGTTGATCCCGCATCAGACGGACGACGGCGAGCGCGAGCGCCTGCTCACCATGGCGTGGTCGGTGGCCGGGGCCGATGGCACGATCGACGAGTTCGAGGAGGCGCTGGTCTGGCGCCTCGGCCGGCTCCTCGGCTTCGACGACGCTGGAATCGGCCGGGCGCGGGGCGCCGCGCCCTGCCTGACGGACGGGGTGGCGCCGTGAACGGGACGCGCGCGCGATGATCGCGAGCCTGACCCTGATCCTGCTGGCGCAACTCCTCGGCGAGGCCGTGGCTCGCGGCGCCGGATGGCCGGTGCCCGGTCCGGTGATCGGGATGGCCCTTCTCCTCGGGTTCCTGATCCTGCGCGACAGGGGGCCGCGCGCCACGCTGCGCCTGATGCCCCGCCCTCTCGTCGACGGGACGCTGGAGAATACCGGACGGGGATTGCTCGCCAATCTCTCCCTGATGTTCGTGCCGGCCGGCGCCGGCATCGTCGGCCGGCTCGATGTGGTGCAGGCGCAGGGCTTGAAGCTCGCTCTGGTGATCCTGGCCTCGACGGCGGCCGCGCTGACCGCCACCGTCCTCGTCTTCCTCGGCGTGCAGCGGCTGATGGACCGATCGGGCGCGGACAGACCATGAGCGGCGAATTCGCGCTCTGGGTCTACCTTTCCCGCACGCCCCTGCTCTGGTTGACGGTGACGCTCGCGGCCTATCTCGTTGCCGACAGAATTTCCGCGGCCACCGGCCGACATCCCGTGGCCAACCCCGTGCTCATCGCCATCGCGATCACCGGGACGATCCTGGCGCTCACCGGCACCCCCTACGCGACCTACTTCGCCGGCGCCCAGTTCGTGCATTTCCTGCTCGGGCCGGCCACGGTCGTGCTGGCGCTGCCGCTCTATGAGCACCGGTCCACGGTGATGCGGGCGCTGGTGCCGATGCTCGCCGCCCTCGGAGCCGGTTGCGCGGCGGCGCTCGCCACGGCGATCGGGCTCGCCCGCCTCCTCGGCATCCCCGAGCCGGTGATCGTGTCGCTGAGTCCGAAATCGGTGACGTCCGGCGTGGCGATGGGCATCTCCGAAGCGCTCGGCGGCGACCCGACGCTGACGGCCGTGCTGGTGATGATGACGGGCATCGTCGGGGCGATCCTCGTCACGCCGATGATGGAGCTGATGGGCATCCAGGACATGCGGGCCCGCGGTTTCGCCGCAGGACTCGCGGCCCACGGCGTCGGCACCGCGCGCGCCTTCCAGGTCAGCGAGGTCGCAGGCACCTTCGCGGGCATCGCCATGGGCCTGAACGCCTTTCTCACGGCGGTCCTGGCGCCGCTCGCACTGCACCTGCTGACCTGAGCCTCAGGGCACTCTCGGGAAGCGTGACGCCCTCGACCGGCTCTCAGATCCCGGATTCGATCCGGTCGGCGACGTCCTCCGCGAGCGAGAGGCTTGCGGTGAGACCCGGGCTCTCGATCCCGAAGAGATGCACGAGACCCGAAAGTCCGTGCTCGGCCGGTCCATCGACGCGGAAATCCGCGGCCGGCTCGCCGGGCCCGGAGAGCTTCGGGCGGATGCCCGCGTAGTCCGGAACCAGAGCACCGTCCGGAAGGCCCGGCCAGTAGCGCCGGATCGCCGCGTAGAACACCGCCCCGCGGGCGGGATCGACGCGATAGTCGAGGTCGTTCGTCCACTCGACGTCGGGGCCGAAGCGCATCCGTCCCCCGAGATCCAGCGTCAGATGGATGCCGAGGCCGCCATCGACCGGCGCCGGATAGATCAGGTGGCGGAAGGCCGGCTTGCCGGAGCATCCGAAATAGTTGCCGCGTGCCAGCACGAGCGGTGGAATGCGCGCGGCCGGATACGCCTCGACCGCTGCCGCCAGCGTCTGGGCCCCGAAGCTCGCGGCGTTGACGAGCGCATCGCACGGGAAGGTGCCGGGCTCAGGTCCGCCGAAATGCGCGCACCAGCGGCCCTCGGCGCGGGTCACGCGTTCGATCGGCGTGCGCAGAGCCAACGCTCCGCCCCTCTCCTCGATCTCGCCGAGGAGCGAGAGCATCAGGGCATGGCTGTCGACGATGCCGGTGCGCGGCGAGAGCAGGGCCGCCGTGCAGGCAAGCTGCGGCTCCAGCCGCTTCGCCGCCGCCGCGTCGAGCAGCGCGAGATCCTCGACCCCGTTCGCCGTGCCCTGGTCGTGGATCGCCGCGATCTTTCCGGCCTCGGCATCGGTTGTGGCGACGATGAGCTTGCCGCAGGCGCGGTGTGGGATGCCGTGCCGCTCGCAATAGGCATAGAGCATCCGCCGGCCCTCGACGCAGTGACGCGCCCGAAGCGAGCCGGCCGGATAGTACATCCCCCCGTGGATCACCTCGGAATTGCGCGACGAAATCCCGGTCCCGATCGCGTCCGAGGCGTCGGCGACCACGACCGCGTGGCCGCGCAGGGCGAGCGCCCGTCCGGCCGCAAGACCGACCACACCGGCACCGACGACGAGCACATCCATTCCGAAAAGCCCCGTTCGAACCAGCCGGCCCACGGCGGCGGCCGGGTCCGTCGGAGGGTTCTAGCCAATTTGCAGGCGCCGGGGATGGCAGCGGACGCAGAAAAATCGCGCCCCGTCGATCCCGCAGCCGCGACCAGCACCTCCGACACCCCCGCATGGATACTGCTGCATCTGCACCGAACAGACTCGGTGCTTCTGAAGCCGGGTGCACGAATGGTATTGACCGCCACTAACAATTTTAAGTAGAACATTTCCAGCGAGTTGGCGCTTGGAAGTTGCAAGCGCCGTGGTGTGAACCTCGCGCGCCTACCTAGGGGAGTCGTCGCTACAGTGTCCGGATCGACCCGGAGAACCGCAAAAACATCCCTGGGGCGAAGCGGGCCGCCACGAACCTCGCAAGTCGCCATGGAGACGCCTGTGCAAGTGGAACCCGATACCATCGAATTGGCGGCACGGATCGTTGCGGCCTACGTCAGCAAGAACAGTGTTCCGGCAGTACAGTTACCAGAACTTGTTGGAACCGTACACCGGTCGCTGAACGAATTGAGCCAGCCTGAGAGCCCGACCTCGCGCAAGGCGACCGAGGCGCAGATCCGGGCCTCGATCCGACCGGACACCATCATCAGCTTCGAGGATGGGAAGCCCTACAAGGCGCTGCGGCGCCATCTCACCCTGCGTGGTCTCACGCCGGAGGCCTACCGGGCGAAGTGGGGCCTGCCGGTCGACTATCCGCTCGTCTCGGCCACCTACAGCGCCGAGCGCTCACGGATCTCGCGGGCGATCGGGCTCGGTCAGCGTGCCCGCGAACAGGCGGCCAGCAAGTAGCGCACGTCCGACGCCGCCTCAGCGCTCGTGCCCGGCGGTCGAGGTGGTCTCGCGGATCGGAGAGAGCACGTAGTCGATGACGCGCCGCCGCCCGGTGTGGATCTCGGCCTGAACGGTCATGCCGGGCGTCAGCGCGACCGGCTTGCCGTCCGCCACGATCCCGCTCCTGATCACCTCGATCGTGACCGGGAAGACGAGATTCTGGGTTCGCGGGGATCCACTCGGCGAGCCGGCATTGGCGCTGCGCGCGTTGGCGAGGGCGTCGGAATTACCCCCGGCCTCCCGCTCGTCGACCGCATCCCGCGAGACCCGCACGACGCGCCCGTCGGCCGTGCCGTAGCGGGTGAACGGGAAGGAATCGACTTTCAGAACGACGTCCTGGCCGGGCGCGACGAAGCCGATATCCTTGTTCTGCACCTGTGCCTCGATCTCGACCGGGCCGTCGCTCGGCACGAGCACGAGGAGAGGCTGGCCCGGCGTCACCACCTGCCCGACCGTGGTGACGGCGAGCTGCTGCACGGTGCCGTCGATCGGCGCGCGCAACTGCATGCGGTCGCGGCGCAGGCGCGCCTTGATCACGTCCTGACGCAGGCTGTCGACCTTCTGCGCCGTCTCGGTCAGCGCCTGGGCCTGCTTGGCGATCGTCTCGCTGGTGAGCTGCTCGATGCGCCGCTGCAGGGATTCGGCCCCCGCGCGCGCCTCAATCAGCTGACCCTGGTCGTAGGCGAGGTCGGCCGCAACCTGTTCGACCTGCTGCAGGGCATCGATCACCGCCGCGCGGGTTCCCGCCGAGCGCGCCACGAGGGTCTCGCGCATGTCCGCCCGCTCGCGCAGAACCGCCTTGAGGCGTTCGCGCGCGGCGACGCTCGCGGTGAAGCGCTGCTCGGTCGCGACCTTCTCGGCGAGTTGGGCCTCGAGCGAGGCCCGGGTGGCCCGGTACTGGTTGATCTCGGCCACGAGGGCCGCGTTCTCGCGCATCCGGACGGCTTTGGACGTGGTCTCCGCGTAATCCGGCTCGATCTGAGTGCGGTTCTGCCGAATCGCCTCCACGGTGGCGGCCCGACGCGCCATTTGCGCGACCAACGTCTCGAGATCGCTCTCGCGGCTCGCGAGGTCGGCCGCCGCCTCTGTTGCGTCGAGGTCGATCAGCAGGTCGCCGGCCCGCACGCGGTCGCCGTTGTGGACGTTGACGACCTGGACCTTGCTGGTCTCGAACGGCTGCAGGACCTTGGAGCGGCCCGACGGCTGCACGCGCCCGGTCGCCACGGCGAAGATGTCCAGGTTCGCCAGCACGCTCCAGAGCAGGGCGCAGGCGAACATCGCGCAGATCGTCCAAGTGAAGACCATCGCCAACGGCGAGGGCGGGGTTTCCAAGATCTCCAGATGCGCGGGCAGGAATTCCTGGTCCTCGCGGGCGTTGGCGAAGGTCCGCACCCGCTCGGTCAGGGCCCGGGGCGTCAGGTCGCGCGGGCGCAAAGCGGGAAGGCGCCCGGCGCGGCGCGCGGCCGGTGCCGGCAGGACGGGCGGATTCGTCGAATTCGGAGGCGGGTTGGAGGTCGGCTGCGCGCTCATGCGGCGGCTCCCTGCTCGGAACCCGAATGGCCCTGCAGGCGCCAGAGGCGGCCGTACAGGCTGTCGGGCCGCGCCAGGAGGTCGCGGTGGGCGCCGTCCTCGACGATGCGGCCGTCCTGCATCGCGATGATGCGGTCGCAGCCACGCACGGCGGCGAGGCGGTGGGCGATGATGATCACGGTCCGCCCCTGCACGATGTGGCGCATGTTCTCTTGGATGATGCGTTCGCTCTCGTAGTCGAGGGCGGACGTCGCCTCGTCGAGGATCAGGATCCTCGGGTTGGTCGCGAGCGCCCGCGCGATGGCGATGCGCTGGCGCTGTCCGCCCGAGAGGTTGGCGCCGCGCTCCTCGATCATGGTGTCGTATCCGCGCGGCATCCGGTTGATGAAGTCGTCGGCCCCCGACAGCCGTGCGATCTGGATCACCTGGGCGCGGCTCAGGCCCGGATTGGCGAGCGCGATGTTCTCCTGCACGGTCTTGTTGAACAGCAGGTTCTCCTGGAGCACCACGCCGATCTGGCGGCGCAGCCAGGCGGGATCGACCTGCGCGATGTCGACGCCGTCGACCAGAACCTGACCCTTCTCCGGCACGTAGAGGCGCTGCAGCAGCTTGGCGAAGGTCGACTTGCCGGAGCCGGACGGCCCGACGATGCCGATCACCTGCCCCGCCGGGATGTCGATCGAGACGTCCCGCACCACTTCTGGAGCGCCCGGCTGGTAGCGGAACACACAGTTGCGAACGGTGATGTTGCCCTTGGCAGGCGGAAGATGGGCCTGCCCCATCGAACGGGTCTCGACGGGGGCGTTCAGGACGTCGCCGAGCCGCTCGATCGAGACCTTCACCTGCTGGAAGCTCTGCCAGAGCTGGCTCAGGCGCAGGATCGGCTGGGTGACCTGCCCCATGATCATGTTGAAGGCGATCAGCGCGCCGACGGTGAGGTCGCCGTCCATCACCGCGTAGGCGCCGAAGAACAGCACCAGCGCCGAGGTCACCGCGTTGATGTACTGGATCGCGTTCTGCCCCAGGCTGCCGATGATCCCGGTGACGAAGCTCGTCTTCACGTAGGCGGCGAGGCGTTCCTCCCACTGCACCCGAAGGGTGGGCTCGACCGCCATCGCCTTGATGGTGTGGATGCCGACGACCGACTCGATCAGGAATTGATTGGACAGGGCCGAGCGGTTGAACTGCTCCAGGGTCTTCTCGCGCAGGATCGGGCGCAGGAGCGCCGCCACGAGGATGTAGCAGGGGATCGACAGCGTCACGATCGTGGCGAGAACGGGGGAGTAGAAGAACAGGATCGCGATGAAGATCAGGGTGAAGGGCACGTCGATCGCGGCCGACAGGGCCTGGCCCGTGAGGAAGGCGCGGACCTGCTCCAGCTCGCGCACGCGGGCGACCGTCTGGCCGGCGGCGCGGGTCTCGAAGTAGCCGAGAGGCAGCCGCATGAGATGGTCGAACAGGCGCGCGCCGAGCTCGACGTCGATCCGGCTCGTCGTGTGCGTGAGGATGTACTGCCGGAGGTATTGCAGCACGACGTTGAACAGGCCGAGCACGACGAGCCCGATCACGACGAGGGTCAGGGTGGAATAGCCGCGGTGGACCAGCACCTTGTCGATCGTGATCTGGAAGAAGATCGGCGTTATCAATCCGCACAGCTGGATGAACAGCGACGCGACCAGAACCGTGCCCAGGGACCTGCGATAGCGCCAGATCGACGGCATGAACCAGGTCAGGCCGAAATCGCTGACCACTTTGGCGAGGCTCGCGCGCCGCGCCACCAGGATCAGGGTCCCGGTCCAACGCGCAACGACGGTGTCCCGCGGCAGGTGTTCGGCGGTCCGGGCAGCGGGATCGATCACCCGATAGGTGCCGTCCTCCATCCGTCGGCCGATCAGCCGGTAGCTGCCATCGTCGTACTGGATGATGACGGGCAACGGGACGCGATCGAGCCGCTCGGGCGCCTGCTTCTCGAGGAGCCGCGCCTTCAGGTCGACGAGCTTGGCCCCACGCACGAGATCGACAGGGCTCGCGGCCTTCACGCCGAGCCCGAGTTCGTGCCGGATCTGCGCGCCTTCGCACTGGACCTGATGGAACGAGGCGACGAGGACCAGCGCGCTGATACCCGAATCGATGCGATGGATCGGTCCGTCCGCCGGGCGCTCCGCCCCCTGGCCGTGCGGGCCGCCGGTCGCGTTCTGCCGAATCTCATCCCGACCTGAATCGGGCCGCGCTTCTGACGACATCCTGTAACCCCTCGGGCCCGCCCGATTGCGCGACGCTGGTCCGACGACAGCACGGCCGAGACGCTAGCATGGTCCGCGCCGGTCCCCGAGTTTCTTCGGCGCGAATTGGGGTCTTTCGTCCCGAATTGGGGCAATACAATGCCCCCCGGTGGTAGATCCGTCGCGCAACCCTGATCAACGGCTGCGCAACCCTGATCACCGTAAGATCAGCCGCGGTCCAGATCGGGGGAGTCCGCGGTCGACGTCAGCCCGGCGCGCGAACCGACAGGCGCGCGGTGAGCGGAGCGCTCTCGGTCGCCAGCTCCATAGCCGCGGCGGGCGCGAACACCGAGGCCATCAGGTGCATCGCCAGAACGGGTACGAAGACGAGCGCCATCATGAAGGCGATGACGAGGACGCTGTGATCGCTGCGGCCGGTACGAACGGCTCGCCGCGCGATAAGGGTCGAGTGGGTCATGGCTCACCTCGTTCTGACCAGCCGCCAGGGCCGGTCGCGGGCGAGCCGATCCGACGATCAGGCGCGGTGCACGCGGACGGCCACAAGCGGCGTGGTCGATCGACTACTGTCGTCGGGCATAGGGTTCGAAGTTCCTGTGAGACCGCATGATCGGCGATGCAGCGCAGACATGCGGGCGACCAGCGCATGATGCGTCGGCCGTCGTTCGTCAAGTCTTAATGCGGCAGCCGCCGGGTGGTTGCGTCGCGCGCTCGGCAGCCCGGCTGTGGACGACAGAACTCGGTCAGCGCGCCGGGTCAGGATGGCGCGTCGCGGCTCCGCCAGAGGTGATACGCCAGGTACGAACGATAGGGCGCGAAGGCCGCGGCGACGGGCCCGGTGTCCGTGCAGTCGGCGAGGCGCCGCAGGGTCCCGACGGCCGCGACGTCACCGAGCGGCCAGATATCCGGATCGTTGAAGTGGAAGATGCCGATCATGTCGGCGGTCCAGGGGCCGACCCCGCGGATATCGCACAGGATCGTGGAGCGCTCCCCGTGCGGCAGCGCGGCGAGGCCGGGTCCGAGTTTTCCGGCGGCTTCGGCATCCCGGACGGCCATCAGCGCGCGAATCTTGTTGCCCGACACGCCGCAGGCGCGGAGCACCGCCGCGTGCTCCGGTGCGAACAGCGTGTACGGGCCCGATCCGCGCTCGGTCGCCGCTCGTTCGATCCGCGTCCGGATCGCGAGGGCGGCACGGGTGGAGATCTGCTGGTTGATGATCTCGACGCATAGCCGTTCGGCCACGCTTGCGTGAGCCGGCGCCGGCAGCGCGAGGGGTCCGGGGCCCTGGATGGCGTCGTGGAGCGGCGCCGCGATGCCGGCCGCGACCCGGCACAGGCGGTCGTGGATCGCCGAGAGATTCTGCGCGACGGCCGATCCGGACCGATCGCCGAGGGGCTCCGTCAAATTCATTTTGCACTGCACCCAAGAAATTTTTGACGGCCTCTCAGATGAAAGCTTCGAGGCGCATAGTCAGGGCAGCAAACCGGAAGTATCTCGCCATCGGGATCGGCATTCCTGCACTCGAACGGGACAGTCGCTGCTCCGCACACTGTGGTGCGTTGCAAAATTTGCAGTTCGCACCGCACAAAACTGTGGTTCAATCCGGTGACCGGCCCAGAGCGGATCCACGAGGTTTCCACGGGCCAAACCGGAGATCTTTCATGCGCGCTCACCGCATCCTTGCCCTGTCCGTCCTCGCTTCGATCGGCTTCACGGCCGCTGCCTCCGCGGACGACCGCATCCACCTGACCCCCCCGCTCTACCGCGAGCAGGCACGCGTCACGCAGGCGGTGCGTGCCCCGTCCGATCTGACCACCACCCCGCAGCCGGTCTCCGCCGGCCCCGCACGGTCGAAGGTCCTGGCGCGGCAGGCGTCGGCCGAGACGGCCCGCTGAACGAACGTCCACCGCCGTGCTCCGATCCGAAGGAGCGCGGCGGACGGGTGTCATGACCGAAGGTCGTCCTGTTGCGCGACCAGCGCGGTTCCGGCCGGTCGTCTCGATGGGAGACCGATCAGGGGCACAAGCGCATTCGAGTCCCGCGACCCTCAGGGGTGACCGCACCGATCGGGCTGCACGACGAGCGGGTCGGCAAGACGCACGGTTCTATCCCTGAACGCGCTCGATCTCGCTTGGCGCGGCTGGCGATGCAGTGCCCAGACAGGATTTGGCAGGCGTGCGCGAGGGCCTGTCGTGACCTCGGAGGACGGAGCGTCCCCCGGGCGCCGACGCCGCGTGGATCATGCTCTGAAGGGTCGGAATCCCGCACGCGAGATCGAACGTCGATCGGGGCTCACGCTGACGCGAGTCGTTTGCGGCCTGGTCCGCTCACGCGTTCAAACCGTTTCGGCGTGCATCCGGGCGGCGCTCAGCCCCGGCAGGCAGGATTGCTCGATCTCCAGGACGAGATCGCCGACCTGGGGTGCGATCAGATCCTGAAGGATGTCATCGCCGTGAGAGTCGATCACGGCAATCAGGCGCAACCCCCCGCCTTCGCGGGCGTAGGTGACCAGGACTTCGCCCTGAGCGTAGGGATCTTGCGGATCGAGGCAAAGATGCTGGGGCATCGCGGGCTCATGGATCGGGTCGGGTCACGCGATGTAGCGCGGCCCTCGCACTGAGATGCAGCCGAAAAAGGCGTGCCCCTCGAAAGAGGCACGCCCAATAAAAACGTTCGCGGTCTCAGGAACGAACGCCCAGCCCATATCAGAGCGTCGTGAATTTTCTGTTGCTTCGGCACAACAATTAGAATCGGAGCGTTGTCGCAAATCAGTCAAAGTCGAGCGTGTGACACCCGTTCTGCTCAAGCGGAGCCGAGAAGAGCGGGCGATGATCTCCCTTGACGACCGGAAGCCCGGCTGAGAAGTCTCAGGAGGACCCGACCCTGCGCGGCTCGGTCGGGGGATGCCGCAGAACCTCGGCGATCGCCTCGCGCGACTTCCCCCGGACCGCGTAACCCAACGCCTCGAGGCGTTCCAGCAAGGGCGCGCTCTCCGCCGCCGACGTCGCGGCCCATTCGGCGAGCAACGCCGTCTGGGTGTCGAGCCGTTCGACCGTCGCGTCCCCGCGGGCTTGTCCACCGTCGGTCAGATCCGTGGTCATCGCCTGCCCTCGATTCCCGACGCCGAAGCCGCCGCGCGGCGATCCACGCCCCGTCGCTGCGATCCAGGCTGGACCCAGACTGGGATCCGCGCAAGACACACGATCGCAGCGACGTCCCGCTGCGGAAGCGCGCGGACCCTGCGCGACCTCGGCAAGAGCCGGTCCATAGCGTTCCGCGGGAACCGGCGCGGGCCGGTATCCTCATCCTGCCTCATGAAACGCCGACCGCTGAACCGTGTCTGCGGCCCGAGAGCTTGGCGCGCGATGCAGCGATGAATCTGCGTCCGGCAACAAAAAAGACCGCCCACGAGGGCGGCCCGAGTCTTGGGAGGAAACGCCCGGAGGGGCGGCAGGAAGCCGACACCGACGACTTGCTGCATCGCATCAACACGAGCCCCGGAAGGGGGTTCCGCTCTGAAATGAGCAGTCCGATCGTGAAACGAAAACGGCCGGGGACAAGCCCCGGCCGCTTCCTGGTCGCGCGTTTGCCTCCGGCTTAGCGGAGCAGCTGCAGGACGCTCTGCTGGGCCGTGTTCGCGAGCCCGAGGGCCGAGACGGTCAGCGACTGGCGGGTCGAGAGGGCCTGGGAGTTGGCGGCCTCCTCGTTCAGGTCGGCGTCCGTCAGGTTCGACGAGCCGGTCTGGAGCACGTTGATGATGCTCTTGTTGAAGGTCTGCCGGTTCTGCACCACCGAGAGGTTGGAGCCGAAGGTCGAGGCCTGGGCCCGCAGCGACGTGGCGGCGTTGGTGAGCGTGTCGAGGACCTTGTTCGTGGCCGAGTTGTCCTCGAACTCGTTGGCACCGTTCTGGCCAAGCTTGGACAGGCCGAGGCCGGAGGCATCGAACTGAACACCCTGGAGGTTCAGGGTCGAGCTGCCCTTCTCGTTGAAGGTCAGCTTCAGGGTGTCGCCGTTCAGGAGGTTGACGCCGTTGAAGGAGGCGTCCGAGGCCGTCGTCTTGATGTTGTCCAGGATCTGGTTGAACTGGTTGAGGAGCTGGCTGCGGGTATTCTGCGAGTTTGTATCCGCCACCGGAGCGGACGCCGTCGAGAACAGCGTCGCCGCGGTGCCGCTGATCGCGCCACCGTCGGCCGTGCTGCCGATGGTCGAGGACGCGCGATCGTTCGTGGTCTGGATCGTCAACTTGCCGGCCGCATCGACCGTGGCCGACAGGTTGTTGGCGGAAAGCTGCGTGTTGAGCTGATCGAGCGTCTTCACGGTCCCGTTCGTGCCATCACCGAACGTGACGTTCACCGCCGTGCCACCGTTCAGCGAGGCGAACGACAGCGTCTTGCCCGACAGGCCGCCAGGAACCGAGGAGCGCGCCGCGGTGAACTTGGTGTCCGTGCCGGTGTTGCCGGCGAGGCCGAGCGACTGCAGGGCGTTGCCCGACCCCGTGATGTTGAGGTCGGCCAGCGTGCCGGTGCTCAGCGCCAGCGCGCCCGTCGAGCTGATCGAGGACTTGGAAGCCCCGGTCGCCGCCGCGAA
Organism: Methylobacterium sp. HJ2; assembly: GCF_056431005.1. Taxonomy (NCBI): domain Bacteria; kingdom Pseudomonadati; phylum Pseudomonadota; class Alphaproteobacteria; order Hyphomicrobiales; family Methylobacteriaceae; genus Methylobacterium; species Methylobacterium sp. HJ2. The sequence goes on along the minus strand of NZ_JBWJYM010000010.1, from coordinate 149,223 downwards.
CGTCGCACCACCGGACGCCAGCGTTGCGGTCTGGGCGCCACTGGCCAGATCGACGGCGTTCAGGACGTCAGCGACCGTACCGCCGCGAAGGTAGACGGTGGAGTTGCCGTTGCCGTCCGTCTCGACGTTGCCGCTCACGCCGGTATGGGTCGACGAAGCGGACGGTACCGCAGCGTCCTTGAAGGTCACGGTCTTGCCGTTGACGTTCAGGGTCGACCCATCGGTGATGAGCGAGGCGAGGCTCGCCGAAGACGCGGTGCGGGCGGCGGTGACCGTGGCGGTGCCGGAACCCGTCGCACTCGTCAGTCCGAGGGAGCTCAGGGCATCGGCCTTGCCGGAAATGTTGAGATCCGACCCGGTGCTGGACTTGAGCGTGATCTTACCACCCGCGATGGAGGAGCCCGATCCGCTCAGCGTCGCAGTGCCGCTGGACACGCTGGAGATCGTCTGCGCACCGCTGGAGATGTCGATCGCGTTGAGGACGTCACCGACCGTCGTGGCCGCGTTCAGGTACACGGTCGAGTTGCCGGCACCGTCGAACACGGTGTTGCCCGTCTCGCTCTGTGATCCGGTCAGCGTGGTAGCCGTCGGGGTCGTCGCGGCCTTGAAGGTGATGGTCTTGCCGTTCACGGTCAGCGTGTCGCCGTCGCCGAACCGCGAGTTAGCCTGCGTCGACAGGGCGCCGCTTGCGCCGTAGAGCAAGGTGCCGGTGGTGATGTTTGCGGGCGTACCGGCGTTGTCTTGAACCACCGTACCGGTGGTGGTGCCGGCCGTACCGCCGAGGGTCGTCGTCGAGGCCGCGACGGTCGTACCGCCGGCCGTACCCTTGTACAGGACGTTGCTGTTGGCCGTCGCATTGGCGAACGACGTGGTGCCGCGCAGATCCGCGGCGCTGGCGCCGGTGATCGTGGTCGAGACGTTCGACTTCGTGGAATAGCCGATCGTGGTCTGCAGCGCCTGATTGGCGACCGACTTGGCCGAGTCGACCAGCTTCTGCAGCGAGGTGATGCCGGAGTTGGCGGCCTGGATCACCTGCACGCCGTTCGAGATCGAGTCGAGCAGGTTCGAGAGGTCGCTCGCGCGGCTGTCGAGGCCCTGCGAGGTGAAGAACGAGGTCGGGTTGTCGAGGGCCGAGTTGACCTTCTTGCCGGTCGACAGGCGGTTCTGGGTCGTCGACAGGAGGCTGGCAGTGTCCTGGGCGACGAGGAGGTTCTGCCGCGTGGCGGCCGAGAGGGTGATGCTGGACATGATGGCGATCCGTGCTGATCTGAAACACCGCCTTTCTGGCGGCGGTCCGAGAAATCACGGCGCGGATTGCCGAGTGCTTAACGCGACACCTGAAAGTCAAGCCTTGGCCGTGGGTTCGATAGCAGAACGCGCTCCACGTTGAGACATGGTTAATGATTGGTGACTAATGCCGGTACGGAACAGGACTCGGATTCCGGAGCACCGCCCGCATGCCGCTGCGTATCGAGCTGAAGCCCTTCGAGCGGCTGATCATCAACGGTGCGGCGATCCGCAACGGCGACCGACGTTCATCGTTCCTCGTGGAAACGCAGTGCAAGTTCCTCCGCGAGAGCGAGATCGTCACGGAGAGCGAGGCCGACACGGCCTGCAAACGGCTGCAACTCACCCTGACGGTGATCTATCTCTCGGATCAGCCGGCGGAGGCCGAAGCCTTATTCTACGCGCAGGCCGGCGACATTCTGGCGGCGGCGCCCAGCATGGCGCCCTACCTCGCAGCGATTCAGCTGGAACTCGAGGCGGGCCATCATCACGCCGCGATCAAGCGCGCGCGGGACCTCGTCGCGTATGAGCGTCAATTGCTCCACCGGCTCTCGCCGGGCGGCGACGCCGCCTGACGCCCGGAGCGCGGACGGCGATCAAGCCAGGTCGTCTCGCTCCCACCGCATCCCGGGCGAGGAAGCCGAGAGTCGGCTCAGCGGTTCTGCAGGCCCGCGGCGATGTTGTGATTGATGGCGATCAGGGCGTCGAGCTTGGCCCGGCTAGGCTCGACCATCGTGTCGATGATGCGGCTGAAGACGAAGCTGGCGAGCCCGGCGATGTTCTGCTGGAGGTCCAGCGGCAGCGGGCTCTGGGGATCGGTCGCCGCGGAGGCGATCACCGTCCAGACCTTCTGATTGAAGCTCAGCACCGCATTCAAGCCCGACGCTTGGTTCTCCCAGTCGTCCTGCACGGTCTGGAGCTGGCGGGCGGCCTTCAGCAACACGGCGGCCTCTGCCTCGCGCGGGGACATGGCGACCTGCGCGGTTCTGGCGTAGGCGTTTGCAGCGTAGCTCATGCGGACCGACCCCCCTCGTTATACCGCCGATTCGGCGTCCTCGGTGGAGCGGTGTCGCATGGGATCTTTAAGGGACGGTAAGTTTTCGCGCAGACGTCCGAACCACGCCGCAAAGCCGCCCGTTTGGAGCGGGACTTAGGACGTAGACGATCGGTGGCCGGAGCGGCGGCGTCCGGGAAATTGCGGGATGATGAATTTTCTGTTCGGAGCCATTGCCGGGGCGCTGGTGGCCTGCGTCGCCACGATCGCAGCTGTCCGTCAGCCGGACGTCCAAATCCGCCTCGGATTGCGGCCGACCCTCGCGCAATGCTCGGTTCCCGCAGCGCGGCCCGAGCCGGCCTGCCCGCAGACAACGGCGCCGGCCAGTGTCGGGTCGCCCGACATGCTGCTCTCTCCGCGCCGCTTCTGGTCGATCGCGCCGTAAGCCGACCGTCAGACGCTGCTCAGCAGGAACATCAACGCGGTCGTGGCGATGGTGGTGCTCACGAAGCCGCAGAGAGCAGCGGCGAAGGACGGGCCGGTCGGGAGGGCGTTCATCTCGGTGTTCATGACGGATCCTATGCGACGACCGGCGTCGGATTTGATGTGAGGATATGGTGAAGCTCGGCCCGCGGGTGTGCGGGCGCGCACCCGACTGAGCGATCGGCGCGCGAGGGGATCGTTCGTGTCGAAGCGGAAGGTCTCGGTTCAGTCGCAGCGGTTCAGGCGCTTGGCGATCCGCAGACCCCGCAACTCGCTGCGGAGATCGATCGCGATGACGCCGGCACCGCAATCCTCGAACGCGTCCCGTGCGTCGTTGTAGCGGTCTCCGACCTCGTCGAGGGTCTCGCAAACCCTGTCGTGATTGCCGAGCCGCGCTTCCTGACGGGCCTGAAACCGGAGCGCCGAAGCCTCATCGACCTTGCGCTGCGCCTCGATGCAGGCCGGGGCAGCGAGCGCGTTCTGCACTGCGAGAAGAAACCCGAAGCCGGCGAGGGAGAGAAGTCTGGTCTTCGCCACGGTGACACTGTCCTGGTTGGATCCGCACCCTCACGGGAACCGCCGGACGGCGAACGGATGCCTTTCCATCTTAAGCATTGCCGAATTGTTTTTCGTCCCGAACCAGCATCCGGACTTGGGACACAAGATGTCATGTCCGGGTCGCTCGCTAGATCGATGCCCTTCAAACGGCAGAGCTAGGATGATGGTTCCGCGGTCCAGGCCACTTTGCCTCGGCGGCGCGAGACGAGAATCTCCGCGAGGGTCACAGGTGCCGGCCCCTGCGCATCGACTCCGACATCGTATTGTTTCGGGATGGGCTTCAACTGGCCGTGCGAGTGCCCGTGCAGGTTCAGGGCTCCCCGCCCGATCCCGTTCCAGGTCCGGAAGGCATAGTGGCACAGCACGAGGTTACGGCCATCGACCGCGATCTCGGCGTAGCTGCCGACCCAACTCCACCCGGGCGCTTCGCGGGTCGCAGATCCGTCGTTGTTGCCGGTGATCAGCTTCTTCGTCCCGCGCAGGCCGGCCAGCAGAGCGCGGGTTTCCTCCGGGCTCGGACCGAGCGCGAAATCGCCGAGGTGCCAGACCTCGTCGGCGTCCCCGACCCGTTCGTTCCATGCCGCGATGAGCGCAGCGTCGTGGGTCGGAAGATCCGGATAGGGACGGCGATCCAGGCGCAGGATGCGCGGATCGCCGAAATGCGTGTCGCTGGTGAAAAAGACCGTCACGGGGATGGCTTACGGGTCCTCGGACAACGCTCGCGATCCAACGTCGCGATCGGACACAGGGATCCCCGTCACGACTGCCAATCAGGTCCCGGCGAATTCGCGCCGACCCCGCCATGCGCCGGTGCCGAGCCTGATCATCAGGCGCAGCCAACGCTGAGTCCGCCGCAGGAGGCTGGTTCCGACGGAAAGCGTCCGCAGCGCATGGGTCTTGTGAGCCGCGAACGCATCGGACTTCCGCTTCACGGGATCGTCGTAGAACGCCGCAATCTCGCGGGCGCCGATCGTGTCACGCGCGAGCCAGCGGGGAATATGGACGCTGCAGAGGCGCTCGACATCCGTCAGCACCTTCTGGGTTCCCGTCCCGGATGCGGGACAGGCCGTGGCGAAGGCGTCGCCGACGAGCACGATCCCCGGGCGCACGGGATCCTGGACGGTGTAGAGATCCGTCGGACGGATCCGAATGGGGCCCGCGACCGCATAGGCGCCGATGAGCTGCGAAAGTCGGGGTGCGATCCGTTCCAAGGCTGCCACCGGATCCTGCTTGAAGTCCAGAAGCCAGGGGTCGCGCAGGTCGCGATAGGTGAACAGGTTGACGCGCATCCGCTCGCCGATGCGGAAGATGTTGAGATAGGCCATCCGATCCTCGGCCCGGTCCGAGACATAGTTCAGGGACGGCACGGCGAAATTGCGGCCATCCACTCGGCGAATGTCGAACCCGATCGTGACCGTGTGGCAGCGGCTGATCAGCCGGCGTTGGATGCCGATGGCCTCCAGAAGATCGGTGTGCAGGCCGGTCGCGACGACGACGAGGCGTGCCTCGATCTCCCCACCCGATCGCAGCGCAACCCTTTGCCGGCCGCCGGCCGAGCGGATCTCCGTTGCCGTATCGACCCGGTAAGCGGCATGCCTGCAGGCCTCGGCTCGCACGGCGTTCACGAAGGCCCCGTAATCGAGCCCGTACTGATCCAGGGCGATCTTGTCGACAATCTGGCCGCGCCGGGCGAGCCAGAGCTCTCCGATGTATGACAGCTGGCCGGAGAGAGCCTCGCGCAGGCCGGTCGCCGCCAGCAGCTGCATCTGGTGGCCGTCGAGCTTCTCGCAGCGGAAATCGGCGGGGTAGCGCGCCTGCGGATCGACGACGATCGTGGAGATGCCGACCCGACCGAGCATGGCCGCGGCGACCGACCCGGCGAGGCCGCCGCCCAGCACCACCACGTCGGCTGAAGCCATCGCCCATGCTCCCTCGCGGTGCGGACGAACAAGATCCGCGACGCCAGGATCTAACTCGGACGAACGCCACGGTCGTGCGGGCAAAAGCATGAGCGCGCGGGCTAAAGCGCTAATCCTCTATCTCGGTTCTCCTAAGCCGGAAACCGGGCTCCTATGACCCGGATCCGTGGCGTTCCGACTGTGGCCGACTCGAAAGGGAGACATCGCGCCGTGATTCTGCAGCGATGTACCGGTGCCAGCCGGTCCGATGCAGCGGTGATCCGCGCTGCCGAGGAGAACGGTGCTGCGATCGTCGGCCGAACGCTCTACGGAGCGTTCCATCGAATGGATCAGCGTGTGACCCCTCACGGTCCGGACCTCGTCGCGCCGCCGCGGATGGCCGCGCCGAGCATCGCCGTCGAGAGAGCCGACGCTGCCCGATTCTGGGCTGTCCGTGCGGATTTCCAAGCCCTCGCCGCGCGAGCCGCGTGGCCGAATCCGTTCGCGGATCCGGGCATCGTCGCAGCTGCGGTGATGTCCGATCCGAAGGTCTTCGTGCTGCTCGCCTGGGACGCCACGGACGATTCCGCGCCCCACCGCCTGATGGGAGCTTGGCCCCTTACCCTCCGACGCACCTGGCCGTGGCCTGTCCGACACCTCACGACGGCTATCAACCCCCTCGCCTATGTCGGCGCGCCGGTTCTCGAAGGGGACCACGCCGTCACGGTTTTCCGCGGCTTCCTGAGCTTCCTCCGGACATCCCAGCTGCCGCGCATCGTCGAACTCGGCGATCAATATGCCGAACCGGAGCAGATCGCGGTGCTCGAGGCCGCCCTGCGCGGGGAGCAGGCGGCAGCGTCCGTGCTGCACCGGCGGCGGCGCGCCGCGCTCCAGTCGCGACCGGGCAAGGCGATGGAGTTCCTGTCGTCGCAGAATCGCAAGAAGCTGAACCAGAAATGGCGGCGGCTCGAGGCGCTGGGCGTTCTGCGAGAAGATGTCTGTCGCGACGGCTCCGCGATCGCGGCAGCGCTCGACGAATTCCTGCTCCTCGAACGATCCGGCTGGAAAGGGCGGCGGAGCGAACGCGGCCAAGCGGTCCTGCTCGACCGGCGGAAGGCGACTTTCCTGCGCGAGGCGATGCGGCGTCTCGCGGAGGAGGGTCGCGTCGCCTGCCGCACCATCCGTCTCGACGGGCGGATGGTGGCCGGTCAGATCGTGATCTTCTCCGGCTCGGGCGCAGCCACCTGGATGACGACCTACGACGAGGCCTTGAGCAAGCACTCTCCCGGTATTCTGCTCCTGCGGCAGACCACGGCCGCGCTTCTGGCAAACCCGGAGGTCACCTTCACGGATTCCTGCAATGCGGTCGGCGGCGGGTACATGGCGGACATGTGGAAGGACGATGTCGAGATCGCCGATCTGGCGATCGACGTCTCTTCCGGTACTGGAATAAGACTTCGGCTGTTCACGGTCGCGCAGCGCGGACGACGCCGAGCCTGGAGCCACCTGCGCGCGCTCTACCACTGGACGAAGCGTCTGCGCGGCAGATGGCCGGCGGCCTGATGCGCCCAGCCGGCCAGGACGCAGCGCCCGCTCCCGAGCCCAAGCGACCCCGCGGGCGACCGAGGAAGGTCGTTCCGGCCTGATGCGGGGGACCTGGTGATGCGATCACCTCTGACCGTCTCCGTTCCGATCGACCGGACTCCGGATCAGGACGGAGGGCGCGTCGCGTCGCCGATCGGCTTGATGCTGACCTGCCGTCCGGCCAGTGCCGCGAGTTCACCTGTCACCACGATCCGGACTGCCGAGGGAGCGCCGGTCGCGGTGAACCCGAGGGAGGGCGGCACGACCATCAGTTGCCGACGATAGTTGAGATGCGCCGGCGCGACGGCACACCCGACGAAAGTCTCACCGACATAGACCTCGATCCGGCCGGGATCGTCCGACGGATCCATCTCCGTCGCGGGGCTGTCCCACCAGACCTTGATGAAGAGCCGCTGAGCCCCGTCGTCGGCGCGCGCGGGCGGCAGCAGCGCCAAGATGATGAACACGACGATGCTGGCCGCGCGTCTCAGGCTTGGCGATGCCGGAGCACCGGATTCGCGCGCGGATTGCAGGATAGCGAGCATCGGTTATCTCCGGTCGTTGGACCGAATTCCGGCGGCGTGTCGCGCTGCCGATCAGCTGTGCCACATCGGCACGCAGTGGTTAACGTCTGGTTAACAGGGCCCAACTCGGAGCATTGGCGTCCATCGAGTGAGCGCAGCCATCCCTCGGATATCTCGATCTGCTCAAACGGCGCTCTCGTAGATCTGCGCGTACTGGCCTCTCAGATCGCGATGATCGGGATCAATACCGATTTTTTGCTGCAGCGACGGATTTTCTCGGCCGTTGTGTTGCCACCAGCCCGCGCACTCGACGGTTCGACCCCATCCGGTCCTCAAGCATCGCATAACTATCGCGTTCAATCGAAACCAGGATAGCACCTCGCTGTGACGCCAGATGCACGGTGTTAAACAGTGAACCCCGTCCCGCCTTTTTCCCGTGATCCATCTAGGACCGCCGTGAAGACGCTAAGGGTTTTGTTCGGAGGCGTCTGGTCAAGGCCGCACCGGATATGGGTGCCTTGATCGATTGCCACGCCTGCAACCGGCATGCCTTGAGGTCGGAGCGTGCCGGCGTCCAGCGGCCCCCTAACCGGGCCCGAACCACGCCGCCGCAACCGCGGCGACAAGGCGGAGCGCCGCCGTCGCACCGTTTGCGTCGCCTTTCTCGAAATCTCCCTCCTGACCCATCTGGTTCGTCACGTGTGCGAAGCACAGAACCGACCTGCCCCGCGCCTCGGCGAAGGCGTAGAGTGCAGCCGCTTCCATCTCGACGGCGAGGATACCCCGTGCCCGTGCCGCCGCGATAGCTGCTCCGGTCTCACGATAAGGGGCGTCCGTGGTCCATGTCGCGCCCCGCTCCACTGGCTCGCCGATCCCGCCGAGGGCCGGGGCAATAGCGGCGATCAAACCGGCATCGGCTGCGGCGAACTCGGCCGGCGGCAGGTAGTGATAGCTGGTGCCCTCGTCGCGCAAGGCCGTCTCGATCAGGATAAAGTACGGCGGCGCACGCGTGGCGGTTATCTGTCCCGACGAGGTGATGCTGACGAGGAGTTGGCACCCCGAAGCGAACATCTGCTCAGCCACCAGCACGGCATAGGGAGCGCCGACCGCGCAGGCCACGACACCGACCTCCCGGTCGCCCAGGGCGAACCGGTGGAGTTCGCTGTGGTAGCAGGCCCAGTCCGTATCGCGTTGGGCCTGCCCGGTCGTCCGCAGATGGCGCAGGATGTCGCCGTCCGGGTCGAGCATGCAGAGCGCCGGGAGGCTGCAGCCACGGAGCCCGCGCTGACGGCGTGCCTCGCGCAGGAGGCTCTCAGGTGTGAATTCTGAGGCCGCCCCGTGTGCCTTATCGCGCAGGATCGGAGCGTTTACCGCGTCGGTTCGGGACATCGTCGCGTTAGGCCGCGACGCGGATGCTGGGCGCACCCGCCTCGAACCGCCCGACAATCGCGGCTTCCGCGAACCCGGCAGCGCGGATCTGAGCGAGGATTGTCTCCGCACTCTCCGACGCGCAAGTCACGAGGAGGCCGCCCGAGGTCTGTGGATCCGTGAGGATGTGGCGGCGCCAATCCGGCAGATCGTCGGGCAGGCTGACCGCACTCGCCACACTTGCCCAATTGCGGTGCGAGGCGCCGGTCACGAAGCCCTCGCGGGCGAGCGCCTCGGTGCGCCGGAGCAAGGGCACGGCTCCAGCCTCAACGACGAACGTGAGATTCGCACCTCGGGCGAGTTCCAGGCCGTGGCCGAGAAGCCCGAACCCGGTGATATCGGTCATGGCGTGAACCTCGGCCCGCACAGCGAGGTCGGCCCCGATCTTGTTGAGACGCGTCGTGACGGCGACAAATTCCGCGTAGCCCGCCCCGTCGAGCGCTTCTCGCTTGATCGCCGCGGAGTAGATACCGACCCCGATGGGTTTCGTAAGGATTGCGACGTCGCCGGCCTGGGCGTCTGCGTTGCGGCGGATGCTGGTCCGGCCACAGGTCCCGATTACAGCGAGGCCGTAGATCGGCTCGGGCGCATCGATCGAATGTCCGCCCGCGATCGGGATGCCAGCCTCGGCGCAGGTCGCAGCGCCTCCCTGCAGGATTCGAGCGACGATCTCGGGCGCAATCTTGCCCAACGGCATACCCAGGATAGCGAGGGCGAATATCGGCTTGCCGCCCATCGCGTACACGTCCGAAATCGCATTGGTGGCGGCGATCCGGCCGAAATCGTGCGGATCGTCAACCATCGGGGTGAAGAAGTCGGTGGTGGCGATCAGGCAGGTGCCGTCGTCAAGCGCCCAGACCGCAGCGTCGTCGGCCGTCTCGTTGCCGACGAGCAGGCGCTCGAACGGGCCGGCGACCGGCTGTTCGGCGAGGAGTTTGTGCAGAACCGCGGGATCGAGCTTGCAGCCGCAGCCGCCGCCATGGGCGAGGCTGGTCAGGCGGACCGGTGAAGAGGTCATGGCGTATTCCTGTGGCGGGGCGGCCTTGGACGCATTCGGATTCGAGGACGGCTTATCGGACGCGGGGGACCGTCCGGTACATCAGAACGCGGTCCCAACGTTCGCGCGTGCCGATGGTTTAGACGGCCCATTCGTCCGCCAAGCACCCAGCAACCGTTCTCAGAGATGTCATCGGCAATTTTATCTCAGGTCTGCGCATGCGCTGGCCGGGCCTGAACGATGGTGGTGCAGGCGCTCTCGAGCTTCGGCAGATCGCGGGTCGGCGCCATCCTGATGGTAAGCGGTCGGTGCTCGCCGCGGACGATAGGGCAGTAGGGATCGGCCTCGTCAAGGCGCTGCATCAGCCGCCGCCGTCCGGCGCAACCGCCGTGGCAGACGGCCGCATGCTCGCACCCCCGACACGGACCGGGAAGTGCGCGAACCGCAGCGAACGGCGCCGTCTCGACGATACCCGCGCCGACCTCGCGAAGGGTGTCGAGCCCCTGTCCGGTGCCGCCCCAATAGACGCAGGGTTGAACCGTAGCTCGGGGCGTGACCCGTACGGTACCAACGCCGCAGCCACCACTCCGGACCGGCAAGCCTGCCATGGCTCGCACCAGAGGCTCGCCGATCGCGATGACGTCGGTTTCGGCGAAAAGCCGCTCGAACCCGCTCCAATATTCCTCAAAGGTCAGCGCAAAGGCATCGCTGCGGACCGCCTGATAGACATTGATGCGCAGCGGCGCATTGAAGGAGCCGGCAATGGCCGCAATCTCGTGCAGCCGATCGAAATTCGTTCGCATCATCACGGCGATGAAAGTCACGCCGACGCCAAGCGCACGGCAGCGCGTGGCCTGTGCCATCACGAGGTCCCAGTTGCCCGTGCCGCGCTGTGCGTCCTGTTCCTCTTGGGTCGGATAATCGATCGAGAACTCGACGTCGGCGAACGCCTGCACGGCCGCGTCGTCGATGACGGCGATCGAGTGGCCGTTCGAAGTGATGGTGAGCTTGATCGGCTCCGCACGCAGCAGATCGAGGAGAAGCGGAAATTGCGGGTGCATGCCATTCTCGCCGGTCCCCAAATTGACGGACCGCACCGGCAGGCTGTCGAGAACTACGCGGACCTGTTCGGGTCCGAGGCGGTCGAGCCGATCGGGATCGCGGTAGCAGAAATTGCAGGCCAGATTGCATTCGTTGGTCAGACCAATTCCGAGGGAAAAGGTCTGCTTCGGAGTTGCGGGCGCCGGACTCATGGAGATCCTATCTTGGCATCACGTAGCGAACCGCGGAGAATTGGCTTGTTGCTGAAGCCATGCGATCCTTCGCACGGAGACGGCCGCTGCCGACATCACATTTTCAAAATGACCCAGCGTGGAGCACCGGACGCGAAGCTACGGGTCACCCAGCGTGCTACGTCTGTGCAAGCACTACGAATGGTAGGTCGGCGTCGCTGCGGAGCGTATGCTGCGGATGCGCGGCCCTGCAATTGATTGGACATCGGCGGAGGTGCGGCGTCGTTCAAAGCGGAGCCGAACCGAGGGAGCATGCGATGCGGAAACGACAGCTGGGCGGATCGTTGGTGCTGGGTCTGGTCTGCCTCATCGGAACCGTGGCGGTACAGGCGCAGGATGCCGCCAGGGTCGCCGCCAAGCCGACCTTCGTCTTCACAGGCATTCCCGATCAGGACGAGAGCCGCCTCGTGGAGCGCTTCGGGAAGGTGGCCACCTATCTTGAGGGCAAGCTTGGCGTCCCGGTGAAGTACATCCCGGTAAAGAACTATCCAGCGGCGGTAACGGCATTCACCAACGGACAGGTCCAGCTCGCGTGGTTCGGTGGCTTCACTGGCGTACAGGCGCGCAAGGCCTCTCCCGGCGCGCAGGCCTTGGCCCAAGGAGCGGAGGACGCCGCCTTCAAGACCTATTTCATCGCCAACGCGAAAACCGGGCTGACGAAGGACGCTGCGTTCCCGAGAAATATCGCGGGTCGGACCTTCACCTTCGGTTCGCGTGCCTCGACTTCCGGGCGTCTGATGCCGGAATATTTCGTCCGCGAGGCCTTCCCCGGCAAAACGCCCGACGAGGTGTTCGCCCGGGTCGGATTCTCGGGTGATCATAGTCGCACGATCCAGCTCATACAGTCCGGCGCGTTCGAGGTCGGTGCGGTCGACTACTCCGTCTGGGACCTCGACACCAAGGCTGGGAAGGTGGACCCGAAAGAAGTCACGGTGATCTGGGAGAGCCCGCCCTTCCCCGACTATCAGTGGACGGTACGTGGCGATGTGGATGCGATCTATGGAGCGGGCTTCACAGAGAAATTAAAGAGCGCCCTGGTTGGCATCAGCGATCCATCGATCCTACAGCCTTTCGCTCGCTCGAAATTCATCCCCGTGAGTAACGCCGCCTACGAGCCGGTGGAACGCGTCGCGAAATCAACGGGTTTGCTCGACTGAGTGGACGCGCCGGTGCCCCCTGTGTTGACGGAGCCCGACATCGTGCTCAACGGCGCCGAAGCCGCGTATGACGGCAGGCCGGTGCTGTTCGGTATCGACCTGACGATCAGGGACGGCGAAAGGGTCGCTCTGATGGGCCGCTCTGGGGCAGGAAAGTCGACGCTGCTCGGCCTGATTCATGCGCAGGCGCGAGCGCGGGTCGCGTTGATTCCGCAAGCCGCCGCGCTGGTGCGCACGCTATCCGTATTCCACAACGTATACATGGGCCGGCTCGACCAGCACTCAACGCTCCACAACTTGCGCACCCTCGCCCTGCCTTCTCGAGCCGACGTCGACGCGGTCCGCCAGGTTCTCGATGAGGTCGGCCTCGCCGCGGAGTTGCGGACGAGAGCCGGCGCCTTGTCGGGCGGCCAGCAGCAGCGCGTCTCGGTCGCCCGCGCCCTCTATAACGGACGCCCGATCCTGATCGGCGACGAGCCGGTTTCCGCCCTGGACCGCAATCAGGGCGGAGCCATCCTGGACCGTCTAGCGCGCCGCCATAGGACCCTGGTTCTCGCCCTACACGACATCGGGCTCGCGCTGGCCCATACGGATCGGATCGTCTTGCTTGAAACGGGCCGCATCGTCCTGGACGCCCCTGTCCGCGACCTTGACGAAGCGGCACTGCTTCCGTTCTTCCACGACGAGGCCGCGTGAGTTCGCTCCGCCCCGCCGCCGGCCGCTTCCTGACGGGCCGGGGCTATGCCGCGGTCAGTCGCTGGTTCCTACTCGGCGCTCTCGTGGCCCTGGCTTTGGCCGACCTCAGGATAACCAGCCTCGATCCATGGGCCGACCTCCGGCGCCTGCTCGGCGGACTGATCCACCCCGACCTCCTGTCCATCGAGGGCTGGAGCATCGTCTACACCGTGGCCTTCGCGACGCTCGGAGTGAGCCTTGGCGCGAGCGCCGGCTTCGTCCTCGCGATCACTTTCGCGCGCTCGCGCTCGGTGCGCCTGCTCTGCACGGCGTTGCGCTCGGTGCACGAGCTATTCTGGGCGCTCCTCTTGATGCAGGTCTTCGGGCTGTCGGCGACGACCGGGATCCTGGCCATCGCGCTGCCCTACGCGGGCATCTGCGCCAAAGTCTATTCGGAGATCATCGAGGAGGCCGATCTCGCCGCGCTGCGCGTCCTACCCGAGGGCACCAGCGCGATCTCGGCCTTCGCCTACGGCCGGCTGCCGGAGGTGGCCGCGGCATTCCGGCACTATACGCTGTATCGCTTCGAGTGCGCCCTGCGCTCCACCCTGGTGCTCGGCTTCATAGGCCTGCCGACCATGGGCTTCTACCTCGAATCGGCCTTCCGACAGGGACGCTACGCCGAGGCGGGGGCGTTGCTGTTGGCGTTCTACGCGCTGATCGGCTCCCGGCGGCTGTGGATGCGGATCTCGACCCTGCCGATCCTCCTGACAGCGAGCATCGTCGCCCTGCCCGAGACCGTCGGCGCCACGAACCTGTTTGCCAGCTTCGCGCGCTTTATCGGCCACGACATCGTCCCGGCCCCCCTCCGCTCTGGCGCGCTCCTCGATACCAAGACTTGGTTCCAGCTCGGGGCTTGGTTCCGACCTATTCTCACGCAGCAGATCCTGCCCGGCGCAGCCCAGACGCTCGTTCTGGCGCAGATCGCGCTGGTTGCTACCGCCCTTGGAGCGCTCCTATTGTTCCCGCTGGCCTCGCGCCGCTTCGCCGGTCCGATCGGCCAACCCTTCGGCCGCGTCGTCCTCGTCGTTGTTCGCTCAACGCCGGAATACATGCTCGCCTACGTCCTATTGCAGATCGTCGGTCCCTCTATGCTGCCGGCGATCCTGGCGCTGACGATCCACAATGCGGGAATCGTCGGCTACTTGATGGGCCGGCACGCAGACAGTCTCCCGTACCGTGCCGACGCGCCGACAGGGGTCAATCTCTACGCCTACGAGACGGTGCCGCGGCTCTACGGGCAGTTCCTCGCCTACCTACTGTACCGCTGGGAGTTGATCCTCCGCGAAAGCGCGATCTTCGGCATCCTTGGCGTCACCACACTCGGCTTCTACGTCGATGCCGCGATATCCGAGCTGCGCCTCGACGTAGCGGTCGTCCTGATCGTCGCGACGGCGCTACTGTCGGCACTGGTCGATGCGTTGTCACGCGCCCTGCGCCGATCGCTGCGCCTGACCGACTTTCCGACCCGGCTGTCAGAGCCGCTGCGTGCGCCTGTGGACAGCCTGGCGCGGCCGATCTGCCCGTGACGGATTAACGAACGATATCCGAGGCCAGAACCATGCGGACGGATCCTTTCAGCGACTCATGGCTGTTCCTGATCGGGGAGCAAGGCGATCAGATCAGCCGCGGGGCAGGACGCTGGCTTATCGTCGCCGTGTTCGCGCTCTTAATCCTCGGCAGCCTGATCATCGCCGTGCGCGAATGGATCGAGGAGCCTGCGAACCGGACAGCACGCGACCTGTCACTTTGGGGACTCCGACTGCTGATTGGATGTATGTGGTTCCAGGGAATGCTTTGGAAGCTGCCAATCTTTACGACGGACAACGGATTATTTTACTGGACTGGCGAGGAAGTGAAGTACGCCGCCTTTCAATTCCATCGAGACCTCGTTCAAAACGTGCTGCTGCCGACCCCGCAGTTCTACGTCCTTAACATCGCGGTGTTCCTCACGGAGCTGGCTTTCGCAATCTCGCTGATGCTCGGTCTCGGGGTTCGGCTTACGGGCGCAATCGGCGTGGCCTTCGTGGCCCAGCTCTGGCTTGGGCTTTACCAGCATCCGCAGGAATGGCCTTGGAGCTACGTATTCCTCGGCGCCTTGATGGGACTGTTCAGCGTCTTGGGCGCCGGTCGTTGCCTCGGCCTCGACGCGGAGCTGCGCCGCCGCTTCCCGCCAGCGTTCACGAATGGTCTCGTCGGTCTGTTCGTACGTGTGGCAACCTGATGGGGGCACTACCTCGCCCGGCGGCGTTCACCCGCCAAAGTTCGGGCGAGACGGAGGAAAGTCGCGCCAATAACCCATGTGGCGCGCAGCCCGACGCGCCAGTCGCCGGACACCTTCGATGCGCCGCCTCGACGCACTCGCTGGCCGACATCGATCTCGACACAGCGTAGCCCGGCCGCCGAGACGCGCATCAGCATCTCGAGGTTCCAGCCATAGGTTTCGTCGCACATGCCGAGCTCTGCCAGAGCATCGGCGCGGATAGCCCGAAACGGCGACATATCGGTGAAGCGCACGCCGTAAGCGGCGCGGATCAGCCATCCGGCGAGATGACCGGCCACGATCTGCTGGACGCTCATTGAGCCGGGCTCGCGCTCCCCAAGGACTCGGGAGCCCTGAACGAAGTCGGCGCGTCCGCGGCGGATCGGTTCGAGCAGGTTGGGCGTCCTGTCGAGACGGTCGCTACCATCACCATCCACGAAGAGCACGATTCCGGTCTCGGGGGCCATCGCCGCGATCCCGGCCTGGATCGCGCGGCCGTAACCCCTTTGCGGTTCGAAGATCACCCGCGCGCCGGCCGCCTCAGCCCGCGCCGCCGTCGCGTCGCGCGAGCCTCCATCGACGACGATCACCGCATCGGCGCCGTACACGCGCAGCCCCTTCACGACCGCACCGATCGCGGTCTCCTCCTCAAAGCAGGGTACGATAGCGGAAACGAAGGTCGGCGGGAGCGGACTTCTCACAGGCTCCAGCGCAGCCCGCAATTGGCGCAAGCCTTCGGCGGCGCGTCCGAAAGAAGGTGCTCTCGGAAAACCGTGTAGGCGGCGCCATTCCAGATTGCCCGAAGGGTCTGCTGCGTGGCGTCGCCCAACGTGTAGTTCTCATAGCCGCGCTGGGAGAACGGAGCGATGCAGCAGGGAAGCGCTCGCCCATTGGCTGTAACGTACATCACGTTCCATGGCCGTCGGCACAGGGACCAAGGTGACCCATCATCGTCGCGCCTCAGACTTATTCCAGGTTCGCTCGCGGCGCCCGAGGCCGAAAAGGTAAGCCCGAGTTCGGCAGCGAGGGATTGGGCTTGGGTTAGGTGGTCGGCCTCGTCGGACGCCAAGCGCTCGTAGAGGGCCTGATCCGGCCGGGCCTTACCGATGGCATCGGCGTCGAAATAGACGAGGCGCTGCAGGTAGACCTCGCGCACGCCGGCCTCGGCCGCGACGCGCACGAAGGCGGGCAGCTCGGGCAGCGTCTCCTTGAGCCCGGTGAGCCAGGCCGAGACGCGGGGCGTGGTGTGGCCCTCGCGCTCCTGCAGCGCCCGGAAGGCGCGGACGTTCCTGAGGATGCGCTCGAAATAATCCTTGCCGCGCACGGCGATGTAGGAAGCCCGCGTCGCGGCGTCGAGGGAGACCCGCAGCTCGTCGAGCCCGGCCGCGATCAGGGCGCGGCCGTTCTTCTCCGACAGCACCGTGCCGTTGGTGTTGAACAGGACGTAGGTGCCGCGATCCTTGAGATAGCGGACCATGCGCGGCAGGTCCTTGACCAGCATCGGCTCGCCCACCCCGTGCAGGACGGCGCGGCTCAGATCGGGCAGCTGATCGACGATCCGGGTGAACAGCTCCCAGCTCATGTCGGCCGGCGGCTCGAGCTCGACATAGGTGCGCGGGCAGGTGGTGCAGAGCAGGTTGCAGCGGTTCGTCACCTCCAGATAGAGGCAGACCGGCGGACGCTGCACCACGGCCTCCGCCTGCGCGGGCGCGGCCTCGTGGTAGCGGCGCGGATCGACGCGGATCGCGGAATCGGCGAGGCCGGTCATCGATGCGCTCCCCTGGGCCCGCGCGGCGCGCCCCGCCGGATCGGAGGGGGCTCGGCCGGGCGACGCGAAGGACCCGGCACAGGATCGTAGAGCATGAATCCCCCCTCCGTCAGGCCCCTGCCCGGGACCGCGCGCGGACGCCGCGGGGCGGCGCGCGCAGACGCTGCCAGGACGGTTCGCCGAGCCGCCGGAATGGTTACGCCCGTCCTGGAGCCGCGAGCGCCCGGCATCCGGGCCGAACCGTCGCGGCATTGCGCCTGAACCCGGTCGCGGCGACCCGATTGTTCCGGTATCGGGGCCGGCCCCCGGCGGGAGGACTGGATCGGATGCGATCGAACCGTGCCCTGAGCGAACCCGGACACGCGGACGCGCTGCCGCGGGATCCCGCCTTCGACAGCACCCTGTCGCTCCTGCGCGAGGGCTACGCCTTCATCCCGAACCGCTGCCGCCGCTTCGGCACCGACATCTTCGCCGCGCGCCTGATGCTCAGTCCGGCGCTCTGCATCTCAGGCGCGGAGGCGGCGCGCCACTTCTACGACGGCCACCGCTTCACCCGCCGCCACGCCCTGCCGCCGAGCGCGTTCGCGCTGATCCAGGACCAGGGCAGCGTCATGGTGATGGACGGGGAGGCCCACCGGCGCCGGAAGGCGATGTTCCTCTCCTGCGTCGGGCCCGAGGCGGTCGGGCGCCTCGCCGACCTCACCGTGCGGCACTGGTGGGCCGCCCTGGCCGAGTGGCAGGGCCGGGAGCGCGTCGTCCTGCTCGACGCGGCCCATTGCGTGCTCACGGCGGCGATCTGCGAATGGGTCGGGCTGCCGCTCTCCCCGGCCGAGACGCGGGCGCGCGCCGCCGAGTTCGCCGCGATGATCGACGGCACCGGCTCCATCGGCCCGCGCAACTGGCGCGGCCATCTCTACCGCGCCCGCACCGAGCGCTGGGCGCGCGGGATCATCGCGGAGATCCGCGACGGTCGCCGCGCGGTGCCGGAGGGCGCCGCCCGCACCATCGCCGAACACCGCGACGCCGACGGACGGCGGCTCGACCTGACGATCGCGGGCGTGGAGCTGATCAACATCCTGCGCCCCACGGTCGCCAATGCCCGCTACGCGGTCTTCGCCGCGATGGCGCTCCAGGCCGATCCGGGCCTGCGCGAGGGCCTGCGGACGGAGGATCCCGAGGCGCGGCGCCGCTTCGCCCTCGAGGTTCGCCGGTTCTACCCGTTCATCCCCTTCATCGGCGGCCGCGTGCGCGAGCCCTTCGACTGGCGGGACCACGCCTTCCGGCGCGGCGACTGGGTGCTGATGGACCTCTACGGCACCAACCGCGATCCGCGCCTCTGGCGCGATCCCGGCCGGTTCGATCCGGATCGTTTCCTGCGGGAACCGGTCGACCCCTTCACCCTCGTCTCGCATGGCGCGGGCGAGGCCGCGGGCGGCCATCGCTGCCCCGGCGAAGGGATCACCCAGATCCTGCTGGAGACGATCGCGGACCTGCTGGTCAATGGGATGCGCTACGCGGTCCCGGAGCAGGATCTCACCCTCGATCTCGCCCACATCCCGGCACGTCCGCGCAGCGGCTTCGTGATCGGGAGCGTGCGGCCGGAGGCCGGCCGTGCCTGAGGGCCCGGATGCTCAGTGCCGGATCAGATCCTTGACGCCGTCCGCGGCCGAGACCGTCTCGGCGAAGCGCATGATCCGGCTCAGGCTCGGCTCGGAAAGGCCGCCGGCATTGGCGAAGGTCGCGAGGGCGAAGCTGACCAGGAGCTCCGCCTCGTCCTGGGTCATCGCCCGGCCGCTCAGGGTGCTGGCCGCGCCCTTCACCGCGAGGGCGGCCTGCCGGAACGCCGGATCCCCCTTCAGCTCGTCGAGACGCCTCATCGATCCTCCCGGCCTCCGTACCCCGGCCCGCAACGACTTTCGACCCGACAGGCGTTCGGCCCGCCGGATCCGGGAATGTCCTATCCGATCCGATGCTTCGGATCCTGCATCGACATCAATGCACGGAGCGGGCCCCGGTTTCTGAGCGGCCTGCCCCTCGCTGTGCGACGCAGCCGCCCGGACCGGCATCGGCGCGGCCGTGCAGGCGCCGCCCCCGAGGAAGCTAGCGGGTTCAGAGGTCTCGTGCGCAAATCCGCTCGCCCTTGCGGGGGCGGAACAGGCGCGGGCTCCCTCCGCGATGCGCGGATGTACGCGCCCGCATGGGCGCGACGGCGCCGGTTCAGCCGCTGAGGGCCCGCAGCTCCCCGCGCAGGATACCCGCCAGGGTCCGCACGGCGAGGGCGCCGATGAGGCCCGTCGCGAAGGCCAGCAGAAGCAGCGCGAGCCCGTCCGCGACGGGGTTCGCCGCATAGGCCGCGTAGCGCAGGGCGGCGCCGGCCATCGCGGCGGCCGGGAAGCTCACGGCCCACCACGAGATCCGGAACGGGCAGGAGCGCGGCAGATCGCGCAGCAGGCCGACGAGGATCGCGAACACGAACAGCCCGATCAGGAACAGGCTCTCGGCGAAGGCGTCGATCCGGCCGGTCGTCGCCGCGTAGCTGGAGAAGCCGACCGCGAAGGGCGCGACGAGGATCATCAGCGTCGGCCGCAAGGCCGGGGCCAGCGGCTCCTCGAACACGAGCCTGGCGAAGACCAGGGTGAAGAGCGGCACCGCGAAGAACAGCCCGACGGCGAGCGCGAACAGCGTCAGCGTCCCGGTATGCGGCAGCGCGAGGACGGGTGCGGCGAGCGGAACGTCGAGCAGGCCCACGACCGGCACGATCCAGGCCGGCGTCGCGTGCGCGAGCTGCTGCCGGCTGCTCATCCAGCGGCTGACGATCACCACGGCGAAGACCACCATGCCGGAGGCCGCCAGGATCCAGACCGCCTGCGCCAGAACGCGGCTGATCCCGACCAGGACGAAGGGCAGCAGCAGGAGGCTGATCAGCACGGTGCCGAACAGGTTTCCGGCGATCGGGTGTCGGAATTCGGCCCGAACCGCCTCGGGCGCGGTCACGGCCTTGGCGGCGTAGGCCGCTGCCAGCACCAGGAAGGTCGCGAGCGCGATCCAGCCGAAGAGGTCCGCGATCAGCGTGGGGAGGCCGTAGCGCAGGCCCGCCAGCCGCCATGCCGCGCCGAGGCCGGTGAGCCCCATCACGGCGCCGAAGAGGCCGACGGGCAGGTACTCGAAGCGCGGCGCCCGCTTCGCCCGCGCAGCCGGTGGGCTCGGCTCGGCAGCCGCGATCGTCATCGCACAATCCCCGCTTGTCCCGCTCAGGTTGCATCGAACGCTGTCGCGCAATCGAAGGCAAGAGCTCGACCCCGGGGTATCGAACCCGCGGGATCCGATGCCGGATCGGTTGCGGCGGCTCGGCCGGCATGCCGGATCGCCCCGGCCCCCGGCCGGGATCCACGGGGGCGCCTCAGCGCTCGTTCTCGTCGGTGCGCAGGAGGGCGCGGGCGACGAGGTGCAGCAGCCCGCCGGTCAGGATCGAGACCGTCGCGATCGTCAGGACCTGCAGGCCGCTGACGCCGGGGCGGGCGCCGAAGCTGTAGGCCAGGATCGAGCCGCAGGTTCCGGCGGACACCACCCCGGACGCGATCGTGTTCAGCCATGTCGCCGACAACCGTCGACGCTCCCGGTTCACTTCGACCATGCCGCCGCCCACGCTCGGAACATCGAGGTTTATTGTCATGTATCAGGACATCAAGCAGAAGTTGCACGATGACCGAGCGGGGGCGCCGGCGCAAGAACAAAAAGCGAACATCGGCGCAGCGCAGAGCGGAATGCCGTGCAGCCGCTGCAGGGTTCCGCCTGTGGACAGCTGTGGATGACGGGCCGCCCGGCACGGACCTCCGACGTGTCGCGGCCGGGCGCGGCGTCGGCGCCCCCTCCCCGCCGGACCCGTCGCGTCCCCGCATCGCGGATGACGCCCACACGGCCTTTCGCCCCTCGTCGCAGGCGCGTGTGGATCCACGGCGACGCAGCCCGGGCGTTTGGCTCTTCCACCGCCCGGGCGCGAAGGACCCGCACCGCTCTCAAATCTGCGGGACAGGCGAGATCGATGCCGGTTCTTGTCGGGCCGCAAGGCCCATGGGGAGGGACGCGCGGATGCAGGCAGCACGTCCGCTGCTTGGTTCAGGGCCACGCGGCGGCCGCCCGGCATCCCGCCGCAACTTGGGCACCAGGCCTTGGGCGCCGCGCCGTGTGCGCCGCGGTGCCAGTCCCCCTCGCGGGCGGCGGTCGCGCCGTTACTCGGCCGGCAGGACGCGGGGCACCGCCACCGTCTCCGGCTCGAACGGTCGCTCGGGATGCATGAAGAAGGCGAGGCCGGCGCCGAGGAGGAGTAGGCCGATCGATCCGGCGAAGGGCAGCACCCAGTTCCCGGTCATGTCGACGATCAGCCCGAAGGTCAGGGGCGAGACGATCGCCGCGAAGGCCGAGCCGAAATTCATCAGCCCGCTCGCGGTGCCGGCGAATTGCGGGGCGATGTCCATCGGCACCGACCAGATCGGGCCGATGACGAGTTCGAGGAAGAAGAAGCCGGCGCTGAGCAGCAGCGCCACCAGCGTCAGATCCTTGGTGAAGAACACCCCCGTGAGGCAGGCGGCGGCGACGAGCATGCCGACGCAGATCACGTTGCGCCGCGCCCTCTGGAGGTCGCCCGTCCGCCTCAGGATGCGGTCGGAGATCACGCCGCCGAGGGTGTCGCCGACCACGCCCGCGAAGAACACGCCCGAGGCGAACAGGGCGGAGTTCTTGATGTCGAGCCCGTAGCCCTCCTTGAAGAAGGACGGCAGCCAGTTGAGGTAGAGCCAGAGCGACCAGCCGTAGCAGAAATAGGTCAGCGTGACGGGCGCCATCCGGGGCACGAGCCGGCTCCAGGGCACCACGGGCCGGGGCGCCGCCAGCGTCCGCGCGCCGATGGCGAGGCGGTCGAGATCCTCGGGGGTGACGGCGCGATGATCGCGCGGATCGTCACGGTAATAGACGTACCACACGGCCACCCAGACGAAGCTGATCAGCCCGAGCAGCACGAAGGCGCCGCGCCAGCCCACGAGAGCCATCAGCAGGACCACGAAGGGCGGCGTCAGGGCGTTGCCGAAGCGGGCGAAGGAATGGGTGATGCCCTGCGCGAAGCCGCGCTGATCCTTCGGCACCCAGGATTGCATGGCGCGGGTCGCGGTGGGGAAGGTCGCGCCCTCGCCGAAGCCGAGGGCGAAGCGGGCGAGGAAGAGCGAGACGACGCCGCCGACGAAGCCGGTGGCGATGGTGGCCGCCGCCCAGATCAGGCCGCAGAGGAACAGGGTGCGGCGCGCGCCCCAGCGGTCGGCCATCACGCCGCCGACGATCTGGAACACCGCGTACGGGTAGGCGAAGGCCGAGAAGACGAGGCCGAGCTCGGTGTTCGACAGACCGAGCTCGCCCTTGATGGCCGGGGCGGCGGTGCCGACGTTCACCCGGTCGACGTAGGTGATGAAGTACATCAGGCAGAGCAGGAACAGCACCAAGCCGGGCGCCGTGACGCGTCTGGGGATCGTGATCATGCGGCGTTCTCCCGTGTCGTTCGGATCTGCCCGGTCTGCGCCGGGTCATTGGGGGCGGGGTCGTGCGGGCCGGGATCCCTGACGGGCCCGGCTCCGTTCGGTGCGGGGCGTCGCGCTGTGCCCTGCCGCCGCCTCGTCCCGGGCCGGCCCATCGACCCGGACTCTCTTCTCAAAGTTGCATTCGCCCGAAGGTGCGGCAACTTTTCATTGTGATCTCCCCCTCATGTCCGGGGGACGAGGCCGGCGGCGAAGCGCCGGGCATTGGCGACGTAGTGATCGGCGAGGCGGCGCAGGTCCTGCGCGGAGGCTTCGTCCAGATTGCGCACGCATCTGCCCGGCACGCCGACGATCAGGCTCCCGTCCGGGAACTCGGCGCCCTCCTTCACCAGCGTGTTGGCGCCGACCACGCAATTGCGGCCGAGCCGCGCCCCGTTCAGCACGGTGGCGCCCATGCCGATCAGGCTGTTCTCGCCGATGGTGCAGCCGTGCACGATCGCCCCGTGGCCGACCGTGACGCCCGCCCCGAGCGTCAGCGGGAAGCCCGGATCGGAATGCAGCACCGCCCCGTCCTGGATGTTGGTCCGCTCCCCGATCCGCATCGGCTCGTTGTCGCCGCGCAGGACGGCGCCGAACCAGACGCTCACCCCGGCGCCGAGCTCGACGCGGCCGACGACATGGGCCCCGGGCGCGATCCAGGCGCTGCCGTCCTCGGGCAGGATCGGTGCGTGGCCGTCGAGAGCGTAGAGCGTCATGGGAGCCTGTCCGTCGGGTGGGATGCCTGCGCGCGCCGGTCAGGAGCCCGACCACACGGCCGGGCGCTTCTGCGAGAAGGCGCGCACGCCCTCGGCGAAATCCCGGCTGCCGTAGCAAGCGCGGATTCCCGCCGTGCCGTCCGCCTCCGGATCGGTCGCGAGCGCGCGCAGCATCTCACGGGTGACGCGCAGGGTCACGGGCGCGTGCCCGAGGAGCCGCTCGCAGAGCCGCGCGACGGTCTCGTCCAGGGCGTCGGGCTCGGCGATTGCCGCGAGGTATCCGAGGGGCATCAGGCTCTCGGCCTCGGGCATCTCGGCGAGCAGCAGCATCCGCTTCACGGTGCTGAGCCCGAGCGTCGCGGTGAGGCGGCGGAGATTAGCCGGCGACAGGCAATTGCCGAGGGTGCGCGCGATCGGCACGCCGAAGCGCGCGCCCGGCGTGGCGACGCGCAGATCGCAGGCATTGGCGAGCGCGAGCCCGCCGCCCACCGCGAGGCCCTCCACCACCGCGATGGTGGGCACCCGCACCGCCTCGAGCGCCGCGACGTAGCCCTCGATCCGCGCCTCGTAGGCGACGCCGTCCGCGCCCGAGAAGCCCGCGAACTGCTCGATGTCGGTGCCGGCCACGAAGGCCTTGCCTCCTGCCCCGCGCAGGACCGCGACCCGGATCGCCGGATCGGCTTCGATCCGGGCGAGCCCCTCGGCCAAGTCCGCGTACATCCGCCAGGTCATGGCGTTGCGCGCGCTCGGCCGGTCGATTGTCAGGTGCGCGACGCCGCCATCCTGGCGGTAGCGGACCGCCCCCTCGCTGCCCGCGCCGCTCACGGGGCGAAGGCTCCGCCCGCGCGGGCCGTCTCCACCGCGTCCTCGGAGAGGCCGAGTTCCCGCAGCAGCGCGTCGGTGTGCTCGCCGAGCAGCGGCGCGTGCATACGGGTCCGGGCCGGGGTGCCGGAGAGCTTCACCGGGAAGCCGATATTGGGCACGCTGCCCTCGATCGGGTGCGGCACCTCGATCCGCATCTGGCGGTGGCGCCCGTGCTCGCTCTCGAAGGCCTCCGGATAGGTGTTCATCCGGCCGGCCGGGATGCCGGCCGCGAGGAGGTGGGCGACCCAGTCCTCCGCATTCCGCGCGGCGAAGCTCGCCTCGAGCTCCGCGATCAGGCTCTCGCGGTTGGCGAGCCGCGCCGGGATGTCCGCGAAGCGCGGGTCCTCG
Organism: Methylobacterium sp. HJ2; assembly: GCF_056431005.1. Classification (NCBI taxonomy): domain Bacteria; kingdom Pseudomonadati; phylum Pseudomonadota; class Alphaproteobacteria; order Hyphomicrobiales; family Methylobacteriaceae; genus Methylobacterium; species Methylobacterium sp. HJ2. The sequence continues at coordinate 124,766 of NZ_JBWJYM010000010.1, read as the reverse complement.
ACGAGATCCGCCCGGTCGAGCACGGCGCAGAGCTGGCGCCAGAGCTTCTGGTTCGTCGCCCCCATCACGAAGTAGCCGTCCGCGGCGCGCACCGCCTGGTAGGGCGCGCTCATCCGGTTCGCGGTCCCGAGGGGCTCGGGCGGCCGGCCGGTGCCCCAGTATTCGGAGATGTCCCAGATCGAAAAGGCCAGCGCCGAATCGAACAGGGAGGCATCGATGGCCTGGCCCTCGCCGCTCGCCTGCCGGCCGATCACGGCGCTGAGGATGCCGTAGACGGCAAAGAGCGCGCAGCCGATATCGGCCACCGGCACGCCGGCCTTGACGGGCGGGCCGCCCGGATGGCCGGTGACGCTCATCACGCCGGACATGGCCTGCGCCATCAGGTCGTAGCCCGGGCGCATCGCCCAGGGGCCCGACTGCCCGAACCCTGAGATGCTGGCGTAGATCAGGCGCGGGTTGCGCGCGCGCAGCGCCTCGTAGCCGAGGCCGAGGCGCGTCATCACGCCGGGACGGTAATTCTCGACCAGGATATCGGCCCCGTCGACGAAACGCAGGAACAGCGCGCGCCCGGCCTCGCTCTTGAGGTTGAGGGCGAGGCTGCGCTTGTTCCGGTTCATGTTCAGGAAGCCCATGCTGTCGGGCCCCTTCATCTTGAACCCCATCGCGCCCCGGGTCTGGTCGCCCGTGCCCGGCGGCTCGATCTTGATCACGTCGGCACCGAGATCGGCGAGCAGCATGCTGCAGACCGGCCCGGCCATCACCTGCGTCACGTCGAGGACGCGCAGGCCCGCGAGCGGCAGCGGGCGCAGCGGCGCGTCTGCTGCGGGTTCCGTGCTCTCCGATCGGGCGGCGCCGGGCGCGGGATCCTCCGTCACGATCACCTCCTCCGGAACGGTCGGGTTCGGGACGGCGCGCGACTGGCCCGCCGGTCGTCGGACCGACGGCTCGGCCCAGCCGCGCCGCGATCGCATTCTGCATGCATAAGACGCTGGCAAGGAGATGCAACAAATTTCCGGTCCGACGGCGAAGCAGAATCGTGGTGCCGGAGGCCGGCGTCCCGCCGACCGGCGCCGGGACCCTCACCCGTCGCCGGCGCGACGGCACCGCGGCGCGAGCCGCCGCTCCTTTCTCGCACGCCGAACGGAGGTGAATCGCGCCGGCACCGGGCGCGGATGCGCGCGAATCCGGTGCGGTGCTCGATCCCGCCGCTGTGATGACGGCGCGGGGCTGATAGGATCGCCGAGGATCGAGAGGCTCTGTATCGGACCGATGAACTCGCCCACGCCGCTCCTGCGCTTCAACCTGCACGACATGCTGGTCTCGGCCATCCGCGAGATGGTGGTCTCGGGCGAGCTGCCTCCGGGCGACAAGATCCCGGAACAGGATCTGTGCCGGCGCTTCGGCGTCTCGCGCACGCCCCTGCGCGAGGCCCTGAAGGTTCTGGCGGCGGAGGGGATGCTGCAGCTGCTGCCGCGGCGGGGCGCCATCGTGGCGCGGGTGAGCCCGGCGGAGATCGACGAGCTGTTCCCGGTGATGGGCGTGCTGGAGGCCCTGGCGGGCGAGCTGGTCTGCAAGGCGGCAACCGATGCGGAGATCGCCGGCCTCAGGGCGATCCACGACCGGATGATGCTGGCCTACGAGGCCGGAGACGAGCCGGAATACCTGCGCGCCAACCGCAGCTTCCACGAGACGCTCGTGGGGCTGGCCGGCAACGCCACGCTCCAGGCCACCTACACGCAGATCCTGATGCGGACGCGGGCCTTCCGCTTCGTGGCGCGCAAGAGCGCGGAGAACTGGCAGACGGCGATCGCCGATCACCGCCGCATCATGGCGGCGCTGGAGGCGCGCAAGGCGGCCCGCCTGTCGAGCCTGCTCCGGCGCCACGTCATGGGGGTGACCGTGAAGATCGCCCGCGATGCCCTCGTCGAGGCGGCGGAGGCGGATCTGCGCGAGACGCCCGCCCCCGTCGCCGGATGACGGCAGGCCGTTGGCCGGCTCGAACTATCGCGATCCCGGCCCCGGCGCTGCGTGTTCCGGCGCGGATCCAGGGTTCATGATCCGGTCCACCGACCCTTCGGGCGGTGGCTGAGACCCTTAGGAGGCCCTGCGAAGGTCCGCTTGCAGACCACTAACCCGGGCAAAGAATATGACCGATGGGACTGATTTAGTTCGCCGTTTGGGTGATCGCTCGGTCGACGTTCACCCGGGCCGACCAATTCTTGGCGCTGTCCTGGCCCTTGAGATCGATGAGCCGGGCGCCGCTGACATCGACGTTCATGAAGTCGGCCCCTGAGACGGTTGCGCCAGTTAGGTTCGCTCCCGACAGGTCGGAGCCCATAAGAACTACGTCGGTAAGGTCGGCGTCCTTCAGGTTGGCGTATTCCAGGCGGGAGCGCCCGAGGTTGGCCCCTTTCAGGTTTGCGCCTGATAGATTCACCGAAACGAATACGGCCCGCATCAGGCCCATGGACTGGTTCTTGATATCTGCGCCTCCCTTGAGAGCGACTAGCGTCGCTCCGCTCATGTTGGCGCCTTTGAAGTCGCCGATGGGCATGGAGCGGCTCAGGTCGGCGCCGCTGAGATTGGCGTCTCGAGCGGTGATGCCGAACATCTTGGCACCGACGAGCTTCGCACCGGAAAGGTCGGCCTTGATGAACCAAGCCTGCTCCAGGTTCGCCCCGGTCAGGTCGGCTCCGCGCAGGTTGGCCCTGTTCAGCCGAGCGGTACGCAGGTTCGCGCCTTTCAGGTTCAGGCCGGACAGGTCGAGACCGGCGAGTGCCTTATCGGAGAGGTCGATGGGCTGGCCATCCGCCTTGGCGATCAGGGCCTCGACATCGGCCCGAGTCATCTCGGCCTTGGTCATGGCAGCCGAGCCCATGTCCGCCCCGAGGAGCAAATCCTGTTCGGCAGCGGCCGGGCCGGCAATGAGAGCGGCCAGCATGAAGGTTGAGGCAAGGCGCCGCATCAGTTTACCCCCCTCAGGCGCCGTGCAGGGCTGCCGCTCGTATCGTATTCGCTGTGCCGGGCCGCCAGGCGGTCGAGAAGGACATGCGGCACCGTCAGAGCCGAGAGGCCCTGCAGGGTGAGCGTCAGAAGTGTGCCGGCTTTGTCGGGCGAGCCGGCGGCATAGAGCGGCCATAGGGCTGCACCAAGGAACAGCGTCAGCGCGAAGACCGGCAGGGCAGCAACGACGGCTTGTCCCATCGTATCGATGCCGGGAGCCCGAACCGGGTCTTGGATCAGGGCACGCATGTGGCGCGGGGCGTGGAGGCCGATGAAGTAGAGCGCGAAGGCCGTGAGCGGTGGCAGCAGCCGAAAGGCCGCCGTCAGGATCAGGACCTCGACCAGCACCTCCCGCCTGCGCAGGTGTCCAAGGAGCCAGACGGCCGCGAGGGCGAGCCAGAGCCAGGACATGGTCTCCCACCAGCCGGGGACATGCGGCATCGGCACCCGCGTCACGACGGCGAACACCCGCGCCGTCTCTTCGGGCCGCAGCAGGGCCGGCAGGGCGATCGGAGCGCCACCGCGCACCAGGACCTCGAAGGGGCGGCCCGGGCCAGCATCCTCCTCACCGAAATGCAGGATGGAGATGGCGAGGAAGCTTGCCAAGGTCGTCATGGGGACGACCTGCCAAGCAAGAAGCACCAGGGCCGAGAGCCCGAGATAGGGGACGGCGAAGATCCCGAACCAAGCCCGTCCGTAGCGGGTGCGCAGCAGAGGCGCTGCCACCGCTCCGTCCAGGGCGCCGTGCGGTACACCGAGTACGATCACCGCCCCCAGGGCCGCGAGCCAGGACGCCTCGCGCGGCAGGGCCGCGGAAGCGACCAGGGCCAGCGCCGCGAGAGCGCCCGCCACGGGCAGGAGCCTCGCTCCCGCCGAACCCGGACGTCGGCGGCTCGCAGTGTCGGATGCCCTGAGGGGTGGGACGGATGCGCGAGCCGCCATCCCGGTCAGGCCGCCCGGCGCAGCGGTGCGGTCGGGGCGCGCCCCTCGGTCAAGTCGCGGTCGACCGCGCGCGTAGTCTCACGGGTCGCCACGATGCCGTAGACCACCTTGGCGGTCAGGTCCGAGAGCGCGACGACGGCCAGGGCGGCCGCTGGCGACAGGATGCCAAGGCCGTCCTGACCGACGAGCAGCACGACGGGGTAGATGCACCAGACGACGGTGAGGAACACGGCATTGCGCCGAAAGGCGGACTGGACGTCGGCGCGCTCGACGGCGTTCTCCTCGCGCAACTGAATGAAGATCCCGTAGAACACGGCCAAGAACGCGCCGCAGGAGATGGCGAACCAGGTCCACTTGATCCAGGCGGCCGTCGACAGGCCGAAGGCGAGTGCGGTCACGATCATGATCAGGTCGGAGCCGATCAGACCCCAGACGATGGCCGGCCGACGCATCCCCGAATGCATCGCCGTCCGGGAGAGGCCGAGGAGCAGCAGAGGCGTGGTGAAGGTCCAGTCGATGTAGCGGGCGAAGTAGAACTGACGCGCGGCCTCGGCGGCGTCGGGACCGGCTGGAAGGATGATGCTGCCCTGTCCTGTCGCCATGGCGAAGTAGGAGCAGGCCGCGATGATCGGCACGATGCCGTGGATAATCGTATCTGCCTCCTCGGCGGGCGTCCGCCGTTTTCCCATGAACAAGATAGCTGCGGCGCCCGCCGCCATGCCGGCGAAGCCGAGCCAGAGCCAGAATTGAGGCGTCATCGATCACTCATCGGGACAGGGGGATTAAAAGCGCGCGTCAATCGTCCGTGCGCCCCCTGCCCAATCGGCCGGTCTGGCAATCGTTGCTGGGATTGAATTCACGCTTTAGTGATGTAGCCCTATCGACCTTATCGGCGCAGCTCTGGGCCGAAGCCCCACGCCTGAGCCTGAGGCCGACGGACCCAGCTGCGCTCATGTTCCGCGACGTAAGATCGTCCCACGAGAAGCATCAGAAAGGTTCGCTGACCAAAGAGGGCGAAAGCGGAACGTCCAGTATCAGACGCAGGGTCGAGGCCCGCTTTCCACCCCGAACCGACTTTGCCTGACAGCCGACGAACGGCCGCTGTGGAAGAGGCAGCCCTGACGGTCTGGGCGGCCGCGTTGGCTCGCACCGTCCCGTGCCGGCCGCGAAGCGGTTGCCGGTCCGGCGCGAGAAAGCCCGCGCCGCCAACGCTCTAGGCAAGAGCGCGGATCTTGGCGATGATGGGCGGTCACGGCTCCGACGGTTCGGCGTTGGTTCGAGCTGACGAGGTTGGCGCATGGATTGGAAGCGAGCCTCTGCCGTCACCGGCGCCGCATTGGGCTTCGTCGCGGTCGTCGCGCTCGGGGCCCTCGGGATCGTCAGCCTGTCGCCCGGCGAACAGCCTGTCCTGCCCGCGCAGCAGGGCCTGCTGATCGAGAGCACGCCGGTGTTGAAGCCGTTCGAATCGGATGCGAAGGCCCCCCTCCCCCCGGTCCGGGCGCGGCTGCAGACGGCCCACGCCGCACGGGACGGGGCGCGCGCCGACCTTCGCGAGCCCGCCGCCGGGCTCGCGCCGCCGCCGGTCCTTCCAGGCGAGGACGGGCCGGTCAATGGCGAGACCGGGCCGGGGCCGCAGGAGGCGCTCCCCAAGGCCGATTCCCGGCCCCGGCCCGCGCCCCGCGAGGCCCCTCGCTCCCGTGAGGCCGCGCTTCCTCGCGAGGGCCTTCCTGCCCGCGAGGACGCTCCGCTCCGGGCCGCGGCCCTGCCCAAGCCCGAGCCGAAGCCGCCCCAGCGGGTGCCGACCGTGCAGGCCGCTCTGCCGAGCGCCCAGCCCAACGGGCTGCTCACGCCGGGCGAGATCCGGCGCATGCGGCTGTCGCTGCGGCTGACGCGCGAGCAGGAGGTTTACTGGGCGCCTGTCGAGCAGGCGCTGCTGGAGATCAGCGCCCAGCAGAGCGCGATGGTCCGTGCGGGACAGGATCCGAAGGACGCCTTCGGCATCGGGGCGGGGATGCGGATGTACTCGGTCGCGCGCCCGCTGCTCGACCAGCTGCGCGAGGACCAGAAGGCCCAGGTCCGCGCCCGCGCCCGCGCCATGGGATTCGGCTCGATCGCCTCGTCATTGTGACCGGCCGGGCCTGAGACCCGGCTGGGCGCCGGCCGGCCTATTGCAGGGTCAACGCCCCGGTACGCCGCCATCGCTCCAGGGGCTGGCGCAGCTTCGGGCCGCCGCGCCCGTCGAGCGGGCCGCTGTAATAGCCGGCCCGCTGCAGCTTGCCCTGGAGCGCCCGCACGGTGTCCTGGGACCACGTGTTGGCGCGGTGGACGAGCTGCTCCATCACCTCGCCCGTATCCGAGGCGGCGCCGCGCAGCAGCATGTCCGCGGCGTCGGTCGGGTTCTTGGCGACGGTGCGGCCCTCGTCGAGCAGGACGGCGGCCGAGAGGAAGCCGCGCGGGTCGCCGAGTTCCGTCGCCCGCACGAAGTATTGCAGCGCGGGGCTGCCCTTGAACACGCCGCGCTCGGCCAGCACGCCGAGATTGTAGGTGGCGATCGCCGAACCGGCCTCGGAGGCGCGCTTCAGCAGAGCGATCGCGCGGTTGGTGTCGCGGGGAACCACGGTCCCCTCCATCAGGGCGACCGCGAGATTGATCGCCCCGTCCGGGCTGCCGCGTTCGGCCGCCCGTGCGTAGAGCTCGTAGGCCGTCTTCGGCGCCCGGGCCACGCCGTCCCCGCTCTCGAGGATGAGGCCGAGGCTCACCATGGCGCGCAGGTCGCCCCGGTCGGCGGCGAGCCGGTAGAGCGCGATCGCCTCCTCGCGCTGTCCGGTCGCCGCGAGCGCCCGCGCGAGGAGCGCCGCGTAATGGGGCATCTCCGGATTGGCGGCCCAGGCCGCCCGGCAGGCGGAGACGGCGGTCTCGCCGTTGCGCGCGAGCTCGTCCAGCGGGACGCCCGGCATGTTGGCGGTCGCGTCGCGTGGGTGGGTCGCGGTGCGGGCGCAGATGACCTCCTGCTTCAGCGCCCCCTCCTCCTGGGTGGGCAGACTCTGCAACAGCTCCTGGGCGGCGGGCACATGGCGGCCGTTCGGCCGGCGGTCGATGTAGAACTCGACGAGCGCCCGGATGCGCGAGCGCTGCGCGAGGTCCCACAGCCGGTCGTCCGAGATCGTGTCGAGGTCGGCGGTGCTGCGTGCCACGCTCGCGGTCTGGGTCTCGGCCGAGGCGACAGTGAGGATCTTCTGCGCCTCGCCGACATGGGCGCCCTCGGGATAGCGGCCCATGTAGACACGCAGCAGGCTCGGGTCGCGGCTGGTCGCCGCGAGCTGCCAGAGCTGGGTCTCCGGCGAGACGGCGAGCGGTGCGCCGGGCGCGAAGTAGAACTGCGTCGTCAGCGACGAGTTCTCCCACGGCACCTGATACCCGCCGGTGGCCGCGATGACGTCCTTGCGGACCTCGATCATCATCGTGTTGACGTCCTGGCCGCGGGCCGGAAGATGGCTCAGGAAGGCCTGCGCGAAGGGACTGTTGCGGCCGCCGCCGTCGAACGCGACGTTGTCGGGCTGGGTGGCGTAGGCGAACAGGAAGCCCGCCGCGCTGCCGAGGCGCGCGAGGCCGTCCTGGACCGCCTTGCCGCCGGCCTCGCCGGCGCTGCCGCGCAGGGGGTTGTTGCGGCAGGCATCGAGGAAGATCAGGCGGCTGCTGCGGCCGTTCTCCAGGCCGGTGGTAAGCTGCTGCAGGTCGATCGTCTGCCCGGCGACGTCCTCGGGCTTGGCGATCACGGCATCGATCGGAACGAGGTAGTTCTTCTGATCGACCTGGAACCCGTGCCCGGCATAGTAGAAGATCGCGGCATCCGCCTCCTTCGCCTCCGCCTGGAAGCGCTTTATGAGGTCGGTCATCTCGGCCCGCGACAGGTCGTGGCCCTTCAGCACCCGGTAGCCGAGCAGCTTCAGGGCCGTCGCGACATCGATCGCGTCGGTCGCCGGATTCTTGAGCGGCTTGAACGCCTTGTACGCGGCGTTGCCGATCACCAGCGCCACGCGGGTGTCGGCGGCCGCCTCCGGCGCGCGCGCCAGAACCAGGCAGGCGCCAACGATCAGGGCGCGCACCGCCCGGGCGAGGCCCGGACGGCGCACCGCTCGATCAGAGGCCGACCGCACGCGTGAGCCGGGTCTCGACCGTGCGAAGGGCGGAGGCGATCGCATTGCCTTGCCTCACCTGGATACGCGTCACCGCCGGCTCGTCCGCCCGCAGCAGCGAGATGGCCTTCCGCACCGCCACCACGGCGACCCGCACCGCCGCCCGGGCTTCCGCCACCGTGGTCGCCGCGCGGACCTGGCGGGCCGCCTGGCGGATCACCGCCGGGAGGCTGCGGAAGGCGGGCGGCAATTGCTGGAGCTGGATCTCCAGCGTATCGGCGAAGCTGTCGAGCGCGTTGCTGTAGCAGGTCGTGGTCCCGCGCAGACCGGTCTTGTTGCTTCTATCGCAGGCAGCGACTTTCGCTTCAAGAGAGTTCGCGGCGCGCTGGACCGAGGCCAGCGTGGTCTGCGCGCCCGCACGGGTCTGGCTTCCGCCGCCGTCCTGGCTGCCCTGGGCCGACCCGATCGTCGGGCCGCCGCCGCCGATGGTCAGCGTGTCGATCGCGTCGGGCAGCGCCAGCGCGGCCGTCGTGAAGTTCGGCAGGAAGGTCACGGTGTTGGGGTTGGTGGTCGTCGAGGTCGCGGCCGTCCGGGCCGTATCCACGGCGTTCGAGACGACCGCGAGCGTGCCGTCGACGTACCGGATGGTGTAGTTAGGCTGTTGATTGACCAGGTTCACGAGCCCGGTGCCCTGGGCATTGCTGGCGGTGATCGCGTAGGTGCCGACCGGCGCCGCGGCGGGCTGGCCGTCGCTCGCCAGGGCGACCCGCGTCACCCGATCGCCGTTCACGAGGCCGACGGGGGGAAGGAATTCCGTGCCCGCGAAGGTCAGCGTGTCGCCGAACGCCTTGGTCGCGTCCTGCGCCGTGATGGTCAGCGGCGCGGGCGTGACGGTGAGGGTGTTGGCGATGCCGGTCACCCGGTAGCTGACGTTGCCCGTGCTGACGAACGGGCCGGCGACCGGGCCGATCGGGTAGGCGTCGACCCCGCTCGCCGCGGTCGCATTGGTGGCGAGGAGGCTCGTCGCGGTCGGCCGGGTGGTCGAGGCGTCGAAGACGTAGGTGCCGGGGCCGCCGAAGACCGTGCCGGTGAGCGTCGGATTGGCCTGCCCGTAGACCCGGGTCGCCGGGTCGGCCGTGACGGAGACCACGCGCGAGACGCTGTAGAGCTCCGGGTAGAAGCCGGCGCTCGGGGGAGCCCAGGTCGTCTGGAAGTTCCAGCCCTGGCTCGTCGCCAGCGGCAGGAAGACCGACTGGCTCTGGAACTGGGCGGTGGTCAGGCCGGTCGCTCCGGTGAGGACGGGCGCGTTGCCGGCCGCCGCGGCTTGGCGGGTCGTCGTGGTGTCCCAGAAGGAGGCCGCCGTGGTGGCGGCCGGGCTCACCGGCGTCGCCGGCTGATTGAAGCCGAACAGGCCTCCGGACAGAGCGGTCGTGGCGGTCCCGGCCGTGACGGCACCCGCGGCGTAGCTCTCCTGCACGGCGCCGCTGTTGAGGCCGACGAGACCGCCGGTCAGGCTCGTCGTCGCCCCCGTGGCCGAGGTCGCCGACCCGCCGGCCACGGTGCCGGTCGCGTAGGTCCGGAGCAGGGTGCCGGCATTGGCGCCGATCAGGCCGCCCGTCGCCGTCTGTGCGGCGGAGGCGTCGCTGGCCTGCGCGACGCCGCCGGACACGGGACCCGACGCGAACGCCTCGGTGACGCTGCCGGCGTTGCGCCCGATCAGGCCCCCGGCGAGGACCGCGAACGGGATCGAGTTCCCGGCGGTCGAGTTCACGGTGGTCGCGCTGGCCGATCCGGTGGCGTAGGCCTGCGTGACGGTGCCGGTGTTCGTGCCGATCAGGCCGCCGACCTCGCTGCCGAAGGAGGCGGAGCCGGTCGCGAAGGACCGCGACACAGCGGCTCGGTTGAAGCCGACGAGGCCGCCGACCGAGCCGCTGAAGGCATAGAGGTCGGCCAGGACGCTGAAGCCGCCGCCGGTGACGGTGCCGGTCGCCGAGGATTGGACGACCTCGCCGGCGCTGCTGCTCGCGCCGATGACGTTCGTGCTGCCGATGAGGCCGCCGGTGGCGGCGGCGACGGTGCCGAGGTTGGAGCCGGTGCTGCCCGACGAGAAGGCCCCGCCGCCGTTGACGTCGCCGGTGGCGACGGACCGGGTGACCGAACTGCTCGTGCTGGTTCCGATGAGGCCGCCCGTGGTGGCGCCGGCGACGCTGGATCCACCGCCGTTCTGCGATGTGGCCGACCCGCCCGTCACGGTCCCGGACGCCGTGACGTCGGCGACCACCGACGCGACGATGGTGCCGATCAGGCCGCCGGTAGAGGTGCCGGTCGTCACCGTCGCCGTCTCGGACGTTCCGGCGATCGTGCTGGACCCGCCCGTCACCGCCCCGCTCGCCGCGGATTGCAGGATCGCGCCGCCATTGCTGACGCCGACGAGGCCGCCCGTCGTGGTCGTGGCGAGCCCGCTCGTCGCCGTCGCGTTGCCGCCGATCACGGTCGCCGACGAGGACGAGCGGGCGATGGTGCCGCCGATCTCGGGCGTGCCCGGAACGCCGTTCGCGCCCACCAGGCCGCCGGTATAGGTCGCCACGGCCGCGGCGGTGGCCCCGACATTCCCGCTCACGGTCCCGCTCACGGTGACGCCCGCGATGCTGGTGTTGACCGCCTCGCCGACGAGGCCGCCGACGAAACTCTGGCCGGTCCCGGTATAGGTGCTCTGGATGTTGACGTTGGTGAGGTTCAGGCTCTCGATGCTCGCTCCGATGGTGCGGCCGAAGAGGCCCACGAACGGGCTCGGCGACGCGATGGTCAGGCCGTTGATCGTGTGTCCGAGCCCGTTCAACGTGCCGGCGAAGTCGTAGGGCAGGCCGGCCGTGGTCGTGTTCAGGGGCGCCACGAAGGTCCTGCCGGTGACGTCGACATCCGTCGCCAGGGCGAAGCGGCCCGAGGCGGAGGCGGCGTCCGAGAGGATCCCGGCGAGCTGCAGCGCGCCGGTCAGGATCGTGTAGGCCTGGCCGTTGATGGCGAGCGTCCGGTCGGTCGGCCGCGTCACGGTTCCGGTGAACGAGGCGCTCGCGCCCGGGCCGAAGCTCAGCGCGCCGCCCGTGCCGCCCTGGTTGGTGTTCAGCACCAAGCCGCCGGCCCCGTTCACCGTGAGGTTCGCGTTGACCGCGATCGAGCGGAAGGCGCCGAGCGTCAGCGTGGTCGCCGAGCCGCCCGCTCCGGTGCCCCAGGTGAGGGGCGCCGCCACGGTGATGTCGCCGGCCTGGGTGCCGGGGCTGCCGGCCCCGCCGGTGGTCACGGTGACGTTCGCGGTCCGCAGCGCGTTCTGGAGCGTCGTCGCGTTGATGACCGAATCGTTGCCCGTGGCGGCAAATCCGGTCTGGTTCGCGTCGGCCCCGCCCGAGATCGTCACGTTGAAGGGATCGAGCAGCAGGGTGCCGAAGCTGCCCTTGTCGGCGGTCAGGATCGCGGTGCCCGAATAGGCGAGCTGCGCCTTGCCGGAGACCTCGGCCTGTCCGCCGTCGCCCCCCTGGCTGCCGCCGGTCGCGCTGATCCGGCCCGCGAAGGTGGTGCGCTGGTCCGACCACACCACCACGTCGCCGCCCTTGCCCGACGAGCCGGCATTGGCGCTGATCGTGGTCGCCGCATCCACCGTCGTCGTGCTCGACCGCTGCAGCGAGCCCTTGCCCTGGAGGTCGCCACCCACGCGAATGCGGCCACCCCCGGCCGTGCCATCGGCGAGCAGCGCCGCGCCCGTGAGACGGATGTCGTGGCCCGTCACCGTGATGTCGCCGCCGCGGACCGGCCGCGCGGCCGCCTGCCGCGTGGCCGAGCGGGATGTGCCGGTGCGGGCCGAGGCGTTGAGCCGGCCCGAGACCGTGACGGTCCCGCCCTCCCCGCCGCCGAGGACGATCGCGCCGTTGCGCCCGCTGACGCTGCGCGCCTCCACGAGCCCCGAGAGGTTGATGGCGTTGCGCGCCGCCTCGCGCGCGGTCGCCGCCTGCATCTCGACGCGCCCTCCCGCGGCGCTGATCCGTCCGCTGTGCCGGATCAGCGCGGCGTCCGACCCGTCCGTCTTCGAGGGGATCGCGACCTGCAGGAAGCCGTCGCCGGAGAGGTCGAGGGTCGCCTGCTCGCCCGCTCCCAGCCCGACCCGGCCCATCGGCACGCTGATGACGCCCGAATTCTCGACCCGGCCGCCGAGCAGCGCCGCGTAGCCGCCCTGCTGGATCGCGATCGTACCCGCGTTCGACACGGCGGCCGACTGGCCGTTGCCGCGGAAGGTGCGCCGTCCCGCGGCGAAGTCCTGGTCCGAGATGTCCAGTGTCGAGGCGACGAAGCCGCCCGCGTTCACGCTGCCGCTCGACGTGATGGCGATGCCGTTCGGGTTGACGAGGTAGACCTGACCGTTGGCGTTGATCTGGCCCGCGATGGTCGAGGTCGTCGCGCCGGTGACGCGGTTGAGCAGCGCCGAGGACGCGGAGGGCTGGCTGATGTCGACGCGGTTGCCCGCGCCCACGGAGAAGCTCTGCCAGTTGACGATCGCGGTCGGCGTCGTCTGCTGGATCGTCATCTGGGTGGCCGAGGGCGTCGCGATCCCGACGCCGCCATAGACCGCGTTGCCTCCGCGCGGCAGCTCGCCGGCGACCGCCATGGCCGGCAGCGTCAGGGCGGTGCCGGCCAGAAGCGCCTGGATCAGAGGTTTGCAGGTGCAGTTCATCGGGCGATCTCGGGCGAGGCGGTGTGGCGGCGAGGCCGGCTCAGAAGCGAATCGAGCCGAGCACCGTGAAGCGGTTGGCGTCCGGCAGCGCGTCGTCGCGGAAGCGGCGGCCGAATTCGAGCGTCAGGGAGGTCAGCGTGCCGGTGGGCTCGGCCTGGCTGATCAGGCGCACGCCGATGCCGACCGAGGAGACCCGCAGGGTGGCCCGCTCGACGATCGTCGGCCGCTCCAGGTAGAGCGCGCCGGTCGCGCCGAACACGTAGGGCGCCACCGTGAGCGGCAGGCCCGGCGGGTTCACCGGGATCGGCGCCGAGAGCTCGCTGCGCACCACCCAGCCGCTGTCGCCGCCGAGGCTGCCGGCATCGAAGGTCGAGAGTTCCTGGAACGAGGCGAAGCCGATCTGTTCGCTGCGCGGCAGAGCCTGCCCGAACGAGGTCTGGCCGCGGGCGTAGAGACCCAGGATCAGGGGATCGAACAGAGGCTGGGTGTAGCTGAGGACGGCGTCGAACTTCTGGAACTCGGCATCCGCCCCGAGCCGGGAGAGCGGCAGGATCGGCGTCGCGTCGGCGGCGCTGCGCGCACCGAGCCCGTCGACGCCGAGGGAGAGCGTCGCGCTGCCCGCCAGCAGGCCGCCATTCTCGAAGCGCAGGTCGCCGAGGCCACTCAGGCGGACGATCCGCAGCCGGTCGAGGCTGAGCGGGACGACGCCCGGCGCCAGGATCAGGCCGAGTTCCTCGCGCGTCGCGTCGAAGGCGGCCTCGGAATAGAAATTGGCCGTGCGGCTGCGCAGCCAGGGATAGCGCAGGCGGAAGGACAGGCGCTCGTAATCGCTCGCCGTCTGGATGTTGGCGATGCGCGGCGCGGTCTGGCTCTTCGTGGCCTCGAAGTTGAAGGTCAGCCCGTCGGTGCCGAGCGGCAGGATGAAGCCGCCCGCGAAGGTGCGCAGGCGCGGGTAATCGCCGAACGAATCGCCGACGCCGTTCGCGTCGCCCCCGTTCGGGTTGCCGAAGCTGCGGAAATAGAGGGTCTCGCCGTATCCGAAGGCGGTGTTGACGTCGAAGCCGCCGCCGAGGGTGAAGCCGCCGAGGGGGCGGCCGACGGTGTTGTCGCCGCCGAAGAAGCCGGTGACCGGCTTGTACACCGCCTCGATGACGAGGTTGGTGGCGCCCTGCGCCGAGCTCGGCGCGAGGGTGGAGCGCAAAGCGGTGCCCGGCGTGTCGCCGGCGAGCAGGAGGCGGCGCTCGATCTCGCCGATCTGCAGGTCGCGCCGGCCGACGAGGGGCTCGAGCAGGAGGGCGACGCGACCGCGCACGGGATCCGGGACGTTCCGGAAATCGACGCGATCGATGTAGCCGGCCACGACGACGAGCCGGAGGCGCCCGCCGTTGCGCAGGGTCTGCGCCGGCAGGACGACGCGCGTGAGCACCGCGCCGGAGCGGATGATGGCGGCCTCGAGGTCCCGGGCCGCGCTGAAGATCTCGGCCGCCGCGATCTGGCGCCCGACCAGGCGTGCCTGGAGCGCCTGGACCTCGGCGGAGAAGGCCGGGGGCGCATTCTCCACGGCGACGCCCGACAGGCGCACGCTCAGGCGTTCGGCCCCGGCGGGCGTGGCGAGGCCGGGCTGGCCGGAGAAGGCGAGGCCGCCCCCCGCGCTCGGCGGACCGGGCCGGAAGCTCGGCGGCGTGATCTGGCTCGCCGTCTGGGCGAGCGCCCCGCCAACCCCGCCGGCGCTGACGGCCAGACAGGCCAGGGCCGCCCGCACCAGCAATGTCCCGTCCGCCCGTCCGAGACGGATCCGAAGCCGCGCCCGATGCGTCGCCGCCGCTCGACTCGTTTTCACGGGAGGAGACATTGAGAATTCCAAGTTCACGTCGGCCCGACTTGGGTGAAACGTGGTTAACGTCGCGTCAACACGGCATCCCGATCCCAAACGACGGCCGTGTCACCGCAATCGTTCGGGGCCCTGCGCCTGCCTGATCTACCCAGGACACAGCTCATGATGATCCCGCCTCACTGTCAGGCGCGAGCACTGAACTGTAACCACGGCTCGACCGAAGGATACCGCATTTCCGACACGTTTCCGGGCCCATCCGGACCGATACGGATCTAATCCGGACTCTGTGCCCAATCCGCCACAGACTTGACAGCGTGTGAGCAAGTCTCGTGGCGTCGGGGGAAGTCATCGCCGCGCCGAGATCCGAAGAGTCTCGCGGCATCCGCCGTCCTGACACACCGTTTGTCTTAAAGGCCGGCTTGGGCGACGCGCACGCCCCATGGCTGACCCGCGAGCCGGATCGGCCCCGCTGCGCCCGCGACCGGCGCGCGCAATGGGGTGGCTGGGAACGCGATGGCGGCCGGCGCCGCCCTCAGGCGGCCGGGCTCGGGCCGTCCTCGGTCTCGTCGTCCCGGTACAGGGTGCCCCATTCGGCCTGCCACAGGCCGTCGGGATCGTGGACGACCATCGGGACCTTGAAGTCGTTGGCGAACTTGATCGCGGCCCGGAAGGCTTCCTTGAGGGGCATCTCCGCGCTGCGGAAGCCCTTCGGCAGGCTGCCGCCGGTCGCCGCGGCGGGGCAGGTGATGGTGCCGCTGAGCTTGTCCCCGTCTCGCGCGAGACTGAGGGTCATGGCATCCGCCGGCGCCTCGTCGACCTGTTCGAAGCTGTTCTTGGTCATCGCTCACGTCTCCGCTCGTGGTCTGTGCGGTCGATCGGCCGGCGCCCCGCTCCCGGGGTCCTGGCCGGAGGGGAGCGCCTCGCGATCCGGCCCGATCCCGGGCGAGGCCCGCCGGGCGCGAACCGGCGCGGAGCGCCCCGGCCTAGGCCGGCTCGCCGGTGCCCGGCGCGCCGTCGAACCGGTAGGCGAAGGCCGTTCCCTCCAGGCCCACATGCACCGCCGCGACCTTCTCCTGGATGAGCGCCCGGTTCAGGATCTCGCGTGAGAGTTCGGGCAGCAGCGTGTTCGTGACGATGTTGTCGACCATCCGGCCGCCCGAATCCGGGTCGTTGCAGAGCGAGACGATGTGATCGACCACCGCGGCGTCGTAGGAGAAGGCCGCGTCGTGGTTCTCGCGGATGCGGCGGCCGATCCGGTCGAGCTGAAGCCGCACGATGCCTCCCAGCATCTCGGGCGAGAGCGGGAAGTAGGGGATCGTCACGATGCGGCCGAGGAGAGCGGCCGGGAACACCTTGAGGAGCTGCGGCCGGAGGGCGACGGCGAGCGCCTCCGGGTCGCTCGCGTAGGCGGGATCCTGCGAGAGCTGCATGATGACGTCGGTGCCGACATTGGACGTCAGGATGATCAGGGTGTTCTTGAAGTCGATCCGGCGCCCGGTGCCGTCCTCCATCACGCCCTTGTCGAAGACCTGGAAGAAGATCTCGTGCACGTCGCCGTGCGCCTTCTCGACCTCGTCCAGCAGGATGACGCTGTAGGGCTTGCGCCGCACCGCCTCGGTGAGGCGCCCGCCCTCGCCGTAGCCGACATAGCCGGGCGGCGCGCCCTTGAGGGTCGAGACGGTGTGCGCCTCCTGGAACTCGCTCATGTTGATGGTGATCATGTTCTGCTCGCCCCCGTAGAGGGCCTCGGCCAGCGCCAGCGCCGTCTCGGTCTTGCCGACGCCGGAGGGGCCGCAGAGCATGAACACGCCGATCGGCTTGTTCGGGTTGTCGAGCTTCGCCCGATTCGTCTCGATGCGCTTGGCGATCATCGCCAGCCCGTGCGACTGGCCGACCACGCGCCGGTTCAGGATCTCGGGCAGGCGCAGCACCGTCGCGATCTCGTCGCGCACCATCCGGCCGACGGGAATCCCGGTCCAGTCGGAGACGACGGAGGCCACCGCCTGCTCGTCGACGTGGTCGTAGATCATCCGGGCCTCCGGCTCGATCGCCTCGAGCGTGGCCGCCCGGGCCCGCAGCGCGGCCCGGCGATCCTCGGCGCTCTCCGGAACCTCGGAGCGCGGGGCCGCCTCGCCCTCCCGGTCGGCACCGACGGGCCCGGCCGGCGGGGCCGCGGCGGCACCACCCTCCGGCTGCGCCAAAGCCGCGCGCAGGGCGCGAATCTCCGTGACGAGGCCGGTCTCCTCGGCCCAGGCGGCCTCCAGCCGGCGGAGCGTCTCCTCGAGCCCGGCGATCTCGCCGTCGAGGGCCGCGATCCGCTCCGGATCGTCGATGCCGAGGTCGCTGTCGGCCGCCAGACCGGCGCGCTCGCTCTCCTTGGCGCGGATCGCCGCCCGGGTGTCGCCGATGGCGGCCGGCACGGCGGTCTGGCTGATGGCCACGCGGGCGCTCGCGGTGTCGAGCAGGCTCACCGCCTTGTCGGGGAGCTGGCGCGCCGGGATGTAGCGGTGCGAGAGGTTGACGGCCGCGACCACCGCCGCGTCCGAGATGCGCACGCCGTGGTGCTTCTCCATCGGCGCCAGCAGCCCGCGCAGCATGTCGGCGGCCTGGGCCGCGCCGGGTTCGCCGACCTGGATCGGCTGGAACCGCCGGGTCAGCGCCGGGTCCTTCTCGATGTACTGGCGATACTCGGCCCAGGTCGTCGCCGCGATGGTCTTCAGGGTGCCGCGCGCGAGCGCCGGCTTGAGCAGGTTGGCGGCATCGCCCGTCCCGGCCTGGCCGCCCGCCCCGATCAGGGTGTGCGCCTCGTCGATGAACAGGATGATCGGCTTCGGGGAGGATTGCACCTGGTCGATGACCGAGCGCAGGCGCTGCTCGAACTCGCCCTTCATCGACGCCCCGGCCTGCATCAGGCCGATATCGAGGGCGTGGAGGCGCACCTCGCGCAGGGCCGGCGGCACGGCCCCCGAGGCGATGGCCTGCGCGAAGCCCTCGACCACCGCGGTCTTGCCGACGCCGGCCTCGCCGGTGAGGATCGGGTTGTTCTGGCGGCGGCGCATCAGCACGTCGATGAGCTGGCGGATCTCCTCGTCGCGCCCGCGGACCGGATCCATCTCGCCGGATTGGGCCTTGGCGGTCAGGTCCTGGGAATAGCGGTCGAGAGCGGTCTGGCCCTTCTGCGACGCCTGCGCGCCCGGCGTCCCCGCCGCGACGGGGCCGGCCCCGTCCATCGGCCGCAGGTTCTCCTCGTCGGAGCGCGCCCAGACCGACCGGTGCTCGCTCATCAGGGTGTCGACCGGGATGCGGCCGAACTCGGGCGACAGGGCGAGGAGCGCGCGCCGCAGCTCGTTCGTCTTGAGGGCGCCGATGACGAGGTGGCCGGAGCGGATCTGCGTCTCGCCGAACAGCAGGGTGGCGTAGTGCCAGCCGCGATCGAGCAGATCCACGATGTGGTTCGAGACGGCCGGCATCTCGGTCTCGTTGCGGCGCAGGGCGTCGATCGCCTTGGCGAGATCGGCGGCGAGGCGCCCGCGGTCGAGCTTGTAGGCGTCGGCGGTGAGCGCGAGGTCCGAGCTGTCTTGCGCATGCAGGCAGGCCAGCCAATGGGCCAGCTCGACGTGGCGGTGGCCCGCCGACCGGGCCTGGCGCAGCGCCTGGATGAAGGCGTCGTAGCCGACCCGGTTGAGCTTGCCCGTGACGGTCTCGAGGCTGATGTCGCTCACGATGCACTCCCTGCGCGATGGTCCGCACGGCCGGCGCGCTCGGCGGGATGGAAGCGGGCGTCACGCCGATAGGGTCCGCCCGACCCGTCGGCGCCGCTGGCGATCCAGCTGGTGTAGCCGAGGCGTCCGCAGGCCCCGAGGCGCACCGGCTCGACGGCGGCGACCGGCAGGGCCAGCTCGACGTCCCAGTCGAGTTCGTCGCCGAGATAGAAGAACACGATGTCGGCGAGCATCCGGCAGCGCTCGCCGCCCGGGAGGAGCCGCTCGTAGGCGGCGAGATCGGCCGCGAAGATGCACAGGCGGATGCGGTCCTCGACGGAGAACACGCTCTTGCCGATGAGGAGATCCTGGCCGAGCCGGGCGTTGGCGCCGCCGAGGCGGGAGCGGTCGCTCGGCTCGAACTCGAGGAAGGTGCCGACGAATTCCTCGACCGCCACCTCGACGCCGAGGAGGCCCGCCACGGCGTTGCGCAGGCGCGAGCCGGACCGGGCGGCCGGGGCGAGCACGCCCGCGAACGCGATTTTGCCGATGTCCGGGACGGTGTCGAGCCCGCGCAGGGTCGGGGAGCCGAGGCCGATCGCGGCGCCGACATAGCTCTCGAAGCGATCGGCCTGCGGGTGCTCGTGGTGGGCGATCGGGCGGGCCTCGGCCCAGGCGCGGTAGAACAGTTGCAGGAAGCGGTGATGGATCACGTCGAGGAAGCGCGGGAACGCGTCGTCGCGCTCCAGCAGCCAGCCATGGGCCTCGTCGCTGGTGGCGAGCGGCAGGGCGCCCTGCGGCCCGAACATCCCGAGGAACCGGACGAAGAGGCGCAGCCGGTCCCCGCCGTCCCGATCCGCCGCGGCGATGGTCGAGGCGGGAAAGTCGAGATACGGGTTCTGCCCGAGCGTGACCCCGTCCTCGCGCCGGCTCGCGCTGTCCCCGATCCGGGGACGATCCGGGAAGCTGCGCTCGATCCGGCGGAGGATGGCCAGCAGGTCGTGGGCCCAGGGCTCGGCGAGCAGGCGATCGGCGACGCTCACAGCAACCTCCGCCCGCCCGCCCGCGGCGGTCCGCGCAGGATCTCGCCCCGCTCGACCGTGCGGATGACCGTCTGGGTGAAGTGGTTGAGCGAGGCGTACTCGGCGAAGAAGCGATCGAGGATCGCGCCGAGCAGATAAGGGCCCGTTCCCTCGAAGGCCTTGTCGTCGAGGGTGACGGTCACCTCCGTGCCGCGCGCCGTGCCGGTGCCGATGCGCTGGCGCAGGCGCCGGACGACCGGGCGGCTGTCGATGCTGCGCACGCCCCGGATGCGGCGCTCGACGGCGCTGTCCGAAAGATCGGCGAACAGCATCAGCGCCTCGCGAAGCGCCGCCGCGCTGCGACCGGACCCAGCGCCGACGAGGCCGAGCCGGTTCAGGCTGAGGAGGCTGATCAGGCGCCACGCGACCGTGCCGGTGAACAGGGTCTCGGAGCGACCGCGATGCTGGGCCACGACGGGCTCGCGCGGACGGGTCGGACCGGCGACGCAGACCACGTCGAGGGTCTGATCGTCGGCGAGGCGGAAATCCGCGCCGCTCTCGCCGATCGGCAGCAATTCGGGCAGATGCCGGTTCGAGCAGAGCGCGCGCACGCTGAGTTCGGCGACCGTGCTCTCGTCGTCGATCCCCGCCGGCTCGATCAGGGACAGGAACAGGTCGGTGCCCGTGTAATCCGAGGCCGCCCCGAAATGCCGCTCCTTGCTGGTGCGGCGCCGGGGCATGCGCCGCACCGTGTGGAACAGCCCGGTATCCCCGGAGGCGTCCAACGGCGCGTAGAGGGGCTGGACCGGGATCTTCCCCGGGCGCCCGGGCTGGTGGGCGTAGACCTGCAGGATCCGGTGCGGCTCGAAATCGAGCGGCCGGCTGCGATCGGCCACGAGCGGGTACTCGTGCTGGTTCGCCCGCACCGGGACGCGGTCGAGGCTCATCTCGAACAGGTTGACCGCGGGAACCGCGTAGAGGGCGAAGGCGTCAGGCCGCACGGTGGAGCCGAGCCGCTGGCTCGCCTCGTCGAAAGCGAAGATGATGTCGAGGGTGCGCGCCTGCACGGCCTGGATCAGCTTGTTGAGCCGGTTGAGCCGGAAGCCCAGGAACTTGCGCGGGAAGGCGAAATACTCGCGCAGCAGATCGAACCCGTCGAACAGGCGGTTGTCCTTCGGGATCAGGGCCTCGCCCGGACCGAAGCCGATCGGCTCGACGGCGTCCGGCGGCAGCGCCACCAGCACCGGGTCGCCGAACGAATCGAGGTAGCGCAGGTAGATGCCGGTGCAGTCGGCGAAGATCTGCTCGTAGATCGCGACGGCGTCCGCCTCGGGGCCGACGAGATGGACCGGCAGCGAGTCGAGGGCGCAGCCGGCAAACCAGCTCTCGGGATCCGGCGCACGGGCCGCGACCCCGTCCTCCTCGCGCCCCGTGCGGTGCACCAGCGTCAGACGAAGGCCCGCGACGATCTCGCCGCCGCCGATCCCGAGCGCCTGGAGCGGACCGGGATGCGGGAAGTAATCGGCCGCGGCGATGTCGAAGGGCCAGATCCGCAACTCGTCCGTGGTGCGGAAGCGGCAGGCGACCTGACGCTCCCGCTCCCGATAGGTCGCGTCGAGGGAGGCGCCGCGCGGGATGCGGGGGCCGTCGCGGAGCGCCGGATCGCCGAAGGCGGGCTTCACCCGGGCGAGCAGCATGGACGGCGTCGGCGCCAGGTAGTTCGGGACGAGCTGTTCCAGGAGGTTCTGGGTGAATTCCGGGAATTCGTGCTTGATCTTGAGCTGGACCCGGGCCGCCATGAACGCGGCGCCCTCGAGGAGGCCGGCGATGAGCGGATCGCCCTGGCCGTCGAGCAGGCCGCCGAGGCGCTCGGCGATGCCGGGATATTCCTCCGCGAACTCGCGCGCGTGCTCGCGCAGGAAGCCGAGTTCCCGGTTGTAAAGGTCGAGAAACTCGCGGTTCACCGGGCGTGCCTCGATCCTGCCATGCACCGCGCGCTCATCGCTGCGCCACCTTGATGCGCCCGGTGTCGCGCTCGAGGTCGGCGACGAACTCGACCGGGACGTTGAGCGGGTCGGCCCGGATCTCGGCCCTGACGAGGAAGCGCAGCTTCAGCTCGGCCGGGTCCACGGTGTCGTCGCGGCGGGCCGTGATCGACCCCGGCGCGAGGCGCGGCTCGAAGACGCGCAGGGCGGATTCGATCTCGGCCGCGATGCCGTTCACTCCCCCCTCGTCGATGGTCATCCGCGAGATGTTGACGAAGCCGTGGTTCAGGATCGAGCTGCGGACGTTCGGGAAGGCGTCGAGGTCGAGATCGGCGGCGAGATGGACGGCGTTCATCAGCCGCTCGAGATCGCGGGCGACGCTGCGCTGGAGGTCGGCCGTGCCGACCGCGGTGCGCGGGCTGGTCCGGCGTCCAGCGATCACCCGTGCGCCGTCCTCGTCCCGGACGTCGACGCGCAGCCGCGCATCCCGGTCTCGGTTCGCGGCCCGGAAGGTCTCGATCAGGGGATTGCGGACCCGACCTGCATCGGCCCTGGCGGCCATGTCCTAACTCCTGAACAAGCCGTGTCCGGCGTCGAGCCGAGCCGTCGAGCCGGGCCGCGCGATCCCGTGGGACCGCGCGGCGGGTCTTGGCGGCGGCCCTTGGATCAGCCGGCCACGTTCTTGGCGATGTGCCACTTGTGCTCGGTCTCGGCACCCTTGCTGCCGTCGGCGTTCTGCACGGCGTACTTCACGTGGAAGGTGCCGAAGTTCAGCGTGATGTTCTCGGTGAGCTTGTCCTCGCCGTGCGAGCCGCCCATGGAGACGTGCGCGACGATGATGTCCTCGAGATCGACGGTGAGGTACTCGAGCGGCTTGTCGCCGGCCTTGCGGATGATGAGCTTGCCCTTCTTGATATGCTTGCCGCTGCAGCAATGCTGGAACAGCGTCGGGCTCGACTTGTCGATGTACTTTGTCACGCTCAGATCCTGCACACTGACCTTGCCGGAGCCGGAGCCCCCGCCGGTGTGGGTGGTGCCGGATTGCGCGGCGCCCCACGACCATGCCAGGACGTCGATCTCGTCCTTGTACTTGTGGTCCTGCGCTTCGCCCTTGATCCCATCGAGCTTGAGGAAGATGTCAACGGCCATGGCTGCGTCCTTTATGAAGTCTTGTTCTACGGGTCACACCAACACAACAGACGTGAAACACACGGGCTGGGCTCAGGAATAAGCGCCGAGGATGTCCTCGGGCAGTCCGCCCGGACCGGTCGCGTGGCCGATGAAGATGCGAGACCTCGATCGTGACTTGCGCCCCGGACGCGCGATGCGGTCCGGAGCCACAGTCCTTCTTGCCGGCACGCCTTCTCGGCGTCAGTCGTGCCGGATCCCTGGTCGAAGGCTTACTGCTTCGGGGCCGGCAGGCGTGAGACGAGGCTCATGCCGATATCCATGCCCTCGAGCTGGTAATGGGGGCGGAGATAGAATTTCGCAGAGTAGTAGCCGGGATTTTCCTCGTCCGCGAAGATGTCCACCCGGGCGGCCGAGAGCGGCTTGCGAGCCTTGGTCTGCTCGCTCGAGTTGGTCGGGTCGCCGTCGACGTACTCGTTGATCCACTCTTGGAGCCAGCGCGTGAGCTGGTCTTTCTCCTTGGTGGCGCCGATCTTATCGCGGACCATGCATTTGAGGTAATGCGCGAAGCGCGACACGGCGAACATGTAGGGCAGGCGCGACGAGAGGTTGTCGGACGCCGTCGCCTCGACGCCCTTCTCGCCGTAGAACTGCTTCGGCTTGTACAGCGACTGGGCTCCGATGAAGGCCGCCTTGTCGGTGTTCTTGCGATGGATCAGCGGGATCAGGCCGGACTTGGCCAGCTCCGCCTCGCGCCGGTCGCTGATGGCGATCTCGGTCGGGCATTTCAGGTCGACGCCGCCGTCGTCGGTCGGGAAGGTGTGGCAGGGCAGGTTGGTGACCTCGCCGCCCGACTGGACGCCGCGGATCCGCACGGTCCAGCCGCAATCCTTGTAGGCCCGGTTGATGTTCACGGCCATCGCGTAGGCCGCGTTCATCCAGGCGTACTTCGCCCCCCCGTGCCCGTCCGTATCCTCCTCGAAGGCGAATTCCTCGACCGGCTCGGTCTTGGCGCCGTAGGGCACCCGCGAGAGGACCCGCGGCATGCACAGGCCGACATAGCGGGAATCCGGCAGGTCGCGCAGGCTCTTCCAGGGCGCGTAGTCGGGCGTGTCGAAGATCTTGCCGAGATCGCGGGGATTGGCGAGTTCGGTGAAGGAATCCATGCCCAGCAGCGTCGGCTCCGCCGCGGCGAAGAAGGGGGCATGGGCGGCGCTCGCGACCTTGCCGAGCTCGCGCAGCAGTTGCACGTCCTGCGGCAGGTGGCTGAAGTAGTAGTCGGCGATCAGGCAGCCGTAGGGCTCGCCGCCGAGCTGGCCGAACTCCGCCTCGTAGACCTTCTTGAACAGCGGGCTCTGGTCCCAGCGGGCGCCCGGGAAGAGGCGCAGGTTCTTGAACAGCTCCTGCTTGGAGACGTTCATGACCTTGATCTTGAGCGTCGTGTCGGTCTCCGAGTTGAAGACCAGGTAGTTCAGTCCGCGCCACGCGCTCTCGATCTTCTGGAACTCGGGTGCGTGGATGATCTCGTTGACCTGGGAGGACAGCTTCTCGTCGATGCGGGCGATCATCTCCTCGATGGTGTCGAGGACGTCGTCCTTGATCAGCGACGTGTCCGAGAGCGCCTCGCGCACCAGCGTTCCGACGGCGTTCTCCACCTCGGTCGCGGCGCGTTCGGTGCGCGGCTTGAAACTCTGCTTCAGCAGGTCCGCGAACTCGTTCGCATCCGCCGTCTGAGGGGCGGCGGACGCGGAACCTTGCGCGAGCTCTGTACTTTCGGCGGCCATCAATGCGCCTCTTCCGAGTGGGGACGGGAATGGTTCGCGCGACCGGACCTTACGGCTCGGTCGTGTCGGGGGTTGCGGACGGCTGGGCGGCCAGGCGCGCCTTCAGCGCCTCCATCAGCGCAGGGTCCTTCAGGAGCGCCTTGATCTGGTCGCTCGCCGCGACCTTGCCGTCCATGTAGCGGAGGAGGTTGGAGAGCTGCTCGCGCGCCTCCAGCAGGCTGGCGAGCGCCGGGACCTGACGGGCCACGGCCGCAGGGCCGAAATCCTCCATCTTCTTGAAGTGCAGCTCGACCGGCATCTTGGACTCGCTGTCGGAGAGCTGGTCCTTGACGTGGAAGCGAACGCCCGGATCGACCGCCGCCATGCGCTGCTCGAAATTGTCCATGTCGAACTCGAGGAACTTCCGCTCCGCCACGTCGGGCTTCTCCACCGTCGAGGCATTGCCGGACAGGTCCGAGAGCACGCCCATCACGAAGGGCAGCTCGACCTTGCGCTCGGCGTCGTAGGGATCCTCGTAGGTGATGTGAACGCGGGGTGGCCGGTTGCGCTTGATGAACTTGTGGCTCGAATCGGCCATTTCGCCGGCCCTCCAGTAGAACCAACACGGAAATCAGGTTGGTTTGCCGACCCCGCTTGCGGGATCTCTAAACAGCGAACCCTCACGTCCGTCGCCAGCAACCCAACAAATTTTCTCAGTGGACGCAAGAGGCAATTTCGATCATTCCCATCCCATGTTCAGTAGATGACACCTTCGTGGATAGCCGCAACTTCAGAGAATCGTGGCAGGCGAATTGTCGATCGTCCGATTGCATCGCGTATCATTCCGTGCCCCACCGCACGCGGCGACCGGCCGGAGACCGACCCGTCGCGATCAGTCGCTGCCGGTCTCGGCCAGCACGTCCTTCAGGATCGAGAGAAAATCGCGATCGCTGAAGCTCGCGGCCTTCTCGAGAAGGAGCGGGATAGGGCTGGCGGGCTCGGCCCGCCGGAAGTGGGCGCCGACCTCGCGCAGGAGCGCGATCGCGTCCGCCCGCGTCGCCGCGCTGTAGGCGGGCACGGCGACCGCCTCGCCGTCCTCGTCCGATTCGGTCGCGGAGCCCCAGGCCTCGTCCCCGTCGCCGGCGTCCGGGACGGCGGCCAGCTGGTCGAAGGTCAGGCGCAGCCCGCGGCTCGCCCCCAGCACGATGGCGGCCGACGGGGCCTGGTCGGGCATCAGGATGCGCATCACGTCGAGGAACGACTTGCCGACGAGCATCTGCGCCTGCCGTACCAGGACCTCGGCCGGGCTCGACGGCTCGTGCAGGCGCAGATAGGCCGCGGCGGCGGCGAGCGCCGCGGAGGCCTGGGCCGTGCTGGCGATGCCGGCGATGCTGGCGGCGGCCGCGGCCGGCGCGGCCGCTGGCGCGTCGGTCGCCCCCTCCGGCTCGACGCCGTCCGCGGGCGCCGCCGGGGCCGCCGCCCCGCCGAGGAAG
Organism: Methylobacterium sp. HJ2; assembly: GCF_056431005.1. Classification (NCBI taxonomy): domain Bacteria; kingdom Pseudomonadati; phylum Pseudomonadota; class Alphaproteobacteria; order Hyphomicrobiales; family Methylobacteriaceae; genus Methylobacterium; species Methylobacterium sp. HJ2. The sequence continues at coordinate 99,039 of NZ_JBWJYM010000010.1, read as the reverse complement.
GTCTGCATCCGCGCGACGAGGCCGCCGAGCCGCTCGAGGCCCACCGCATGGCCGTGGCCGCCCTGACTGAGCGTGACGGCGGCGATCCGGCCGACGCCCTCGGCGATCGCCGCGAGCGCGACCCGGGCCGGAATCAGCGCATCCGGATCGGCCTCCGCCAGGGCGCGCTCGACGGCGGCGCGGTCCGGCCCGGCCTCTCCGTTCCGCGCCTCCACCTCGCCGTCGGCGATCATCGCCGTGCGAAAGCTGATCGCCCCGTAGCGCCGGCTCTGGAGCAGCGGGGTGTGCTGCAGGGGCAGGATGACGGTGGGCACGTCGTCCAGCGATTGGAGCACGGCCGCCCTGAGGTCGTAGCTCCCATTCTCACCGGCCGGATGCACCGTGTCCCACCGCGTCTCCAGCAGGCCCGCGATGATGGTGAGCACCTGCCCGAACCCGCGCAGGTCCCGGTTCAGCATCGCCAGCCGCGCGAGCAGGGTCAGGAGGCGCAGGTCGCGCGTCCGGTCGAGGAGACCGAGTAGGACCTTCGACTCGCGGTTGAAATCGATCGTCGAGCGGTCGAAGACCTGCTGGTTGCCCTCGTCGTCCCGGCTGAAGAAGGACAGCGGCAGCTGGTCCTCGACGCGCGCGAGGCCGTTCAGGAAGTCGAGGTCCGCCTCCTCGTCGAGATCCTCGCCGCACGGGCGGTCCGCCGCGACGGGCGCGAGTAGCCTCGCGGGATCGAGATCGAGCGCCACCGGGCGCGGACGCCTATTCCGCCTTCAGGCGCGTCTCGACGCGCCGGTTCTGGCTCGAGAGCGGGTCGGCGACCAGCGGCTTCTGCTTGCCGTAGCCCTTCGCTTCGAGCCGGGCGTCGGAGACGCCGCGCGACCGGAGAAACTCCACCACCGAGCGGGCACGGCGCATCGAGAGATCGAGATTGAACGCGTCGCTGCCCATGCCGTCCGTATGCCCCTCGACCACGAAGAGCGCGTCGGCCAGGGCCGGATCGTTGAGGGCGTGGGCGAACTCATCGAGGTTCGAGCGCGCGGCCGAGGTGAGGTTGGCCGAGTTGTAATCGAAATTGACGCGCAGATCGAAGCCCTCGACGGGCTTCGAGCGGTCCTGGACTTGCTTGGCGCACTCGCTCTCGGTGCCGATGCAGAGGGCCCGGGTCCCGCCGAGGGCCGCGCGCTTCGCGGGCGCGAAATGCGACACGATATCCGACGCCTTGTAGGCGGGATCGGCGGTCGCTGTGCCGACCGCTGCCACGAGAAGAATGGCGGATGCGAGGATGCGGACCATCACGCTCATAGGATAAGTCTTGACAATTAAAATGGCAGGTTGACGATTCTCGGATCGTGCGAGAAATCATCTAACCCGAACACGGTCGGAAAGCTAGCGCGGATCAGATTGTGAACCACGGAGATTACACCGGCTCCGCACAGCAAGGCCGCGTGGCGGAACTCGTCACCCCTGCGGGACGCGACAAGTTCGTCCTCGTACATTTCGAGGGCGAGGAAGGGCTGAGCTCGCTGTTCGAATACCGGGTCGACACGCTCTGCGACGATCGGAATTTTAATTTCGACAGTCTGCTGGGCAAGGGCGCCCATGTCCGGTTCCGGTCGTACGACAACGTCGACCGGTACTTCCACGGCATCGTGGCGGACGCCCAATGGACCGGCGTCCACCAGGATTCCTACGCCTACCGCCTCACGCTGCGCCCGTGGCTGTGGCTGCTCGGCCGCCGGGCCGATTGCCGGATCTTCAAGGACAAGACCGTCGTCGACATCGTCGAGGACGTGTTCAAGACCGCGGGCTTCAGCGACTTCGAGATCAAGGCCAATCGCGGCGACTACGCCAAGATCGAGTATTGCGTGCAGTATCGCGAGAGCGACCTGCAATTCGTCAGCCGACTGCTGGAGGAATGGGGCATCTACGTCTTCTACGAGCACAGCGAGAGCAAGCATCAGCTCGTCCTGGCCGATTCGCGCTCATGCCATCGTCCGGTCAAGGGCGGCGGCGGTTCCATCCCGTTCATCCCGCTGGGCGGCCTGGACAGGCGCGAGCGCGAGCACGTGTCGGCCTGGCATTCGGCCCGGAACTTCCGCACCGGCACCTTCGCGGCCAACGATTTCGACTACATGAAGCCCGCCGCGAACCTCAAGGCCGACGCCCGCGGCTCGGAACGCTACGAGAAGGCGAGCTTCGAGGCCTACGATTACCCCGGCCGCTACACCGAACAGGATCTCGGCAAGAAGCGCACCAAGGTCCGCCTCGAGGCCGAGCAGGCGCGCGACCACCGCCGCAGCGCCACGGGCGACGCGGCGAGCCTCTATCCGGGCGGGCTGGTGACGATCCAGAAGCACCCCGCCGATGACGGGCAGTACCTCGTCGTGTCCGCCCGCCACGTCATCAGCACCGAGGGCTACCGCAGCGGCACGGGAGCGTCCGGCGGCGATCTCTACAGCGGCTTCTACGAGTTCCAGCCCGCGGACCGGCCTTACCGGGCGCCGCTGCTGACGCCGCGCCCGCAGGTGCACGGTCCGCAGACCGCCATCGTCACCACCCGCAAGGGCAAGGAGAGCGAGGAGATCGATGTCGACGAGGAGGGCCGGATCTTCGTGCAGTTCCACTGGAACCGCGACAAGGACAAGATCTCGCGCCCGGTGCGCGTGGCGCAGATGTGGTCCGGCAAGTCGTGGGGCTTCCAGGTGATCCCGCGCGTCGGCCAGGAGGTCGTGGTTCAGTTCCTGGAAGGCGACCCGGATCAACCGCTCGTGGTCGGCACGGTCTACAACAAGGATTACCCCTATCCCTTCAAGCTACCCGATGAGAAGACCGTCTCGGGCATGAAATCGGATTCGACAAAAGGGCACGGTGGCTACAACCAGCTCACGTTCGACGACAAGAAGTCCTCGGAGAAGGTCAATCTCCGGGCGGAGAAGGACCTCGAATCGGTCATCCGCAATACCGAGACCCGGGAAGTCGGTGTGGCGTTCGACACGCCGAGCGGCAGGCCTTCGCGCTCGACCGTGATCAAGAACGGCGACGAGAGCTTCAAGGTCGAGAGCGGCAACTGGAAATCCGTCGTCGCGCAGGAGGTTCATATCAAGGCCGGAACGAAGGTCGTGATCGAGTGCGGCACGAGCAAGATCACCATGGATCCGGCCTCGATCACCATCGAGTCGGGGAAGATCACGCTGCAGGGGACGGCGCTGATCGAGGAAAAGGCGCCCCTCATCACCCTGAATTGACGGTCCGCCCGTGACCGGAACCCGCTTCAGCACCGCCCGGGATCTCTACGCGGCCTTCCCGAGCACCGAGCGCGACATCAACGCGGAACCCACCGACGAGCCGCCGCTCGCCTTCCTGCAGCGGCTGCGACAGAGCGAGACGCCGGAGGACGGGGTCAGCTTCCTGGCCTACGCCCTCGGCCGGCGCGAGGCGGTCTGGTGGGCGGCCCAGAGCGTGCGGCTCCTGTGCCGGATCGCTGCCGGGCAGGAGGATGCGCCGCTGCAGGCCGCCGAATCCTGGGTGCGCGACCCGGACGACCTGATCCGGCGCGAGGCCCTGCGCTTGGGCATGACCGGCAATCACCGGCTCGCCACGCCCTGGGTGGCCCTCGCGGCGGGCTGGTCCGGCGGCAATGTCGGGCCGAGCGCCCATGCGGTGGTGCAGGCGACGCCGGAGATGACACCCAAGGCCGTGCGCACGGCGATTCTCGTGGCGCTCGCCACGGTCGGCGCCCGCGACCGGTCGAGCCGGCTCCAGGCCTGCATCGACATCGGCGTACCGCTGATGCGCAACGCAGCCGGATGATCGCGGACGGTCTCTCCTCCGCATCCGGAGCCGGCATCCGCGGACCCCACCCCTTACGGCGTCCGCCCCGAGATGGCAGTGTGCCGGGGATCCGCGCGGGCGCCCGCGCGCAGGACCGCGTAGGATCAGGACCCCGTCGGACGAAGGAACGGAGCCGGCCCCCGGCCCGGGCGGCGCAGACCGATACGACGCTGCGCCGATCCCGCCTCGGGGCCGGTGCAGCCGACGGATGACCGCCGTCGCGCGGGCACCCGACCTCAGCGGGCCGCGTCGCCGGCCGCTCTCACACCGGGGCGCGCGGCCGGGTTCTGCCGAGAGAGACGGACGATGACCCTCACTCTGACGATCGAGAACTTCACCGTCCTGCCCGATGCCGGTCCCCTCAGCATCAGCCTGGCGGGCCGGCGCGGCATCGATATCGGCCGCGACCAGTATCTCGACTGGTCGCTGCCCGACCCGGACCGCGTCATCTCGGGCAAGCACGCCGAGATCCGCCACCGCGACGGCGGCTACTGGCTGCAGGACGTCTCCCGCAACGGGACCTACGTGAACCGGAACCCGCAGCGGCTGCAGGAAGCCTATCGGCTGAAGGACGGCGATCGCATCCAGATCGGCCAATACGTCATCCTCGCCCGCATCGAAGGAGCCCCGCAGCCGGTGGAGGACGTGCCCGCCGCGCCCGCGCGTGAGCCGGGCGACTACTGGGATCTGCCCGGCGAGGCGCCGCCGATCTCGGGGCGCAGCCTTCGGTCGCCCGCATCGCTTCGCCCGGTGCGGCCGGACTTCATCGACTGGGCCGTGGACCTGCCGGGCGTCGCCGCACCGGCCAGGGCGTCCCAGTCCGAGCCGCCGGCGGAGATGGACTGGGCCCGTCAGACCCCGCCGGCGCCGATCCCGCCCCCGCCGCCGATGCCCACGCCGCGACGGCCACCCGAGGCGCCGCCCAGTTTCGAGCCCCCGCGCGGCTACGAGCCGCCCCCGGCCTTCGCTCCCCCCGCCTTCGCCCCCCCTGCCTTCGAGCCTCCCGCCTTCGAGCCCCGGGCCTACGAGGTTCCGGCTGCCGCCGCGGCGGACAATCCCTGGGCCGTGCCCGAAAGCGGCCGGGTGTCGCGCGGAGCCGAGAGCGCCCCCCGCGCAGCCGACAGCGCCCCGCGCGCACCGGACAGCGCACCGCGCCCGCCCGCGCCGGCCCAGGGCGCCGACGAGTTCGTTGCGCGCTTCGCGGCGGGCCTCGGCATCCCGCCCGAGATCCTCTCCTGGCAGGATCCCGGCGACCTCGCCGAGGAAGCGGGCGCGCTCCTGCGCCTGAGCGCCGACAACGTGAAACAATTGCTCGCCGCCCGCACCGAGTCGAAGCGCGTGGCCAAGGCCGCGAGCCAGACCACGATCCAGGCGCTCGACAACAACCCGCTGAAATTCTCGCCGACGGTCGACGACGCCCTGCGCATCATGCTCGGGCGTCCCTCGAGCGGCTTCCTCGAGGCCCGGCGGGCGATGGAATCGAGCTTTCGCGACCTGAAGACCCATCAGGTCAAGACCTACGCGGCGATGCAGAACGCCCTGCGCCTCCTGATGGAGGATCTGAGCCCGGAGGGCATCGAGGGTTCCGACGAGAAGGACCGCGGCCTCAGCGGCCTCCTCGGCTCGCGCAAGGCGCGGCTGTGGGACATCTACACCGCCCGGTGGGACGCCCTCGCCTCGCCCCACGACGAGGGCATGGTTGAGGCCTTCATGATGTTCTTCTCGGATTGCTACGACAAGGGCCGGTAGCCGGCCGGCCTCGGCGATCCGGGCCCGGAGGGAGAAGCCTCGGGCGGTTGCGGACGATCGAGGACCGGCGGCGAGGAGGGAGCGCGGTCCGGTCCTGCACCTCGGTGCCGGACGGCGCGACCGCTGCGGACGCGTCCGCCCGGGCCGCGCAGGCGTGAACGGGGTGAGACTGCGGACGGATCCAGAACAGGCCTGTGGACACAGAACTTAAACACAGGCTCGTGTCCGCGAGTTTTGGCTTTGGTCTCGGTGCGTGAGTATTGGCCCTGCCCGAAAAAGCCGCTATGCCTGGATCGCAGGTTGGGGCGCCGCATGGATCCGGAGCAATCTCGCGCGCCGTCCTTCGGGCGCGTCGGCGCTTCCCTGTACTGGGAGAGCTGACAGGCATGTCTTGGCGCAGCAAGGTGGTCTGGAGCGAAGGTCTGTTCCTTCGGCCCCATCATCTTCAGCAGAACGATCGCTACGTCGAGGGCTTGGTCGAGAGCAGGACCCGCCACGTCACCCCCTATCCGTGGGGCTTCTCGACGCTGGAGATCGACCGCGATCTCGCCCAGCAGAGCAAGTTTTCCCTGCGCCGGGCCGTCGGCATCATGCCGGACGGGACGCCCTTCGACATCCCGGCGGAATCGCCCCCGCCGCCGCCGATCGACGTGCCCGAGACCGCCGGCAAGTACATCGTCTGGCTGACCCTGCCGATCGGTGCGCCGAACACCCGCGAGGTCGAGGCGGCCGAGGCCGAGAGCGCGAGCCGCTTCGTGCCCGCCAGCGTGCGCCTGATCGACACCACCTCGGCCCTGCGCATCGAGGAGGAGATCGACGTGGCCCAGCCCCGGCTTGCCTACGAGCTGCGCAAGACGGCCAAGCCCGGCTATGTCGGCCTGCCGATCGCCCGCATCGTCGAGGTCCGCGATCGGGCGATCGTCTTCGACGAGACCTTCGCGCCGCCCGTGCTCACCAGTTCGAGCCACCCCGTGGTGCGCGGCTGGATCGAGCGCGTCATCGGCTGGGTCGAGAACAAGCTGGAGGAGCTCGCCCGCTACGCCGCCGACCCCACCGCGGGCGGCGGCCTGCAATCTGCGGATTACTTCATCCTGCAGCTCCTCAACCGGCACATCCCGGTCCTGCAGCATCTGGAGCAATCCCGCTTCGTCCACCCGGAGCGGCTGTTCGAGGAACTCCTGCGGCTGGCCGGCGAACTCGCGACCTTCACCACGGCCGAGCGGCGCGCCCGCACCTATCCGCCCTACGACCACGACGACCTCGAGAAGACCTTCGCGCCGGTCCTGCGGGACATCCAGGACTTCCTCTCGGCGCAGCTCGGGCGCCGGGCCATCCGCCTGGAGATCATCGAGCGGGCGCCCAACGCCTTCGTGGCGATGATCCGCGACCGCAACCTGTTCCGCAACGCCAGCCTCGTCCTCGAGGTCGCGGCGCGGCGGCCGCTCACCGAGATCCAGGCGCAGTTCCCGAACCTGTTCAAGGTCGGCCCGAACACCAAGATGAACGAGATCGTGCACGCCCACCTGCCGGGCGTGCCCCTCGTGCATCTGCCGACCCCGCCCCCCCAGATCCGGGCGATCACCGATCACGTCTACTTCCTGCTCGATCGGCAATCGCCGCTCTGGCCCGAATTCTCGGTGGCGAGCTCGATCGGCATGCACTTCGCGGGCGACTGGCCGCAGCTCGAACTGGAATTGTGGGCGGTGCTGGAGGGCCGGCGGTGAGCGGTGAGCGCCGACACGCCGCGGGGCGGGCGCCGTGAGCGACCCCTTCGGCCGCAACGACCGGACGATCATCCTGCCCGATCCCGGCGGGCGGCGGCGGCCGGCCGAGCCGGCGGCGCCCGCGCCGGCCCCGCAGGCGTTCCAGCCCATGCCCTATCAGGCGCCGCGCCCGGCCCCCGCGCCGCCCGCCGACACGCAGGACGATTGGGCGACCTCGGACCTCTCCGCGCGCCGCCCCGCGCCGGAGCCGACGGAGCGTCCGCGCGCGCTGGTGATGAAGCGCGACGTGGTGGTGGCGCCCAACGCCAATCCCTTCCTGCGCGCCGCCGCGCCGCTCCTCCTCCTGCTCGGACGCCTGCGGGTGCAGCTCGCCACCGCCTCGTTCTCGAACCTGATGGAGCAGGTGGCCGCGAGCATCGAGGAATTCGAGACGGAGACCCGCGGGGCCGGCGCCCCGGCGGAGCAGGTCCGCGCCGCCAAGTACATCGTCTGCGCCACCGCCGACGACATCGTGCAGAACATCCCCACCGACGAGCGCCATGTCTGGACCCAGTACAGCATGCTGAGCCGCTTCTTCGGCGAACGGGTCGGCGGGGTTCGCTTCTTCGACGAACTGGAGAAGGCGAAGCTCGACCCCAGCGGCAACTATCACCTGCTGGAGCTGATCCACGCCTGCCTCGGCATCGGCTTCCAGGGCATGCACCGGGCGAGCGGCGGCGGTGCGGCGGCCCTGCAGCAGATCCAGCGCAACCTCTACGAGATCCTCCGCCGCATCCAGGGCCAGAACCGCGAGATCTCGCCGCGCTGGCAGGGCCAGACGATCGCCCCGGAGGCGATGCGCTTCCAGGTGCCGCTCTGGGCATCGGTCGCCGTGGTCGGCGTCGTGCTGCTCGGCCTGTTCCTGCTCCTGCGCACCCTGCTCACCGGCAATGCCGAGGCGACGGCCTCGGAGCTCGCGCTGCTCCACCCGAGCACCGAGATCGGGATCCAGCGCCGGGTCTACGCTCCGCCGCCCCCGCCGCCGCCGCCCCCGCCCGAGAGCCAGGCCGGGAAGTTCCAGGACACGCTGAAGGCGGAGATCGGCGACGGCTCGATCGCGGTGATCGAATCGAGCAACCAGGTCGTGCTGCGCGTCGCCGCGGCGCTGTTCCCGCCCGCCGACGCCCGGGTGAAGCCCGCCTTCACCGGCTTGCTGCAGCGCCTCGGCGGCCTGCTCGAGAAACAGTCCGGACCGATCAAGGTGGTCGGGCACACCGACGTGATCCCGATCAAGACGGTGCGCTTCCCCTCGAATTTCGCGCTGTCCGAGGCACGGGCGAAGGCGGTGGCGGACATCCTGAAGGCCGGCCTCTCGAAACCCGAGCGCGTCGCGATCGAGGGCAAGGGCGCGGACGTGCCGATCGCCAGCAACAAGACGCCGGAGGGCCGGGCCCGGAACCGGCGCGTCGACATCATCGTGCCGCGGGAGCGCTGAGGAGGCGGCGATGCGGAGAGGGGCGGGAGAGAGGCGCGCGGGCCGGACCCGGGGCGACGGCACCGGAGCGGGCCGCCCGGAGAGCACGGCGTCATGACCCTCCAGATCTGGCTGCGGCGCACGGCGCTCGTCCTCGGCGGCCTCTGCCTGTGCATCCTGATCTGGTGGGCGGGCCCGCTCCTGGCGGTGGCCGACATCCGCCCCCTGGACGCCGCCTGGTCGCGCGCGCTGCTCTGCGCCTGCATCCTCCTCGCGGTCGCGGGCGTGATCGGCTGGGACCTGTACAAGCGCCACCGCGCAACGAAGGAGCTTCAGGCCGAGATCGCGGGCAGCGAGACCGAGGCGGGCGACGGGGAGACGCTACGGGAGCGGATGAGCGACGCGCTCGCCACCCTGAAGAAGGCGCGGGGCGGCAAGGGCGGCTACCTCTACGACCTGCCCTGGTACATCATCATCGGCCCTCCGGGCGCGGGCAAGACCACGGCCCTCGTGCGCTCCGGCCTCAAGTTTCCCCTGGCCAAGGGCCGCACGCCGGAGGCTGTGGCCGGGCTCGGCGGCACCCGCTACTGCGACTGGTGGTTCACCGAGGACGCCGTGCTGATCGACACGGCCGGCCGCTACACCACGCAGGATTCCTCGCCCAAGGGCGACCGGGCGAGCTGGCTCGCCTTCCTCGACCTCCTGCACCGGACCCGGCCGCGCCAGCCGATCAACGGCGTCCTCGTGGCGATCAGTCTGGAGGACCTGCTCACGGGCGGCGAGGAGGGCGTCGAGGCGCACGCATCGGCGGTGCGCGCCCGCCTGATGGAGCTGCACGAGCGCCTGAAGGTCGACTTCCCGGTCTACGTCATCTTCACGAAATCCGACCTGATCGCGGGCTTCCGGGAGTTCTTCGGCCAACTCTCGGAATCCGAGCGGCAGATGGTCTGGGGCCACACGTTCCAGACCACCGAGAAGACCCGCAACATGATCGGCGAGGTGCCGGGCGAGTTCGACGCCCTGGTCGAGCGGCTCAACGCCTGGATGCCGGACCGGCTCCAGGACGAGGTGGCGCCGACCGCCCGCGTCGTGCTGTTCGGCTTCCCCAGCCAGGTCTCGGCGATCCGCGGGCGGGTGGTCGACTTCCTCGGCCGGGTGTTCGAGCCGAGCCGCTTCAACATCAACGCGACCCTGCGGGGTTTCTACTTCACCTCCGGCACCCAGGAAGGCACGCCGATCGACCAGCTCATCGGCGCCCTGTCCCGAAGCTTCGGCTCGCAGGACGTGAGCGCCTCGGCCTATTCCGGACGGGGCAAGAGCTACTTCCTCACCGACCTGCTGCGGAAGGTGGTGATCGGCGAGGCCGGCTGGGTCTCCACCAACCGCGCGGCGATGCGGCGGACGAACCTGCTGCGGCTGGCCGCCTATGTCGGGCTGGCGCTCGGCTCGGCGATCCTCGCCGGCCTGTGGTGGACGAGCTTCCTGCGCAACAGCCAGCTCATCGCCCTCACCAACGGCCTGACCGGCAAGTACCGGGCGGATGCCACCGAACTCCTGCGCGAGCCCGTCGTCGCCGACCGCAACTTCTCGAAGGTGCTGCCGCTGCTCAACGCCCTGCGCTACCTGCCGACAGGCTATGCCAGCCGCGGCGAGGGCGAGCCGATCCTGGCGACCTTCGGTCTGAGCCAGCGGCCGCGGCTCCGCTCGGCCTCGGAGACGAGCTACCGGGCCGGGCTCGAGCGCCTGTTCCGGCCGCGCCTGATCTACCGCCTGGAGGAGCAGCTTGAGGCCAACCGCGCCAATCCCGGCTTCGTCTACGAGGCGCTGAAGGTCTACCTGATGCTCGGCGGCCGGACCGAGGCGCCGCTGGATCGCGGCCTCGTCGTCGCGTGGTTCCGGCGCGACTGGGCCGAGAACCTCTATCCCGGCGCCGGCTTCGCCCGGGGACGCCAGCTCCTCGAGGACCATCTCCAGGCGATGCTGGACCTCGACGACGGCAGCCCGGCCCTCGTTTCGGTCAACCAGTCGCTGGTGGAGGATTGCCAGCGCACCCTCGCCCGGCTCAGCATCGCGGAGCGGACCTACGAGCTCCTGAAATCCGAGGCGCGCCCCGCCATCGGGCGGGACTGGACCGTCCCGAAAGCCGCGGGCCCCGATGCCGGCCTCGTTTTCGAGGCGGCCGGGGGAGCCGACCTCGACAGCGTCCGGGTACCCTTCTTCTTCACCTACGACGGCTTCCTCGACGCCTTCATCGACCGGTTCGGCGACGCCGCCGACATCGTCGAGCGCGACCGCTGGGTGCTCGGCGCCGCGGGCGACCAGCAGGCCTACCGCGCTCAGTACGGCTCCCTGTTCGCCGATCTGCTCAAGCTCTACGCCCGCGAATTCCAGCAGAGCTGGACCGCCGCGCTGCGCAAGCTGAAGCTGCGCCCGCTCGCCGCCGACAAGCCGCGCTACCTCGCCCTACAGGCGATCGCGGCGCCGACCTCGCCGCTGCGGCAGATCCTCGAATCGATCCGCGACGAGACGCGGCTCACCCGCGAGCGTCCGGCGCGTGCGGGCGATCAGGCCAAGGCCGTGCTCGCCGGAGCCGTGAAGGCCGTCGAGCAGCGTGCCGGTGCGGCGATGCCCTCCGCCACCGGAGAGGCGGGGGCGGCGCTCGGGCGGATGGCGGCCGGCAACGCGATCTCGGCGACCGGAATAGCCCCGGTCGACCGGTTCTCGGGGCCGTCGAACCAAGCGCCCGGCGCCAATATCGAGGCGGCCTTCCGCCCCTTCCACGTCCTCTCCGAGGGGGATGCCGGCCGGCGCACCACCGACGCGCTGATCGCGATCCTCAACGAGATCAAGAACGCGGCGCTGGAAGCGACCAACCCGAACCAGGCGGCCGTGGCCAACAACACCCTGGTGACCCAGACCGCGGCCCTGCGCGCCCTGGCCGCCCGCTTCCCCGCTCCGTTCGAGCCGATGATCCGCCAGGTGGCGGCCGAGTTCGAGGGCAGCGCCGCCGGCGCCGCCGTCTCGCAGCTCGGCAAGGCGCTCGCCGACGAGGTGATCCGCGATTGCCAGGCGATCGCGACGAACCGCTACCCCTTCAACCGCGCCAGCGAGCGCGAGGTGCCGCTCGCCGATTTCGCCAAGCTCTTCGGGCCGAACGGCAGCTTCGACCGCTTCTTCACCCAGAATCTCGCGGCCCGGGCGGACCGCTCGCGGCCGCAATGGGCGTGGCGGGTCGACGATCAGGTCGCGCGCAGCTTCTCGGCCGCGACCCTGCGCGAGTTCCAGCGGGCCTCGGAGATCCGGGAGGCCTTCTTCTCGACGGGCGGTACCATGCCGGCGATCACCTTCTCGGTGACGCCGGTCTCGATGACGGGCGACGCCGGACAGGCCAAGCTCGACGTGAACGGCAGCGTCGTCACCATGCAGGGCGGCGTCTCGACGCCGGCCGCCGTGCAGTGGCCGGGGCCGGCCGTGCCGGGCCGGACCGCGCTTCAGGTCGAGGGAACGCCGGGCTTCTTCGGCACGTCGGGCGGGCCGGGCGTCCTGATCGAGAAGACGGGGGCGTGGTCGCTGTTCCGCCTGCTCGATTCCGGATCCGTGCTGACCCAGGGCGACGCGGTCGTGGCGACGCTGACCGCGGGATCGCGGCAGATCACCTACAAGTTCGGGGTCAACACCCTGCAGAACCCGCTCGCGCTGCCCGCGCTCCGCGAATTCCGCTGCCCCAACGGGATCTGACATGCCCTGCGGCCTCTACGGCAAGCTCCCGGCCAAGCGCGATTTCATCGCCCTGGCCGTGCCGCGCCCGGTCCTCAACGCCTGGGAGCCCTGGATCCAGGGCGGCCTATCGGCGAGCCGCCAGCATCTCGGCGAGGCGTGGATCGCGGCCTACCTGAGGGCGCCGATCTGGCGATTCTGGCTGGGGGCCGGGATCGCGGGCGAGCCCGTGCTGGGCGCCTTCATGCCCTCCGCCGACGGGATCGGCCGCTATTTCCCGCTGACCCTGCTCTACCGCGCCGCGAGCCCCGAAGACTTGCCGCCGCCGGAACATGAATCCTTCGACGGCTGGTTCGGCCAAGCGGAATCGCTGCTCCTGTCCGCTCTCTCCGACGATGCCTCCTTCGAGACGGTGACCGCCGATCTCGCCGGCATGCCCGACGCGCGGCCGTCGACGCTGCCGGCGCCGACGGCCGGGACGACTCGGCTGCGCGGGGGCGCGCTGCTCGGATCGGCCGACGCGGCCGGGTTCTCGGCGGCGCTGAGCCGGCAGCGGCCCCTCGCCCATGCGGGGTTGCATGCCGGCATGAGCTACTGGTGGACGGTCGGCGGCACGGATTTTCCGGCCCTCGCCCTGACCTGCCGGGGACTGCCCGACCCCTACCTGTTCGCGGGCTTTCTCACGGGGCAATTCGATGCCGTCGCCCTCTGATCCCGCCCCGTCCACCGGCGCGCTGCCCATCGACCTGCTGCGCCTCGAATGGGGCAGCGTCAGCCATCCCGGCAAGGTCCGGGCGGAGAACGAGGATTGCTGCCTCGTCGCGCCCGAGATCGGGGTGTTCGCCGTCGCGGACGGCATGGGCGGCCACGAGGATGGGGCGCTGGCCAGCTCCACCGTGATCGGCGCGCTGGCCTCGATCGGCGCGGCCGTCTCGGCGGCCGACCTGATGGCGCGCTTCGAGGACCGGATCCTGCGCGCCAACGCGACGCTCCGGGCCGCGGGCCAAGCGCGGGGCGGGGTGATCGGCTCGACCGCGGCCGTGCTCCTGATCTTCGGGCGCGACTTCGCCTGCCTGTGGTCGGGCGACAGCCGCGTCTACCGGATCCGCGGCGGGGCCATCGAGCAGCTGACCTGCGACCACACCGAAGGGCGCGACCTGTTCGAGCGGGGCATCCTGACGGCCGCCGAGATGGCGGCCTGGCCGCGCCGCCACGTGCTCACCCGGGCGGTGGGCGTGCGCGACCGCCCGGAGATGGACCTGGAGCAGGGCGTGGTCCTGGCCGGCGACGTCTTCGTGATCTGCTCCGACGGGCTCACCGGCCATGTGGAGGATCGCGACATCCTGCTGGCGGCCGGCACCTCGGCGCCGCAATGGGCCTGCGACGCCCTGCTCGATCTCACCCTGGAGCGCGGCGCCTCGGACAACGTCACGGTCGTCGTCATCCGCTGCGGCTATCACGGCGATTCCCGGGAACGCGTGCCCGTGAGCGGCCAGGCGACGGTGACGCTGCCGATTCGTCCGGCGGCCGGAGGAGAGGTCCGATGAGCAGCGACCGCACGGTCGTGCAGATGCGCACCGGCACCCGGGCCGGGCCCGGCACGGTGCTCAACGACCTCTACCAGATCGACGCCCTGATCGCGGTCGGCGGCATGGGCGAGGTGTTCCGCGGCCACGTCATCGAGACGGGCGACGCGGTCGCGATCAAGGTCATGCGCGAGGAATTCGCCGAGAACGCCCAGGCCTTGGCGCTATTCCGGAAGGAGGCATCGGCGCTCCACAACGTCCATCACGGCGCGGTGGTGCGCTACTACGTCTTCTCGGTCGATCGCCGCCTCGGCCTGCCCTACCTCGCGATGGAATACGTCGTCGGCGAATCGCTCGCCGACCGCCTCCGGCACGGCCCCCTCCCCTACGACGCCGTCGAGACCCTGCGCCGCCGCGTCGCCAGCGGCCTCGCGGCGGCGCACGCGGCCGGCATCGTCCACCGGGACGTCACGCCGGACAACATCATCCTCCCCGATGCCGACCCGGCGCGCGCGAAGATCATCGATTTCGGGATCGCGCGGCTCGCCGCGACGCAGACGGTGATCGGTGACGGCTTCGCCGGCAAGTACGCCTATTGCTCGCCGGAACAGCTCGGCCTGCAGGGCGGCGAGATCACCCCGCGGTCCGATATCTACAGTCTCGGGCTCGTCCTGGCGCAGGCGAGCCTCGGGCGCGCGCTCGACATGGGCGACCAGCCCGCGTCCTTCGTCGCCAAGCGGTCCACGGTTCCGGACCTCACCGGGGTGGACGACCGGCTGGTCCCGCTGCTCGAATCGATGCTGCGGCCGGATCCGCGCATGCGTCCGGACAGCATGGCGGAGATCGAGGCCTGGCAGGTGCCGGCCGCCCGGGCCGCTCCGCCTCCCGCCCCGCGCAGCGACACGAAACGGGGCCGGAAAGGCATCGTCCTCGCCGGGGCGGCCCTCGCGCTCGCCGGCGGCGTCACCGCCGCCCTCGTCCTGATGCCGACCGGGAATACCCCGGCCCCGGATACGGGCGAACCCCTGAAGGAGCGGCCGGTCGACCGGACGCCGCCGAGCCCGACGCCAGGCCCGATTCCGAGCCCGGCCCAGAGCCCCTCACCCGACCGGCCGCCTGCCGAGGCGCCGCTTGCCGAGCCGCCGCGGTCGGAACCGCCGCGGACCGAGCCGAAGGCGGCGAACCCACCCGCAACGCCGACGCCGGATCGGACCAGGCCGCCGGCCGCCGAGCCGCCATCGAGCCCGCCCTCGAGCCCCGAGCCGCCGCAACGACCGACCGAGCAGTCCAAGCCCGTCGAGTCGACCAAGCCTGCGGAGCAGCCGAAGCCCGCCGAGCCGCCGAGGCCCATCCAGGCCCCACCTGCGCAGACGAGGCCGTCGCGGACGCCCCCTCAAGGCGAGACCCCGCGGGTCGAGCCGCCCGCTCCCCCGTCGACGTTCCCGCAGACACCCGCCCCGACGGCTCCGCCGCCCCCCCGCTCCGACCCGACACCGCCCCGCCGCGATCCGGTGCCGGAGAGCGCGCCCATTCCCGCGCCCGCGCCGGCCCCCAGCGGTCCCACCATGGAGCAGGTGGTCGCCTATATCCGCGGCTACCGGGGCGGGGATTGCTTCTTTCTCAATCCCACGACGGTCAGTGCCCAGGAGGCGATCGTCGAGGCCTACGGGACCGCGTCGAAGCCGTTCCAGGACTTCGACGAGGCCTTCCGGAGGACGTTCGGTTTCGAGGCGAAGATCCAGCTGCGGCAGATCGAGCGCGGCCAATGCCCGGTCGTCGACCTGCTCGCCCGTCAGGCCCAGCTCAAACCCGCGAACGTGCCGAAGCTCCGGCTCGACGGCGACCGCCTGCGGAGCGGGGAGGAACTGCGCGGCCTCGTCGACCTCGGGGACGCGCAGAACGTCATGCTGCTCCTCGTCGAGCGCGACGGATCGGTGCATGATCTCGCCCGCTACCTGAAGCGCTCGGGACGGCAGGCGAGCTTCTCGGTCCGGCTGGAGGTTCCGCCGGCCTCGCAGGGCCGGGCCCAGCTCGTCCTCGCGGTGGGCAGCCAGGCCCCCATCCTGCCGGCGGGCACCCAGCCGAGCGGCGCGGCACTCTTCGCCGCGCTGGCACAGGAGGTGGAGCGCGCCGGCTCCGGGCTCGGCTTGGCGGTGCGCCTGATCAAGGTCGGGAACTGAGCCATGCGCAGCGCCGCCCCGCACCTGACCGAGGAGAGTTGTCTCGACGAGGTGATGCGCCTGCGCTTCGGCGACGCGCCCTGCGCGGCCTGCGGCGGTCGCCAGGGCTTCCAGCGCGAGAGCCGCAACCGGGCGTTCTCCTGCCGCTCCTGCGGCATGGCGGTCTTTCCCTGCCAGGGCACGCCATTCGTGAAGGCCCGTCCTTCCCTGCTGGAGTGGTTCCAGGCCATCGACGTCGCCGCCCGCGACAAGCCGGACGCACGCACGCTGCGGCGGCGCCTCGGCCTCGATCGCCGCGTGGCGACCGAGATGGAGGCCGGGATCCGCCGGCTGAAGGCCGCGACGGATCCGGCGACGGATGCGCGCTGGTTCCCCGAGATCGCCGCCTTCGTCGCCTCGCACCGGGCGGCCACGCATCTCCGGCCGACGATCCAGGCGACGGCCGAGCGCGAGACCCTGTGGGAGTCGCTCCGCGCCAGCGCGGTCTTCGCGCAGGTCGAGCACCGGCCGTTCCTCGGCCTGGGAGCGATCGCGCTTCTGATGCTGGTCGGCGCCGGGATCGGCTGGCTGATCGTCCCGCAGACGCCGGAGCCCGACGAGGAGGTGGCGCAGGCGACCGCCATCCTGACGCTCGGCGAGGACAAGCCCGTCATCCTGGTCAGCCCCGACGTCGCCGCCCAGCTCTACGACGTCACCGACGTCGATGCGCAACCGGACTCACCCCTCGCCTCGTCGATCCGGGTCGCGCAGCGGCCGGCCTCGGGAGACTCGGTCGTGCTGTCCGGCGCGCAGCCCGTGGCGCCGCCCGCCGTGAAGCTCTCGGCCGACGCCGGCCGGTCGCTGGTCGAGGGCGATACCGGTGCCGTGCAGGCCCGGGCGGCCCAGCGGCCGGAGCTCGCCGCCTACACGGCGCTCGCGCGCGAGCTCGAGGGCAAGGGTCCGCGCAATCCCGACGAACTCCTCACCTTCGGGCCCATGCGCATCCGGCGCTACCTCGTCGAGAAGATCGTGCGCGCCTCGCGGGTGACGACCGTCGATCCGGTGCTGCTGATGGCGATCGCCGACAAGGAATCGAGCTTCAAGACGGAGGTCCAGGCCCAGACCTCGTCGGCCTCGGGCCTGTACCAGTTCATCGAGAAGACCTGGCTCGGCGTGGTGCGGGAATTCGGGGGCCGCTACGGGCTCGAGAAGGAAGCCGCCCTGGTGGCGAGCGGCGAGCTCAGCGGCGCGAACCGGACGCGGATCCTCGACATGCGGCGCGATCCCTATCTCTCGGCCGTGCTCGCCGCGGAGATGCTGAAGCGCGACAGCCTGCGGATCGCCAAGCGCATCGGCCGCAACCTCACCGGCGGCGAGGTCTACCTCGTCCATTTCCTGGGGCCGGACGGAGCGGAGCGGATGATCGACGAGATCACCCGCCGGCCCGACACGGTCGCGGCCGACCTGCTGCCGAGGCCCGCGGCCGCGAACAAGCCGATCTTCTACGGCGGCGGCAGCGCCGGGTCCAAGGGCCTCTCCGTCTCCGAGGTCCGCAGCAAGTTCGAGACGATGATCTCGCTCCGCCTCGACCGCTACCGCAGCGTGAAGACGGTGAGCGTGCCCAACACCCCCGAACCAAGGATCGTGTCGGTTTCGGACGAGCATTGATGCCGAACCGTCGCGCGGGCTGATCCCCGGGGCCAAACTCATCGGGGTCGGACACGGCTCGCGAGAATCCGCCCCGAGCCTCTGCCACCGGCTTGGAACGGCCCCCGTGTCGAGATGCGTGTCAGCCGAACCGGTCCGCTGCGGCGGGCGGCACTCCTGCCGGCCTATCCGCCGATCAGCACGGTCGGCAGCCCGACCACGATCACGCCGCCATGCGCGGTCATATCGCCGATGCGCGCCGCCATCTGGCCGCCGATCAGGACGGTGGCCGAGCCCAGCACGATCGTGTCGGGGGGCCCGACGCAGATCGCCATGTCGCCGACCCGCGCCGCCGGCAGCTTTCCGATCAGCACGGTCGGGCAGCAGGGCGCCGAGATCGGGCCGCCCACATGGGGCACCACGCCCGTCACCATGGGGCAGGTGTGCATGTCCGTGATGCGGGCGGCGGGCTTTCCCATCGGGCGGCCTGTCGAGAAGGTGGGAGAGAGGGTGTCAGGCCTTCCGGGCGGTGACGATCAGGCCGCGAACCGGCTCCCCGCGCTCCATCCGGAGATCCTCGCGGCGGATCGAAACGTCGGTGAACCCGGCCGCGGCGAGGGTCTGCCCGACATAGCCGCCGGCATGGCTGTAGCGGCCATGAGGATGGAGCGTGAAAGTGTCGCCCTCCTCCTCCTCGACGCTGAATACCAGATGGCCGCCGGGCCGGAGCGCGGCGGCCGCGGCGCGTCCGAAGGCCTCGAGGGGTCCAAAATAGCAGAGGGTGTCGGCGGAGACGATGAGATCGTAGGTGCCCGGCCGGTCGAGCAGGTGCTGCGTCAGCTCGCCCGCATCGAGCCGGTCGTAGCAATCGCGCTGCCGCGCCTTGTCCAGCATGCGCTCGGACAGGTCGACGCCGACGAGGATGCGGGCATGCGCCTTGAGCGCCGGGCCGCACAGGCCTGTGCCGCAGCCGGCATCCAGCACGACGAGGTCGCCCCGCGCCTCGTGCAGGGCGTCGACCGCGGCGGCGACGAGCGCGGGCGCGCGGTAATCGAGGCGCGCCAGCTTGTGATCGAAGCTCGAGGCGAAGCCGTCGAACAGGGCCGTCACGTAACGGTCGCTGGCGCGCTCGGGAACATTCTCGCCCGAGATCGCGGCCACGAGGTGCTGCGCGGACGGATTGTCCGGCTCCTCGCGCAACCACTCCCGCAGGATCGCGAGGGCGCGGTCGTGCTCGCGCGTCGCCGCGTAGGCGGCGACGAGGAACCGGCGGGTTCCGGCATCGGCGGGCTCGAGTTCGAGCGCGCGGGTATGGCAGCTGATCGCCTCGTCGATGCGCCCCCGGCTCGCCAGGAGGCGCCCGAGATTGTTCCAGGCGTCGCGGTGGCGCGGATCGAGCGCGAGCGCCTCCCGGTAGACCGCCTCCGCCTCCTCCGGCCGGCGCATCACCCGCAGGGCGACGCCGAGATTGTTGCGCGCGTCGATCTCGTCGGGCTCGAGCAGGAGCGCCGTATTGTAGGCTTTGATCGCGAGATCGGGCCGGTCGAGCTCGAAGAACACGTTGCCGAGGTTGATGTGGGCGCTCGGATCCTCCGGCTCGATCTCGATCGCGCGGCGGATCAGGCGGACCGCATCCCGCGGACGATTCGTCTGGTGATGGAGCACCCCGTAGAAATGCAGCGCGGTGGGATGGTCGGGAACGACGGCGAGAATCCGGCTGTAGAGCGCCTCGGCCACCGGCGTGTCGCCCGCCTGATGGGCGCGTGCAGCGACCTCCAGCGCCTCGTCGAGACTCAGGGAATCCGCCGCTCCGGCCTGCTGGCCGCCGTCGTCAGCCATGTCCATGACAGTCTCCGCCGGGCCGCCGCACCTGTGCCGGTACACGATCGCGGGCCGAATAGTCTTCCGGCTTTCGGACAGGGTCAATACAGCAGGCGTCGACGAAAAGCAGTTTCGGTCTGAAGCCGGACTGGATTCGGCTATCCGTCGCGAGCCCGTCTGGCTCCTCCCCGTAGGAGGACGGCGCGGCAGATGTGGATGCGCGCCGCGTGAGTGTCTTCGCACGTGGGACATGCTGTAAGACCGCGGTACGATACGGTCAGAGACTATCTATAACCCGCGCGTCGCGGGCCGCACAGCACCGGTCGTCCCGGCCGGTGGCGGGCGAGAAGCACCGGACCGGAGGGGCGTTCCGTGACGTTGAGAAGAAGCCGGAGGCGTACGGCCGTGCGCACGGCTGCGGAGAGCGGACCGAGGCCCGTCGCCCGCCGCTCGAGCCGCCTGCCCTGGATCCTCCTCGGCCTCTGCGCGGCCTGGGCGATCCCGGCCACCTATTTCGCCGTCTCGCAGCATCGGGAGGCCATGCGGCTGGCGGAGGAGAGCACGATCCGGGAGGCGGATCACGAGGCCCGGATCCGTGCGCTCACGCGCCGGCTCGTCGGCGTCGCGAGCCACCAGATGCTCGAGCAGGACGGCTTGGCGGAGCGGCTGGCGGACATCATCGTGCGCCAGGACGGGCTGGAGAGCCGCGAGACAGCCCTTGCCGCGACGCTGGAGCGCGCGCTCGCGACGGGCGCCGCTCCCCGGAGCGAGGCGCCCGGCCAGACCGAGACACCATCCTCCCCGCAGCCCGGCCGGAAGGGTGCGGCTGCGGAGCCGACCTTCGCCGGGAAGCCCCTGCGCGATCAGTTCGCGCGGATCGAGGACCGCCTCGGTCGGGTCGAGACGCGCCAGTTCCGTCTGGTCGAGCGCCTGGCCGCCCTCGCCCAGGACCGGATCGGACGGGTCAAGGCGGTGCTCGCCGAGTTGCAGCTCGCCCTGGTGCCGCCGCCGACGCCCCCGCAAGCGGAACCTGTGGCGCGCGACGCCTTCCTGCGCGCGTTGGCCGGGACCGAGGGGGCTCTCGCCGAGGCGGGACGCTGGCAGCGCCTCAGCGAGACGATTCCCCTGCACGTGCCGATCGACACCGAGTCCAGCCTCTCGAGCAATTTCGGGTTCCGCAAGGATCCGTTCACCGGAGAGCGCAGGATGCATGCGGGGATGGATTTCCGCAGCCCGGTCGGCACCCCGGTCCGGACGGCGGGACAGGGCCGCGTCGTCAGCGCCGCCCAGAGCAGCGGCTACGGCAATCTCGTCGAGATCGACCACGGCCACGACATCGTCACGCGCTACGCCCATCTCTCGACCATCGCGGTCGGCGTCGGCCAGATCGTTCCCACGGGCACGGTGATCGGGGCGGTCGGCTCGACCGGACGCTCGACCGGGCCGCACCTGCATTACGAGACGCGCCTGTCCGGCAATCCCGTCGATCCGGCCCGGTTTCTCACAGCCGGCTCGAAACTCCTGGGCGGAGCGGAGCGCCCGGCTTCTCCATCGCCGCCGGACGCGTCGGAGACGGCGGATTGAGCGGTCGCGAAGGTCGTCCGGTGCGATCCTCGCGAGCGGAGATGGAGGATCTCGAGGCGGATCGGGCGCGGGTGGGCTCGACGCCGGCCCGATCGCCCTGGCGTTAGACTCCGAGGCAGGGGGGCGGGCGAGTGCGGAACGCCCGGGCTACGGCTCACCCGGCCTCGGCATCGCAGGGCAGGTGGTGCTCTTCCAGCGTCAGCACGAAATCCACGTCCGCGCCGCCGTCCTGCGTGGAGCGCCCGAGCCCGAGACTTCCGGCCGCGTGCAGGAAGGCTTCCTCCCGGCAGAGGCGGAACTCGGCGACGCCGACAGGCCGCACGAAGGTTCCGTTGGTGCTGTGATCGATCAACAGCCACTTCTCGCGACGCCGCTCGATGGTGGCGTGCTGGCGCGAGGCGAAACCGCTCGCGATGACGATGGTGTTCTCCTCGGCCCGGCCGAGGGTGATCACCGCGCGGTCCCGCTCGAACATCCAGCGCCGACCGTTGTGGATGACCTTCAGGACGCCGGCCGTCGCGGCGAGCGGCGTGCCGCTCGGTGCGGGAAAGATCATGGTCTGGCTGATCGTATTGATGCGCCAAACGACCTCGGCCACCTTGACGTCCTCGCCCAGGCCGCGCGCATTGGCGGGGATCAAGCGCGTCGCCGCGCGCCGGGGCTTGTCGAGCTGTTCGACGGTCGATGCGGTGGTGATGATCTGATCGGCCTTGGCCAGCGACGCGACGCGCGCCGCCGTGTTGACCGTGTTGCCGAACACGTCGCCGTTGCAGAGCACCACCGGACCGCTGTGGAAGCCGATCCGGAAGCGCAACCCGCTCGCGCCTTTCGTCTGGAGAGCCGCCTGACTGCTGCGGTCCATCTGGATGGCGACGGCGGCGTCGCAGGTGGCGGCGGCATCCGGAAAGATCGCCATGATCTCGTCGCCGATCGTCTTGACGACGCGCCCGCCGGTCTCGGCGATCAAGGTGCCGATCCCGGCGAGGCACCGACTCACGACCGCGTGCGCCTCGCTGTCGCCGAGGTCGCGATACAGCTGCATGCTCCCCACGACGTCGCAGAACAGAATGCCAGGCGAAGCCGGGATGGCTATACTCATTCCGCTCCCTCCTGCTAGGGACACCGCAGTCTAGCTGACACCCATCCGGATGGCATTGCAACTAAGCCCTCTGTCAAGGACCGATCTATGCAGAATCGGTCCGGACGGGGTGGATACCCTACCGAATTTCCTTCCGAGCCCGGACGCGCCCAGTTTTTCGGCGGATGCCCGGCATCGCATGTCCCCCGGCCCGACAGGGGCTTCCGGCTTATTCCGGCCTCGCGGAGCGCGGGTCTTCGAGCCCCAGCCCGTCCCACGTCCGGGCGAGCGAGGTTCGGGAGGGCGCATCCGGGCCGACATCATCCAGCCCTGCCGCGCGTTCGACCCCTCAGAACAAAGCAGGCCTTGGAGACGAGCGAGCGATCTTTGGCATCAGTCGTGCGATGTGTGCCTTGAAAGGGCGATCACGATCGTTCTCTTGCCAGCGCAGAGCGCTCGCAAGTCTTCCGATATGGGCCTTCTGCCTGCCTGAAACCTGCTGGCCCGGCAGTGCTCACGCGGTCGACCATCAGGGAGGCTGTGATCGGCGGGACGAGCGCCCTCTCCGGGTTCGGCGGGCGCATGCGCGCAGGCAGCAACCCTCAGGAGTTGCCGACGCTTGGTCGACGATGCCGAACGCTCCGGCCGCACAGTGCCGGTTTCCACGACGTCGCCTTCGTCTGCCTCAGCCTCGAGGCCCCCGAAGGACCGACGAGCCGGTCGGAACCTCGGGCCTTCTCCTCAGACCTCAGGCGACGATTCTGTAGCTGCCGGCGTCGCCGAGGATGGCGCCGGCCGTGACGTGGGCGTTCTGGATCGTCCAGTCCACCAGCGTCGACCCGCTCTGCAAGGCCAGATCCGCCGTGCCGTCGCCGTTGTAGTCGCCCACCGCCGCCACCTTGTAGCTGCCCGCATCGCCCAGGATCGACCCGCTCGTCACCGCACCCGAGCCGAGGATCCAGTCCACGACCGTGGACCCGCTCTGCAGCACGAGATCGGCCGTGCCGTCCCCATTGAGATCGCCCACGCCCGCCACGCCGTAGCCGCCGGCATCGCCCAAAAGCCGCCCCTGGGAGAGGCGACCGGCCTTCATCAGCCACGCCACGACGCTCGAGCCGCTCTGCAGCAGGATGTCGGCGGTTCCATCGCCGTCGACGTCGCCGGTGCCCACCACCTTGTAGCTGCCGCTGTTGCCGATCAGCGTGCCTGCCTGGAGCTGACCGTTCTGCAGGGTCCAGTCGACGAGGTTGCCGGACGCGTCCTGCAGGAGGACGTCCGCGGTGCCATCGCCGTTGAAGTCGCCCGCGCCGACGACCTTGTAGGCGCCGGCTTGGCCGAGGGCGCGGCCCTGGCTGACTTGGCCGCCCACCATCAACCACTCGACCACCGCACCGCTGCTGTCCTGCAGCAGGATATCGGCGGTGCCATCGCCGTTGACGTCGCCCGTCCCGACGACGCCGTAAGACGGTCCGCTACTGGCCACGACCGACCCCGATTGCCGGGCCCCGTTCTTGATGTTCCAATCGACAACCGTCGAGCCGCCTTTCAGCACGATGTCCGAAACGCCGTCCCCATCGACGTCGCCATGCGAAGCACCGGAGACGTAAGCGTGAAAGCCCAGCGTCTCGATAAGCTTGCGGTCGATCCGCGTCAGCGTCTGCGTCGTGCTGGCATTATAGTATTCATTGAAGGCATCGTTCGGCGTACGCCCGCTGTCGGTCAGAAAATCGCTGGGATCGGAGCCCTTGCCGAAATCGGCCAGGTCGGTCTTGCCGCCGTCGAGCGAGAAGTAAGACGCGTTCGCCGGGATGCTATCGGAGAAATAGCGCGTATCCTGGCTGCTGAACCGAAACAGATCGAGGATGCCCGGTTGGGGGCCGGTGGTCACACGGCCCATCGCGTGCGTGAGCTCGTGGAGCGCCACACCGGTCAATTCGTTCGTCGGGATGTCGGTCGCGAATCCGGCCGATCCATCGAGGCCTGTGTCGGTGGCCGAGATCAGGCCCATAAGCTTTTCCTGGGCCCGCCAGACCACGACCTGCGACTGTCCCTGGATCGAGGATCCTATCGGCAGGGCCGTCACGCCGCCCTGAACGTCCGCCGCCGCATTCTGGGTGAGCCAAGTCCGAAGCGAGGCGTAGCTCTGATATATTCCGCTCGTGGGCCCGGCCGAGGCGCTCCCGGCACTCTCCTTCGTGCCGTTGATTTCGCCATACCCGACGGAGAGGTTGATCGTAATATTGTCCTTGAACGTTGCGTCTAGGATATCAGCAGCCTTCTGGATGGCGTTTCTGAAGGCTTGCGGTGCGGCTTGGGCTAAGCTGTCAAACTGTAATTTGATTAACACTTTGCAAACCCTTGTGTATCGAAGGCCGATCGATCCCACAAACGCGTCAGGACGATTGCATGTCCGGCAACAGTCCAGCCTCAACCGTAAACAGAAGGCGATGCTGGCGGCGGTCCTGGAAGGGCGTTGCTGTCTTTTGCTTGTCTCATTCGGACGATGGTTAAGAAGCTTTCACAGTTCGACGCGTCTTTGTCCTCGCGGCAGGACGGGGCGATCGAGGCAACGCAGAGCGCGTGATCGGCAGGCGTCTGCCCATCGCGACCGAGGCATCCCGCTGCCGTGCGGACCGACCCGCCCGCCTGGATCGTCCCGGCCTTCGCAGCTCCGTTCGTCGACCGCCCGGCAGGCCGTGATCGAACCGCCTGCTCGGCACGCACGCGGTCCGGTCAGGCCGAAAGGCGCGCCGTCCACATCCACGACACGATGGCGCTCCGGTCCGGCTCGCACCGATCCGTCTGGGTCGGATCCTGCGCGGTGCACCGGTCTTCGCCGGCAGGCTGGCGCTGTGGAGGGCGCCGGTGCCCGGACGCCGCTCCGGCATCGAACAAGCCAGGAGATCCAGGCGCTGGTTGCCTTTGCTGAGCCGAACCGGCGAACGGTTGTCGGAGGAGCAAGAACGTCCGCGCTGTCGGCCCGATCACACTGATTTGTCTGATGCTATAAATCCCAGGCTCGGCGCACCGGATCGAAGGGCAGTGTCCAAAGGAACGACAAGGGCTCGTTTTTTGGCCGCAAAATGTCAGCTCTGGATCTTTTCGAGGCGTCGATCTTATCCTTAGTTTGCCGCATAACAATCGCGTTCGACGGCATGATTTGAGCACCAGAGTATTTATTCTTTGAAATTGCATTCTATCAGTAATACTGGCTGCTCTCGTAATTTTATTACAGGATTAAATCCGGTATAAATTCGGTTTTCCATATATCAGGATCTCAGTATTGAAATCCATTGTTTTGCACATACTCCAATCTGCTTGGCGCTGAAATTATTCCGATCCGGGACGGCACCCCTCGCGTAGCCAACCCACTGCTCTGCCGATAGAAGCGGCGCCGCAGCGTCCGGCTAGAGACCGATCCAGCATGTTCAGACGGAAGAAGCCCGCCAAGATCCGGGGCCATATCGACCTCATCTCTCCCAACGTCGCCGCCGGCTGGGTGATGCTGAGGGCAGATCCGGCGAAGCGCCTCGGGGTCGAGGTGCGGTTGCATGGGCGCGTGATCGCTGCCGGGCGGGCTGGGCAATTCCGCGCCGATCTTCTGGCCAATCAGATCGGCGACGGATCCTACGGTTTCTGCATCGATCTCCCGCCCGGGCTCGACAGCGCCGCGTGCCGAGCGATCCAGGTCTTCGAGATGGAAACCGGGACAGAATTCGCCAAATACTCGGTTCCGGGTCCGGAATCGATCGCGGCCGGATTTGCCAGGCTTACCAACCGGACCCGGAAGCCGAGCGATCCTCAAGTCCCGCCGGCCTGGAACATCCTGTTCGACCCGGATTATTACGCGCTGCAGGTGCCGGTCGCGGAGGCGCAGAAAGCCCAACCCGATCTCGCGAGCCACTTCAGGACGCGCGGCTGGAAGCTCGGACTCAATCCGCATCCTCTGTTCGACACGGCCTACTATCTCGCCGAGGTCGGCGAGCCGCTTCACGTCGATCCGATCACGCATTTCCTGCAGGAGGGCGAGAAGCGCCTCCTCAGCCCCCATCCCCTCTGCGACGTCACCTATTACTACGACGCTCGCCCGGATGTCCGCGAGGCGGGTCTGCACCCCCTGCTGCACATCCTGCAATCCGGTCACGAGAGCTCGCCCGCATCACCCTTCTTCGACGAGATCGCCTATCGCGAGAAGGTCGACCGCAATGTGGTCCGATACGCGCTGATCCTGCACTACCTCAAGTTCGGCTGGCGCGAAGGCCTTCAGCCCTATGCGAATTTCGATCCGGTGCTCTATCACCGCCTCATGGGGCTCGACGCGAATACCGAGCCCTATACAGATTTCCTGAAGCGGAACCGCGCGGCCCAGAGGCAGATGCCGACCAGCGTCGCACCGGTGCGTTTTTCCTTCATCATCCTCAATCTCAACAAGACGATGCTGACATTACAGTGCATCGTCTTCCTGCGGCATTTCACCCAGGGTCATGATTTCGAGATCATCGTCGTCGACAACGGAAGCAACTGGGACGAGTTCAAACGCCTTTGCCAATGCGGCAGCGGAGTCAACATCATCCGGCTCGACCGCAACCTCGGCTTCGGTGAGGGCAACAATGTCGGCGTCGACGCGGCCCGGGGCGAGTTCCTCGTCTTCCTCAACAACGACGCCTTCGTCACCCCGGGCTGGTTCGAGCCTCTCGTGGCCGCACTGGAGAGCGATCCGAGCGTCGGCGCGGCGGGCCCGAAATTCCTGTTCGCCGACGGGACCTTGCAGGAAGCGGGCGGAACGCTGAGCTCCTGCGGAACGCCCGTCCAGCACGGCAAGGGGCTCGACGCCGACAACGCCCTGTTCAACCAGAACCGCGTCGTCGATTACTGCTCTGCGGCGACCCTCATGATAAGGACTGCGAGCTTCAAGCGCGTCCTCGGCTACGATCTGTGCTTCGATCCTGCGTACTACGAAGATGCCGACCTCTGCCTGAAGCTCCGCCTGATCGGGCAGACGGTGCTTTACGTGGCCGCCTCTCGGGTAATCCACCTCGAGCACGCCACGGCGGCCGACCGGAGCCTGGATCTGCGCATCGACGGCGTCAGCCAGACGAACCGGATCAAGTTCGTCGCGCGATGGGGCCGGTTCCTGGCCGACCGCGCGGATCCCGCGGCCGCACCGGCGCTGATCGCGCCGGCGCCGCGCAACGAGGCCCCGGCGCCGGTCCGCACGAAGCGGCTCGCGCTCTACTCTCCGTATCCGCTGACCCCGGGCGGAGGCGAGCGCTATCTCCTCTCCCTAGCCGTCGTCCTGAGCGCAGACCATGCCTGCACGCTCTACACCTACGATCGCTACAGCCAGACACGTCTTGCGACACTCGCCCGCGAACTCGACCTTCCGCTCGATCACGTCACGATCAAACCCTGGACGTCGCGCGGAGAGGACGAAAAGGCCGATGTCTTCATCTGCATGTCGAACGAGATCCTCCCCGGGGTGCCTGCGTTCGGTCGGCTGAGCGTGTTCCTCTGCCAATTCCCGTTCCCGATGTCGTCGGGCGTCTACGCCCGGGATTGGGGCAATCTGGGCGGCTACGACGCCATGATCGTCTATTCCCGGTTCGTCGTCGCGCACGCCGTCGCGGCCGCCCGCGAACTCGGCCTGCGGTTGCCGCCCTGCCATATCCTTGCGCCGCCCGTCCCGCAGGTGACGGGGGTTCGACCGTCACCGAGGGCCGACGAGCCCTTCCGCATCGTCAACGTCGGCCGCTTCACGCCCGCCGGCCATTGCAAGCGGCAGGACGTCATGATCGATGCTTTCCGCGAGATCGTGGGCCGCACCCGCCGGCCCG
This sequence comes from Methylobacterium sp. HJ2, assembly GCF_056431005.1. Classification (NCBI taxonomy): domain Bacteria; kingdom Pseudomonadati; phylum Pseudomonadota; class Alphaproteobacteria; order Hyphomicrobiales; family Methylobacteriaceae; genus Methylobacterium; species Methylobacterium sp. HJ2. The sequence goes on along the minus strand of NZ_JBWJYM010000010.1, from coordinate 70,925 downwards.
TTGAGCTGCATCTGGCCGGCGCCCTCGGTGGCCAGACGTTCGAGCGCGAATACCTCGCCTCCCTCCAGCGGGCCGCGCAGGGATTGCCGGTCTCCTTCCATATCAACGTCGCGTCCGAGCAGATCCACGATCTCTACCGCGAGGCCTCGGCCTATTGGCACATGACGGGCGCCAACGACGACATCCGGCACAAGCCGGAGCGCTTCGAGCATTTCGGCATCACCATCGGGGAGGCCATGAGCGCGGGGGTGATCCCGATCACCCTGCGGCACGGCGGGCCCGGCGAGATCGTCAGCGACGGCGTGAACGGGTTCCTCGTGGGGAACGCGGCCGAGCTGCGGGACCGGACGCTCAGCCTGATCGAAGGCGGCGTGCGCGACGCTGCGGCGATGCGCGCGGCCGCCCGTGCGCGCGCGGCCGACTTCTCGATGGAGGCTCTGGAGAGGCACCTGCGGGCGATCATCGCGGCGCCCGATCGCCCGCGGGCGTGACCGGGCCGATGACCCGCTCCGCCGCGGGTCTCAGGGTCGGATGCGGATCGCCGCCTCGCTCCCGGCCCGGCCGGGCGCCGGAACGGTGGACAGGTTCCGGTCGCGATCGCGCAGCGGTGTAACGGCCCGCTGCCCGGAGGGGACAGATCGAACCCCGCTACACGGTGTCGCCGAGATAGGCCTCGGCGGCCAAACGCAGCGCCATGTATTCGTCGGACTGGCACAGGCGGGACAGGAGATCCGCGACGGTCAGCCCCTCGTCAGTGCAGATGGCCAACCACAGCGCCAGACTCGATGCGTCGGCGCTTCGGCCCAGGACGAGGGCATAGATGCGGGCGATCTCGGGGGCGCCTGCGGGGGCATCGGCCGGCAGCGCCAGAGCGCGGAGATAGGCGGAGACGTCGACGGCGATGCCGCGCGCGAGTTGCTCGGCCACCGCGGCCCGGCGATAGGCTTGGTACCAGCGCTGGAGCCGGCCGCCCCGCTGGGCGTCGGAGAGGCTGTGCTCGCGCATCCGGCCTGCGCATTCGAAGGGCGTGACGGGATCGTGCAGGCGTGGGGCGAGCGCGGCGTGCTCCTCGGCCACGTAATAGTCGTTCAGACCGTCGAAGGTCGCATGGCGGTAACCGGCCTGCGCCAGGATGGGCCGACAGGCCGCGTCCGTGCGGGCCGGCGCATTCGGCTCGGTGCCCTCGACGACGACGACCCAGGGCCGCCAGCGGGCCCAGTCGTGCCCACGCAGCACGGCGGGCTCGTCCCCCTCGACATCGACCTTGAGGAAATGGACGGCCTCGGGCGCGTGGACGGCGCAGATCTCGGCAAGCGTGCGCCGGGGCACCGAGAGAGGGGTGACCGCGATACCCGCAGCGGCGGCACGGGCGGCGTAGGCGTCGGAGGTGGTCGAGAGACCGGAGGCCGGGCTCGCATGCAGGATCTGCGTGCCGGCCCTGTCGCCCACGAGGCAAGCGAGGTTGATGTCGCGCGTCCTGTAGCGCTCGAGAAGGTCGAAGGCGGTCGGCGTCGGCTCGACGTTGATGCCGGTCCAGCCGCTCCGGTAGAAATGACAGGTCACGGAATCGACCATCGGGTGCCAAGCCCCGACATCGATGTAGAAGCCCTGCGCCACGCCCTCGAAGCAGCGGGCGAGCCGCACATCCTCGTAGTGCTGCGCGTAGGAGACGATCGGCGTGCCAGCCATGCGTGGAGATCTTTCAGTGCCGTCGGGCCGATCGAGCGCGCCCGGATCCGCGACGTCGTAGTGCAGGTCGGAGGCGTGACGCGGATCCGCGCGGCCGGAGCGGGGCATCAAGGGTATCGAACGGCGCAGACCCTGGGTACCCGACGGGCCGGATCGGAGAAGGGCACGGGCGAGCACGAGCCTTCTCGCCGACCGCGTTGCGACGCGGACCGGAAGCGCGCCGCGGTGATGCGCGCAGTCTGCTCCTTCTTCGCATCCACGGGACATGGCTGCCGCGTGCCAGTGTGGTGCGGCCGCACGTCGTGACGGCCGCCATCGCCGATCCTGGGCGCGGGACGGAGCGCCGTCGCGGCGCTCAGCGCTCCAGACGCGTGCAGAGAACCGCCGAGCCATCGTTCGCGCACAGGCGCACCGAGCCGTCGTCGCTCCGCTTCACCACCGTCCAGCGGCCGGCCGGGATGTCGCGCGCCGTCGGCGGTCCCGCGACACCCAGGAACTGCCCCTGCAGGGGCGCCTCCACGGTCAGCGGCGCGCCGATGCTGAGCCCGGTGACGACCGCCCCCTTGCGCGTCACGGTCAAGGCGGTCGTGGCCGCATCGTAGGCATCGTTCACGGCGCGCAGGACGAGGGTGCTGCCCCGCGCCAGCCATTCCCAGATCTGCGCGTCCGGGCCGGCGGCAATGTTGTGGGTGGCGAGCACCGGATTGCTGTCCGAGCGGGCGATCACGCGCGCGCCCTGGAATGCACCGAGGCCGGTGATGGCCCCGCCCTGCGTCAGGGTCAGGGTCGAGCGCCCGCCGGCGTCGCGATGCTCCAGGATCGGGCCGGCCGGCCGGGCCGGGCCGACGGTCTGGAGGTCGAGGAAGTGATGGCCCTCCGCGCCGCTGTTGCGCAGGATCAGGTTCGTGCGCGGGCCCTGATCACGGGCGGCATCCATCAGGATGCCGGTCCCGGCCACGCTGCCCGCCTGCATCACCATCCCGTGGTGGAAATAGGTGGGCTGTCCGCCTTCGGCCGCGATCTCGATCCCGGCCGCACTCGGATGGCGGCCGCCCGCGGCAACCGTCAGCGCGACCGGCACCGCCTCGCGGCCGCCGAAGCCGCGGGACCACGGGTAGGCGCTCGGAGCATCCGCAACGAAATTGAAGCTGTTGACTTCGTTGGTGCAGATGCCAGGCGTGTAGCAATCGGCCCGGCCGAACAGGCCGAAGACGGTGTTTCCCGGAGACCGCAGGGCACCGTAGCCGACGACGCCGGTGGGAAAGGCGCAGGACCCGCCGGGCCGTGAGGCCACGCAGGGCGGCGCATCGTTCGTCGCCGAACCGAGCAGCGCGTTCGCGATCCCGCCCACCTCGAAACGCGTCTGAGCCGGGATGCCGGCGGCGTTCGGCACCACGCGACCAGAGGGCTCGCCGCCCCGGCCCCCACCGTCACCCTGCGGCACCGAGTCCGCTTCCGTCGCGGACAGCAGGGCCGCAACCAGGACGAGGCCCGCAATCCAAGGCCCTCCGGGGCCGGAAGGCGATAGGTCACCGCGCGTGAGGGTCATGCGAGAAGCCTCCTAGGGCGATCGTGAGCGCGCCCGACAGCGATACGGGCGACGCGGCTGTGAAGGGGCCCGCGCGCCGGACGAGGCGAACCCGGTGCGGTGGACGGCAGCGGACTTCCGGGTCGCTGACCGCTCGCGATCTGTCTAGTATCCCGTCGAAGCGCCCGCGGCGCTCCCGGGCGCGGACGGGAAACCGGCGGCTCTCATGACGGGCCGCCGCGATCGAAGTGCCGGGGGGCTGGACTTCCGCCAGGGAAGCGTAGGACGTGCCGCCCTCAAGTCAGCCCGTCTCTTGCCGTGCAGGTTCGCGATGTCATCCAGTACCGACCGAGAGGCCTTTCTGCAGCAGGTTCGGGCGTTCGGCGAGCGTCTCGACCAAGCGTCCGACTTCAACGCGCTGCTGAAACTGTGGCGCGAGACCACCCTGCCCTACACGTACGAGTCGACGGATCCGCTCTCGGAGCAGTACCGCGCCGAGGTCCTGGAGCTGTACCGCAGCATGACGGCACGCGAATACGGTGTTGCCAACGAGATGACGTCGACGAAACAGTCAGCCGAACAGTTCGAGGCCGGCTATCCCTGGATCTCGCGCAACCTCCGCGTTGTCGCCGAGGAATACCTGAAGGTCGCTCAGGGACTGGCCGCGATCCACCGCTGCCGGCCCGGACTGAGCCGGATCATCGAGTTCGGCTCGGGCTGGGGCAATTTCGCGATTCCGCTGGCCAAGGCCGGTCAGGAGGTGACCGTCGTCGATATCGACCGCGGCTTCCTCGACCGGCTTCAGCGCGTGGCCCTGCGCGAGAACGTCACCGTCCAAAGCCTGCAGGGCGACTTCGTGGAGGTCGCTCGGAGCATCGAGCAGCGCTACGATTTCGCCGTCTTCCAGGCGAGCTTCCATCATTGCCTGAATTTCATCGACCTCGTCCAGGCACTGCGCGAGCACGTCCTGGCGCCCGAGGGCCGCATCGTCTTCCTCAGTGAGCCGATCTTCGAGACCTATCCGTTCCCCTGGGGTTTGCGGTTCGACGGAGAATCGCTGTGGGCGATCACGCGCAACCAGTGGTTGGAACTCGGCTTCGAACGGAGTTTCTTCGTCGACTTCATGCTGCGGTCGGGCTTTCTGGTTTCGCGGATTCCCAGCATTCCAGGCTTCCTCGGCGAGGGCTGGCTCGCCCATCTCGGAGCGGGCGGCATCCCGTTCGAGGATTGGGTGCTTCCCGATGCGAGCTCCGCGACCTTTCACACCAGCGAGCCCGGAACCGGCCTCGGCCGCTTCTGCAAGGGGACGAGCCGGCTGCCGAGCCTGGCGGGGAGCCCCTACGCGGCCTACCGCCTCGAGTTCCACAATTTCGGCGCGGCACCGCTTCGGGTCACCGTGGAGGGCGATGAGCCGGCCGACCCCGTCACGGTCGAGCCCGATCGCGGCGCCGAGGTCGTCGTCGTGGCGAGCAGGGCGCCCGTCACCATCACGTCGGATCTTTTCTCGCCCCAGGCGCAGGGGACGAACGGCGACACGCGGGACCTCGGTGTCGCCCTGCGGCGGGTGACGCTCGCGTGACCGCGTCGTGCGTGGTCGACGCTCCGTGACGAGCGCCGCCAGCGCGCCGAGACTGCGGTGCCGGCGGCATCCTGCTCCCGAGCGCTGTCACATCGCCCAACGCTCGGGACGGATGGCTCAGCCGACGATCTTGTAGCTGCCGGCATCGCCGAGGAAGGCGCCGGCGGTGACGCGAGCGTTCTGGACCGTCCAGTCCACCAGCGTGGACCCGCTCTGCAGCGCCAGATCCGCCGTGCCGTCCCCGTTGTAGTCGCCCACCGCCGCCACCTTGTAGCTGCCCGCATCGCCCAGGATCGACCCGCTCGTCACCGCGCCCGAGCCCAGCACCCACGCCACCACGCTCGACCCGCTCTGCAGCACGAGGTCGGCCGTGCCGTCCCCGTTGAGGTCGCCCACCCCCGCCACGCCGTAGCCGCCGGCATCGCCCAGCAGCCGCCCCTGCGAGAGGCGACCAGCCTTCATCAGCCACGCGACGACGCTCGAGCCGCTCTGCAGCAGGAAGTCGGCGGTGCCGTCGCCGTCGACGTCGCCGGTGCCCACCACCTTGTAGCTGCCGCTGTTGCCGATCGGCGCGCCGGTTTGGAGCTGGCCGTTCTGCATCGTCCAGTCGACGAGGTTGCCCGACGCGTCCTGCAGGAGGACGTCCGCGGTGCCGTCGCCGTTGAAGTCGCCCGCCCCCACGAGGCTGTAGCCGTTGGCCGAGCCGATGAGCGCGCCGGCGGCGACCTGTCCGTTCTGCATCCGCCAGCTGGCGACGTAGCCGTTGCTCGGGTCCTGGAACAGGACATCGACGGTACCGTCGCCGTTCACGTCGCCGGTGGCTCGGGCGGTGTAGCTGCTGCTGTTGCCGATCAACGCGCCCTCCGTGCGTTGGCCGCCCTGCATCGTCCAGGCGACGACGCCACTGCCGGATCGCAGCAGGATGTCGGAGGTGCCGTCTCCGTTGAAATCGGCCGCGACGTCCTTCCAGGTGGCCGAGATGCCTCCCCGGGTGTCGATGTTATTGGCCAGGAGTCTGGTGCCGAGGCTGGTGCCGTCAGTGGAGTAGAGGTTGTAGGTTGTGCCGTCCGGTGTAGCCTCGAAGTAGAGCTTGCCGTTGCTGGCTGTGAGATTGTTTGGGAAGGCGTCGCCGGCGCCCCGGTTCAAGTCGAGGACGAGCTGTATTCCGGCAGCGGGCCCGTCAGTCTTCCACAACTCGACACCCCCGGTTCCGTCGGTGGCGGTGAAGTACACCGTGCTGCCGACGGCGGTCAGGTTGTGGGGAGCGGATCCGTTGGGGCCGAGGTTGAGGTCCTGGACCATCCGGGTTCCGGCCTCGGTGCCGTCCGATGCCCAGAGCTCATATCCCGTGTCGGCGGTGTGGGCTGTGAAGTAGAGGGTCGAGCCGACGGCCAGGAAATCGCTGAGTGCAAAGCCGCTCGGTCCTGTATCGATATCTTTGACCCGGGTCGTTCCGGCTGTCGTTCCGTCGGTGCGCCACAGCCCGAAACCGTTGATATTATCGAAAGCCGCAAAGTAGTCGTAGCCGCCCATCGGCGTGATAGCGCGCGGAAAAGAAGATCCGGCACCTGGATTGATGTCGGCGATCTGGAAAGTGCCGGCCGCTGTGCCGTCGGAGCGCCATAACTCGTCGCCGTGCAAACCATCATCGGCCGAAAACAAACAGACGCCGTAGCGCGAATTCGACATACCGGACGGCCTGATTGCCGTGGTGATCGCCTGAGTCCCAGCGGTTGTGCCATCCGAAACATACAGCCTGTAGCCAGATCCATCGCTTGCGCTGAGCAGGAACCTGCTTCCGATTGAGCTGAAGTCGGTGGGAGTTGACGAGTTTGGGATCGTAGGGCCACCGCCTGTCGTGGTGCCCGGATCGATGTCCTTGACCAGCACGGTTCCTGCTGCCGTACCGTCCGACTTCCAGATTTCGTATCCTAGGGATGGCGTATAGGCTGAGAAATATAAACTTCCGTTCCAATTGAATCCGGTCGATGCGTAAGAATCTCCCGATCCTTCGTTGATGTCGCGAACCATTTTTGTTCCGGCACCGATACCATCTGATTTCCAGAGCTCGTATCCGTGGATACCGTCCGTCGCTTGAAAATATAAGTTGCTTCCATATGCTTTTAAATCAACAAGACCTATGTTTACCGTATTAATATTTTTCACAAATGTGGTGCCGTTTCGATCATAAAACCATAAGTCGACCGGCGAGGTTTCTGATGCACTCGCCCGAGCTGCGTAGAAAATTTTGTCGAACATGAGTAGAGCCTCGATTTTGATGTTCCATGACAAAATTAAGCAGTTTTGGTGCGGAACAATTTCGCACAATCAAGAAGTTTTATCAATAGAGGGTGGCTAAGCTCGAGGCTAAATCAATCTCCAGTGGCATAGGATTGCGCTGAGATCGCCGTGGCGTCCGTCGTGGCTGCTTCAGCCCGGCTTCCAAAGGCGGGCTTCGCGCCGACGCTGGGCGAGGAAGGTCGGTCCGTCCGCTTGTCTAGCCATCGTCGAAGGCCGGACATCGTGCGGATGCACGCTGCCGATCCGCGCCACAAATCACCCCCTCAGATCCTACGGAATGAATGCAGCTGCCGTCGCGATGGCGCTGGCGGCGAGAATTCAAGATCCGCCGCAGGAGAACGCGCCAGCCAACAGCCCGAACCCTAAGGCCAGGATGCGGCGTACAGCGCGAGGACGTGGAGGTTCATGCCCACGCGGACCTTGCCGGCAGGGTCTTTTGCGCATCATCGCGCGCCTGAACGGCCTCGGCGGGGCCGAACAGCCAGCCCCCGCCGATTGCAGGCGCCCGCCCCTGGGACGGATCGCTCAGGCGACGATTCTGTAGCTGCCGGCATCGCCGATGAAGGCACCGGCGGTGACGTGGGCGTTCTGGACCGTCCAGTCCACCAGCGTGGACCCGCTCTGCAAAGCCAGATCCGCCGTGCCGTCCCCGTTGTAGTCACCCACGGCCGCCACCTTGTAGCCGCCCGCATCGCCCAGGATCGACCCGCTCGTCACCGCGCCCGAGCCGAGGATCCAGTCCACGACCGTGGACCCGCTCTGCAGCACGAGATCGGCCGTGCCGTCCCCATTGAGATCGCCCACGCCCGCCACGCCGTAGCTGCCGGCATCGCCCAGCAGCCGGCCTTGTGACAGGCGACCGGCCTTCATCAGCCACGCCACGACGCTCGAGCCGCTCTGCAGCAGGATGTCGGTGGTGCCGTCGCCGTCGACATCGCCGGTGCCCACCACCTTGTAGCTGCCGCTGTTGCCGATCAGCGCGCCCGCCTGGAGCTGGCCGTTCTGCATCGTCCAGTCGACGAGGTTGCCGGATGCGTCCTGCAGCAGGACGTCCGCGGTGCCGTCGCCGTTGAAGTCGCCCGCGCCGACGAGGCTGTAGCCGTTGGCCGCACCGATGAGCGCGCCCGCGGCGACCTGTCCGTTCTGCATCCGCCAAGTGGCGACGTAGCCGTTGGCCGGGTCCTGGAACAGGATGTCGGCGGTGCCGTCGCCGTTGACGTCGCCGGTGGCTCGGGCGACGTAGCTGCCGGCGTCGCCGACGAGGACACCGGCCGCGACATGCCCGTCACGCATGGTCCAGGACACGACGGAACTCGACGCTTGCAGCACGAGATCGCTGGTGCGCGCCAGACCCTGCTCGAGGGCACGATCGGCTGCGGCGGCGTCATCATATCTCTGGAGGACGCCCATCTGGGGCTTGTCGGTGACGGTTGCGGTGCCGAGGCCTGTGGGCTCGACGGAGAACATGTAGTCGCCCCACCACGGCCCGCCCGCCCAGTAGGTCGCCCCCTGCCAGACCGCATGCTGGTCCATGTAGCCCAGCATCGCGTCCAGCGCCGTCAGGCTGGCGGCGTCCTGCCCCACGCCGAACTCGCCCAGGAACAGCCGGTTGCCCGTCTGCTCGGCCCAGTGCGTCACCGCCTGCAGGCGCTCCACCCCGATCGTCGGCGACACCACGGCGGTGCTGGTGCCCGAGCTGTCGGCGTCGAGATACTGGTGCACCTCGAAGGCGTAGTTGTGCGCCGGATCGACCACGCCGGCCCCGATCACCGTGTCGTTGTCGCTGCTCACCCAGCTGTGGGCCCCGTCCCAGTAGCTGCCCGAGACCAGGATCTCCTGCTGCGTCGCGCCCGCCGCCCGGATCGCCGCGATGGCCGCGTTGGCCGAGCCGAGCCACTGGCTGGCGCTCTGCTGATGGGGCTCGTTCATCAGGCCGAACAGCACGTTGTCGGCCCCCGCAAAGGCCCGGGCGATCTTGCCCCAGACGTCGGCGAAGCTGCTGTCGGGCGTGCCGGCGCTGCCCACGAGGTTGCCGAAGCCCGAGCCGAAATTGTGCATGTCGAGCACGACGTCGAGGCCCTTGCTGCCGGCGTAGGCGACGATGTCCTTGAGCGCGGCGAGGTCGCTGACGTTCAGCGCGCCGCCCTGGCTGTGCTGCAGGCGCTCCCACAGGAAGGGCAGGCGGATCACGTCCAGCCCCTTGGCGGCGTAGTAGTCGATCTCCGCATGCGTCGGGTAGGTGTAGTCCGTGCCGACCGTGCCGATGCCCCGCTCGGGCGCAAAATCGCCGCCCGCGAGATTCACGCCGATGTCCATTGCCGCCTTCACGCTCCGAACACGGCAATGGCAGGAGAGCCTGACGCCAAGCTCAGTTTACCGTTAGCTCCTAACCGATAGTTAACGGCGGACCGTTGTCAGCGTGTCTTCATCTCCAAACACTTAGCGAACACCGGAAAATCTTTCTCCTGGCGCAACACCGGCACGCGAATAGGCCGCGATTGCTCGTCGGCTGGCTGTTCCCGAAAGCGCGGCCCGCGCCAGCCTCCGAGCCGTCCCGGACCCGGCCGATGGGCCGGATCACCGCATAGAGGACGCCGCGCCGCGCTCCCTTCAGCGCCGGGCAGGTGCGCTATGCGCGTCGATCAGGGTCAGGTCGGGCAGGCTCCGCCGGGCCCGGGTCCGAGCTTGGACGATGTCGAAGCTCGGACCGGGTTGCGGTCGAGGAGGTGCAGCCGCACGCAGGAGCCCTCGTTCAACCGACGGCGACAGCGCGGCCGGTGTGTCCCCGGGACCTCTCGCCCCCTTGGGTCGTCAGGCGACGATCTTGTAGCTGCCGGCATCGCCGATGAAGGCGCCGGCGGTGACGCGAGCGTTCTGGACCGTCCAGTCCACCAGCGTGGACCCGCTCTGCAGCGCCAGATCCGCCGTGCCGTCCCCGTTGTAGTCGCCCACCGCCGCCACCTTGTAGCTGCCCGCATCGCCCAGGATCGACCCGCTCGTCACCGCGCCCGAGCCCAGCACCCACGCCACCACGCTCGAGCCGCTCTGCAGCACGAGATCGGCCGTGCCGTCCCCGTTGAGGTCGCCCACCCCCGCCACGCCGTAGCTGCCGGCATCGCCCAGCAGCCGCCCCTGCGACAGGCCGCCCGCCTTCATCAGCCACGCGACGACGCTCGAGCCGCTCTGCAGCAGGATGTCGGCGGTGCCGTCGCCGTCGACGTCGCCGGTGCCCACCACCTTGTAGCTGCCGCTGTTGCCGATCAGCGCGCCCGCCTGGAGCTGGCCGTTCTGCAGCGTCCAGTCGACGAGGTTGCCGGATGCGTCCTGCAGCAGGACGTCCGCGGTGCCGTCGCCGTTGAAGTCGCCCGCGCCGACGATGCTGTAGCCGTTGGCCGAACCGATGAGCGCGCCGGCGGCGACCTGACCGTTCTGCATACGCCAGGTCGCAACGTAACCGTTGGTCGGGTCCTGGAACAGGATGTCGGCGGTGCCGTCGCCGTTGAAATCGCCGGTGGCTCGGGCGACGTAGCTGCCGCTGCCGCCGAGCAGCGCGCCGGCCGCGAGATGACCACCGCTGAGCGTCCAGTCGACGACAGAGCCATTGGATTGAAGAAGCAGATCCGATGTCCCGTTTCCGTTGAAATCACTCGGGGGTAGGATCTGATTTTGATATCTCGCCGTCAGCCCGAGATCCTTCATGATCGCGATGTCTAAGTTCGAAATATCGTATCGGGTACCGTAGTAAAATACGATACCGTTCATCAAGTCCTGACCGCCGCGCTCCGTCGCGCTGTTGAACAAATGGAAATACTGCTGTCCGTTCTGCAAGGTCGTCACCGGAACCGGACCGCCGTAAATTTTCTCCGCGTTTTGCCCTGTGAACGAGGCACTCCCGTCGCCATTGACGACGACAAGCTGATCCCAGGTTGTTTCGTAGTTCGGGAGCGTTCCCGTGGTAAGGTCACGATAGCCCTGTATGCCGAGCGCATGCCCAATCTCATGCATGAAGACGCTCAATCCATCGGTGTAATTCCCTGTCGAAGGCGCGATGCTGTTCGGATCGAGCCAGAGATTATTCAGGTACGCGGGATCGACATTGATGATCATGTCCGGCGATGCGCCGTTCGGATCGACCCCTGTCTTCAGCTCCGACGCGGTTCCATTCTGATACACATTCCGAGAGCCGTCGGTCCCAACGTAAGTAACAGTCGCGGCGCCGCCATTCGCCCGCCCAACGGACGTGGTTGCCACATTGACCTGAATATCTAATGTTCCCGAGCCGTATATGTACTTTGCCCACTGGGCCGCGGCTGCGCTGACGTCGTTGAAAAGAGCGCCATTCAATGAGGACGACGAGGACGAGTTGTTGATTGTGACCGTGTATTTGAACGACATCGATTCCTCCAAGTTGTTTTTATTTGTAAACCCACTGTCGATGGATTAAATGCGCAGCGCGTAATACAGAGAGACTTTGGGACAATCCGTAGGCAATCTAGTTCGTAGCTCGTCACTTGCCTGGCATGTTATGGCCGATCGAAGTCTAGATCAAGTCATCATCCCAGAGAAGAATCGTCAGATTTGGGTAGCCGCCGATCCAGCGCGCCTAACACTGGTTAAGACCAAGTCGCTGCCCTCGCGGATCGCGTGGTTGACCATGATCGGACGACGCCCGCGCTCGGCGCCACGCTCTCGATCGACAGACGAGAACCGTCCGGCGCATTGTCTCGGCGACGAGGAGAGCGGCTACGGCTGGCTCGGTCAGGCGGATTGGCCGGGCAGCCTTCGGCGGCAGGCGAGGTGCGGTTGCTTATCGTCGTCACGGTTTTCTAGGGACGTCTTTCGAAAGAAGAAGATCGATCCATTTTGATCAGTACTCAGAGAATTTTCCCGCCGTCATTTTTTAGACACGCGTCCGGAGGCAAATCAACGTTGCAAGGCACTTCGGAACACAAAGCCCCCTCTGAACAGACCGTTTTCGCGCACAGGCAACGGGAGCCGCACGGCCAGCAATCCGGGCGATTCGTGCCCGTTCTGACAGGCGCCAACAGTGCTGCCGCGCATTGAAGCAAGTCTGAGCGTTCTAGCACCTATTTGCGGGTGTATTGCACTCACATTTCCAGCAAAAATTGAGCGAATTGTCTAAAAATTTGTGTGCCGCGACTTGCGTGCTGAATTGGGTCGCAAAAGCGACAGATATGGTACAAAGCGTTGAGCCGACCACGCGGGCGAACCGGCCTCCGCTCTGGATGCGCTTCGGGGCCCGCGCGGGCTTCCGATGAGCGAAGGCCGCTCGGTTGCAGGGCCAATTCGAACACCCATGGACTGGAGGCAGATGAGCGCATCGATTTCGGCCTCCTGCGCGTGCGGCAGCGGCCTATCCGCCCCACAATGCTGCGCATTGCCACCTCTGTCCGGCAGTGCTGAGCCCGCGCCGGTCGACCCGCGGCTGGAGGTCGACGCACAGCTCGCGTCCGAGGCCTTGCGCGGAGGGGACCGTGCCGAAGCGGAGCGCCTGAGCCTTGCCGTGCTCGCACAGGCGCCGCGCCAGCCGGCGGCGCTGGCGACGCTCGCGGAGATCCGGCTCGACGACCGACACAGGCGTTCGGCCGCCAAAGCCCTTTTGGAACGCTTGGCCGAGGTCGAGCCGAGCAATCTCTGGCCGGTCAACAAGCTCGCCCTGCTCGAACTCGGCGCCGGCAATCTGGAGGCGGCCGAGCGGCACGCCCGGCAGGCGGTGCGCCTCGCTCCCGCATCCGCGCAGGCCCACAACCTGATGGGCATGGCGATGACTCAGGCGCACCGGCCTGCGATCGGTGCGTATCACTGCCGCAAGGCCTTGGAGCTGTCGGGCCGGCGCATCCCTCTGGTGCTGTCCAATCTCGCCACCTGCCTGAAAGCGCAGGGGCGGATCGACGAAGCGCGCGCCCTCTACCGCGAGGCGGACGCACTGGAGCCCGGCAACCGCCAGACGCTGCTGGGCTGGGCACAGATGGAGGAGGCCGATCGCCAGCTCGATACGGCCACGGCCCTGCTCGATCGTCTGGATCAGCTCGGTTCCGCGAGCCCGGCCGCGACGCTGGCCCGTGCCGCCATCCTCGGGCGGCAGAACCGGCACGAGGAGGCCGTGTCTCTGCTCGATGGCCAGAGCCGGCCGCTGCGCCCGGTGGAGCGGCTCGAGCGCGGACGGCTGCTCGACCGGGTCGGGCGCTACGACGAGGCCTGGGCTGAGTTCGTGGCCGGCAAGGCGCAGTTCGTCGAGCTGACCGGGCAGACCTATCGGAAGGCGGAGGCCGAGGCGCTGGCAGCTCAGCTCAAGGCGTTCTTCACCCGGGATCGCCTCGCCCTGCTGCCGCGGGCCGGAATCCGCACCGATACGGCCCAGCCGGTTTTCATCCTCGGCTTTCCGCGCTCGGGCACGACACTGCTGGAGCAGACGCTGACGGCGAGCCCGCTCATCGTGGCCGGCGACGAGCTGCCGCTGATCCATGAGATCGCCGACATCGCCCCGCGGCTGCTCAACGCGCCATGGGCCTATCCCGGGGCGCTGTCCGAGTTGTGGATGGGCGACCAGCACGAGGGATTGGACACGTTGCGCGATCACTACCTGCAACGGGTGCGCCAGCTTGGCGTCCTGCGGGAGGGCGCACGCCTGTTCACCGACAAGATGCCGCTCAACGAGGTCCATCTTGGTCTCATCGGCTTACTGTTCCCGCGGGCGCCGTTGCTGCACCTCATCCGCCATCCGCTCGACATCATGGTCTCGGCGATGTCGAACCTGTTCACCCACGGCGCCTTCTGCGGCGCGACCCTGGAGAGCGCGGCCGAGCACCTCGTGCTGGCTCATGACCTCGTCGCGCATTACCGCGCGGAGATGGATCTGAACTACCGAGCCATGCGCTACGAGGACGTGGTCGACGATCAGGAGACGACGGTGCGCGCCGTGTTCGCCTTCATTGGAGTGGCGTTCGATCCGAGCGTGCTCAACCATGAGACGAACGTCCGCTACGCCCGCACGGCGAGCTATGCGCAGGTCAGCGAGAAGCTCTACGATCGCTCCCGCTACCGCTACCGGTATTACCTGCGCCATCTCGAACCCGTCTTGCCGATCCTTGCACCGTTGATCACGCGACTGGGCTACACCATCGGATCGACGGCAGATTGATCAGTGCGGACGCGTTTCGCTCAGAGCGCAACTCAATCGTTCCGCCCTGTCCCGTCTCGCCAAGACAGTGATCCAAAAATCACGCGTGTGCGGAGAGTGGGTAAATTTGGTCGATGCGCGACAGGGAGATTAGGACTGGCGTTCGAATATAATCTAGACTCGAATCAGTTCGTATCATTCAAATCAAGCAGCACCGCTTCTTCCAGCGGTTCTCGACGCCGCTTGCGATAAAGGATTGATCCGTCATGGCATCCGGCTCTGCCCCGACCAAGAGATTCGCAAAACTAGCAACTGTTTATATCAATAACGGAATTTTTACTACGTCAAAAGCGCTCAATTACGCTTATATTGTACAGGATATATCTGATCGAACTGGCGACGAACTGACCCAACTCGGAGATATCAGCGGCGACCGGTTTTCAGCCGTGGGCAATAATAACACCGTTCATCAAAATTTCTTCTACTATGGCGAAACGTCCAACAAGCAGAGCGTAATATTTCAATACCGTGGAACGGGGCCTAAATACAGTTATCTTCTGTTCACAGACAACACCTATGTCGGCGGCCAGATTATCGCGGTCGACCGACAGCCGTTTGTGGTCTGCTTCGCCTCGGGCACCCTGATCCGCACCAGCGAAGGCGACGTGGCCGTCGAGAACCTGCGCGTCGGCGACCGCGCCGTCACCGCATCCGGCGAGCAGCGCCCGATCCGCTGGATCGGCTCGCGCCGCCTCGATTGCCGCGACCACCCCGATCCCGCCGCCGTCCTGCCCATACGCATCCGGGCCCACGCCCTCGGCGAAAACAGGCCTGTCCGCGACCTGGTGGTCTCGCCCGGCCACGCCGTCGCCCTCGACGTGGTGGGCGAGGTGCTGGTGCCCGCCGCCGCACTCGTGAACGGGGCCACCATCGTGCAGGAGGACGTCGACAGCGTCACCTACTGGCACGTCGAACTCGACAGCCACGACATCCTCCTCGCCGAGGGCCAGCCCGCCGAGAGCTACCTCGACGTGGGCAACCGTGGCTTCTTCGGTCAGAGCACGCCGATCGACCTTGCGGCGCTGCCGGATCCCGACGCGGCGGTCGCTCGCAGCTATGCCGACTTCTGTCGGCCCCGCCATGAAGGCGGCGTCCTTGTCGAGGTGCTGCGCGCGCAGGCCCGCCTCCGGGCCGAGGCCCTGGGCTGGAGCCTCGTTCTGCACGATCCCTGGGCGGACGTGCATTTGGAGGTCGACGGCGCCCGGCTGCTCCCCAGAGCCCGCGGCCTCACGGCCTGCTTCGTGCTCCCAGCCGAGGTCGAGGCCATCTGGCTCGTCAGCCCGGTCAGCGTCCCCTGCCATGTCGGCACCAACCCGGATCGACGCGCGCTCGGGCTGTGCGTGGCGGGCCTGTCGCTCAGCGACGGCTTCGGCGCGGCGCGCAGCGTGCCCCTCGACGATCCGTCGCTGGGCGAGGGTTTCCACGCCCTGTCGCCGGGCCATCGCTGGACCGCAGGCCGCGCGCGGCTGCCGGCCGCTCTGCTCGAGGGACTGGAAGGCGCGGTGTTCCTGCGCGTGGATCTGGGCGGACCGCCCGTGCCGCGCTGGGTCGCACCGGAGGCTCACACGGCTGCATCCGAGCCGCCGCGCGCGGTCGGCCGCGTGCGCCTCGTCGACGTGGCATAGGCGCCCGCGCCGGCTCTCGACAGACCTGCAGATCCCCGCAAACCCCCATCCGTAGCTCGCTCCGCCCGGCACTGCCGTGGCGGAGGTGTTGATGCAACTGTCCAAGGGCTCAACATTGCACAACGACAAAACTATCTCTAATTTTTGATATGCCAATTTTGGTCATTAATGCATTAAAAAGCTGATTTGATCCATAACGCCAAATTTTAATAACAATTCTCATTAGTAAATGTACTTCATTTAGGTTTTAATATTCAAAGTCACGTACTCATAGAGTTTTCTATCCTAAACATCATACCGTATCCAATTACATATCTTCGTGGAGGCATGACCTCCCTGTTTTCGTAGGTGAATTGTCAATCGAAATTTGGCACGAGCTTCAACAAAATTGTCAACTTCCTACTGGACATCCCGGCTAAGCAGGAAGATCTCGGTGCGATCGTGTTCCTGAGCGGAATACTCTTGGCCATCGGTTGCTGCCTCACGGCTAACCGGATGCGAAGCTTCCCGCGCCGCGTTGTAGATAGCGTATCGGTGATCGATCAGATCGAGCCGTACCCTTCGCTCTGCGTCTTCCATTGCTCATACGCGATGGATCCAGCGGACGATCCCGGCATGGGCGTCGAAAGCGCGCCCGCCCAAAGGATGCGTTCGGGCAGTCGCGCCGACGATTCGATCATGCCTCGGGCCCGAAGCATTCTGGATCGTGCGATAACTGCTATGCCGAACGTGTCACCTTTACCGGCATCGCGGCAGGGGCCGCCTGGACTGCGACAGGCGCGAGACCGTCACCGCGTCACGCCATCGTTATCGCTGACAGGCCGTGCTCACAGCCGCTCACGATTGGCTCACAGCCACGAACGCGGTCGCAGCGATAGCGCGGCTCGGTGTTTGAATTGAATGGCGCGCCCGAAAGGATTCGAACCTCTGACCCCCAGATTCGTAGTCTGGTGCTCTATCCAGCTGAGCTACGGGCGCCTGCCTGACCGGGGGCTGAAGGGCCGCTCCGGTGCGAGGGGGTGTCTAGAGGGTCGGTCCGGCCTTGGCAAGCCCTGTTTTGCCAAGCCTCACCGCGACGCGCCGCGTTCCCGGCGACCGGCCCCACGACGATCGCCTGCCAGGCTGGATGTGAGCGACGCACCACATATCTTCTGGCCGATGTCCTTGTCCGATCTCCGTCCGGATGGCCCGGCCGCGCGACCGCCCTCCGTCGAGCGGCTTCTCAGCGATCCCGGTGCCGCCGACCTCCACGCGGAGCACGGTCGCTCCGCCCTGACCGAGGCCGTGCGTGCCGTCCTCGCGCGGATGCGGCGGGACGGGGAATCCGCCGGTCCGGACGCGATCCTCGCCGAGGTCGGCCGGGTCTTGGAGGCCGAGCGGCTTCCCTCGCTGCGGCCGGTCTTCAATCTTACCGGCACCGTGCTCCACACCAATCTGGGACGGGCGCTGCTTCCGCCGGAGGCCGTCGCGGCCGTGGCCGGCGTGATGGCCGGAGCGAGCAACCTGGAATTCGACCTCGCCACCGGCGAGCGCGGCGAACGCGACAGCCATGTCGAGGGGCTCATCCGTCGGCTGACGGGAGCGGAGGCGGCGATCGTCGTCAACAACAACGCGGCGGCGGTCTTCCTGGTGCTGAACGCCCTCGCCATGCGCAAGGAGGTGGTGGTCTCGCGCGGCGAGCTCGTCGAGATCGGCGGCTCGTTCCGGGTGCCGGACGTGATGGCGCGGGCGGGCTGCCGCCTGCGCGAGGTCGGCACCACGAACCGGACCCACCTGCGCGATTTCGACGAGGCGCTGGGGCCCCGGACGGGGCTGGCGATGCGGGTGCATCCGAGCAACTACGCGATCCAGGGCTTCACCGCGCAGCCGGAGCCCGCGGCCCTGCACTCCCTCTGCCGCGCGCGCGGCGTGCCCCTGGCGCTCGATCTCGGCAGCGGCAGCCTGATCGACTTCGCCGATTACGGCCTTCCGCCCGAGCCGACCGTGCGGGCCTCGCTGGCCCATGCCGATCTCGTCACGTTCAGCGGCGACAAGCTCCTCGGCGCGGTCCAGTGCGGGGTGATCGCGGGACGCGCCGATCTCCTCGCGCGGATCCGGAAGAGCCCCCTGAAGCGCGCGCTGCGGGTCGACAAGATGACCTACGCGGCGCTTGAGGCGACGCTGCGGCTCTATCTCCATCCCGAGCGCCTGCGCGACGACCTGCCGACGCTGCGGCTCCTCACCCGTTCCCAGGCGGAGATCGCGGCTTTGGCGGCGCGCCTCGTCCCTGCGGTCGCGGCCCGGCTCGGCGCGCGTGCACAGGTCGCGGCCGCGCCCTGCGCCAGCCAGATCGGATCCGGCGCGCTTCCCGTGGAGACGCTGGCGAGCGCCGCTCTGGTGCTCGGCCCGCCCGCTTCGTCCGGACGCAAGGCGGGCGGCTGGTGCAGCCGCCTCGCGGCGGCCCTGCGCGCCCTGCCCGTCCCGGTCGTGGGCCGGATCGCCGATGGGACGGTGATCCTCGACCTGCGCACGCTGGAGGACGAGGGGGCCTTCCTGGCGAGCCTCGATGCGCTCGACTTCTAGGTCAGCGCGTTATCTTATGTGCTGAAAGGCGCGGAGGAATTTCGCCTCTGGCGCGTTCCGGATCCTGCGGTATCGTAGGGGTCCCGGGGATATGTGCGGTCCCAGCGGATCCGGGGCCGGTGCGGGCGGGTGTCATGGTTGTTGTCAGGGATGCGATTCACGAGGAGCGGAGTCCGCCACAGGATCCGCTGCTGCTCGACAATCAGCTCTGCTACGCGCTCTACGCGGCGGCGCATCGCATGACCAAGGCCTACAGGCCGCTGCTGGAGCGGATCGGCCTCACCTACCCGCAATACCTCGTGCTCCTCGTGCTCTGGGAGCAGGATCGCGTTACCGTCTCGGAGATCGGACGGCGGCTCCGGCTCGATTCTGGCACGCTGACCCCGGTGCTGAAGCGCCTCGAAGGGGCCGGTCTGCTGCTGCGCAGCCGGCGCCAGTCGGACGAGCGCGAGGTCGAGATCTCCCTCACCGGCGAGGGTCTCGCGCTGCGTGCCGAGGCCGTAATGGTGCGCGAGACCGTGATGTGCCAACTCGCCCTGAGCGAGCCGGAGGTCCGCGCCCTGCGGGCCGATCTCCACCAGCTCATCGAGAGCCTCGGCGCGCACGAGTGAGGCTGCGCGGGCGCGAGGCCGTACGGGGCCTCATCGCCGCTCGATCCGGCTCCCCGCTCCGCGCGTCCCGTCAGCCGCTCCGCGCCAGAAGGGCCCAGCCGTGCGGCGGTAGGTGGATCCGGGCGTCGGCGGTGCCCGGATCGCCGATCTGCCCGTCGCCGGCCTCCACCGCGTGTGCCCGCGCCGCCGGGAGCGCGGCCGGCTCGTCGTCGAGGTTGAGGGCGAGCACCAGCGCCTCACCGGCGCCCGCCATCTCGAGAACGATCTGACGGTTGGCGAGGTGGAGGCTGCGACTGCGGGCGCGATGCAGCCAGGGCCTCGCCCGCCGCAGAGCTGCGAGCGCCGCGTGCAGGCGGTAGACCGGCCAGCCGTCGGGCGACAGCCCGGCGGGGATCTCGGGGAATTCGGGACGGATCGCGTCGTCGCCGCCCGCGCGCTCCTCCTTGATCGCCCGGAAACCCTGCTCGTCGCCCGCGTAGACCGAGGGCGTGCCGCCGAGGGCGAGGAGAAGCGCCAGGGCGTGCGGCAGGTGGCGGGGATCGGCAAGACGGCTCGCGATCCGGGTCACGTCGTGATTGCCCACGAAGGTCAGAGGCACGAAGCGGTCGAGGAACCCGTTGTGCCGCTCGAGGGCATGGGCGAGCTCGAACAGGTTGCGGTCGTTGAGGCTGCTCCAGATCGCCTTCCACAGCTCGTACTGCGTGAGCGCGTCCAAGCCGGTCGCGGCCACCGCCTCCGCGTAATCGCCATGGATGATCTCACCCAGGATGTAGGCGTCCGGATGGATCGCCCTGACCCGCGGCAGCACCGTCGCCCAGAAGGCTCGGGGCACCGCGTAGGCGGCATCGAGCCGCCAACCGTCGGCGCCGCGGTCGAGCCAGTGCGTCATCACCCGGACCACGTGCTCGGCCACGGCCGGCTCGGCGTGATTGAGGGTGACGAGCTGGCGATGGCCCTCGAAGCAGGCGTAATCCGGCTCCTCCGCCTCGCCGAAGGACCAATCGAGATGGAACCACGCCGCCTCCGGCGCCCCCTTCCCGCCGGTGAGGGCCGCCCGGAACGCGGGATAGCCGCGCCCGACATGGTTGAAGACGCCGTCTAGCAGGAGGCGCATGCCGCGCCGCTTCAGGGCCGCGACGAGGGCATCGAAATCGGCCGCGTCCCCGAGGCGGGGATCGATCCGGAAGTAGTCGATCGTGTCGTAGCCGTGGGTCGACGCGGCGAAGATCGGCCCGAGCGCGAGGCCCGTGGCCCCCATCTCGGCGGCGTAGTCGAGCCAAGCCTCCAGCCGCCGCAGGCGATGGACCGGTTCCCCGCCGGTCGGCGCCGAGGCTTCCGCCCCGCAGAAGCCGAGCGGGTAGACATGCCACCACACGGTGCTGGCGATCCAATCGGGCACGAATCCTCCTCATCGATCTGCGGACCCCGAGCGAGGCGCGCGGGCATTGGGAAAGACCCCTCAACGCGCGAGCGGGTTCAGCGTCGCAGGCGGTTGCCCAGCACGAAGCCGTAGAGCCCCATCAGAATGATCCCGGCCGCGCCCTGGAGACCCACCAGCAGATTGGTCACCCGGCCGGTCGGCTTGATGCCGATCTCGGGCGGATTGGCCGTCATCATGTTGAGGGCGCTGTAGCTCAGGAGGTCGACCGGGTTGTAGGTCGGTCCGCCGCCCTCGACGATTAGGCCGCCCGTGAGGCCGAAGAGCGCCGCGAAGATCAGGATGGCGATGGCGAACGCCCGGGTGATCCGGGACAGGCTTTCGCCGTAATCGCAGAGCCACTCGACGAAGCGGTCCGCGACCCAGCGGTAGCCGTGGCGGGCGAGCGCGCCGGCGTCGCGCGCCCGCCACGCGGCACGCGCCTGGGTCCCGGCCTGGAAGCGGCCCATCCGGCGTCCGCGCTTGTAGGCCCAGCTCGCCTCGTCCTGGCTGCCGATGCTCTTCCAGTTCTGCTCCAGGGCGAGGTAGCTCGCCTGGGCGGCCTCGTAGGCGCCCGCCACCTCCTCGCCGACGGCTCCGCCGAGCTGCTCGACCCGCATGCGCGTCCCGTTGAGCCACGCGCCGGCGAAGCGCGCGTGGGTCAGTCGGCAGGTGGCGAGGTTGATCCGCACGAGGCTCGTATCGGAGAGGTCGGCGCGCGTGAGGTCGGCCCCGTCGAGCTTGGCCCCGCTGAAATTCGCCCCGCGCAGGCGCGAGCCGACGAGCTTGGCCTTGGCGAGGCTCGCCCCGTCGAAATCGGCATGCGTCAGGTTGGCGTCGCTGAGATCGGCCTCGTCGAGGCGCGCCCGGCGGAAGCTGGTGTCGTCGGCATCCGCCTCGGTGAGGTCGGCGCCCCAGAGATCGGCCCCGGTGAAATCCGCCCCGTCGAGGAGCGCGGTGCGAAATGAGGCGAAGCGCATCGCCGCGTCGGTGAAGCGGGCATCCTCCAGCATGGCGCCGACGAAGCGGGCCTGACCGGCGACGATGCCGGCAAAGCTGGCGCCGCTGAGATCGGCCTCGGCGCAATCCGCCGCCTCGAGATTGGCCCCGTCGAGCCGGCAGGAGCGCCCGACCGTGCCGGAGAGGCTGGCGCCGCGCAGGTTCGCGCCCGCTAGGTCGGCCTCCTCGAGCTTCGTGCCGCCGAGGTCGCGCCCGGCGAGGTTCAGGCCGCGCCAGTCCGGATCCCACCACGCGGGCGTCGGCGCCTGCGCCGACGCCAGGGGCGTGAGGGCGGCGCGGCCAAGCTCGGCCCGGCTGAGATCGGGGCAGGCCTCTCCCGCGCCGAGCCGGCCGAGAAGGTCGGTGCGCAGGTCGTCGGAGACCTGGGCGTGCAGACCGGTCTCCGGGGCCTGCGCGGAGTTGGGACGCGGGCCCTGCGGTTGGGAAGCGTCCATCAGGCGGCGGGCCGCGCGGCGAGGGCGAGAGAGGCCATGGGGTTCCGCTTCCGGGCCGAGCGCCGCCGGCGGCCGCGACACGGCGTACATGCCGGGTGGCGGCCGCCGCGTCCAGCCCGCGCGTCAGGCGGCGCGGGTGATCCGGACGGGGATCGCCTTGGCGGCCGGGACATGGGCCTGCTCGTCGTGGTGCCAGAGCGGGATCAGCACGTTCATCTCCGGGTAGTAGCCGCCGCAATTGCCCTCGGGGATGTCGTAGGCCACCACCCGCAGGCCGCGCACCACCCGCTCGGCATCCTTGGCGTCGGTCGCGACGTCGACGGTGTCGCCGTCCGCGAGGCCGAGCCGGGCGATGTCGACGCGGTTCATGAACAGGATCTGGCGGGTGCCTTTCACGCCGCGGAAGCGGTCGTGATAGCCGTAGACCGTGGTGTTGAACTGGTCGTTCGAGCGGAGGGTGATCAGGTCGATGACGCGGTCGTCCGAGGGCGGCATGTCGGGATCGGCCTCGAGGCCCTCGGGCACGATGAAGGTCGCCTTGCCGGTCGGCGTCTCCCAGCGGCGCTCGCGGGCGGGCAGCGGCTTGTAGAACCCGCCGGGCTCGAACAGGCGCTTGTTGAAGTCCCGGAAGGTGTCGGGATAGGTCGCCTCGATGGCGTCGCGCACCGTCGCGTAATCCGCGACCCAGGCGTCCCAGTCGACGCGCGGGTTCGGCGGCAGCGTCGCCTTGGCGATGGCGGCCACGATCCAGGGCTCGGAGCGCACCTCTGGTCCGACCGGGTCGGTCTGTCCGCGCGACCCGTGGAAGGCCGAGCAGGAATCCTCCATCGACACGGCCTGCGGCCCGCTCGCCTGCCGGTCGATCTCGATCCGCCCGAGGCAGGGCAGGATGTAGCTGATTTCGCCGCGCACGAGATGGGCCCGGTTCAGCTTGGTCGAGATCTGGACGGAGAGGCGCAGGCGCCGCCACGCCGCCTCCATCGGGGCGGTGTCGGGCACGGCCCGGACGAAATTGCCGCCGAGCCCGATGAAGGCCTTCACGCTGCCGTCCAGGATGCCCTTGCAGGCCTCGACGGTGTTGAGGCCCTTCTCCCGCGGCGGCTCGAAGCCGTATTGCTCGGCGAGCCGGTCGAGGGGGACGAGCTCCGGCTTCTCCGAGATGCCGACGGTGCGCTGACCCTGGACGTTCGAGTGGCCGCGCACGGGGCAGATGCCGGCGCCGGGCCGGCCGATATTGCCCCGCAGAAGAAGCAGGTTGCACAGCATCTGCACCGTCTCGGTACCCTTGCGGTGCTGGGTCAGGCCCATCCCGTAGATGCCGATGACGCTGCGGGCCCGCATGTAGACGCTGGCGGCGGCCTCCATCGCCGCCCGGGTCAGGCCGGAGCGCCGCTCGAGGGCGGCCCAGTTCTGGCCGTCGCAGAAGCGCACGAACTCGGGCAGGCCGTGGGTGTGCTCCTCGATGAAGGCGGTGTCGAGGATCCGCGGCCGGCCGAGCTGCTCGGCGTCGCGGTCGGCGGCGAGAACCGCCTTGCACAGGCCGGTCAGCGCGGCGAGGTCGCCGCCCGCCTTCACCTGATGGTACTGCGTCGAGATCTGGGTGGCCGAGCCGGTCAGCATCTCGACGGGCGATTGCGGGTTGGTGAAGCGCTCCAGGCCCCGCTCGCGCAAGGGGTTGAAGGTGATGATCGGGACGCCGCGGCGGCGTGCCTCCTGGAGCGGATGCAGCATCCGGGGCGCGTTCGAGCCGACGTTCTGGCCGAAGAACATGATCAGGTCGGTGGTCTCGAAATCCTCGAGCCGGGTCGTGCCCACCGGCACGCCGATCGACTTCGGCAGGGCCACCGAGGTCGATTCGTGGCACATGTTCGAGGAATCGGGGAGGTTGTTGCTGCCGTAGAGCCGCGCCAGCAGCGCGTACATGTAGCTGGTCTCGAGGGAGGCCCGGCCGGAGGCGTAGAACACCGTGGCCTTGGGATCGATCGCCTTCAGCTCGGCGCCGATCTCGGCGAGCGCCGAGTCCCACGACACCGGGCGGTAGCGGTCGCTCTCGGCGTCGTATCGCAGCGGATGCGTCAGGCGGCCCTGCTGCTCCAGGTCGTAATCGGGCCAGCCGAGCAGCTCGGTGACGCTGTGCTCGGCGAAGAATTCGGGGGTGGCGCGCCGGCGGGTCTGCTCCCAGGCGGTCGCCTTGGCGCCGTTCTCGCAATACTCGAAGGCCAGCGGCTTGGCGGGCTTCGCCCAGGCGCAGGACACGCACATGAAGCCGTCGGGCTTGTTCTGCTTGAGGAGCAGGGCCGCGCCGGAGGCGAGGATGTGCTCGCGGGTCAGGATCTCGGCGAGCGAGCCCGCCGAGCCCCATCCGCCGGCCGGGCCCTCGTAGGGTTCGATCGTCTCGTCGCTCATTGGATGTTCCTACGCCGAAAGCCTGACCTCTGGCTCAACGCACGAAGGCGCGTGTCGGCTCACCGGATCCGATGTCGCGCGTGCGGGGCGGCCCCGGTCAGAAGCGGGCGGTGAGGAAGAGCCGGACGTTCCGGCCCGGCAGCAGGATCTCGTCCTTCTTGAACGAGGCCGCGTTGCGGATGTCGTCGTCGAGGAGGTTGCGGCCCTGGATGCCGAGGGTCACCGCGCTGGCGCCGTAGATGCGCGGGTCGAGCGCCTTCGTGTAGCTGACCTCGGCACGCAGGTCGTCCCAGCCGGCCGTCGGGGTCTCGAAGATCCCTGTGGCGACGTGGTCGAAGGCGTGCAGCAGGTTCACCCGCGCGAACCAGCCGTCCGCCCGGACGTAGACGCCGCCGCCCAGGCGATAGGGCGGGATGCGCGGCACGTTGGTGCCGTCGTCGAGCTTGGCCCGCACGAAGTCGAACTGGCCCTCCACGCCGAAGAAGCCGTCGCCCACGGGGACGAGGTCGTACTGGCCGATGATCTCGGCCCCGTAGAACGTCGCGTTCTGCTGCTGGTAGACGATCTGCCGGTTCTCGGTTCCTGAGCCGCAGGAGGCGAAGTCGTCGTCGCAGAACAGGCCGGTGTAGTTCCGGTAGATGAACCCCGTGTAGCGCGTGTAGAAGCCCGTCGCGTCGAGGCGGACAGGACCGTCCGCCTTGCGGATGCCGGCCTCGACGGTGCGGGCGCGCTCCTTCCCGAGGCTCGGGTTGCCGATCTCGAAGGTGGCGGTGGCGTCGTGGGGGCCTTGCGAGAACAGCTCGTAGCCGGTGGGCCCGCGCTCGACGTAGGAGCCGTTGAGGCTCGCCACGAACCCGCCGGGCAGATCCTGCGATGCGCCGAGGCTGGCGCTCTTGGGCGCGAAGCGGCGGGTCAGGGCGTATTGAAGTGGATCCTGGCCGTCGACCGGGACGTAGCCCTGCGGGAACTGCGCCGCGGTGCTGCTCAGCCGGTCGATCTCGACGCGTCCCGCCGCTTCGAGGCGGGTGCCCGGGCGCAGCTCCAAGGCCTCGAACAGGTAGACGGCGTTGGCGCGGGACTCGGTCCGCGGCAGGAACGATTCGAGCTGGGTGTTGATCACCCGACGGTCGGACTGGAAGCCGAGCGCGCCGGTGAGCGTGCCGAGGCCGGTGAAGACCGGCACGTGCTGCAGCTCGACCCGGCCCTCGGCCTCGCGGTTCTTGAAGGTGGCCTGGACGCCCTCGACGCCGTTGCCGCCGATGCCGATCTCGTCGTGGCGGTAGACCGAGTAGCCCGCCCAGTAGCGGATGACCGCGATCGGCCCGTCGAGGGGCCGGTACTCGCCGCGCGTGGTGATCCGGTCCTGATTCGGGGTCAGGCGGGTGCGGTCCTGCTCGGCCACGCCGCCGGGGATCGCGTAGAGCGCATCGTAATGGCTGAACGCGACGCCGGCGAAGCCGCGGTCGCCGATGGCCGAGATGCCGACGGCGCCCCCTTGCGACTCGGTGTAGGAATTGCGCTGGATTCCTCCCGGGATCGCGTAGCTGTCCGTGGCCGTGCGGAAGCCGTCGGCATGGACCGCGATGCCGTTGCCGCCGGCATCGACGGTGGCCGCGCCGAGCCGGCCGTTGTCCACGCTGGTGAAGCCGGTGGTGACCTGGCCGGCGACGCCGTTGGCCGGGATGAAGGTCGGCACGCGGTTGTTCTCGGCCGAGACGACGCCGCCGATGGCGCCCGAGCCGTAGCGCAGGGTGGCGGGCCCGCGGATGACCTCCAGGCGGTCCGAGACCAGGGGATTGACCGGCACGGCGTGATCCTCGCCGAGGTCCGAGACGCCGTTGTTGACGATGCCGTTCTCCTGGATGCGAACCCGGGCCTGGTCGAGGCCCCGGATGATCGGCCGGGACGCCGCGCTGGGCGCGTAGCTCGAGGTCGCGATGCCGGGCCGGTCGGAGAGTGCCTCGCCGAGCGTGCGCGGCTGTTCGCGCGCGATCTGGTCCTGCGTCACCACCGTGACGGGCGAGACGGTGTCGGTCGCCACCGGCAGAATGCCGGTCGAGGGGGCGGCTGGGGCGGGCAACATGGGAAGCGCGCCCGAGCCGGAACCCGACCCGTCACGCACGATCGGGCTCGGCGAGGTGACGCTGAGCTCACCGAGCGTCACCGCGGCGGCCTGCGCGAGCGCGCTCGTCGGCAGCGCCGCCTGCGCGAGCACGACGAACCGGACGGCGTGGCGGCGGGACATGAGGCGGCAGGGCGTGAGGCGGCGCATCGGGAGTCCAGATTTGTAATGGTATAACGGTGCATGACGGACACAGACCGCGCAACCCGAAGACGGCCCTGACCAAGCGACGGCAGCAGCGCGTAACGTTATTACAACACTGAACTCAGTCCGAGCTGCGCTCCGGACCGTGGATGCCGGGCCATGGCCGCGCGGGCACGCGAACGCCGTTCAGCGTCAGCGTGGCGGTGTAGATCGTGGTGTCGCACTCGTTCCGCACGAGGATCGTGCAGGTATAGTCCTCGGCGCCCTTCCGGATCGCGTCCCGGGCGAGGTCGGGCAGGACGCACTGCGTCTCGAGCCGCATGCTCTCGGAATCCGGGAACTCGCACCCGACATCGTCGCGTACGAAGGTTCCGTCGTCGATGTCGAAGAAGTAGCGCGGCAATCCATGCTCCCGCGGTCGTCTCTGGCTCAACCGCTCGGAGCAGGCGCGGTTCTGACGAAACACCGGGCAACCGGCGGCCGCGCCGGGCCCGATCCGCAGCGTCAGAGGATGCGCGCCGCGAGCGCCGGATCGCCCTCGTCGTCCTCGGCCTCGATCTCCGCGTCGGCCTCGGTCTCCTGCCCGGAGAGGCCGGCCGCATCGGCGAGGTTGCGGGCCGCCTTGCGCAGCAGCTTGCGAAGCCGGCGCCGTTCCTTCGCGTCGAACCCGTCGAGCAATTCGGCCTCGACCTCGTCCCAGAGCCGCTCGATCGCCTCCGCGCGCGCCATCCCGGTCTCGGTGAGGCGGACACGCACGATGCGACCGTCGCCGGCCTCGGCGCGGCGCTCGACGAAGCCGAGCGCGGCCAAGCGCGAGATCGTCTTGGAGGCGGTGGGCGGGCGCACCCGCAGGGTCGCCGCAAGATCGCCCATCGTCATGGTGCCGGCCGAGGCCAGCGCCTGCACCACCTGCTCCTGGCCGGCGAAGAGGTTGAGCGCGGCCAAGCGGTCGCCGATGCGCCCCCGATGCAGGCGGGCCGCCTGGACCAGGGCCCAGCCGACGCTCTTCTGCCCGGGCGGCCGCATGCGGCGGCCGGACGGCTTGACCGCACCGTCAGCCGACTTGCCGCGCTTTCCCTTGCCGGCCGGGGCCTTGCCGTCGGATGTCATGGTGCCCGCACTCTTGCCGGCCACGGCTGCGCCGCCCGAAGTCTCGGCGTCCACTTGGCCGTTCAGCCTGTCGCCGTCCAGCGGGGTCGGTTGGGATTCGTCCGCCGCCGACATCGTGCACCTCACCCGCCCCGTCTCCAAGCGCCCGCGCCCGAACCCCGAGGGGGCCGAGGCGCGTCAGGAGCCTGTGACGTCTGCGTGTGAAGCTGCGATGACAGCGCAGGGCTTGTCCCCGGAGATCCGGGGCTCAGCAGGGCATGAGGCGCTTGAGCTGGTCGAGGATGTCGGTCCCGCTGCAGGGGCGGGCGATGAAATGCGCGCCCGGTGGCATCCGCTCGGGATCCGGCGCGGCGCGTCCCGAGACGATGACGATCGGCAGTCGCGGCCGCGCCTCGGCGACCGAGTTCGCCAGCTCGAAGCCGTTGGTCTTGCCCGACAGCTCGACGTCGGTGACGAGACCGCAGATGTCGGGTCGCGCCTGAAGAATGCTCAGCGCGCGCTCGGCCGAGGCGCACTGCACCGTGTCGTACCCGCCGTCCTCGAGAACGTCGCCGAGATCCATGATGGTGAGCGCCTCGTCCTCGACGAGGAGGATTACCGGCCGGTCGGCCTCAGGGCTCGTCTGCTCACTCGACACGATGTGCACCCTCCCACTTTCCGTCCGGAGCCATCGCCCGAGACACCGGACCATGTCCCAACTGGGCAAGTCCGCTCCGGGTTGCGTCCCGCCATCGGCTCTGGGGCCGAGTCTTCGACGGCGGGACCGGCACGCGTCGGACGGTCGGCTCAGAGCCGGCCGCAGATTCCCACCATCCCGGCGGCCTCCCCCGGACAGGTGGCGCTCGGCAGCCCCTCCGGTTCCGAGAAGGCCGGGCTGCCGGATTTGAGGCAGTAGGCGGAGACGAAGACCTCCCCGCGCGCGCAGGCAACCGTGCAGCCGCCCGTGCCGCAGGATTCGGCGCGCACCGCCCGCAGAGGCGACGTCCCAGCCGGGCCGGCGGACCCGCTCGGGCCGGGCGCACCTTGGGGACCCGGATTCCCCTTCGGTCCCGGCTCACCCTTCGGTCCGGCCTCGCCCCTGGCACCTGTCTCGCCCCTCGGTCCTTCGTTGCCCTTCGGCCCGGCCGCGCCTGCCGGGCCGGGCAGACCCGCCTCGCCGCGGGGGCCGGCAGGGCCGGCCTCGCCCTTGGGTCCCGCCTCGCCCCTCGCTCCGGCCTCGCCCTTGGCACCTGTCTCGCCCTTGGCACCCGGCTCGCCCTGGGGACCCATCGGCCCCACCGGACCGGCCTCGCCCTTAGGGCCCGCCTGACCCTCGGGGGCGCAATTGGCGACCACCGCCTCGCGCTCGTCCTCGTCGCTCTTCAGCGTGACCACGCAGGTGGGTGGCCGGTAGGGCAGCCGGAACACGAAGCGGCCGCGCCGGTCGGCCTGGATCGAGATGTCCTCGTCCATCACCACGATGGCGCCGCCCTTGCGCACGGAGCCGGAGATGCGCAGGTCGCCCGCCTCGATCCGGGCGTCGTAGATCATGATGGGCTGGCTCGGCGCCCGGGTCTGCGGCCTCTGGCGGGCCGTCGGCGACGGGGCTTGGGCGCCCGCGTCCTGCGCGGAAGCGGTCTGGTAGGAGCCTGTCAGCAGGAGGCCGGCGAGCATGGCGAGTGCGCGGCGTCGACGCATGGTGGTTCCCCCAAAGGCTCCGGTCGAGCTGGCGGCGGGACATTGCCGCCGGGCTGCGGCCGGGGTCAACCCGGCGCGGGCGGGAGCCGGGCCGGGCCCGTTCCCCGCAATCCACAGCCGCCCACAGCAATCCACAGGCTAACCCTTTGAGAAACCGGAGCGCCTGCGGAAGCGCGCGAAATGAGCCCGCTTTGTTCTTGCTTTGTTCCGAGCCGCGATGCTCCAACGAGGTGTGCCGGCACCGAGTCCGGCCGCACCGGAAGCGAGGGACATGGAGCGCCTCCATGACGAACCGGATCGTGCGGCGGCCGTGGTCCGTGCCGCGGCGGACATCGACGCCCTGCGGTCCCGGATCGGGCCGGCCCGCGAGACGTCCGTCGCGTGCCTGCCCATCGGCGTGCCGGAGATCGATGCGGCGCTCCCGGGCGGCGGCCTCGGCCTCGGACCGCCCCACGAGATCGCGCCGGAGAGCGCGGGGGATGCGGTGGCGGCCCTCGGCTTCGCCCTCGCGCTCGTCGCCCGCCACCTCACGGGCGGGGCGGGCGAGGCGCTCCTCGCCCTCGGTCCCGGGTACCTCCTGCCCTACGGCGACGGGCTCGTCGGGCTGGGCCTCGATCCGGGGCGGCTGCTCTTCCTCGAGGGCGCCAGCGACGCCGAGGTGCTGCGGGCCGTGGAGGCGGCCCTGCACGCGCGGGCGCTGCGGGCGGTGGCTGCCCTCCTCGACGGCGGCCTGCCCCTGGTGGCGAGCCGGCGCCTCCTCCTGGCGGACGGGGGCGCCCTGCTGCTGATCCTGCGCCCGGCCGGCGCCGATCTGCCGAACGGGGCAGCGACGCGCTGGCGGATCGCTTCCGCCCCCGCCCCCCGGGACCGTTTCGGCCGCGCCGCGCACCCCCGCTGGCGCGCCCGCCTCGACCGCTGCCGCAGCGGCCGCACCGGCGACTGGATCATGGACTGGGATCATGCCGCGCATCGTTTCGCTCTGCCTGACGGATTGGCCGACCACGCGTCTGCGGCGGGCGGGCGCGGTTCCTGAGGACGGGCTGCCGCTGGCGCTCGCCGCCGCGGGCCCCGGGGGCTTGCGCCTCACGGCCGTCGATGCGGCGGCGCGCGCGCTGGGCCTGCGGGTGGGCGAGCCGCTGGGCCGGGTCCGGGGCCGGATCGGCGTGCCCCTGCGCGTCCTGCCGGCGGACCCGGAAGCCGATGCAGCGGCGCTCGCGCGACTCTGCCTCTGGGCCCAGCGCTACAGCCCGTGCGTCGCCCCCTTCGGACCGGCCGAGGCGGGGCACGGCCTCTACATCGACGTGACCGGAGCCGCCCACCTGCACGGCGGCGAGGCGGGCCTCCTCGCCGACCTCGCCGGCCGCCTCGACGCCAGCGGCGTCGCCGGGCGGCTCGCCCTCGCCGACAGCGCGGGCGCAGCCTACGCCCTCGCCCGCCATGGCCGGGAGGACCAGGCGATCGTGCCGCCGGGCGGGGCGGAGGTGGCCCTGGCCCCCCTCCCCGTCGAGGCCCTGCGCTGCGAGCCCGCCACCGCCGTCGCCCTGCGCCGGCTCGGCCTGAAGCGGATCGGGGCGCTCGCCGCGGCGGCACGGGCGCCCCTCGCCCGCCGCTTCGGCGCGGCCCTGCTGCATCGCCTCGACGCGGCGCTCGGGCTTCGGCCGGAGCCCCTGGCCATCGTGGCCGAGCCCGTCGCCTACGGCGCGTCCCGCGGCTTCCTCGATCCGATCGGGCAGCAGGAGGCGATCGTGGCCGCCGTGCGCGACCTGATGCGGGCCATCGCCCCCCGGCTCGAAGCGGACGGCCTCGGCGCCTGCGCCCTCAGCCTCACCCTGGAGCGGGTCGACGGCGTGACGCGGCGGCTCGATCTCGGCCTGTCGCAGCCCAGCCGCTCGCCGGACCGGGTCGCCGACCTGCTGCGCCTGCGCCTGGACCGGCTCGGCGCCGGCCTGGACGCGGGGTTCGGCTTCGAATCCCTCCGCCTCGACGTGGTGGCGGCCGACAGGCTGGCGGCCGAGCAGGCGAGCCTCGACACCGCTCGTGGAGAGACCAGCCGGCAGGCCGGTGGCATCGGGGATCTCGCCGACATCCTGCGCCAGCGCCTCGGCCGGCCGCTGATCCGGCTCTCGGCGCGGGCGAGCCACCTGCCCGAGCGGGCCGACGCCCTGATGCCCTGGGCCGCGGCGGCGGATTGGCCGAACCTGCGATCGTCCGAGCCGGGTGCCGGGCCGCCGCCGCGCCCGCTGGTCCTGTTCGCGCGCAGCGAGCCGGCCGAGGAGGTGATCGCCCTCGCCCCCGAGGGGCCGCCGCGGCGCTTCCGCTGGCGCGCCCGCCTGCACCGCGTCGCCCATGCCGAGGGCCCGGAGCGGATCGCCCCCGAATGGTGGCGGGGCGCCGGTCCGGCCCCGGAGCGCGACTACTACGTGATCGAGTGCGAGGCCGGGAGCCGGCTCTGGCTCTATCGCAGCGGGGCGCACGCGCCCGACCGCCCGGCCGGGTGGTTCGTGCACGGGGTGTTCGCGTGAGCCGGCCCTATGCCGAGCTCGCCGTCTCCACGAACTTCTCCTTCCTGCGGGGCGCCTCGCATCCGCAGGAATACGTGGCGCAGGCGATCGATTACGGCCTGCACGCCATCGGCATCGCCGACCGCAACACCCTCTCGGGGCTGGTGCGGGCTTACGCGGCGGCGCGGATGAAGGCGGCCCGCCCGGGCGATCCCGACCTCTGGAAGATCCGTTTCCTGCCGGGCGTGCGCCTCGTCACCGAGGACGGCTTCGAGGCGGTGACCTACCCGATGGACCGAACGGCCTACGGGCGGCTCTGCCGCCTGCTCACGGACGGCAACCGGCGCTCCCGCAAGGGCGCCTGCCGCTTCGGCTTCGACGAGCTCCTCGCCGCCTCCGAGGGGCAGCTCCTGATCGCCATGCCGCCGGGCCGCGCGCTCCACCCCCCGAAAGGCTTCCTCGCCCGGCTGGAGGCCCTCGGCGCGGCGGCGCCGGGCCGGACCTGGCTCGGCGGCAGCCACGCGCGCCGCGGCGACGAGCGCGCCCGCCTCGGGATCCTCGCCGAGATCGGGGCCCGGCTCGGCACCCCGCTCGTCGCGGTCTCGGACGCGCTCTACCACCACCCGGACCGGCGACCGCTCCAGGACGTGCTCACCGGGATCCGCGAGGGCTGCACCCTCGAGCGGGCGGGCTACCGACTCGAGGCCAATGCCGAGCGCCACCTGAAGCCGCCGGCCGAGATGGCCAGGCTGTTCGCCGACCATCCCGAGGCCCTCGCCCGCACGGTGGAGATCGCCGAGAGCTGCGGCTTCTCCCTGTCCGAACTTCGCTACGAGTACCCGGACGAGCCGGTCCCCCCCGGGCGCAGCCCGCAGGAATACCTTGAGGAGAAGACCTTCGAGCGCGCCGGGTGGCGCTTTCCCGACGGCGTGCCGGACACGGTCGCGGCGACGCTGCGGGAGGAGCTGCGGCTCATCGCGCAGATGGACTACGCCCGCTACTTCCTCACCCTGTTCGACGTGGTGGAGTTCGCCCGCGGGCGGGGCATCCTGTGCCAGGGACGCGGCTCGGCGGCGAACTCCGCCGTTTGCTACTGCCTCGGCATCACCGCCGTCGATCCCACGAAGATCCGCCTGCTCTTCGCCCGCTTCATCTCTGAGAACCGGGACGAGCCGCCCGACATCGACGTCGATTTCGAGCACGAGCGCCGCGAGGAGGTGATCCAGTACCTCTACGGCAAGTACGGCCGGGAGCGCGCCGCGATCTGCGCCACGGTGATCCACTACCGGCCGCGCTCGGCCATCCGCGAGGTCGGCAAGGTTCTGGGCCTGAGCGAGGACATCGCGGCGGCGCTCGCCGACACGGTGTGGGGCTCCTGGGGCAAGGACCTGCCGGACACCCACATCGCCCAGGCCGGGCTCGACCCGGACAACCCCGTGATCCGGCAGGCGGTGGACCTCGCGGTCGCGCTGGTCGGCTTCCCGCGCCACCTCTCGCAGCATGTCGGCGGCTTCGTGCTGACCCGGGGACGCCTCGACGAGACCGTGCCGGTGGGCAACGGCGCGATGGCCGAGCGCACCTTCATCGAGTGGGACAAGGACGACATCGACGTGCTCGGCCTGATGAAGGTCGACGTGCTGGCGCTCGGCATGCTCACCTGCCTGAAGCGCGGCCTCGCCTTCCTCGAGCGCGATTACGGCCAGCGCTACGAGACCCTGGCCGACCTGCCGCGGGAGCAACCGGACGTCTATGCCATGCTGGCCCGGGCGGATTCGGTCGGCGTGTTCCAGGTCGAGAGCCGGGCCCAGATGGCGATGCTGCCGCGCCTGAGGCCGCGGGAATTCTACGACCTCGTGGTGCAGGTGGCGATCGTGCGGCCGGGCCCGATCCAGGGTGACATGGTCCATCCCTACCTGCGCCGCAGGAACGGCGAGGAGCCGGTCGTCTACCCGGCGCCGCACCCGGCGCACGGACCGGCCGACGAGCTCTACGAGGTGCTGCACAAGACCTTCGGCGTGCCGCTCTTCCAGGAGCACGCCATGCAGATCGCCATCACGGCGGCGGGCTTCAGCCCAGCCGAGGCCGACGGCCTGCGCCGGGCGATGGCGACCTTCCGGCACGTCGGAAGCATCGGAGGATTTTCCGAGAAGTTCGTCGGCGGCATGACGGGGCGCGGCTACCCGCGGGATTTCGCCGAGCGCTGCTTCGCCCAGATCCGCGGCTTCTCCACCTACGGCTTCCCGGAGAGCCACGCGGCGAGCTTCGCCCTCCTCGTCTACGCCTCGGCCTGGATGAAGTGCCGGCACCCCGACGTGTTCCTGGCCGCGATCCTGAACGCCCAGCCGATGGGCTTCTACCAGCCGGCCCAGCTGGTGCGCGACGCCCGCGCCCACGGGGTCGAGGTGCGGGGCGTCGACGTCAATGCCAGCGCCTGGGACTGCACCCTGGAGCCGGCCGCGCAGGACCCGCCGCCGGGCGTCGCGCGCCGCCTCGCGGTGCGCCTCGGCCTGCGGCTGGTGAGCGGCCTGCCCAGGGCCGCCATGCAGCGCCTCGTGGCCCTGCGCGGCAACGGCTACGCCAGCATCGAAGGGCTGCAGGCGGCGCTCGCGCTGCCCCGCGCCGCCCTGGAGCGGCTCGCCGAGGCGGATGCCTTCCGCTCCCTCGACCTCGACCGCCGCGCCGCGCTCTGGGCGGTGCGGACGCTGGAAGGCGGCCGGGCGCGGGGCGGCCCCGCCATCGCCGCCGAGCGCCGCAGCCACCTGCTCGAGGCGCCGCTGCCGCTCTTCGCCTTCCACGCCGACGACGGCCTGTTCCGGCACGAGCCCGCGGTTGCGCTGCCCGCCATGCCGGCCTCCGAGGCGGTGGCCGAGGACTACACCGCCACCGGCCTCTCGCTGCAGGGCCACCCGATCGCCTTCTTCCGCGCCCGTCTCGCCCGGATCGGGGTGATCCCGGCGCGGGACCACGCCGATCCGCGCCGCGTCGCGGGCGGCAGCCGCGTCAGCGTGGCGGGCCTCGTGCTGACCCGCCAGCGGCCGGGCACCGCCAAGGGCGTGGTGTTCCTGACCCTGGAGGACGAGACCGGCATCGCCAACGTCATCGTCTGGAAGTCGGTGTTCGAGGCGAACCGGCGCGCGGCCATGAACGCCCGCTTCCTCGCCGTGCAGGGCCGCGTGCAGCGGGCCGGCAGCGTGGTCCACCTCGTCGCCGAGCGCTTTCGCGACCTGACGGCGGAGCTGCGGGGCCTGCGCGAGGGGGATCTGCGCCTTCCGCCCGAGACCAACGATTTCGGCGCCCCGGCGGACCGGCGCGTCTTCCGCAGCCGGGACTTCCACTGACGGCCCGTCAGGGACTTGATCCGCTCGACGGCGAGCAGTGCACCGCGAGCCAGACCGTCGGTGCCTTGGGGCTCGTCCAGGCGACGCGGTGGCGTGTCCCGGCCGGCAGGAGCAGATGGTCGCCGGGCAAGAGGGCACGGTCGGCCGCCTCGCCGTCGATCCGCAGACGGGCGGCGCCCGCGAGCACCAGCACCCACTCGTCCCAGGGCTGGTCGTACCAGAAGCCCGGCGGGCTGGCGTGACCCGTCGAGACGATGCGCTCGATCCGCAGGCCGGGCCGCGCCAGGATCTCGCTGAACGCCTCCTCGGCCAGGGCGGACGGCAGGCCGGCGAGAAGGTTGCCGGCGAGACGGTTGCCGGCGGGATCGGCGGGGCGTTCGGACATCGCGGGGCTCCTGGCGGCCGGCGGGTCTCCCGCCTCCGCGACACCGGGAAGAGGACGTTCAGGCTCGACAGGGCGGCCCGGCTGCGGCATCCAGGCGGCATGCTGCGCCTCGCCCTCGCCTGCCTCATCCTCACGGCCTCCGCCGCCCGCGCCGACGAGTGCGACGGCCTCGCCCGCCAGATCGCCGAGGCGATCGGCGGCAAGGTCGGGCGCCGCTCGGGGCCGAGCATCGACATCCGGATGCCGGGCGCGCTCAAGCTCGACCTCACCTGCCGGGCCGAGCCGATCGTCCAGGCGAGCTCCGCCGAGGCACAGCCCTCGGCGGCCTTCTTCCGCGACCTCGCCCTCGCCTCGCAGCTCGTTGTGGGCGAGTCCGCCGAGAGCGTCGCGCCGATCATCGCCCGGGCGCACGCCACCTCGCTCTCCGAGCGGCGCAAGTCCTTCATCCAGCAGAACGGATGGTCGGCGAGCTGCTACACCGATCCGGGCAGCAGCTCCCTGCGCACGCTCTGCTCGGTCGGACGCATCCCGCCGGGGTGATCCGAACTCCGCTCGACCGGAGCGGAGGCCGGATCGAAAAGCCCGCCGGATCAGTAATCGATCACGTCTTCCAGAGCGTAGTGCTTGACCGTCTTGCGGTTGGCGATCAGCTCGTCGACCGTCGGCTCGCCCTTCAGCGCGCGGGCGATGGCGAGCTTCGTCGCCTCGTAGTTCGTCCGGTAGAGGTCCTTGCGGTCGAGGTTCTCGTCCTCGGAGCAGCGGACGTCGAGCCAAATCATGATGATCATGCACAGGTCGTCGAGGCCGTCCTTGGGCAGGATGCCCTCGATGATGCAGTCGACGATCGCGTCGCCGGTGGCTGCCTGGACGACGCCGCCGAGAAGCTCGGCATACTCGGCCGTGTGGATCGTGACCTTGGTCGTCATCATCGTGGCCGGGCGCACGAGCTGGTTGAGGTCGCGCACCACGAACATCCGGGTGTGGCCCTGGACCTGACCCATCATCGAGGCGAAGGCCTGGCCCACCGGGCCGCGGGTCGAGCCGATCAGCACCTCCGGCATCGCGTCGGTGTACTGCCCCTCGGCGGCGAGCACCGTCGCCTCGCCGGTGCGGAACCAGATCTCGGACATTTTTCTTGCTTCCTTGCGTGTCGGTCGCGCCGGGGCGCTCACCCGCGCAGACACCACCGCCCGGGCCGGGCGTCAATCCGCCGTCCGGGCCATGGCCCTGGTCACGGGCGACGCGATGGGCCATGACGGGCGAGCCCCCTTCGAGGGCACGGGACGGCGAGGATGGCGCGGACGATGCGGCAGCCGGGCAAGGACAGCGAGACGGGGGCCTGGACGTTGTCCGCGACGGCCGTCGCGGAGGGCGTGCGCCTCGAACTCGGCCTCGCCGACCTCAACGGGGCGCCCGCCACCGCCATCCTGATCCTGGAGCGCAGCGAGGCTCGGGCCTTCGCGCGCGCCCTCCTCGCGGCGGCGGGCGATGCCGCCGAGCGGACCTTCTCGCCCGCCCAGGACGACTGACCCGCGGGACGCCCCGCCTCAGCGCGCGACGGACCCGACGCCTACGTTGCCGCGGCCCGGCAGGCGCGGAACCTTGGTGCCGCGCCGCTCGATCGGCGCATCGCAGCGATAGGCGAACTCAGTCTGGAGATCGTTGAACACGGTCTCGCCCGAGATCTGGCAATCCTCGCGCACCGTCTCGTCGAGATAGGTCCGCGCCGCCAGCCGGAAACGCTCGACCCGGGTCTCGGCCGGATCGCGCCCGGCGAAGCGGTCGCCGACGCTGCAGCCCGTGACCTCGCGCAGCGTGTTCGAGACGATCAGCATCCGGCGCTGCTGACGCTGGTCGTAGACCTCGTAGGGGTCCTTGCAGCCGATCGTCACCACCTGCGGTGTCAGGCTGACATAGGTCTTCGAGATGTAGGCGAAGCCGGTGCAACCCGCGAGAGCGAGACACGGGCCGAGCGTGAGGGCGAGCACGCCAGCGAGCCGTCGCATCGTCGTCCCCATTCCCTCGACCCTGACCTTGCCGAACCGCCGCATTGAAACGGCTGCGCTTGCCCGGTCAAGCGCAGCCAGGACACAACCCTCCCGCAAGTGTCCGGCGACGTGCCGCTTCAGAGCTGGACGGCTACTCCGCGGCGGCCGCGAGATAGCGGGCCGGATCGTAGTTCAGGATCGGGCCGAGCCAGCGCTCGACCGCGTGCGGATCCATACCCTTGCGCGCGGCGTAGTCCTCGACCTGGTCGCGCTCCACTTTGGCAACGCCGAAGTAATGCGCTTGCGGATGGGCGATGTAGAGCCCGGAGACCGAGGAGCCCGGCCACATGGCGTAGGATTCGGTGAGCTTCACGCCGATGCGGCTCTCGGCCTTGAGCAGGTCGAACAGGGCGACCTTCTCGGTGTGATCGGGCTGGGACGGATAGCCGGGCGCCGGACGGATGCCCGCGTAGGTCTCGTGGACGAGATCCTCGGTGGCGATCGCCTCGTCGGCGGCGTAGCCCCAGAATTCCCGGCGCACCCGCTCGTGCATGCGCTCGGCGAAGGCCTCGGCGATGCGGTCGGCGAGCGCCTTCACCAGGATCGCCCGGTAATCGTCGTTCGCCCGCTCGAAGCGCTCGGCGATGCGGACTTCCTCCAGGCCCGCCGTGACCACGAAGCCGCCGACGTAATCGGCGATACCGGTCTGGGCCGGCGCCACGAAATCGGACAGGCAGGTGTTCGAGCGCCCGTCGCGCTTCGAGAGCTGCTGGCGCAGGCCGTGGAAGGTCGCGAGCGTCTCCGAGCGGCTCTCGCCGGTATAGAGCGTGATGTCGTCGCCGACACTGTTGGCCGGCCAGAAGCCGATCACCGCCTTCGGGTTGAACCAGCGCTCCGCCACGATCTGCTTGAGCATCTCCTGGGCATCGTCGAACAGCGCCCGCGCGGCCGGACCCTGCTCCGGGTCCTCGAAGATCGCCGGGTAGCGGCCCTTGAACTCGTAGGTCTGCAGGAACGGCGTCCAATCGATGTAGGGCACGAGGTCGGCCACCTCGTAGGAGCCGTAGACGCGGGTGCCGGTGAAGCTCGGCTTGGTCGGACGGTAATCCGACCAGTCGATCTTGAAGGCATTGGCCCGCGCCTTGGCCAGCGGCAGGCGCAGCTTGTCGGTTTCCGAGCGGGCATGGGCCGCCGCGACCTTGGCGTACTCCGTCCGGACGGTCTCGATGGTGGCGCCGCGGGTCTCCTTCGAGAGCAGGCTGGAGACCACGCCCACCGCGCGGCTCGCATCGGTGACGTAGACCGCTTGGCCCCGCGCGTAGGCCGGGTGGATCTTCACCGCCGTGTGCACGCGGCTCGTGGTGGCGCCGCCGATCAGGAGCGGCACGTCGAAGCCCTCGCGCTCCATCTCGGAGGCGACATGGACCATCTCGTCGAGCGAGGGCGTGATGAGACCCGAGAGCCCGACGATATCGACCTTCTCGCGCCGCGCCACGTCGAGGATCTTGGCCGCCGGCACCATCACGCCGAGATCAATGATCTCGTAATTGTTGCAGGCGAGCACGACGCCGACGATGTTCTTGCCGATGTCGTGGACGTCGCCCTTGACGGTCGCCATCAGCACCTTGCCGGCGGCTTGGCGCTTGCCGTCGCCGCCGTTGGCGCGCTTCTCCTCCTCCATGAAGGGCTCGAGATAGGCCACGGCCTGCTTCATCACCCGGGCCGATTTCACGACCTGGGGCAGGAACATCTTGCCGGCGCCGAACAGGTCGCCGACCACGTTCATGCCCGCCATCAGCGGGCCCTCGATGACGTGCAGCGGGCGCTCTGCGCCCTGGCGCGCCTCCTCGGTGTCCACGAGGATGTACTCGGTGATGCCGTTGACCAGCGCGTGCTCGATGCGCTTGGCGACCGGCGCCTCGCGCCAGGTGAGGTCGGCGGTCTTGGCCTTGGCATCGCCACCGGTCTTGAAGCGCTCGGCCGCCTCGAGCAGCCGTTCGGTGGAATCGTCGCGGCGGTTGAGGACCACGTCCTCGCAGAGCTCGCGCAGCTCCGGCTTGATCTCGTCGTAGACGGCGAGCTGGCCGGCATTGACGATACCCATGTCCATCCCGGCCTGGATGCAGTGGTAGAGGAACACCGCGTGCATCGCCTCGCGCACCGGCTCGTTGCCGCGGAAGGCGAAGGACAGATTCGAGACGCCGCCCGAGATGTGGGCGTGCGGCAGGGTCTCGCGGATCTGGCGGGTCGCCTCGATGAAGGCCACGCCGTAGCCGTTATGCTCCTCGATGCCGGTGGCGACCGCGAAGATGTTCGGATCGAAGATGATGTCTTCCGGCGGAAAGCCGATCTGCTCGGTGAGGACCTTGTAGGCGCGAGTGCAGATCTCGACCTTGCGCTCCAGCGTGTCCGCCTGTCCCTGCTCGTCGAAGGCCATCACCACCACGGCGGCGCCGTAGGAGCGGCACACCTTGGCGTCGTGGATGAACTTCTCCTCGCCCTCCTTCATGGAGATCGAGTTCACGATGGCCTTGCCCTGGATGCACTTCAGGCCGGCCTCGATGACGTGGAACTTCGAGGAATCGACCATCACCGGCACGCGGGCGATGTCGGGCTCGGCGGCCACGAGGTTGAGGAACTCCACCATCGCCTTCTCGGAATCGAGCAGGCCCTCGTCCATGTTGACGTCGATGATCTGAGCGCCCGCCGCGACCTGGTCGCGGGCGACGTCGAGCGCCGCCGCGTAGTCGCCGTTGGTGACGAGCTTGCGGAACTTGGCCGAGCCCGTGACGTTCGTGCGCTCGCCGACGTTCACGAAGGGGATCTCCTTCGTGAGCACGAAGGGCTCGAGGCCCGACAGCCGCATCAGACGCGGGACCTCGGGGATCTGGCGCGGCTTGTGGGCGGATACCGCCTCGCTGATGGCGCGGATGTGGTCCGGCGTGGTGCCGCAGCAGCCGCCCACCATGTTGACGATGCCGCCCTCGGCGAACTCGCCCACGAGCTTGCCCATCGCCTCCGGGCTCTCGTCGTAGAGGCCGAACTCGTTGGGCAGGCCGGCGTTCGGGTAGGCGCAGACCAGGGTGTCGCAGAGGCGCGACAGCTCGGCTATGTGGCCGCGCATCTCGCGGGCGCCGAGGGCGCAGTTGAGGCCGAAGGTCAGCGGGTCGGAGTGGCGCAGCGCGTTCCAGAACGCCGCCGGCGTCTGACCCGACAGGGTGCGGCCGGAGAGGTCGGTGATGGTGCCCGAGATCTGGATCGGCAGCCGGATCCCCGTCTCGTCGAAGACCTGCCAGGCCGCCGCGATCGCCGCCTTGGCGTTCAGCGTGTCGAAGATCGTCTCGATCAGGATCAGCTCGGCGCCGCCGTCGATGAGGCCGCGGACCTGCTCGACATAGGCCTGCTTGACCTGATCGAAGGTCACCGCCCGGTAGCCCGGGTTGTTCACGTCCGGCGAGATCGACAGGGTGCGGTTCGTCGGACCGATCGCACCGGCGACGAAGCGGCGGCGCCCGTCTTGCTGCTCGGCGAGCCGGGCGGCCTCGCGGGCGAGGCGGGCGCCCTCGGCGTTCAGCTCGTGGATGATCGATTCCATGCCGTAATCGGCCTGGGCGATGGTGGTGCCCGAGAAGGTGTTGGTCTCGCAGACGTCGGCGCCGGCCAGGAAATAGTCGAGGTGGATCTGCCGGATGGCATCGGGCTGCGTCAGGATCAGGAGGTCGTTGTTGCCCTTCTGGTCGTGGCCGTGATCCCGGAAGCGCTCGGCCCGGAAATCGGCCTCCTGCAGGCCGAGCCGCTGGATCACCGTGCCCATCGCCCCGTCGAGGACGAGGATCTTGTCCGAAGCGCGCTGGCGCAGGGCGCGCGCGATCTCGGTGCCGTCGACGGGAGGGAATGCAGTCATGTCGGACGATCCTGAGCGGTGTGCCGGGAGGCGATGGCCGGACGTGCCGGTCCCATCAAGGCATCTCGGCCTGAGATGCCGGAGCGAAGCGGAGGCCTACGGAGACCTCCGGACAGATCGGTGACAGCCCGAAACACACCCGAGACACGGCCGGTTCGCGGTCGCGGCTCGGGAACGAGGGTCAGGCTGGGGTCGGGCGCGGTCAGGCCGCCTTCGCGGCCGCCACCTTCGGCGCCTGGGACCGCAGGCCGAGCAGGTGGCAGATCGCGTAGACGAGGTCCGAGCGGTTCATCGAGTAGAAGTGGAAGTCCTGCACGCCCTGATCGACGAGGTCGAGCACCTGCTCTGCGGCCACCGCGGCGGCGACGAGCCGGCGCGTCTCGACGTCCTGCTCGAGCCCCTCGAAACGGGCGGCCAGCCAGTAGGGCACCGAGGCGCCGGTGCGGCGGGCGAAGTTCGCGGCCTGCTTGAAGTTCTGCACAGGCAGGATGCCGGGCAGGATCGGGATCTCGATGCCGGCGGCCCGCACCTTGTCGAGGTAGCGCAGGTAGATGTCGTTATCGAAGAAGAACTGCGTGATCGCTTGGTCGGCGCCGGCATCGACCTTGGCCTTCAGGGCGTCGATGTCGGCATCCAGGCTCGCGGCCTCCGGGTGCTTCTCCGGATAGGCCGAGACCGAGACCTTGAAGTCGCCGATGCGCTTGATGCCAGCGACCAAGTCCGCGGTCTGCGCGTAGCCGCCGGGATGGGGCCGGTAGGTATGGCCGACGCCCTCGGCCGGATCGCCGCGCAACGCCACGATGTGGCGCACGCCCGCGTCCCAGTAGG
The DNA here is from genome assembly GCF_056431005.1 of Methylobacterium sp. HJ2. Classification (NCBI taxonomy): domain Bacteria; kingdom Pseudomonadati; phylum Pseudomonadota; class Alphaproteobacteria; order Hyphomicrobiales; family Methylobacteriaceae; genus Methylobacterium; species Methylobacterium sp. HJ2. The sequence goes on along the minus strand of NZ_JBWJYM010000010.1, from coordinate 28,555 downwards.
ATTGCACGACCTCGTCGATCTCCTCGCGCGTCGCGTCGACACACGTGAGATGGGCGGCGGGCTTCAGCTCGGTCTCGCGCACCATGCGGGCGACGGTGTTGTGCGTGCGCTCGCGGGTCGAGCCGCCGGCGCCGTAGGTCACCGAAACGAATTTCGGCTGGAGCGGGGCCAGACGCTCGATCGAGGACCACAGGATGCGCTCCATCTCCTCGGTCTTCGGGGGGAAGAACTCGATGGAGACGCGGATCGGACGGTAGCCGTCGCGGCTGGCGCGGTGCTGGGAGGCGGTGGGCATCGTGCGTCCTCTATGTCGTTCGGTTCAGACGACGTCTCGGAAAGCGGGAACGGGGCTCAGGCGACGGCGCGCTCGGGCTCGGCGGCGGCCTCGGCCTCCGTGGCGAGCCAGAGCGTGACGGTGAGTTGCGCCTGGGCGGTCGGGGTGAGATCTCGGGTCGCCACCGCGCCGAGGCCGGCCTCGGCAAGCCAGCCCGAGACCTGATCGGCGGCGAAGCCGAGACGGCGATGAGCCTGCGACTCGCGCAGGAACTCAAGATCGTGCGGCGCGAAATCCACGACGAGCAGCCGCCCGCCCGGTGCGACGAGGCGAACGGCCTCGCGCAACGCCCGCGCCGGATCGTCGAGATAATGCAGCACCTGATGCACCACCACGAGATCGAAGCTGCCGCGGGCGAAGGGCGGCGCGTTGATGTCGCCCTGGCGCAAATCGACCTTGGCGAGGCCGAGCCGCTCCAGGTTCGCCCGAGCCACGGAGAGCATGGCGTGGCTCGAATCGAGGCCGGTCGCCCGCTCGGCCCGCGGCGCGAGCAGGCTCAGCATCCGGCCGGTGCCGGTGCCGAGATCGATCAGGCTGCGGATCGGGCGTGACCCGAGCGTCTCGAGGACGGCAGTCTCGACCACGGTCTCGGGAACGTGGAGCGAGCGCAACTCGTCCCATTTGGGCGCGAGGCGTGCGAAGAAGGTCTGGGCCGCCTCTGCGCGCTGGCGGCGCACCGCCTCCAGCCGGGCGCGGTCCTCGGAGAGCGGCGGACCGGCCCGCTCCAGCCCGGCGAGCAGCGGATCGACCAGCAAGGCCCGGTTCTCGGCGAGCCGAAAGAAGGCCCAGGCGCCCTCGCGGTGCCGCTCGATCAGTCCGGCTTCGACGAGAAGCTTCAGGTGGCGGGAGATGCGCGGCTGCGACTGCCCGAGAATGTCCGTCAGGTCGGAGACCGAAAGTTCGCCGTCGGCGAGCAGCGCGAGAATGCGCAGCCGCGTTTCCTCTGCGGTCGCCCGCAGGGCAGCGAGCGCCTCGGGAAACGAGACCGTCGGTGATGGACCGGACCGCGTGATAGACATAAAGATATCTTTATGTCCGTTTCGATCGGGCCGCAAGGGGAAATGCATCGGTCCCGCGCGATGCTCTCGCCGGGTGAAGCCTATCCGTCACGGGGTCAATTATGAGAAGCTGATGCGACGGCGGCGCCCAGTCTGGACAACGGCTCGCCGCGATCGTCCGGGCGGAAAGCTACCCTTGTCCGGCGACGAGCGGGACCGCTCGACGCTCTGAGGCAGGTTCCGCAGTCGGATCTCAGGTGTGCTCGGTGCCGGGCCGATTCGGGCGCGGCGCCTCGCCGTGGGTCTTGGTGAAGCTGGACCGGCTCGGGTCGTGCTTCTGCCGCGCGACGCGGCCGCGCATCCAGAGGGCGGCCGCGATGACGATCGCGAGCGTGGCCAATGCGAGAATGATGACGAGGTAATCGCTATGCATGACAGTGCCTCTGCTCCCGCACGTTAAGGCGGGCCGATGCACGATCGTTCCGGTTGCCGCGTCGGGCGCGGCGATCAGTCGTCCCGGTAGACGCGTTCGCGACGCTCGTGGCGCTCCTGCGCCTCCAGCGAGAGGGTTGCGATCGGCCTTGCATCGAGGCGCTTGAGGGAGATCGGCTCGCCGGTTTCCTCGCAGAAGCCGTAGGAACCGTCCTCGATGCGGGCCAGAGCCGCATCGATCTTGCCCGTCAGCTTGCGCTGGCGGTCCCGGGCTCGCAGCTCGATCGCCCGGTCCGTCTCCGAGGACGCGCGGTCGGCGATGTCGGGGTGGTTTTCGTTCTCGCTCTGCAGCGCGACGAGGGTATCCTGCGCTTCCCGCAGGATGTCGCTCTTCCAGCCGAGCAGCTTGCGCCGAAAGTACTCGCGCTGCCGATCGTTCATGAAGGGCTCGTCGTCGGACGGCACGTAGCCCTCCTCCAGCGTTACCTTCGCCATGTGCGCCCTCACACGTTGCCTATGGCCAACCGACGGCAATAAACCCGTGCCGTATAGTCGAGGCGGGTTGCTGCCACAACGGACAGGGAGGCAAGGTCCGGACCTGCGGCGCACGCCACGCGCGGTTGCGACATCGCAGCCACGGTCGGAGCCTCATCGGGCCTGTCGGCGAAGCCGCGCGAGGGCCGCCGCGATGTCGTCCCCGATCCGGTCCGCGAGGGCGTGGCGGTAGTGGGTCTGGTCGAAGAACAGCGTCGGGTCGCGCGATTCCGGTCGCTCCGTGCGCCAATCCAGCACGGCGCTGCGCGGATGGGCGGCGGCGGCCGCCACGATCGCCGCCCGGCAGGCGGCCTCGGCGGTGGCGCGCGGCGTGCCCGGCCGCGGCAGGGCCGCCGCGTAGACCGGCGGCAGCACGAGCACGACGGGCGTCCCGTCCGGCACGTGGGCGAGCGCCGCGCGCAACCGCTCCGCGGCGGGGAACGGGCCCGCGCTGTGCGGGTCGGCGGCGTCCGGAGCGCGCCGCTCGCGGTCGGCGACCCGCCCCGGATCGTCGGGGAAGCCGAGCCGCAGGTAGTCCGGCTCGTAGTCCCACCAGCCGTTCGCCGCCGCGACGGGGCGACGCTTGCTCAGGAGCCAGCCGATCCGTCCGACGACTTCCTGCGCCACGGCGTAGCGCATGAGGCCGCGCAGATAGACCGCCGTGTCTGAGGCGAACAGCCAGAACGGGAAGGGCTTGTCGTTGGGCAGGCTCGGATCGTCGCCGCACCAGAAATCGTCCGGCGCGAGCACGATCACCTGCGGCTCCGGATGGTGGCGCAGGTACCAGTCGAGGACCGTGAGCTGCTCGGCCGGCCGCGTCGCCGGGATGGCGAGCTGCACGAACGGGATGCCGGTGCGCTGCCCGAGGCGCGCCGGGTCGATCAGCTGGATGTGCGAGTTGCCGATGATCGCGCCCGTGAAGGCGGGGTCGCGGCCGCGCACCGCCGCGGCGGTGCGCGGGCCCTGTGGCCGCACCGCCCCGACCGAGAACAGGCGGGAGCGCCCGCTGTCGTAAGGGTCGATCGCGAAGGCGAGCGCGAGATAGCCCGCGAGCACGCCGATCGCCGTTCCGAGCAGGAGGCGGGCGAAACGCTGCCAGGACTGCGCGGGATCCGGAGGAAGCGCCATCAGAACTGGAAGTAGATGAACTCGTAGTTCGCATCGTCCCCGATCTTCAGGAGCACGACCACGAACAGGAGCGCGAACAGGAGCGCGAACGCGCGCGACGGTGGCAGGCGATGGATCGCCGCCCAGGCCGTCGGTCCGAGGGTCGCGACGGCGGCAGCGGTCGCGATGGCCCGCCACTTGAAGCTCGCGCCTGAGGGCCCGAGGCCGGCCATCCCTTTCAGCACGAGGAGCGCGCTCCCGAAGCTGGTGGCCCGGAACAGAACCCAGGTCAGGATCACGAAGGCCGCCGTCAGCGCCCAGCCGAGGAGAGCCGGCATCGGCAGGCCAGCCCGGCGCCAGAGCACGCCGGCGCAGAGGCCGAGCCCGTGCAGGGCGCCCCAGGCGACGAAGGTGAGGCCCGCCCCGTGCCAGAGGCCACCGAGCGTCATGGTGGCGAGGAGCGCCGCGAGCTGCACCGCAAGGCCGCGCCGGTTCCCCCCGAAGGCGATGTAGAGATAGTCGCGCAGGAAGCGCGACAGCGTCATGTGCCAGCGCCGCCAGAAATCCTGCAGGCTGGTGGCGCGGTAGGGCACGTCGAAGTTCTGCGGCAGGACGAGGCCGAACAGCAGCGCGATGCCGAGCGCCATGTCGGTGTAGCCGGAGAAGTCGAAATAGATCTGGAAGGTGAAGCCGAGCGCCGCCTGCCACGCCTCCGCGGCGGGGACCGCGTGGCCCGCACCGGCGGCCTGGAACACCGGATTGACGTAGGCCGCGAGCGGATCGCCGAGGAACACCTTCTTGGCGAGACCGACCGTGAGCAGCATCAGCCCGCGCCCGATCCGCTCGGCGGCGTCCGGCCGGGCATAGGGCCGCTCGTCGAACTGGTGCATGATCTCGCTCCAGCGCACGAGCGGGCCGGCAAGAACCTGCGGGAAGAAGGCGATGTAGAGCGCGTATTTGGTGAGCCCGAAGCCCGGGGCGCGGCCGGCCCTGAGATCGGTCAGGTACATGATGTGGTGGAAGGTGAAGAAGGAGATCCCGAGCGGAAGGATCCATCCCGGCCGGGCGAGATCCACACCGGGGATCGCGTCGAGCAGATCCGTCAGGAAGTCGAGGTACTTGAACAGCGCCAGCACGGCGAGGTTGCCGGCGATGGCGAGCGGCACGAGCCCGTCCCGTCCCGTCCTCAGCACCGCGCGGGCGATGCCCCAGTTCGCTAGGATCGAGCCGGCGAGGAGCGGCACGAAGCGCAGGTCCCACCAGCCGTAGAAGACGAAGGACACGAGGACGAGGAGTGGCAGCCGCCAAGCCGGCCGGTAGCGCTCCACGAAGCCGTGGAGGGCGAAGGCGGCGGGCAGGAAGGCGAGGAGGAAGACGAAGGAGTTGAACAGCATCGGCCGCGGGCCCGGCCGCGCTGCCGGATGATTTGTCTGGCGCGCCTTGTCGAGGATCGCGGACGGAGCGTCAAATGGCGATCGCGCGGGGTGGCCCGGGCGGCGTCAGGCTCCGTGCCGGACCTCGAGCTTGGCGATCTCGACCGCGGCCCGCAGCTCGATCTCGGCGATCACCCCGTCGAGGCGCGGATCGCCCGAGAGCGCGGCGCGCTCCGCGAGCCGGCCCGCGATGGCCCGCAGGTCGTGCGTCGCGACCCGGCCTGTGAGCAGGGCCGCCTTGAGCTGATCCAGGCCGTCGAGGAGGTCGTACCCGCGTCGCGCGCTGCGGCGGCGGCGCTCCTGGGGGGTGTCGGCCTGATTCTGCAGGACGAGCACCGCATCGAGCCCGGCCAGGGTCGCGGGCGCGGGCGCGCCGGCCGCGGGCCCGGCCGGAGCGGACGCCGGTCCGGCCGCGAGGCTGAAGCTCGAGCCACCCTCCGGCCGCCGCGCGGAGGCGATCGTGGTCGTGCCGAGTGGCGGCGCTCGATTGTCGATGCGCATGGGGCGAAGATCCAGGGCGAAGCATCGGACGCGAGGAGCGCCCTGCCCGAGCCTCGCGTCCGCGGGGTTAACCCGCAGTAAACGGGCCGGCAGAACCTGCCGGGTCGGCAGGTTGGGCGCCAGGCAAAGCGCCGTCGGCGAGCGGGCATCGATCGATAAAGTCTTTCTCTATCAAAGTGATAGCAGATCTCAAACTCTGGCACGCCGCTGGCAGGGCACGGACACGTTCGAGCCTCGTTCCGTGCGCTGGACCCTTGGAACACCGATGCAGAATCGCCCTGCCCTGTCCCGCCTGTTGATCGGCCTGCTGGCGCTCGCGCTGCTCGCCGTCGGCGGTGTCGGCCCGGCCTTCGCCCTCTCGCGCGTGAAGGATCTCGCCTCGATCGAGGGGGTGCGCCAGAACCAGCTCGTCGGCTACGGCATCGTCGTGGGCCTCAACGGGACGGGCGACACACTCAACAATATCCCGTTCACCAAGCAGTCGCTCCAGGCCATGCTGGAGCGGCTCGGCGTCAACACCCGCGGCGCCACCATGCGGACGCAGAACCTCGCCGCGGTGATGGTGACGGCGAATCTGCCGCCCTTCGCCGCGCAGGGCACCCGCATCGACGTGACGGTCTCCTCGCTCGGCGACGCCAAATCGCTGCAGGGCGGCACGCTCCTCGTCACGCCGCTCCTGGGTGCCGACGGCGAGGTCTACGCCCTCGCGCAGGGCTCGGTGGCGATCGCCGGCTTCGCGGCCGAGGGCGAGGCCGCCAAGATCACGCGCGGCGTGCCCACCAACGGCCGCATCTCCAACGGCGCCAACATCGAGCGCGAGATCGCGTTCAAGCTCAACGACGCGCGCTCCCTGCGCCTGTCCCTGCGCAATCCGGACTTCACCACCTCGAAGCGCATCGCCGCGGCGATCAACGACTTCATGGGATCGGACACGGCCGAACCCACCGATCCGGCGACGGTCACGATCCAGATCCCGGGCAAATACAACGGCAACATGATCCGCCTGATCACCGAGGTGGAGCAATTGAAGGTCGAGCCGGACCAGACCGCGCGCGTGATCGTCGACGAGCGCTCGGGCATCATCGTGATGGGCCGCGAGGTCCGCGTCTCCACGGTGGCGATCGCGCAGGGCAACCTGACGGTGACGATCACCGAGCAGCCGCAGGTCAGCCAGCCCGCCCCGCTCTCCGGCGGCCAGACCGTCGTGGTGCCGCGCACCGGCGTGAAGGTCGATACCGGCGACGGCAACAAGCTCGCCCTCGTCAAGGAGGGCGTGACGCTGCGCGACCTCGTCGACGGCCTCAACGCGCTCGGCGTCGGCCCGCGCGACCTGATCTCGATCCTGCAGGCGATCAAGGCCGCCGGCGCGCTGCAGGCCGACATCGATCTGATGTGACGCTGTTTCCACCGCCACCGGAGGGATATTCCATGCTGCCGCTCGCGACCTTCGCCGCCTCCGCCGCCATCGGCGTCGGCAAATCCATCGCCGGATCGATCACGCAATCGCTCAGCCAGGGCTCGGCCGCCGCCGCCAGCCCGGCCGCGACGCGGGCGCGCAAGACCGCGACCGACTTCGAATCGATGTTCCTCGAGCACAGCCTCGACCGCATGACCCAGTCGGAGGGGACGGACGGTCCGCTCGGCGAGAACGGCACCGGCGGCGGGGTTTACCGCTCGATGCTGACCAAGGAATACGCCCAGCAGATCGTGAAGAGCGGCGGCATCGGCATCGGCGACCAGGTCTTCCGCGAGATGATGAAGATGCAGGGCGCCAGCGATACGATGGGGGCCGCCCGTGGCTGAGGCCCCCGCCCCCCGCGTCGCCGACCGGCCGGGCGCCGAAGCGCTGCTCGCCGAGGTGGGCGCCGCGATGGTCGCGCTCGAGCGGTGCCTCGCCGAGGAGAGCGACCACGTCCGCGCCGGGCGCCTGCGCCAGGGCGTGGCCGATCCCGAGCGCAAGGGCGCGCTCGCGGCCACCTACATGCAGCGCCTCGAGATCGTGAAGGCGAACGCGGTGGCGCTGGCCCGGTTCGCGCCCGAGGGCATCGTCCGGCTGCGCGAGGAGCACAAGCGCTTCACCGCCGCGGTCGAAGCGAATCAGGCCGTGCTCGGCACGGCGCGGTCGGTCACCGAGGGCCTGATCAAGTCGCTCGCCGCGGACCTGGGACGGGCGGCGACGCCCACGATCTACGGGACGCCGTCGCACGCGCCCTCACCCTACGGCCGGGGGCCGCGCACCGGTCCCCTCGTCCTGTCACGCAGCCTGTAGCCCACCCGCCCTCGCGCGCTGTGAAGCGGGTGGGAGGATGGGGGGCGGCCCGTCGGCGGGAGCGACCGACGCGCAGGTTTGTCTGGCTGAGGCGGAACACCGAACTTGACAGACCCGACCGCTGTCAGGCCGCGAGATCGAGCCAACTGCTGCCGCCCGGCTTGGAGTTCGGATAGACGGCCTGGAGTTGCGGATTGGTGGCGACGAAGACGCGGCCCTGAACGGGGCTCGGACCCGAGAGTTTGAAGAAGCCGGGATCGGTGGTCGCTTGCAGCCGGATGTTCTGGTTGAACTGCGGACCGCCGGAGGAGCACTGAGCGATCGTCAGCTTCAGCTCCGTCGCACCGGAGCTCTGAATGCTGTCCACGATGACGATATGGTATCCGTGCTCGGGCGTGCCGAAGATCACCAGACTGAGCGGCTGGACATCCGTCAGGTTCCAAGTTCGGAAAAAGCCGCTGCCCACCTTCAGGTACTCATGCGGATAGTATCCTGGATAGGCGGAATAGAGTTTGATCTGGTATAGATAATTAAAGACGAATCCGACGCAATCCCAGCCATAGCCGCGCTTGGCGATGAAGCTCTGCATTCCGGCAGCGAAGTTCGCTTTCGATGTCAGGAACTCTGACATCGGAACACCGAGACGTTCGATGACGGTGACCTGTTTTCCCTTGCCGTCCTTCTCGTCGTGCTTGAGATCGACCTTGAGCTTCTGCACAGCTTCGAAATTATCGTAGATCCATTCCCACACGAGGATGAAGTCGGCGACGTAACCCTGGCCCTTGCCGAGGTTCGCCCATTGCTTCGTGCTCTGGGACGGGCTTTGGCCCTTGGTCGGGCCGGCCGTGCTCTTCATCCTGACGATCTGGTTCTGCAACCCGTCGGACGTGTAGTTGAAGCCGTTCTCGTGTGATCCGCTCACGTACTGGTTCAGCCGGATCGGCTCGTCGCCCCAGCGACCGAACATCCCGATTTTCGAGATCCAGGTGGCGAAGGCGGACGGTGGGAGAAGAATCGCGCGTGCCATGAGGTTACCCCGTGCACTTGGACGCGCCGTCCGGTCGATTCCGCCGCCGATCGAACCCTCTGCGATCGGCGATAGCCCGCGGGCGCGAGTCGGACCGAAGCAAAGGTTAGCATGATCCCCGATGCGCCGGGAACCGGCCGGATGGCCGGGCCTCGACCCGGGCGCCCCGCTCCGCATGCTCCGGCCCTGGCGAGGGTGCAGCGCTCGACCGATGGTCGGACAGGACGGCGAGACGGCCGGAGGCTTGGGTCGCCCCACGCCGCGCGACCGGTCGAGCGGCCCGCGCCGGAATCGGTGCCGGGCCCCGTCTCTCAGGCTGCCGGCGCCCGCGCGGGCCGCCGGCGAGAGAAGTAGGCCCGGCGCTCCGCCTCGGAGCGGTTGAAGGCAGCGCGGACCTGCAACAGATCCTTCCGGGTGACGAGACCGACCAGCCGGCCGCTGTGCGGATCCGTGACCGGCAGACGTCCCTGTCCGGTCGTCAGCATGAGGTCGATGGCTTGGCCCGTCACGTCGTCGGGGTGGAGGACGGCCAAAGAGGCGTCCGAGACCCGGTCGCCCAGTTCCTCGTCCGCGTGACCGCCCTCGGCCCGCCAGCCCAGGGCGTCGCCGCGTGTGACGAGGCCGACAGGCCGACCGGCCGCGTCGACGACCGGGTAAGCGTCGTGGTGGCCGACTTCGAGGGCCGCCACGGCCTCGGATACCCGCAAGGTGGCGGCGAGCGTGTCGACCGCCGAGACCATCACCTCGGACACGCGCATGAATTCGTGCGGATCGATCCCGTACTCGCGGGTGACGTGCTGGCCGCGCCGCGCGATCTTCTCCGTCAGGATGGAACGCCGCAGCAGCAGCACAGTCACCGCATAGGCCGAGGCGGAGGCGGACAGAAGCGCGGGAAGCGCATGCACGTCCCCGGTCAGTTCCACCGCGAACAGCGCGCCCGTGAGCGGTGCCCGCATGGTTCCGCCGAGCATCGCCGCCATGCCGAGAAGGGCCCAGAAGCCCGGCTCGCCCGGAAGGAGCATTCCGATCAGCCATCCCAGCGTTCCGCCCAGGATCAGCAGCGGTGCCAGAACCCCGCCCGACGTGCCGGACGAGAGCGCGAGCAGCCAGATCGCGGCCTTCACCAGCAGAATCAGCAGGACGGCCTTCACGGCCATGTGGCCGCCTAAGAGGTCGCCGATGACGTCGTAGCCGACGCCGAGAGCCCGCGGCTCGATCAGGCCACCCAGGCCGACCGCCACTCCTCCGAGCGCCGGCCACCACATCCAGTGGATCGGCAGGCGCTCGAACGCATCCTCGAACGCGTAGAGCAGCGTGGTCAGCAGGCCGGAGAGGAGGCCCGACACCACGCCAAGGCCGGCGCAGACGGCGAGGCTCCACCAAGGCAACACGGGATCGCCCGTGAAGGGAAACAGGGGGCCGGAGCCGAACAGCGCCGGTCGCAGCATCGTGGCGGTCACGGCCGCCACCACCACGGGCACGAAACTGCGCGGCCGCCACTCGAACAGGAGCAGTTCCACCGCGAGCAGGACCGCCGCGACGGGTGTCCCGAAGATCGCGGTCATGCCCGCCGCCGCGCCCGCGACCAGCAGGGTTTTCCGCTCCGCGGCGCTGAGGTGAAAGAACTGCGCGAACAGCGAACCGAGGGCGCCCCCGGTCATGATGATCGGGCCCTCCGCACCGAAGGGACCGCCCGTGCCGATCGAGACGGCGGAGGAGATGGGCTTGAGCACGGCGACCTTCGGCGACATGCGGCTGCCGCCGATCAGGATGGCCTCGATCGCCTCGGGGATGCCGTGGCCGCGGATCTTCTCGGATCCGAACCGCGCCATCAATCCGATGACGAGGCCGCCGGCCGGCGGCACGCAGACCATCCAGAGCGACGGGGTCGCCCGCGCCAGAGACGTCGCCGCGACGTCGAGCCGCCCGAACCAGACGAGGTTGGTCACGAGCGCGATGAGCGCGAGGAGGCCCCATGCCGCGACCGTCCCGGCGAGGGCGACGACGACGGACATGGCCCCGAGCAGCACGAGCCTACGGTCGGCACGGAAATCGCCCAGGGCACGTCGCTGGGCGGGTCGGTCCGGCTTCATGCTGACCATCTGATGGTAGTCTCCGCTCCCGAATGGCGATGGATATATATCGGGTTCCGATATAAAAAACCCCTGGTGGAGGCGGTGCGTGGATTCGAACGCGGGTCTTGGTCTGACGCGTGAGGCCTATGCGGCGATCGCCGCCTTCCGGCTCGAGTTGCGCCGTTTCCTCGCCTTCAGCGAGCAAGCGGCCGGCAAGGTCGGCCTCCCGACGCAGCAGCATCAGGCGCTTCTGGCGATTGCCGGGCAGGAGGCGGCGCCGTCGGTCGGCTTCGTGGCCGAGCAGCTTCTGGTCGCGCCGCAGACGGCGGCGGAACTGGTCGCGCGCATGGTGGAGAGCGGTCTGCTGACCAAGACCCCTGACACCCACGACAGGCGCCGGGTGTCGCTGGGCCTGACGCCGAAGTCAGAGGCGCTTCTGCAGCAGCTGACGGCCGCTCATCTCGACGAGCTCAGAACGCTCGAGCCGGTTCTGACGCGCGCCCTCGACCGCGCGCGGCGCCGAAAGCGCGACGCTCAGCGCGCCTGATGGAATGGACGCGGGCGTGCAGAGGGCCATTCGCGCAGCCATCCGACAACGCCTCTTCGGTCCTTGCAACGCCCTCGTTCACCACGGGCATTAATAGGCGCGTCGATGGCCGCAGCATCGTCGGGACGCGGATCGGATGCGGGACCGCGATACGACCGCGCGGGAATGAAGGTGGCGGACAATGCGTCCCGGATTGACGAGCCGCGGACCTTCAAGCCGGGCATCCGAAGGCTGTCGCTGCAGATCCCGATGGGGTGTTTGTCGACCGCAGCGACGGTCTTCGGCGACTCCTCCGACCATTCAGGCAGGGTCCGCCCCGAGGGATGCGGCGCGGTTCTCGAAAATCCCGTCAATCCAAGCATGACGGCCTGCTCCCGCGTGCGACCGCTCTCTCCTGCTGGCAGCCCTGAGATCCAGGTGACACCGCGCTCAGGCGACGGTGCGGGTGGGCTCGCTTGTGCTCCGCGCGCGCAGCCAATTGATGACTCCGCCCGCGAGCAGGATCTCGACCTGGCGCGGCGACAGGTCGTGCTGCAGCCGAATCGTCTCCTTCCCCCCGCGGATCGTTGCGAGGATCTCCCGGCCGGCCGCCAGCGCCTGGGCGACGCCCGTGATCGCGATGGAATCGCCGAGTTCCAGCCGGTCATAATCGGACGCGTCCCGGAAGGTCAGCGGCAGGACGCCGAAGTTCACGAGGTTCTGCCAGTGGATGCGGGCGAAGCTTTTGGCCAGCACCGTCTCCAGACCGAGGTAGCGCGGCGCTAGCGCTGCGTTCTCGCGGCTTGACCCCTGGCCGTAGTTCAGGCCTCCGACGATGGCGTGGCCGGCGCGCGCCGTGCCGCCCTGCCGCGCCCGCTGCGGGTAGGTGTCGTCGATCGGCTCGAAGGTGAACTCACTCGTTTTCGGGATGTTCGACCAGTACGGCATCACCCGCGCGCCGGCCGGCATGATGTCGTCGGTCGAGATGTCGTCGCCGGTCTTGAGCATGACCGGCACGCGGATGTCGGCCCCGAGTCGGCCGAGGTCGGGCAGCGTCGTGATGTTCTCCGATTTCTCGAGTCGGACGGCGCGCGCCTCCTGCTCCGGCAGGGGCGCCAGCAGCATCGTGGTGTTGCCCGGCACCATCGCGGGCGGCGCGATCCGGGGGTAGGGCATGTCCAGCGTCCGGGGGTCCGTGATCACGCCGGTGAGGGCCGAGGCTGCGGCCGTCTCGGGGCTGCACAGGAACACGCTGTCCTCCCGGGTTCCGGAGCGCCCGGGAAAGTTGCGCGGCACGGTGCGCAGGGAGTTCCGCCCCGAGGCCGGAGCTTGGCCCATGCCGATGCAGCCGTTGCACCCGGCCTGATGGACCCGCGCGCCGGCATGGATCAGGTCGGAGAGCTGGCCGTCCCGGATCAGGGTCTCCAGCACGACCCGGGTCGACGGATTGATATCGAAGGACACCCGGTCGTGGGCGGTGCGACCCTTCACGATGGCCGCGGCCACGGCGAAGTCGCGAAAACCCGGATTCGCGGACGAGCCGATATAGGCTTGGTAGATTTCGGTGCCGGCGACCTCGGAGACGGGCACGACGTTGCCGGGGCTTGAGGGCTTCGCGATCATCGGCACGAGGGACGACAGATCGATCTCCACGTGGTCGTCGTAGGTGCAGCCGTCGTCCGGCCCGAGCGGCGACCAGTCGCCGCCGCGCCCGACGCCGTCGAGGAAGGCCTTCGTCGCGGCATCCGAGGGGAACACGCTCGTCGTGGCCCCCATCTCGGCGCCCATATTGGCGATGACGTGCCGATCCATGGCAGTCAGGCATTCCAGGCCCGGCCCGTAATACTCGATGATCCGGCCGAACCCGCCTTCGACCCCGTAGCGGCCGAGCAGCGTCAGGATCACATCCTTGGCGCTCACCCAATCAGGCAGCGTCCCGGTCAGTCTCACCCCCCAGACCCGGGGCATGCGCAGCTGCAGCGGCTCGCCCGCCATGGCGAGCGCCACCTCGACGCCGCCCGCCCCGAACGCGAGCATGCCCAGTGATCCGGCCGCGGGCGTGTGGCTGTCGGAGCCCACCAGGGTCTGCCCCGGCTTGCCGAAGCTCTGCATGTGGACGGGATGACTGATGCCGTTGCCGGGCCGCGAGTACCAGACGCCGAACCGACGGCAGGCCGAGCGCAGGAACAGGTGCTCGTCGGCGTTGAGCTGGTCGTTCTGGACGAGGTTGTGGTCGATGTACTGCGCCGCGAGCCCGACCTTCACGCGCTCGACGCCCATCGCCTCCAGCTCCAGCATGACCAAGCCGCCGAGCACGTCCTGCAGAAGGGTCTGATCGATCCGGATCGCGATCTCGCCGCCGGGCGTAAGATCACCCTCCGCGAGGTGCGACTGGACGAGCTTCTGCGTCAGGTTCAACGCCACCGTGTCGCCTCCCTGTCGGCGTGCCACACCAGTCGCTGCCGGGGCGAACCGCGCTTCTCTCTCGTTGGGACCAGTGTTGGCCGGCAGCCGCAGGACGCAATCAGGCGCCCGGATGGATGATCGGTGGTCTGGCGCGCGGCGTTTCGCAATCTTAGAGGGACTGTCTTTTGCTCCCGCCGATCAACAGTTCCGCGACAGTGCTCCTCATCCTGCCGGACTGAGCCGTCCACACCGGACAATCGCCTCGCGCGCATCATCACGGGGTGACTGGCCGGCAGATCTTGATTGCGGAGCGTTCACACGCAGATGCTCGCCCCATCTGGAGAGCGGCGGGGCTTGCCGGGCGTAGACCGATCTAGGCCGCTCCCGAGGTGCTCCATTCCCGCTTCACTTCGTCGGCCGGCCGATCGAGTCGGACCTGATCACCCTCGACGGATTGCACGAAGTCGAGGGGAATATAGTGGTGCAGACCGCCGGCATCGGCATCTGTCTTCGTGAGCTTGATCTCGCCCTTGTCGACATGGTCGACGGTGCCGACATGGGCCCCATCGGAGCCGACGACGGTCGCGTGCTCTTGGATCTGACTGACGTCCACCATAGAGGGCCTCCCTGCGTGAACGGACTCAACCGCACGCAAGAGGCGATGTTCCTAGGTCCGGCCGGCTGACAGAACCGCCCGCCATCACGACTTCACCGGCTCCATCCGAGGCGGCTCATCCGCCCCGACCGCCTCAGCGGGGTCGCGCAGCCAGCCCCCGCCGATTGCATACGCCCGCCCCTCGGACGGATCGCTCAGGCGACGATTCTGTAGCTGCCGGCATCGCCGATGAAGGCACCGGCAGTGACGCGAGCGTTCTGGACCGTCCAGTCCACCAGCGTCGACCCGCTCTGCAGCGCCAGATCCGCCGTGCCGTCGCCGTTGTAGTCGCCCACCGCCGCCACCTTGTAGCCGCCCGCATCGCCCAGGATCGATCCGCTCGTCACCGCGCCCGAGCCCAGCACCCACGCCACCACGCTCGACCCGCTCTGCAGCACGAGGTCAGCCGTGCCGTCCCCGTTGAGGTCGCCCACCCCCGCCACGCCGTAGCCGCCGGCATCGCCCAGCAGCCGGCCCTGGGACAGGCCGCCCGCCTTCATCAGCCAGGCGACGACGCTCGAGCCGCTCTGCAGCAGGATGTCGGCGGTGCCGTCGCCATTGACGTCGCCGGTGCCCACCACCTTGTAGCTGCCGCTGTTGCCGATCAGCGCGCCGGCTGCGAGTTGGCCGTTCTGCATCGTCCAGTCGACGAGGTTGCCCGACGCGTCCTGCAGCAGGACGTCCGCGGTGCCGTCGCCGTTGAAGTCGCCCGCGCCGACGAGGCTGTAGCCGTTGGCCGCGCCGATGAGCGCGCCGGCCGCGACCTGTCCGTTCTGCATCCGCCAGCTGGCGACGTAGCCGTTGCTCGGGTCCTGGAACAGGATGTCGGCGGTGCCGTCGCCGTTCACGTCGCCGGTGGCTCGGGCGACGTAGCTGCCGCTGCCGCCGAGCAGTGCGCCGGCCGCCAGATGTCCGTTCTGCATCGTCCAGTCGACGACAGAGCCGCCGGACTGCAGCAGGATGTCGGAGGTGCCGTCGCCGTTGAGGTCGCGACTCCGGGATCCCGACAGCGCGATTTGAGTGGGCTTTCCGTAGAGCGCTTGCGCGCCATCGATGTCCGAAGTCGTCAGA
The DNA here is from genome assembly GCF_056431005.1 of Methylobacterium sp. HJ2. Taxonomy (NCBI): domain Bacteria; kingdom Pseudomonadati; phylum Pseudomonadota; class Alphaproteobacteria; order Hyphomicrobiales; family Methylobacteriaceae; genus Methylobacterium; species Methylobacterium sp. HJ2. The sequence goes on along the minus strand of NZ_JBWJYM010000010.1, from coordinate 13,187 downwards.
TCCGTGAGGGTGCGATTGGCGTTCGCGTTCATGATGGCCAGCGTGGCCTCATAATGCCCCAGGCCGATCGCATGACCGATTTCGTGTAGCACGACATTGAACAAGGCAATGCCGTCGTTGCTGACCATGCGCCCGTTGACAGAATGCCACCCTTCGTCGGTGTCGAATACGATAGCCGCAGAGATGAAACTTTGACCCGAATACGAATAATTTGTCCTTCCTAAAACGTTGTTCAGGCCGTCGATCGGGGCGGTGTTGAAAGTGATCTTGGCCGATGCGGCCGATGAGGTTTGTGCAAAGGCAATATTGGCGTGCGCGCTCCAATCCGAAAAGGCCGACGTCAGTACTGAGAGGAAACTCGTTGGGACGGTGCTGTCCGCGAACCACGAGACTGTGACGCTCGTGGAGCCTGCGCCCCAACGTGGGCCCTCGAGGACATAGTCAACCATGGGTGTGCCCTTTGCTTTGTTGCGTCAGCATATCTGCACGAAGTGAATACGGCGTTGCGGCGACAGCCTCTGGATGCGCCAAGCGGTGCTCGAGACGGCGGCTGCATGGCGTGCCCCCATCCGGTGGCCGAAGTACGACGGTAATGCACCGTCGGTCGCATGACGATGGCCTGGGCCGCACGGACGGACAGGGACACGGCACCCTTGACATCGACGCCCGGGGTCAATGTGCCCGGGTCCCGGCGCCTTTCATCTGAAGAGCCCCGTGCCGGCCGGCACTCCGAATCCGTCACATCCGCAGAGGCCGTATCGATCCATCCGAGCGGGTTGGGGCCGAACACGCCGTGGCACGACGACTTGATCCGCTGGACCGACGCCTCCCATCCGTCCTTCGCGATCGACGGCCCGGAGGGTCGGCGCACGATGCTTCGGCTCATCAAGGGCGAGCCGTCAGCCTTGCCGGAGGGCCTCGACTCGGGCACCCCCCGGCTCAAAGGCGGCATGATCGCCTTCGTCCCGCAATGCTGAGGACATCCGCGATGCTGTCTCGCCTTCGCTCCCTTGCCGCTCTCTATCTCGTGCTGCTTCCGGCCTCCGCATTCGCGCTCAACAGCAGCGAGCAGCCCTCGACTGTCGAGGATCCGAGCGCGGGTCGGAACAACGGCAGCTCGCGCCGCCTCGCCCTGCAGGACAACGATCAGGGGTCGAGCGGCGATCTTTCGCAATTCACGGGTAAGATCTCCGGAGTCCTGCGTGGCGGCCCCCGCACATTGTCCGATCTGCTCGGTCGGCAGCTACACGCACTGGATTATTGCACCGCTGCCGAGCGCATGGACATCACCTCCTATACGGGCGCGCTCGACGCCCACGACTGCCTTCAGACGGCTGCCGACGATGCCTTCGCCAAGCAGAAGAAGCTCGTGGTCGACGGCGGTCTCTGGAATGTGAAAAGCGGCCGGATCAACCTCCATCAGAATTCATGGCTCGCGGGCGAAGGTTGGTCGGAATTGCCCTTCCTCGACACGCCGACCGCCAAGAACCACGGCACGGTGGTCCAGTTCAGCTACACCCAGAGCGTCGATATCGCCGGGTTCAAGCTGAACGGGTCGGCGCCGCGGATCACCGGCATCGAGTTCCGCAATCCGCAGATGGATCCGCGCACCACGCCCACATCGCGATTCGTGCCCTTCGATGGGCCATGGACAATCTATGCCAACGGCCAGCCCTATCAGGCGGGGGCTGGCACGCGCCCTTACGTGGCCGACGTCATGCTGCGCAACGTGACGCGCGGGATCTACCAAGGCGTGGAGCAGTCCGGGGGCACCTTCATCAACATCCTCGGCCAACCGCTGCTGGTCGGCTTCCATGTCGAGCAGAACGGCGACGAGCCGCACTTCGATCACGTCCGCATCGGCTGGACGTATTGGGGCGGCGACTACAGCGCGTCGGGTGGGACCGATCTTCTTGGATGGGCGCGGGCGCATTTGACCGCGTTCGAGTTCAAGCGCGTCGACAATCCGATGCTATCCAACATCTTTGTCTACAATGCTTGGCGCGCGCTGAGCTGCACCCAGCGGACCGACAGCTACAACCCGGGCCAGTGCAACAAGGTCGAGATCACCAATCTCGGCTGTGACAACGTGCAGACCTGTCTCCACCTGCGGGACGGCGTGTCGGTCGATCTGTCGAACGGCTACTGCTTCGCCACGACCGGTGATCGGAAGAGCATCTGCGTGGACCTCGACCGCGAGGTTTCGACCGAGGGCTTCGAGGCGCCCCGCGTCCAGATCAGCAACTTCTCTGTCGAGGGCTCAGGACAGGAGACCATGCGGCTCAAGGCCGGGTCCGTGACCAAGCCGGCCTCGGTCAACCTGAGCAACGTCAAGGTCCACACCTTCAACACCAACCTCGGCCCGCGGCCGGCCTTCGTGATCGGGCCGTACACCACCGTCTACCGCTCGAACGTGACCTTCGACCAAGCCGTTTCGCCCAGCCAGGCATTCGGCAATCCCGATGGGCCGGTCGGCAAGGTCGTGCTCCACGGCTTCGGCGTACCGCTCGATGCCGGCTGGACCGAGTTGACCAACGGCATCTTCATCCAATGGGGCACCAATTCCGCCAATGCGACGGTGGCATTGCCCTTCGCATGCCCGAACGCGCTCGTCTCGGTCACGGCGACGCCGATCAGCGCGTCGCCTCCCGGCGGTGGCAACACCGAGACCGTGACGATCGGCGCAGCCAGCAAGCGGGGCTTTTCCGCCTACTCGCGCTCAATCGCCACCAGCGGCGTGTCGCCCTCGACCGCCAATTTCTACTGGCAGGCTCTCTGCCGCTGACGCCCTTTCCTGCACTGCGCCTTTCGGCCATGCGGGTGAGCGTGCCGAACCTTGGACGGCCCGGCCACACCGTCCGGTCCGTTCTGTCCGAGTCGGTCTGCCGGTCAAGACCTTGATTGTCTTGAACAACTTGGCTGGGGCGCCAGGATTCGAACCTGGGAATGGCGGTACCAAAAACCGCTGCCTTACCACTTGGCGACGCCCCAACGAAGGCGAGGGGTGTCTAGCTCTGGATCCGCCGGCTGGCAACAGCTATGCGGCCTCTGATAGCGGAGGCGGGGTGCGGTCATGGCCGAGCGAGTGGCGCTGGTGACTGGGGCGGGGTCCGGGATCGGACGGGTGGTGGCGCAGGGGTTGGCGAGCGCCGGCTACCGGGTGGTCCTGTCCGGTCGGCGCCGCGAGCCGCTCGACGCGGTCGCGGCGGAGATCGGCGGCGGGGCGCTCGCGGTCGCGGCGGATGTGACCGTACCGGCCGACGTCGAGGCCCTGTTCGCCCGCATTGCCGCGGCCTTCGGCCGGCTCGACGTGCTGTTCAACAACGCCGGCATCTTCCCGCGGGCCGCACCAATCGACGAGATCGCCATCGCGGACTGGAACGCCAGCGTGGCCACCAACCTGACGGGGGCCTTCCTCTGCACCCAAGCCGCGTTTCGCCAGATGAAGACGCAGGATCCGCGCGGCGGGCGCATCATCAACAATGGGTCGGTGTCGGCCCAGGTGCCCCGCCCGCATTCGGCGCCCTACGCCGCCACCAAGCACGCCATCACGGGCCTCACCAAGGCGACCGCCCTGGACGGGCGCGATCACGACATCGCCTGCGGGCAGATCGACATCGGCAACGCCGAGACCGAGATGACCCGCGGCTTCGCGCAGGCTGTCCGGCAGGCGGACGGCTCGCTTCGGGCGGAGCCCGTGATGGAGGCGCGCCACGTCGCCGACGCGGTCGTCTACATGGCCAACCTCCCCCTGTCGGCCAATGTCCAGTTCATGACGCTGGCGGCGACACGGATGCCCTATATCGGGCGCGGCTGAGCGGGAGCCGGACGGACCCGCCTTTTGCCAAGAGGCGGTGAACCGCCTACATGCTCGAGCGTGCCCCCGGGGCCCGTGCCCGGGCCCCGCGCAGATCCGCCAAGCCCTGTCCTCGCCCGGTTCCCGGGTGCTGCGCGTGCCCCGTGAACCCGCCATGCTGATGCAGACCGAGACGAAGACCGAGGCTCCTGGCGCCGATCCGGTGGCGCGGCGGCGCACCTTCGCGATCATCTCCCACCCCGACGCCGGCAAGACGACGCTCACCGAGAAGCTGCTGCTGTTCGGCGGCGCGATCCAGCTCGCCGGCGAGGTCAAGGCCAAGCGCAACCGCGTCTCCACGCGTTCGGACTGGATGGGCATCGAGAAGGAGCGCGGGATCTCGGTCGTCACCTCGGTGATGACCTTCGAATACGGCGACTGCGTCTTCAACCTGCTCGATACGCCGGGCCACGAGGACTTCTCGGAGGACACCTACCGGACGCTGACGGCGGTGGATTCGGCCGTGATGGTGATCGATGCCGCCAAGGGCATCGAGGCGCGCACGCGCAAGCTCTTCGAGGTCTGCCGACTGCGCGACATCCCGATCGTCACCTTCGTGAACAAGCTCGACCGTGAGGCGCGCGACCCGTTCGACCTTCTCGACGAGATCGAGAAGACGCTGGCCCTCGACGTCGCCCCCGTCACCTGGCCGATCGGGCTCGGGCGCAACTTCGCGGGCACCTACGAGCTCGGCGGGAACCGCGTCCGCCGTCTCGACGCGGCGGACGATGCCGGGACCATCGCGGTCTCCGGCCCGGACGATCCGCTGTTCGACAGCCTGCTCACCGAGAACGGCGCCGCGCAGGCCTGGCGCGACGAGGTGGAACTCGCCGAGGGCGGCCTCAAGACCTTCGATCTCGCAGCCTTCCGCGAGGGCCATCTGACGCCGGTTTTCTTCGGCTCGGCGCTGCGCAATTTCGGCGTGCGCGACCTGATCGACGGGCTCAGCCGATTCGCGCCGCCGCCGCGCGGTCAGGATGCGGACAAGCGCACGGTCGAGCCGACCGAGCCGCGCATGACGGGCTTCGTCTTCAAGATCCAGGCGAACATGGATCCGAACCACCGGGACCGCATCGCCTTCATGCGGGTCTGCTCGGGACGGCTGAACCGCGGGATGAAGGCGCGTCTGGTGCGCACCGGCAAGCCGATCTCGCTCTCGGCGCCGCAATTCTTCTTCGCGCAGGATCGGGCGATCGCCGACGAAGCCTTCGCGGGAGACGTGGTCGGCATTCCGAACCACGGCACGCTTCGGATCGGCGACACGCTCACCGAGGGCGAAGACCTGCTCTTCCGCGGCGTTCCGAGCTTCGCGCCCGAGATCCTGCGTCGGATCAAGCTGACGGACGCGATGAAGGCCAAGAAACTGCGCGAGGCGCTTCAGCAGATGGGCGAGGAGGGCGTGGTTCAGGTCTTCGTCCCGCAGGACGGGTCCCAAGCGATCGTCGGCGTGGTGGGGGCGCTTCAGCTCGACGTTCTGAAGGAACGCCTCTCCGCCGAGTACGGGCTGCCGATCGACTATGACGCCACCCGCTTCACCGTCTGCCGCTGGGTCTCGTCCGATTCGGAAGCCGAGCTCGACAAGTTCGTCGACAGCCACGGCTCGAGCATGGCCCGCGATCTCGACGGGGCGCCGGTCTTCATGGCGACCACCGCGTTCTCCCTCCGCTACGAGGAGGAGCGCTATCCGGCGATCCGCTTCACCGACATCAAGGATTACCAGAAGCGGGCGGCCTGAGCGGGGGCTCAGAACTTGCCGAGCATCGGGAATTCGGTGCTCAGCGTGGATTCGAGCGCGACCGGCGCCTCGCGCTTGCGCGGCTTGCCGTTGAGAACCTGCTTCAGCTTCGACTTGAGCACGGCCATGTCGAACGGTTTCAGGATGAAGGCGTCCGCACCCGCTTGGTGCGCCACGTTGATGTCCTCGAAGTCGAAGGAGGATTCCGTCAGGATGAAGGGCGTGTTCATCAACGCATCGTCCGCCCGGATCTCGCGCAGCAGCGCGATCCCGTCCATCGGCTCCATGTCGAGATCGGAGATCACCAAGGCGTATCGGCGCTCCCGCATGCGCTCCAGCGCCTCGGCCCCATTGGTGACACCCTCCACGTCGGGGAAGCCGATGCGGTTCATCAGCATGACGACGAGACGCAGGAGCTTTTCCTGGTCGTCGACCACGAGGATCGGGGGCGTATCGGTCATCGGGGCGTCACCGCGGGGATGAAAGGCCGGACCTTCGGAACGTCCGGGGTCTGCCGGGATAGTCAGGGATCAAGTGGTCACCGCTCGGCGTAAATATTTCACCAATCCGGCGCCGAACGGGCGATACCCACCGGACACACAGAGGTCGGGTGTCAGATGAACAGGTGATCGATTCCCTGCTTCGTCATCGCTTCTGCCTGGAGTGCTGTGGCGAGAGCATGGATCGACGTCGCCTTGGGTGTGCCGCGTTGCAGCATCGGCAGGAGGTTTGCCTTCGCGAACAGGGATTCCGTCGCATTTGTCCGGACACTGACCTTGAACGAATTCACGAATTCGCGTTTTGGGATCTCGCGCCATTCGCAGATCTGGACGTCGCGGTGGCGCTGGTCCTCCGCGATCCGGTTGAAGGTCTCGTGCACCGAGGTCCGCTCGCCCTCGACGATCTGCATCGCGAAGTTCTGCTCGATGATCAGATAGCTCGTGATCACCGAAAATTCGTTCTTCTTCTGGGCCTGGCGCGTGATGTCGCCGATCTGCCCGGCGCGCAACTGGGGATCGGACGAGAGATTCAACCGCGAGAAGTAGATCAGGTGGACGAGGCTCGTCCGCTTGGCCCGCATGCCCGCCTCCTCGGCCCCGGCCCGGGGCCCACTCTCGCGTTCCGCCCGTTGCGGCGCGCGCGGCCTGGGCGACGACCCTAGACGCGCGCGGATAACGGCCCGTAAACGCCGCCGCGTCGGGACAGCCAGCCGGCAGGATTTGCCGGGCCTGTGTGGCGAGCCGGGCCGTTTCTGCCCGGTCATGTCCGATTTATGCGAACCGGATCAAGGGCTTGTCCGTGGCACGCGGGTTGCGGGATGAGAGCGTGTCGGCCCTGTGGTCCGGCGCCCTACTGGGAACGCGCTGCCATGGATATCTTCTCCGCGCTTCAGACCTCCGTCTCGGGCCTGAAGGCGCAATCCTACGCGATCGGCAACATCTCCGGGAACATCGCCAACTCACAGACGGTGGGTTACCGGCGGATCGACACCAGCTTCACCGATCTCATCGCCGAGCAGACGCCGAACCGCGAGGTCGCCGGCACCGTCGCGGCGACGGCGCAGCTCACCAACACGCTCCAGGGAAACATCACCGCCACGAACGTGCCGACCAACATGGCGGTCCGCGGCGACGGCTTCTTCGTCGTGCAGCAGCGCACCGGAGACGCGAACGGGCAGACCGCCTTCACCGGGACGAACCTGTATACCCGCCGCGGCGACTTCGCGATGAACAAGGACGGTTACCTCGTCAACGGCGCCAACAGCTACCTGCAGGGCCAGAACGTCGACCCGACCACCGGTCAGTCGACGGGCACGGGGCCGATCCGCATCACCGATACGGCTCTGCCGGCTCGGAAGACCACGACGATCAGCTACAGCGCCAACCTGCCGGTCAGCCCGAAGACGACCGCCTCGACCACCTCGAAATCCTCGCTCTACACGCCGACCGACCCGTCGGCGCTGGTGACGGCGACGGACGGCTCGTCGGTGAGCGGAAAGGCGGTCAGCGCGGCGGACGCCGCGACCTTCGTCGACAACAGCATCGCGGGTCCGCAGATGACCCTGTACTCGGACAGCGGCGCGCCTGTGAACCTGAACACACGCTGGGCCAAGATCCAGGACGCGAGCGGAACCACGCCCGCGGTCTGGAACCTGTTCTACGCCTCGGACAGCACGGTCTCCAACACCCAGACCGCCTGGACGAACGCCGGCACCGCGGTGACCTTCGATGCCACCGGCCAGTTGCAGCAGCCCGCCACCGGCAAGCTGTCGGTCGGCGACCTCACCGTCAACGGCACCGACCTCGGCACGATCGGGATCGCCTTCGACAAGACGACGCTGACCCAGTACGCCACCTCGTCCGGCGCCGCGACGACGAACGCGCTGAGCCAGGACGGTTACGCCGCGGGATCGCTGAACGACCTCTCGGTCTCCGATACCGGACAGGTCCAGGGAACCTACTCGAACGGATCCGTGGTGACCCTCGCGACCGTCGGGATCGCGCGCTTCGCCAACCCCGACGGGCTCAAGCCCGATTCCGGCGCCAACTACCTGCAGACCGCGGATTCCGGGTCGCCGCTCGCCGGGCTCGGCGGCGGGACGATCGTCGGCGGCAACGTCGAGCAATCGAACACCGACATCGCCGACGAGTTCTCGAAGATGATCGTCACGCAGCAGGCCTACTCGGCCAACACCCGCGTGATGTCGACGGCCCAGCAGATGATGTCCGACCTGATGAACGTGATCCGCTGAGGTTCGGCGGATCGGAGAGGAGTCGCGCCGAACCCGACCGTGAACGGGTTCGGCGTGCGGCGCCGGAGAGAACGGGATGTCCCTCAACGCATTGTCGACGGCGACAGCCGGCCTGAAGGCGACCCAGGCGGCGATCGCGCTGGTCTCGCAGAACGTCGCCAACGCGGGCACCGCGGGCTATGTCAGGCGCACGCTCAACAACGTCACGAGCGGTCCCGGCAACAGCGGCGTCGCGGTCGGAACGATCACCCGCAGCTTCGACGACGCGGCGCTGAGGCAGTTGCGCCTCGAGACCTCGGGCTCGGCCTATACCGCCACCCGCGCCGACATCGCCAGTCAGATCGACAAGCTGTTCGGCACGCCCGGAAGTGCCACGGCCCTGGACGGCCTGGTCAACGGCTTCACCCAGTCGCTCCAGACCCTTGCGGCCAACCCAGCTTCCGCCGCGGCACGAACAGGGGTCGTCGATCAGGCGAGCACGCTGGCCAGCGGCATCGGCAGCATTGCGGAGGGCGTGCAGAACCTGCGCAGTGGGATCGAGACGCAGCTCGGGACGGAGACCGGCAACGCGAACGCCCTGCTCTCGGGGATCGCCGGCCTCAACCTCAAGATCCAGAATACCGCCGATGATTCGGTCCGGGCGGATCTCGAGGATCAGCGCGATCAGCAGATCACACAGCTGTCCGGGTATTTCGACATCCAGACGGTGGCCCAGCGCGACGGCAGCACCTCGATCCTGACGGGCTCGGGCGTCACGCTCGTCGAGCGCGGCACGGCGGCAACGCTCAGCTTCGACGGCCGCGCGCCGCTCGGTCCCAGTTCCGCCTACGCGACCGATCCGGCCAAGCGCAACGTCGGGACCATCACGGCAACGCTGGCCGGAGGCGGCACGATCGATCTCGGCGCTCCGGGAACGCTGCGCTCGGGCAGCATCGCCGCCGAGCTGGAACTGCGGGACACGGTCCTGCCGCAGGCCCAGCGCCAGCTCGACGACCTCGCCTCGGGTCTGTCGGCTGCGCTGACGGACACGACCATCACCGGCAGCGTCAGCGGCACCTCCGCGACCATCGATCTCACGGGCATCCAGGCCGGCAACGCGCTGACGGTACCGGTTAGCGCGCCGGACGGCTCGGTCCGCAACGTCATCCTCGTCGCCTCGAAGGCCGCGACGAAGTCGGTCGACCCCGCCCAGACGAACGACGGGACCGCCTTCGCGCAGACCTTCGACATCTCCGGCGGTCCGGCGACCTACGCGGCGAAGATCCAGGAAGCGGTGGCGGCGGCATCGGCCCGCGCGACGGCGTCCGGGTATCCCGCCGGCAGCATCCCGATCCTGACCGCGTCGGGCAGCAGCGCCGCCGTCACCGTGACGGGGCTCGCGGGCACCAAGGTGACGGGGGCGAGCGCTGCGATCACCGTGCCGACCTCGGCGACCGACCTCTCGACCGCCTATCCGCAGATCGCCCTCTTCGTCGATGGGGGCACCGGCGGCCTCATCACCGGCTCCCTCGATTCCGGCTCGCAACAGACCGGACTCGCCCAGCGTCTGACGATCAACCCGGTCGTCGCCGCCAAGACCGCTGTCCTGACCGCACCGAGCGCCACGGCGAGCGGTGCCGACGCCACGCGGGCGAACTTTATCTACGATGCGTTGACGAGCGCGCAGCGGACCTTCTCGTCGTCGAGCGGCATCGGCGGTATCGCAGCGCCCTACACACAGAGCGTCACCGGCTTCGCGCAGGACCTGATCGCCGCCCAGGGGGCGGCCGCGGCCCAGGCCAAGAGCATCGATGACGGCCAGAGCGTCGCCCTGTCGACCGCGCAGAGCCGGTTCGCCACCAGCGCCGGCGTCAGCGTCGACGAGGAGATGTCGAACCTGATCGCTTTGCAATCGGCCTATGGCGCCAACGCGCGGGTGCTGACGGCGGCTCGCGACATGCTCGACACCCTGCTGCGGATCTAAGCCATGAGCGTGATCAGCCCCTTCGCCGCCGGCAGCTACGCCACCACGCGCAGCACCCGGCAGATCCTCGACCTGAAATCCCAGCTCGACACGCTCGGCACGCAGCTCGCGAGCGGGCGGACTGCCGAAACCTATGCGGGGCTCGGCGTCGGGCGGACCTCGAGCCTCTCGGCCCATGCCGCTCTCAGCGCGCTGGACGGGTATGACGGCGCGATCACCGGCGCGCAGACGCGCGTGAACCTCGCTTCGGCAAGCCTCAGCCAAGTCATCAGCCTCGCGGGCAGCGTCAGCAAGGACCTGCGGAGCGGACTCGTGGGCAGTCCCACCGGGATCGTCAGCAGCGGCACCCTTGCGCAGACCAGCCTCGCCTCCGCGATCGACGCGCTCAACCAGTCGACCGGCGAGACCTATGTGTTCGGCGGCCGCGACGGATCGCAGGCGCCGGTGGCGACCTACGACACGATCATGACCGGGGATCCGGTCCGCGGCCAGGACGGGCTCAAGACCCTCGTGGCCGAGCAGACCAAAGCGGACCTGGGCAGCGACGGGCAGGGCCGGTTGTTGGCAAGCCTGCCGAGCACGACGTCGGTCGGCCTGAGTGAGGACGCGAACGCCGAGGTGCGGGCGAATTTCGGCTTCACCCTGCCGAAGGCGCCGACCGCGACGGGCTCGGCGCTCACCGTCGCCTACACCGCGGCGAGCCCGGCAAGCGCCGTGGCAAGCTTCCAGGCGGCGCCGACGGAGGGCCAGCGCTTCCGCGTCGTCGTGAACCAGCCGGACGGAAGCCAGACCGCCATCGCCTTCACGGCGCGGGCGAACCCCTCCGCCTCCGACACGAACACGTTCCCGATCGTGGCCGACCCGGCAGCGGCAGCGGCGGCGCTCGGCACCCTGATCGCGCCCGGAACACTCGCGAGCGTACAGAGCGCATCGCCCGGCGACACGCCGCCGGGACCCGGGCTCGGCCTCGCCTTCTCGGGCGGTGCACCGGCCTCGCTCGCGATCGGCCTCGGCAGCCCCGCGAAGCAGCCAGCGATCGGCGACAGCGTCACGCTCGTGCTCGGCCTGCACGACGGCACGACCACGACGATCACCCTGACGGCGCAGGCCCAGGCCGCGTCGGGCTCGGCCACCGCCTTCGCCATCGACCCGACCGACCCGGCCAAGACGGCCGCCAACCTGTCGGCGGCGCTCGGCAACGCCATCGGCGCTGCGGCCTCGACAACGCTCGCGGCGAGTTCCACCATCCGCGCGGCCTCCGATCTCTTCGCCGGCTCACCGGCCCCCGGCCTCGCGCCGCGCCGCATCGCGTTCGACGCCACGGGCAACGCCACAGGCTATTCCGAGAGTCCGCAGACCAACACGGTGATCTGGTACCAAGGAGACGATTCGGGTCGCGACCCGCGCGGCACCTTCACCGCCCGTGTCGGATCCTCGAACACGGTGCAACTCGGCACACAGGCCAACGAGGAACCGCTGCAATCCGTGCTCGCGGGCATGGCCGCGGTCGCGATCGGCTCGCCCACCGGCACCGATTCGACCGCGCAGGCCAAGCGCCAGGCTCTGGCCGATCGCTCCGGCACGTTGCTTCAGGCGGCCGGCAACACCAGTCCGAGCGTGCAGGAGATCGTCAGCGATCTCAGCCTCGCATCCAACGCGCTGAGCAACGCCAAGGCGTCGAACACGACGACTCGCGGTGCTCTCCAGGACACCGTGGACGGCGTCGAGACTGTCTCGACCGAGGAGGTCGCGACCAAGCTCCTCGCGGTCCAGAACCGGCTGCAAGCGAGCTACCAGATTACGGCGTCGCTCTCGAAGCTATCCCTAGTCAACTACATGAGCTGACGTTTCGCTCTGGACTGATCGGCTCCGGAATGCGACTCGTGACCCTCGCCGTCTCCGGCGGTCCTGACTTTCAGGCCCGCCGGGCAATCCTGCGATGGTCGAGCCCCTTGATGCGCGCAACCAGCTCGAACCGCCTCGCGATCGCTCTGATCAGCGCCTTCTGCATCGGCCCTGCCCTCGCGCTGGACGGGCTCGACCTGCCGCGTCTTGATCCGGCAGCGCAGAGCCTCGCCACTGTTTCCCCCGAGGGCAGCACGCTCTCGCCCGCGGCTGCGAGGCGCACGGCCGTCAACCGGCGCACCGAGCCCTGCCCGAGCCATGGACCGGGCTTCGTGCGCCTGCCGGGCGCGTCGACCTGCGTGCGGCTGTCTGGACGCGCCGCGGCGGGTATAGCCGCGAGCGCCGGACGGGACGGGACCGCAACGAGGCCCGAAGCCGCCGGACGCTTCGCGATCGACGCGCGCACCGACACGGACCTCGGACCGGTCCGTACGTTCGTTCGGGTCGGTGCAGGCCGTCGCTGACGCAGCCGGGCAAGCCGAAGATGCGGCGTGACGGGACGAGAGAGACCGTTCGGGCCTTGTGATCTATGGGACCGCGCCGCGTGCGATCGCGACACGGGATATCGGCAACGCGACGTGCAAACCGAGCCCCCTCCCCTCTCGGATCGCGCCCGACGCGGGCAGAGCCATCAGACGAGCCTGCCGGTCGATCTATCCCGGCAGGGCGTAGTGTGGACAGCCAAAAGCCCGCCCCGGTGTGATCCGGGGCGGGCTTGTAAGGTTGGTTGCGGGGACAGGATTTGAACCTGTGACCTTCAGGTTATGAGCCTGACGAGCTACCGGGCTGCTCCACCCCGCGCCAGGGTTGTGAGCATCGTGTCGAGGGAATGGATTGGCATCCTGGGGATGCATGCCTGCGCTGTGCGGGTCTGGCGGCGACCGACTCTCCCGTGTCTTGAGACACAGTACCATGGGCGCTGGTGCGTTTAACGGCCGAGTTCGAGATGGGATCGGGTTCTGGGCACACCGCTCAG
>NZ_JBWJYM010000009.1:0-263065 GCF_056431005.1 Methylobacterium sp. HJ2 | reverse complement strand
GGCCGGGTGCGGGCGGGCGCCCGGGCGCAGCCGAGCGGGGTGATCGCGACGGAGCCCCCGGCCGGGCCGGCGAGCGGCCGGACGGGCGCGGCGACGCGCGCGGTGCGGACGAGCGCGGCGGGCCGGGCGCGCGCGGCAACGAGCGCGGGGACCGCGGCGACCGGGACGGTCGTGGTGACCGGGATGGCCGCGCCGACCGAGACGGCCGCGGTGGGCGCGAGGGCCCCGGTCGGGCGGAGCGTGGCGGTCGCGGCGGCGAGGTGCGGGGCGCGGCGAGCCGCCTCGACACGACGCGGCGCACCGAGTTCCGGCAGTCCATCACGCGCTCCGGCGTCGAGCGGGTCCGCAACGTGAACTTCGCGATCAGCGTCGGCACCGCGATCCCGCGCTCGGTGCGGCTCCACCGGCTTCCGCCGTCGATCCTCAGCATCGTGCCGGCCTACGAGGGCTACGACTACATCCTGGTCGAGGACGACATCCTGATCATCGATCCCGACACCTACGAGATCGTGGACGTGATCCCGGCCTGAACGGGCGGACGGCGCATTCCGGCGACCGGGTCGCCGGCTCGTCGGGATGCGCCCCGGACCTCAGACCGAGCCAGGCTGGCCCGAACCGGTCAGGTCGGTGAAGCCCCTCGCTTGCGGCGCCGCGGCGGAGAACGCCCTAGCGCGGCCCGTCGAGGAGCTTCGAGACGACCCGCGCAGTGTAATCCACCATCGGCACGATGCGGGCGTAGTTCAGCCGCGTCGGACCGATGACGCCGACCACGCCGACGATCTTCTGCGTCCCGTCGCGGAAGGGCGCGGCGATCAGCGACGAGCCGGAGAGCGAGAACAGCTTGTTCTCCGAGCCGATGAAGATCCGCACCCCGTCGCCGCCCTCGGCACGCGAGAGCAGATCGATCACGTCCTTCTGCGTTTCGAGGTCGTTGAAGAGCAGCCGGATCCGCTCGAGATCCTCGACCGCGCGCAGGTCGTCCAGGAGATTGGCCTGACCCCGCACGATGAGCTGGCGCGCCTCGGAGGGCCCGACCGGGGTGGCGAGCCCGGCATCGACCAGCCGCTCGGTGATGGCGTCGAGCTCCCGCTTCATCGCCTGCCGCTCGGTCTCGATCTCCTGGCGCAGCATCCCGAGCGTCCGGCCCTGGAGGCGCGCGTTCAGGTAGTTCGAGGCTTCCTGCAGCGCGCTCGCCGGCAGGCCCGGCGGCAGATCGAGCAGCCGGTTCTCCACCGAGCCGTCGTTCGAGACGAGAACCACGAGGGCGCGGCTCGGATCGAGGCGCACGAACTCGATGTGCTTGAGATGCACGTTCGACTTCGTGGTGAGCACCACGCCCGCCCCGCGCGACATGCCCGACAGCAGCGTCGAGGCCTCGGCGAGCGCGGAGTCGAAGGTGTGCCGCGAGGCGGCGGCCCGCATCTGCGCCTCGATGCGCTGCTGCTCCTCGTGCCCGACATCACCGAGCTCCAGCATCGCGTCGACGAAGAAGCGCAGGCCCTGCTCCGTCGGCAGGCGGCCGGCCGAGGTATGCGGCGCGAAGATCAGGCCGGAATGCTCGAGGTCCGACATCACGTTGCGGATCGAGGCCGGCGACAGCGCCATCGGCAGGATCCGCGCGAGGTTGCGCGAGCCCATCGGTTCGCCCGTGGTGAGATAGCTCTCCACGATCTGGCGGAAGATCTCGCGGGCGCGCTCGTTCAGGGCGCCGAGCGGCGGGATGGGGGAAGTCTCGGGAAAACTGCTGTGTTCTGTCACGGGTACGATCCTGGCCGGACGATTGTGTCCGCAGCGCGCCGGTCGATCAATCGCCACGGTCGATCGGCGATAGGTTGTGTCCTGCGGGACGCGCCTGCGCGGTGGCGCGGGTTGCCGCAGGAGCTTCCGGGCCGTATGAGCCCGGCCTCCATTCGGACGTGAGGAGCGGGCATGCGGCCCTCGAAGCGCGCAGCCAACGAGCTGCGCAAGGTTACGCTGGAGCGCGCCGTTGCGCGCTACGCCGAAGGCTCCTGCCTCGTCACCTTCGGCGAGACGAAGGTGCTGTGCACGGCCTCGCTGGAGGACCGCGGGCCGCCGTGGCTGCGCGGTTCGGGGAAGGGCTGGGTCACGGCCGAGTATTCCATGCTGCCGCGCGCCACCCATACCCGCACGCGCCGCGAGCTGTCCTCCGGCAAGCCTTCGGGCCGGACCCAGGAGATCCAGCGCCTGATCGGCCGGTCGCTGCGCGCCGTCACCAACCTGCCGGCGATGGGCGAGCGCCAGATCACCGTGGATTGCGACGTCCTGCAGGCCGATGGCGGCACCCGCACGGCCGCGATCACCGGCGCCTGGGTGGCCCTGCACGATTGCTTCACGTGGATGCGGGGCCGCTCGATCATCTCGGTCGACCCGTTGCGGGAGCACGTGGCGGCGGTCTCCTGCGGCATCTCCAAGGGGACCGCAGTGCTCGATCTCGACTACGCCGAGGATTCCGCGGCCGAGACCGACGCCAACTTCGTGATCACCGGTTCTGGCGGCCTCGTCGAGGTGCAGGGCACCGCCGAGGGCGCGCCTTTCACCGAGGCTCAACTCCTCGACATGCTCGGGCTCGCCAAGGCGGGCGTGGCCGATCTCGTCGCCCTCCAGAAGCAGGCCATCGCGTGAGCCGGATCCTCTCGGGCCGGGTCGTGATCGCGACCCACAACGCCGGCAAACTCGTGGAGATGCGCGAGCTGCTCGCGCCCTTCGGCGTCGAGGCGGTCTCGGCGGGCGAACTCGGCCTGCCCGAGCCGGAGGAGACCGGAACGATGTTCGCGGAGAATGCCGCGATCAAGGCGCACGCCGCCGCCGCGGCCTCCGGCCTGCCCGCCTTCGCCGACGATTCGGGCCTCTGCATCGATGCCCTCGACGGAGCGCCCGGCATCTTCTCGGCACGCTGGGCCGGCGCGTCAAAGGATTTCACCGGGGCGATGGATCGGATCTTCGCCGAGCTCGACCGGCGCGGCGCCACCGACCGGCGGGCGCATTTCGTCTCGGCCCTCGTGCTTGCCTGGCCGGACGGCCACAGCGAGCTGTTCGAAGGCCGGGTCTTCGGCGACCTCGTCGCCCCGCGCGGCGCCGCCGGGTTCGGCTACGACCCGATGTTCCGGCCGGACGGCCTCGACCGCACCTTCGGGGAGATCTCGTCGGCGGAGAAGCACGGGGTGAATTGGGAGAGCGGCGACGCACTCTCGCATCGGGCCCGGGCCTTCGTGGCGCTGGCGGCCGCCTGCCTGCGCCGCCCGGGATGAGGGGAGGGGGCGTTGCCGCCGGGCCGGCGCGCCCTCACATCGGGACCATGCCGCCGATTTATCATCCCACCCGCGACGCGGGGTTCGGGGTCTACCTGCACTGGCCGTTCTGCGCGGCCAAATGCCCGTATTGCGACTTCAACAGCCATGTCCGCCACGCGCCCGTCGACGAGGTGCGCTTTCTCGCGGCCTTCCGCGCCGAGATCGCGCACGTCGCGGCCCTGACGCCGGGGCGCGTGGTCACCAGCGTGTTCCTCGGCGGCGGCACGCCCTCGCTGATGCGGCCGGAGACTGTGGCGGGACTGATCGAGGCGGTCGATGCCGCCTGGGGCATCGCCGCGGGCGCGGAGATCACCCTCGAGGCCAACCCGACGAGCGTCGAGGCGGGGCGCTTCCGCGGCTACCGCGCCGCCGGGGTCGGCCGCGTCTCCCTCGGGATCCAGGCCCTCGACGACGCGTCGCTGCGGACCCTCGGGCGGCTGCACAGCGCCGCCGAGGCGCTGGCGGCGATCCGGATCGCACAGGAGAGCTTCCCGCGCAGCTCCTTCGACCTGATCTATGCCCGGCCGGGCCAGACCCCCGAGGCGTGGCGGGCGGAGCTCGGCCGCGCCCTCGATCTCGCGGCCGAGCATCTCTCGCTCTACCAACTGACCATCGAGCCCGGCACGCCCTTCTTCGGCCTGGCGCAGGCCGGCAAGCTCGTGCCGCCTGACGACGAATCCGCCCGCATCCTCTACGACGTGACGCAGGAGGTCTGCGGCGCGGCGGGGCTGCCGGCCTACGAGATCTCGAACCACGCCCGCCCCGGCGCCGCCTCGCGCCACAACCTGCTCTACTGGCGCTACGGCGAATATGCGGGGATCGGACCCGGCGCGCACGGACGCCTCGTGACGGCGGCCGGCCGCATCGGCACCGTGACCCTGCGCGCCCCCGAAGCCTGGCTCGATCGCGTCGAGGCCGTCGGCCACGGCATCGCCGAAACCGAGGCGCTGTCCCCCTCCGATCAGGGCGACGAATTTCTGATGATGGGCCTCCGGCTCACCGAGGGCATCGATCCGGCCCGCTACGCCGCGCTGAAGGGCCGCCCGCTCGATCCCGACCGGCTCGACGCCCTCGTGCAGGACGGGCTCGTCGCGCGCCTCGGATCCGGCCGCATCGCCACCACCGTCCGCGGGGCGCCCGTCCTCAACGCGGTGGTGGCCGAACTCGGGCGCTGATCAGGCGCCGGGGCTCACGTCCCGGGCTTGGGAAGCGCGCGCGGCGCTGGGCTCACCGTCGTCACCGCGTTGTTGCGGATCTCGTAGACCGCGAGCGAGCGGTCGCTCATTCCGTCCGGCCGCAGCCGGAAGGTCCCGTCGATCCCGGCGAAGCCGGAGGGGGTGGTGAGCGTCGGCTCGGCGAAGCGCTGGGAGCCGTATTGCCGCGTCAGCGCCGCCGCGAGCGAGACGGCGTCGTAGGCGAGCGAGGCGACCCGCGGCGGGCTCGCGCCGAAGCGGGCCTGGTAGCGGCCCGAGAACGCTGCGAATCCCGCGGCATCCGGCGCGGCGAAGCGGCCACCCTGGAGGGCGGGCAGGGCGAACAGGCGCGGCTCGTTCCAGACCGCCGTGCCGATCGGCCGGACCCGGGCCGGGTTGAACCCGGCCTTCATCAGTGCCGCCGAGACGGCGGGCAGCCCGGACGCGGTCTCGGGCAAGAACAGCGCATCGGCCTGGGCAGCCCCGGTGATCAGCCCGGCGAGGCGCTCGACCGCGGGACCGGGCTGGCCGGCCGCGTAGCGCTCGATCGCGGCGAGGCGCGCGCCCCTGCGTGCCACAGCCTCGCGGAACTCGGCCTCGACGGCGTTGCCGTAGGGGCTCTCCGGGATCAGCGCCGCGAAGGAGCGCTTCCCCGAGGCCACCGCTTCGTCGACGATGCGATCGACCTCGGTCTGCGGCAGGAAGCTCAGCAGGTAGACGCCGCGCGCGGCCACCGTGGCATCCGTCGAGAAGGCGACGACCGGCTTGCCGGCATTGCGCGCCGGGAGGGCGGCGGCCTGGACGCTGCCGGCGAAGACCGGACCGAGCACGATGTCGGCGCCCTCGGCGAGCGCCGCCTGGGTCGCCTCGCGGGCACCGTCCGGCGCGCTGCGGTCGTCCTTCACCAGGATCTGGAGATCGGGCTGCTGGAACTCCTCGTAGGCGAGTTCGGCGGCGTTGCGCATGGCGGCGCCGATCGCGGCGCCCTGGCCGCTCAACGGCAGCACGAGGGCCACCTTGACGGAGCCCGCGCCGATGCGGCCCGGCCCGGCGGGGAGGGGGGGCGCGGGTGGCCCGGGCGCCTCCGCCTGCGCGGGGGGCGCCTCGACGGGAACCTGACGGACCTGCCGTCCGCCGTCGGGGCCGCCGATGCAGGCGCCGAGCGCGAGGGCGAGACCGGCCAGCGCGGTGAGAATGCCCACAGGAGGCTTCGAGCGCGCCATCGCAGGTCTCCTCGCGGTTCGGGACAGGCCACGCCTAAAGTCTACGCGAGAAAAGTAAACGCACCCGCGGGAAAGGTGAAAGATTCCCTCGCGGTCCGTGGCATTGTCGCCGCGATGAGCCAGCGTCCCGATCCCACCAGACCCCCTGCCGACCGTCCCGAGCCCTCGAGACGCCAGGGACCCGCCACCTTCACCGCCTTCGGGCTCGCCAGCGAGGCGGAGGCGCTGGATCCGGGCCTGCACATCGTGGCCACGCCGATCGGCAACCTGCGCGACATCACGATCCGGGCTCTGGCGACCCTCGCGGCGGCCGACGCGATTCTCGCCGAGGATACCCGCGTCACCCGGACCCTGCTGATGCATTACGGGATCACCACGCCGCTCCTCGCCTATCACGAGCACTCGACCGACGCGGTCCGCGAGCGCATGCTGCGCCGCCTGCAGGAGGGACAGGCGCTGGCCCTGGTCTCGGATGCGGGGACGCCCCTCGTCTCGGATCCCGGCTTCAAGCTGGTCCAGGCCGCGATCGAGGCCGCGATTCCGGTCACGCCGATCCCCGGCCCCTCGGCGGTGATGACCGCGCTGGTCGCCGCAGGCCTGCCCACCGACCGCTTCTTCTTCGAGGGCTTCCTGCCGCAGAAGCCGGGCGCCCGGCGCAACCGCCTCGGCGACCTCGTCCGGGTTCCCGGCACCCTGGTCCTGTTCGAATCGCCGCATCGCCTCGTCGAGATGCTGGCCGATGCCGCGGAGGTGCTGGGTCCCGAGCGACCCGCCGCGGTGACGCGCGAACTGACGAAGCTCTACGAGACCGTCCGGCGCGGCACCCTCGGCACGCTGAGCGCGGAATTCGCGGCTGCCGGCGCTCCCAGAGGGGAGATCGTGGTGCTGATCGGCACGGGTCCCGAAGCGGTGCCGGATGCCGCCTCTGAGGCCGACCTCGACGCCGCCCTGCGGGTCGCGCTCGCCCGCCACTCGATCAAGGACGCGGCGAGCCTCGTCGCGGCCGAGACCGGGCAGAAGCGTCGCCTCGTCTATGCCCGTGCCCTCGCGCTCAGCCGCGCGGAGGACGCTCCCAGGGAGGGGGACCGCGATGACGCCTGAGGCGGCGCAGCGCCGGGCTAGCGACCGGCGCGGCCGCCGAGCCGAATGGATCGCGCTGCTGGCGCTGATGCTGAAGGGGTACCGCCCGCTCGCAATGCGGGTCGGCCTCGCGGGCGGCGAGATCGACCTGATCGTGCGCCGCGGTCGCACGCTCGCCTTCGTCGAGGTCAAGGCGCGCGACCGGCTCTCCGACGCCCGCGTGTCGATCACCCCGGACAAGCGGCGGCGCTTCTCGCGCGCGGTTCGGGCCTGGCTCGCCCGCTACCCCGCGGATCCGCGCCTGACGCTGCGCGCCGATGCGGTCTTCCTCGGGCGCCGGGGATGGCCCGAGCACCTGCCCGATGCCTTCCCGATCGAGGGGGCGTGAGCGGGCGCGCCCGCGGTCGATCAGCCTCTGGCGGACCGGATCGCGCCGACCAGGGTGCGCTTGAGATCGGCTTGGCTGAAGGGCTTCTGCACCACCGGCCGGTCGCGGAACGGCTCGCGGATGCCGGCGCCGCCGTAGCCCGTCGAGAACACCAGGGGCAGCTCGCGCTTCGCGATCGCCTCGGCCACCGGGTAGATCGGCTCGCCCGCAACGTTCACGTCGAGGATCGCGACGTCGTAGCTCTCGGCCTGGGCCATCTCGAGGGCTGTCGCGAGACGCGCGGCCGGCCCGACGACGTCGCAGCCGAAGTCGAGGAGCATGTCTTCGAGCAGCATCGAGATCGCAGCTTCGTCCTCGACCACGAGGACCCGGACGCCCTGAAGAATGTCCTCGTTCGGTTCCGCAGTCACGCCGAGCTATCTTTCCTTCGATCCGCTCCGCACCGGAGCTGAGCCTTTCGGCACGTCCGGACGTGTGACCTGCCTGTGCAGATCATCTCCAGGACGTCGTTCCGGCACGCCGATGGGGCCTGCGGCACGGGTCGAGCCGTCGCCCGGAACGTCGAACGTGTCAAGCGTCGCGATCCGTCGACGGGCGCGCAGCCGAGCGGCAATGTTACGCAGTTATACATTTCGGCGAGATCGTGCGGCAGGCGCGCCTCAGTTGGGGCGGATCCGCAACGGGAGACCGGCGGGGTGCGCGCCCCTCACTGGTCCCGGAAGATCACCGTGGCACCCTTCTCGACATGGGTCGCGAGGTCCCGCGCGCTCCAGTTGGTGAGCCGGATGCAGCCGTGGGATTCGGTCTTGCCGACCTTCTCCGGCTCCGGGGTGCCGTGGATGCCGTAGGATTCGATGGCCAGGTCGATCCAGACCGCGCCGACCGGATTGTTCGGGCCGGCCTTGATCGTGAACTTCTCACGCGCCTTGACGCCCTTGAACGCGTATTTCGGATTGTAGGTATAGGTCGGATCGAAGGCGACCCGCTCGACCTTGGTCTCGCCGCTCGGCGCCGGCTTCTCGGCGCTGCCGATCGAGGCCGGGTAATAGGCCAGGAGCTTGCCCGCCGCATCGAAGGCCCGCACGTCGCGGCTTCCCTTGTCGACCTCGATTCGCGCGACTTTCGGCTCCTGCGGCAGGTCTTTCGCCTTCGGGTTATCACTGCCCATCGGGGTCACCGCCGCGACGAGAAGCGTCGTGCCGGCCTTGTCGAACGGTTTGCCCGGGTTCAGGGCGCTGAGCAGGTCGCGGCTCATGTGGAAGCGTTCGGCCAGCATCTCTCGGGCATTGGTGTAGCCGAGACCGTCGAGATCGGCCTGCTCCTCCATCTTGGGCGGGATGCGCGGCGTGAACGCGGTCTTCGCGTCGGCCTCCGACACGGTGTACGCCGTCACGACCGGATCGCCATCGGCGGCGAGCTTCCCGAACAGCTCCGGCGTCGGCTTCGACTCGGCGGGCAGGCCGTTCGCCGTCGCGTAGGCCGCCAGGGCGCGACGCAGGTTGTCGCCATCCTTCCCATCGATGGCGCCGGGCGAGAAATGCGCCCGGTCCAGCAGAACCTGGATCCTGATCCGCAACGGGTCCACCTGCTGTGCCGATCGCGCGCCCGCCGCCGCGGAGGGCTTGGCCGCCTCCGGTGTGTCCGTCACGCGCGCGCCGTTGATCGCCTCGGCGGTGAGCACCGGAGGTGGGCCGGCGCGCTCCTTCGACCGTTCGGCTGCCGCACCTGCGCCCGCCCAGACGATCAGCACCGCACCGATCAGTACGCCGCGCGTCGAGAACGCCCCTGTCATAGCCAAGCCGACTCCGGGAGCACCGCGCTCCGGCCGAACAAGTCACGCCGGCTTTGGCCTGTTCCGTCGCCTCTACTCACAAAGCCGGTGGCCGTTGCTGCGCTCCCGCTCGTCCAGATGCAGGTGGTTGGCGTGGGCCGCGTTGGTGCCCGGCCCCAGCACGGTCCGGAACATGCGGCAGGCCCTGGCCCGCACCGCGTCGAGGAAGCGCGCCTCGTCGGAGCCGGCTTGCTGCGCCGCCACGGCGAGCGCCGGGCGGCCTTCGAAATTGAAGCTCATCACATCGACGCCGTTGGCGAAGGCGTGCTCGCTGAGTTTCGCGTCCACGTCGTGGTTCTGGCCTCGGCATTCGTAGGACGTGCCGATCGCGATGCCGCGAAGGGGCGCTTTCATCTCGCGCTCGGCCACAACCTGCACCTCGGTCGCCCAGCGGGCGAGAGCCTCCGCGGCGACGCAGGTGAGCGTCGCCGATTGCGGCAGCGCGATCCCGTCGCCGAGCGCCGTGAGCTTGAGCGGCAGCGGCGCACCGCACTGGCCGTTCTCGAGGGCCGGCAGCGGCTCGAAGGCGACGCCGAGACGCTTCAGCCGGATCCGGCAGGCCGCGTCGTCCGGCGCGGCCACCTTCAGGGCGAGAGCGTCCGGGCCGGACAGATCCTGCGGTCGCGCTGGCGGCAGAGGCGGCGGCTCGGGAAGGCTCGACGGCTCGGAGGGCTTCGGCGGCTCGGCCGCCTTCTCGGTGCCCACGACGGGGCGCTCCGGGCGCAGGTCTGCGGGCCGCTGAGGCGGCGGCGGCACATCGCGCAGGGGTTCGGACGGCGCGGGTGGCGGGTCGAGTTCGCGCGGTCGCTCGGGCGGAAGCGGGGGCGCCGGTACGCCCGCCGCAGGCGCCTGCCCGGCGACCGGTGCGGCGGTCGCGATCGAGCAGCTGGCCGCGAGGAACAGGAGCGCCGCATGGACCACCCGTCTCCGGGGCCCGCCCCGCGCCCTTTCGTCGCGCGGGCGACGAAGGGCCGGGATCGGATCGTCGAATGTCAGCGCCACGTCGGCCCTCGCGCAGATTGCCCCCGGCGGGCGCCTCTGCCGCCGACGATCGGGCGGACCGGGCTCGGCCGCAAGGGCAACGCCGCAACGGTCGCACCGCGGCAGCGCGGCGAAGGCCCGGGCAAGGCCCGCCGGAAGCGTCACCGCCGCAGCGGGCGCGGAACGGTTCTCGCAGCTCGGTTTCGGCGGCAGGATGGCCCGAAAGCCGTGGCCAGCGTTCGGGCCAATGCTCTAAGGGTCGGGTCATTCCGCATCGACACCCCCGCGCCTGCCGGCCGGACCATCCGGGGCAGGCCGTTCACGACGAGGACAGCCATGACGGATCCGAACGGCGGGCTTCCGGCGCTCGACGCGCAGAACCCCTTCTCCGAGGTGCAGTGGGGCACGCCCTACGAACTCGCCCCCTTCGAGCGGATTCGGCCCGAGCACTACCTGCCGGCCTTCGAGGCGGCGCTCGCCGCGCACGAGGCCGAGATCGCCGCGATCATCGCGGATCCGGCGCCGCCGCGTTTTGCCAACACCGTCGCGGCGATGGAGCGGGCGGGGCAGGCCCTCGATCGGGTCTCGTCGGTCTTCTACAATCTCACGGGCAGCCACACGAACGCCGAGCTTCAGGAGATCGAGCGCGCGGTCGGGCCCAAGCTCGCCCGCCACGGCAGCGCGATCTATCTCGATGCCGCCCTCTGGGCGCGGATCTCGGCCGTCGATCCGGACGCCGAGGGGCTCGGTGACGAGGAGCGCCGGGTGCTCGACCGCTACCGCATCCGGTTCCGCCGGGCCGGCGCCGATCTCGGCCCGGAGGCCAAGGCCCGCATGGCCGCGATCGCCGAGCGCCTCTCGGAACTCGGGACGCAGTTCGGCCAGAACCTGCTCGCCGACGAGAGCAGCTTCGTGCTGCCCCTCGATGGACCGGACGACCTCGCCGGATTGCCCCCGTTCCTGCAGGCCGCGGCGGCGAGCGCGGCCGCTGAGCGGGGCGGTAGCCACCGCCACGTCATCACCCTGTCGCGCTCGCTGATCGAGCCGTTCCTCGTATTCTCGACCCGGCGCGACCTGCGCGAGCGCGCCTACGAGGCCTGGATCCGCCGCGGCGAATCGGGCGGCGCGACCGACAACCGTGCGATCATCGCCGAGACGGTGCGGCTCCGGGCCGAGCGCGCCCGGCTTCTCGGCTACGAGAGCTTCGCCCATTACAAGCTCGACGACACGATGGCCGCCTCGCCCGAGGCGGCGACCGGCCTGCTCACCGAAGTCTGGACCCAGGCCCGCAAGCGGGCCGCGGCCGAGCGCGACCGGCTCCAGGCCATCGTGCAGGCGGAAGGCGGCAATTTCGCCCTCCAGGCCCATGATTGGCGCCACTATGCCGAGAAGCTGCGCCGGGCCGAGCACGATCTCGACGAGGGTGAGATCAAGGCCTACCTGCCGCTCGACGGCGTGATCGCCGCAGCCTTCGACACGGCGAGCCGCCTGTTCGGCCTGACCTTCAGCGAGCTGTCGGACGTGCCGCGCTATCACCCCGACGTCCGGGTCTGGCGCGTCGGCAACGCCGATGGCTCCGAGGTCGGCCTGTTCCTCGGCGACTATTTTGCCCGCGCCTCGAAGCGCTCCGGTGCCTGGATGAGTGCCTTCCGCTCGCAGGAGCGCCTGAGCGGCACCGTGACGCCGATCATCGTCAACGTGATGAACTTCGCCAAGGCCCCGGCCGGGGAGGCGGCCCTGCTCTCCTTCGACGACGCCCGCACGCTCTTCCACGAGTTCGGCCACGCCCTGCACGGCCTGCTCTCCGACGTGACCTACCCGTCGCTCTCGGGCACGGCGGTCGCGCGCGACTTCGTGGAACTGCCCTCGCAGCTCTACGAGCACTGGCTGGAGCAGCCCGAGGTGCTGCGCGCCCATGCCCGGCACCACCGCACCGGCGAGCCGATGCCGGAGGCGCTGCTGGGCAAGCTGCTCGCCGCCCGCACCTTCAACCAGGGCTTCGCCACGGTGGAGTACACCGCTTCGGCCATCGTCGACATGACGCTGCACCTCTCGGGCGCGGGCGAATCAGGCCTCGACGTGCAGGCCTTCGAGGCCGATGCCCTGCAGCGGATCGGGATGCCGGCCGAGATCGGGATGCGCCATCGCAGCCCGCACTTCGCGCACATCTTCTCCGGGGACGGCTACGCGGCGGGCTATTACAGCTATCTCTGGTCGGAGGTGCTGGACGCCGACGCCTTCGACGCCTTCCGCGAGGCCGGGGACATCTTCGACCCGGAGACGGCGGCGCGGCTGCGCCGCTACGTCTACGGGGCGGGCAACCTGCGCGACGCGCGCGAGGCCTACACGCTGTTCCGCGGGCGGCTCCCGACGACGGCTCCGCTGCTGCGCCAGCGCGGTCTCGCGGCGTGAGCGTATCGTAACGGTTCGGTAAACAAGCGTCCTTAACCAAAGCTTTCGGGATGACGGCCTGACAGCTCGGGTGTGAGGACGATGACGACGAAGACCACCGGATCGCCCGCCGCGAAGGCGCCCGCCAGCTTGCCGGCCGGCGCCTCGCCCGAGGCACTGCTCAAGGCGGCGGTGAGCGGGGCCGCGGCTCCACCGACGCGCGCGCGGCGCCTCGACCCGCTGCTCGCGGGCATCGCGGGTGGCGGCCTCGCCCTCGGCCTGATCTGCGGCGCCGGGATCACCGCGGCCTCGCTGGCGCGCTCCGGGGGCGATCCCGCAGCCGAGCAGGTGCGGGTGGCTCTTGAGGCAGCCCGCGCCGACACGATGCGGCTGACCGCGGAGCTGGACCGCCTCGGTCGAACGCTCACGGCCCTGCAGGATTCCGACGCCGGCGCGCGCAAGGACGCGGCGCGCGCCGCGCAGACGCTCGGCGACCGCCTTGGCAAGGTCGAGCAGTCGATGAATGCCAAGCTGGCGAACCTCGGCGAGCGGATCGAGCAGGCCGGCCGCGAGCAGGGCGCGCAGATCGCGGCTCTCGCAGAGAAGCACGCGGCCGCCGCGCCTGTGCCCCCGCCGAAGGTGGAACCGGCCCGGATCGACGCCGCGCGCGCCGAGCCTGTGCAGACGGGAAGCCTCGCTGAGCGGAAATCCACCGCGCCCGAGCGGCCGCCGGTGATCGACACCTGGGCAGTGCGCGACGTCTACGATGGCACCGCCGTCCTGGAGGATCGCCGTCGTCGTCTGGTCGAGGTGGTGCGGGGCGATTCGGTGCCGGGCATCGGGCGCGTCGAGGCCCTCGAGCGGCGCGGTCGCGATTGGGTGGTGGTCACCCGTCAGGGCGTGATCACGCCGCAGCCCTGGTAGGTCCGATCTCCAGGATCGTGCCGCAGTCGCTCAGCTCGCGCTGAGCGGCGTCGGGGCCAGCGTCTCCGGGCCGGACGAAAGCCGGGCCTCGGGCGCCGCGGAAGCGGTCGGCAGGAAGCCGAGCTTGGCCCGGCGGCGTCCGTTGGCGAGCGCGCTGACGCGCTGGGCGCGCGTCGGGTGCAGGATCGCGGCGAGGCGCGAGAGCTCCTCGAGATCGGCGTCCAGACTCTTGGTGTCGAGGACGGGCATGGCGAGCCTAGCAGCAGCGACGCGGTGAACGGGGCGGGCCCAAACACCTGGGCCGTATGAAGAACGGGGAAAGCGCGGAAACGTTCCGCATTTCTCTGGCCCCGAACGATTTTTTAACTATTGCACCGCTTCGGCCCGGTTGCGGTGCGACTTCACACCCGCCCGGCCCGGCCGGAACCTGTTTTGACCGAGATCTTCGCCGAGGCCGGCCCCCACCCGGACGGTCAGCGCGTGTCCTCGCGCAGCAACTCGGTGTTGACCGCGAAGGCCGCCATCGCGCCCTCGGCGGCCGCCACGACGGCGAATTGCACCCGGCGCGAGGCATCGCCCGCGACGAACAGGCCCGGCACGTTGGTCCCCTCGTAATCGCTCGTCGGGACCACGCCCTTGGCGGTGAGGTCGCAACCGAGCCCCTCGATGAGATCCGAGGGCCGGCAGCCCGCAGGCATCAGAAACAGGCCCGCACAGGCGATCTGCTCCCCGTCCGCGAAGCGGATCCGCTCCAGCCGCCCGGCATCCCCCTCCAGTCCGGCAACCGGCGCCGTGACGATCCGGACGCCATGGCGGGCGAGGCGCGCCCGGTCCCCATCGTCGAGGTCGGTCGGCTGGCCGTCGGTGCAGAGGGTGACGTCTCGGCTCCAGGCGGTGAGTTCGAGCGCGAAGCCCTTCGCCGCCGGCCCGTGCGCGTAGGCCGCGAGCGGCCGGTCCCGTACCTCGTAGCCGTCGCAATACGGGCAGGTGTGGACGCCGGTGCCCCAGAACTCCGCCATGCCCTCGATCTCGGGCAGATCCTGATGCAGGCCGGTGGCGAGGATCAGGCGACGGCTCCGCGCCTGCCCGCCATCGGCAAGATCGACGATGAACGCATCGTCCTCGCGCCGCGCCCCAACCACCGCCACGTCGCGCCGTTCGACGTGCGGGTAGCGGTCGAGATCGGCCTGCGCCCGCGCCCGAAGCTCCGCGGGCGGCGTCCCGTCGCGGGTGAACACGCCCCATGTCCGCGGCGTCGCGGCGTTTCGGGGCTCGCCGATATCGCAGAGGAGGACGCTGCGGCGGCATCGCCCCAGGATCAGCGCGGCGTTGAGGCCGGCGGGACCGCCGCCCACGATGATGACGTCGCGCATCGGTGCCCTCTCCGGATCGCCTCCCGCTCGCCCGGGATCGCGGGAGCGGCTCCCGTGACGGGGCGGAAGAACCCTGCGATCCCGCCGAAGCCAACGGTGGGGCGGGCCGAGGTTTCCGGCAGCGGGCACGAAAAAGGGCGCCCGCGGGCGCCCCGATCCGTTTCGGCTATGGAGAAGCGGCTCAAGCGGCCGACTTCACCGGCACGCCCTTCTCGGCGAGGAAGGTCTGCAGCTCGCCCGACTGGAACATCTCGCGGGTGATGTCGCAGCCGCCGACGAACTCGCCCTTCACGTAGATCTGCGGGATGGTCGGCCAGTTGGAATAGGCCTTGATGCCCTCGCGGATGCTCTGGTCGGCCAGGACGTTCACACCCTTGAACGGCACACCGAGGTAGTTGAGGATCTGCACGACCTGGCCCGAGAAGCCGCATTGCGGCATCTGCGGCGTGCCCTTCATGAACACGACCACGTCCTGCGACTTGATCTCGGTCTCGATGGCTGCGTTGGCGTCCGACATGTGAGTGTCCCTACTGAATTATCCGTCAGTTAAGCGCTGGCCTCGGATCGTTTCAAGACCTGGGGTCCTCGAGACCTCGGCGTTGCCTACGAGACCGCGACCCTTGCAGGGCTTCAATCCTGCGGCAGCCCCGTGGTCAGCGCAAGCGCGTGCAGCACGCCCCCCATCCGCCCCTGGAGCGCACCGTAGACCATCTGGTGCTGGGCCACGCGGGTCTTGCCCTTGAAGGCGGCCGAGAGGACCGTCGCGGCGTAGTGGTCGCCGTCGCCCGCGAGATCGCGGATCTCCACCTGCGCGTCCGGCAGGGCCTCGCGGATCATCGCCTCGATCTCGCGCGCATCCATCGGCATGGGGCTAACTCCTGACGAGAATCGGGATCTCAGGCCGCGACGGCGGCCGGCTGGCGCGCCATGTAGTCCGGCAACCATCCCTCGTGCGCCTTGCGCAGGTCGGCCACCGGTATGGTCTCGCCGCCCGGCAGGGTCAAACGGTCGGATCCGGTGACGCCGATCACCGCCGCGTCGATCCCCTGGGCCGAGGCGCTGTAGAGAAGGTCGGAGGCGGCCTCGGCCTCGACGGCGAGCAGGTAGCGGCCCTGGTCCTCGCCGAACAGGTAGGCGTGCGCCGGGAGGTCCACCGGCACCTCCGGCAGGGCGGCGCCGATATCGCCCGCCATCGCCATCTCGGCCAGCGCGACGCCGAGGCCGCCGTCCGAGAGATCGTGGACGGTGTCGACGACCCCCGAGGTGATGAGGCCGCGCACGAAGTCGCCGTTGCGGCGCTCGACCGAGAGATCGACCGGCGGCGGCGCGCCCGCCTCGCGGCCCTCGATCACCGCGAGGTAGGCCGACTGGCCGAGCCAGCCTTCGCCCGACCCGATCAGCACCAGCACATCGCCCTCGCGCTTCAGGGCGAGCGTCGCGTGGCGCGCCACGTCGTCGATCACGCCGACGCCGCCGATGGTCGGGGTGGGCAGGATGCCGACGCCGTTGGTCTCGTTGTAGAGCGAGACGTTGCCCGACACGACCGGGAAGTCGAGGGCCTTGCAGGCCTCGCCGATGCCCTGGAGGCAGCCGACGAGTTGGCCCATCACCTCGGGCTTCTCCGGGTTGCCGAAGTTGAGGTTGTCGGTGATCGCAAGCGGGCGCCCGCCGACCGCGGTGATGTTACGCCACGCCTCGGCGACGGCCTGCCGGCCGCCCTCGACAGGGTCCGCCTCGCAGTAGCGCGGGGTGACGTCGCAGGTGATCGCGAGGCCCTTCGGGCCGTCCTCGACGCGCACGATCGCGGCATCGCCCCCGGGCTTCTGCACGGTGTTGCCCAGGATGTAGTGATCGTACTGCTCGTAGACCCAGCGCTTCGAGGCGAGGTCGGGCGAGCCGACGAGCCGGCGCAGGACGTCGCAGAGGGAGGTCGGTGCCGACACCTCGGCGGGCTTCAGCACGGGCAAGTGGGTGTTGGCGATGTGGGGCCGGTCGTAGAGGGGCGCCTCGTCGCCGAGTTCCTTGATCGGCAGGTCGGCCACGGTCTCGCCGTGCCACTTGATGACGAAGCGCAGGGTATCCGTGGTGCGCCCGATCACCGCGAAGTCGAGGCCCCACTTCACGAAGATCGCCTCGGCCTCGGCCTCCATGCCGGGCTTGAGCACCATGAGCATGCGCTCCTGGCTCTCCGAGAGCATCATCTCGTAGGGCGTCATGCCCTCCTCGCGGGCCGGCACCTTCTCGATGTCGAGCTCGACGCCGAGGTCGCCCTTGGCGCCCATCTCGACGGCCGAGCAGGTCAGGCCCGCCGCGCCCATGTCCTGGATCGCGATCACGGCGCCCGACCGCATCAGCTCCAGGCAGGCCTCGAGCAGCAGCTTCTCGGCGAAGGGGTCGCCGACCTGAACGGTCGGGCGCTTCGATTCGGAGGCCTCGTCGAACTCGGCCGAGGCCATGGTGGCGCCGTGGATGCCGTCGCGTCCGGTCTTGGAGCCTAGATAGACGATCGGGTTCCCAACGCCGGTAGCCGCCGCGTAGAAGATCGCGTCGGTCCGCGCGAGGCCGACCGCCATGGCGTTGACCAGGATGTTGCCGTCGTAGCGCGGGTGGAAGCCCACTTGGCCGCCGACGGTCGGCACCCCGAAGGAATTGCCGTAGCCGCCGATCCCCGCGACCACCCCGGAGACGAGGTGGCGGGTGCGCGGATGATCCGGCGAGCCGAAGCGGAGGGCATTGAGCGCCGCGATCGGGCGCGCGCCCATCGTGAAGACGTCGCGCAGGATGCCGCCGACGCCGGTCGCGGCGCCCTGATAGGGCTCGATGAAGCTCGGGTGGTTGTGGCTCTCCATCTTGAAGACGCAGGCCAGGCCGTCGCCGATGTCGATCACGCCCGCGTTCTCGCCCGGTCCCTGGATCACCCAGGGAGCGCTGGTCGGCAGGCCGCGCAGGTGCTTGCGTGACGACTTGTAGGAGCAGTGCTCGTTCCACATCGCCGAGACGATGCCGAGTTCCGTCAGCGTCGGTTCGCGCCCGATCAAGCCCCGGAAGCGCGCGTACTCGTCCGGCGTCAGACCGTGCTGACGGACGAGCTCTGGCGTGATCGGCACATCGTTGCGGAACATGCTCTGGGTCTCGACAAGTAATGGCCATGCCAGATGCATGGCCAGCGGACGAGGCCGGACCGGGCCACGCGTGCAAGCCGCTTCGGCTCTAGTGCGGTGCACGCACAGGTGCAACATCCGTCGGGACGCTTCCGTCGCATGGACGCACAGGGATGTTATCCAACCTCAGGTATCAATTCAACGCCGCCTGCGCCCGTTCGGGAGACACGGACGGGCCCTGCCGACAGCGATCGATCGCTGCGTGGACCGGCTCCGGTCCGGCGACGAAGGCGATGTAGTCGAACCCGTCCGCGCGCCGGCTCGCCATCAGGAGCTGGAAATGCATGCGGAACAGATTCCAGCGCCGGCGGGCCACCGTGGCGGGCTCGATCAGGTCCTCGATCTGCACCCGCATCACGGCCGGCCGGCCCGGCCCGGGCGAGGGGATGCCGGAGGCCGTCAGAGGGTCGCGCAGGTGGATCGACAGCCAGTCCCACGGCGCCCGGACGTCGAGCCAGCGGATCGCCTCCGCCCCGGCGACGCGGGCGAGCGCCGCCCGCACCGGCGCTGCGGCCGGGTCGAGGCCGATCCAGGGGATCACGCTGCCGAGCGTCACGAAGGAGACCGGTCGGCCGCGGCGTCCGAAGTCCGGATCGCGGTCGAGCACCCGCGCCAGCACCTCGGCGCCGAGGAAGCTCGACGAGGAATGGCCGATCACCACGATCTCGTCGGCCTCCCCGTCGGCGGCGCGGATCCGCTCGGCGAAGGCATCGAGGCGGCCCGCCATCGCCGGCACGCGGCCGGCGGCGTGGTCGTGGGTGAAGGCGGTGTCGTCGACGAGATGGGACACGTAGAAGGGCTTGCCGCGGGTGATCCAGGTGAGGCCCGCGAGGATCGCGTAGGTTGCCGGCGGCACCAGGGGGATCGCCCACAACCGCAGGTCTGCCGGCAGGGCGAGAAGCGCACCGACGGCGAGGGCGAGACTGAGGAGGGCGAGCCCGAGATAGATCCGGTGCACCCCGACGATGACGGTCGAGAAGCGCCGCGCCTCCCGGCGCAGGCGGCGGGCGTAGCCGCTCCGCCTCAGGCGCAGCATCAGGGCGGGCACCGCCAGAAGGCGGCGCCATTCCGGGCGCGGGAAGCGCTCCCGGACAATGTCGTCCCAGCGCAGCAGGCTGTAGCGGGTGCGCGTGCCGCCGACCTCGATGGTCCAGTCCAGGCTGAGTCCGTCCGCGCTGCGCAGGGCCTCGGTCACGGCGATGGCCAGGCCGCGCCGCTCGGCCGTGAGCCGCGCCTCGCGCCGGAACAGGCCCCAATAGGTCTCCGGCTGGCGCGGGTCGAAGCCCGGACAATAGAAGACGGTGCGGGTCGCGACCGGCCGGGGCGCTCCGCCGGGCAGGGTGGCGTCTGGTCGGCTCTCGGAAATGGGGCGTGCTCTCTCGGGGGCGGGCTCTGACGGCGTCACGCCCCTCCTACGCAACCGGCACGACACAGACGAGGGAAAATCGCGGGGCCTCCCGCGCTCCCGGCCGAGGGTGGACCCGATCGGGCGGACATGGGAGAGACCCCGACCTGCGGCCGCCTCTCGATCGGCGGCCCCCTATCGTCAGGATGGATTCCAGCATGAGCGAACGCATCATCCTCCGCGCCGGCGAGGCCCTCGTCGCGGGCGGTCCGCCCAACACGGCCGCCGAGCCCGAGGTGATCATCGGCGAGCTCGACGGGCCGGTCGGCACCGCGCTCGCGACCCTCACGGGCGATCAGGTCGTCGGCCACAGCCGCGTCTTCGCCCTCCTCAACACCGACATCATGGTCCGCCCGGTGACGCTCTGCGTCTCCAAGGTCAGCGTCACCGAGAGCAAGTACACCTCGATCCTAATGGGAACGGTGCAGTTCGCCATCGCCAACGGCGTGCTGGACGCCGTCCGGGCCGGCTACATCCCGAAGGAGAAGGCCAACGATCTCGGCATCATCTGCTCGGTCTGGCTGAGCCCCGGCGTGATCCAGGCCGAGACGGTCGATCACAAGGCCCTGTTCGAGATTCAGCGCAGGGGCATGACCGAGGCGATCCGCAAGGCGATGAGCAACGAGCCCTCGATCGACTGGCTCCTCGAGAACCAGGACAAGATCACCCACAAATACTATCAGATGGGTCTCGACGGGAAGATCTGAGCCTCGCCGGCCGCGCGGGTCTGCAATTTCAGGTTGTAGACCCGTGAGTGAGGAAATCTGCGATGGCCGCGACGAATTTGTCGCCGTAGGCCTCGCGCTTGCGCTCGCCGACACCGTGGACCGTGCGCAGGGCCCAGAGGTCCACGGGTTTGGCCCGCGCCATCTCGATCAGGGTGCGGTCGGGGAACACCATGAAGGCGGCGATGCCCTCGCCGCGCGCGATGGTGGCGCGCAGGCCCCGCAGGTGCTGGAACAGGGCCTCGTCGCCCTCGCTCAACGCCAGCGCCTCGTCGTCGCGGGCGGCGGGGGCGCCGCGGCGGCGCTCTCGGGTCTCGGTCTTGGGCTCCGGGTCGGGCCGCAGCTGCACCGGCTCGCGCCCGAACAGGATCGCCTCGCCCTTCGGCGTCATCGAGAGCCCGCCGTAGCCGTCGGTGTTCTCGGCGACCGCGCCCGCGGCGAAGAGCTGGCGCAGGATCGCGCGCCAGGCCGCCACCGGCTTGTCGGCGCCGACCCCGAAGGTCTTGAGCTGGCCGTGGCCGTTGCGGCGGATCTGCTCGCTCTCCTTGCCGTGGACCACGTCGCAGATATAGGCGGCGCCGAATCGCTGCCCGGTGCGGACGATCGCCGACAGCACCTTCTGGGCGGGGACCGTGCCGTCCACGAGCTGGACGCCGCCGCGGCAGAGGTCGCAGCGCCCGCACGGCGCGCTCGCCTCGCCGAAATAGCCGAGCAGCGATTGGCGCCGGCAGCTCGCGCCCTCGCAGAGGGCGATCATCGCCTCGAGCTTGCGCCGCTCGACGCGGCGGCGCTCGTCGGGCACCTCCTTCTCGTCGATCTGGCGGCGGCGCAGCGCCATGTCATCCAGGCCGTAGAGGGTCAGCGTGTCGGCGGGCAGCCCGTCGCGGCCGGCACGGCCGATCTCCTGGTAGTAGCCCTCGACGTTGTTCGGCATGTCGGCGTGGCAGACGAAGCGCACGTCCGGCTTGTTGATGCCCATGCCGAAGGCGACGGTCGCCGCCATGACGATCCCGTCCTCCTGCAGGAAGGTGTCCTGGTTGCGCATCCGCGTGCCCTGGTCGAGGCCGGCATGGTAGGGCAGGGCGTTGAAGCCGTCGGCCTTCAGGCTGTCGGCGAGCTGCTCGGTGCGCTTGCGCGACGAGCAGTAGATGATCCCGCTCTCGGCCCGGCGATGCTTCAGGAAGCGCTCGATCTGCCGGGTCGGGTTGTCCTTCGGAGCGAAGGTCAGGCGGATGTTCGGCCGGTCGAACGAATGCACGAAGGTGCGCGGATCGCGCCCGGCCGGGAACAGACGCTCGGCGATCTCGGCCCGGGTGGCGGCGTCGGCGGTGGCGGTGAGCGCCAGCGTCTGCACGTTGCCGAGCGCCTCGCGGGCGCGGGCGATCTCCCGGTACTCGGGCCGGAAATCGTGCCCCCATTGCGAGACGCAATGCGCCTCGTCGACGGCGAGCCGCCGGACGCCGGCCCCGCGCAGGGCGTCCATGCAGCCGTCCATCAGCAGGCGCTCGGGCGAGACGAAGAGCAGGCGCAGCTCGCCCGCGCGGATCTTGCGCCAGGTCTCGCGCGAGGCGGCCTCGGCGATCGAGGAGTTCAGCGTCGCGGCCTCGAGCCCGAAGGCGCGCATCTGCTGCACCTGGTCGTGCATCAGCGCGATCAGCGGCGAGACCACCACCGTGAGGGAATCCTCCACCAGGGCGGGCAACTGGTAGGTCATCGACTTGCCCGACCCCGTCGGCATCACGGCGAACACGTCGGCGCCGTCGAGCACCGCGCCGATCACCTCGTCCTGGCCGGGGCGGAAATCGTCGTAGCCGAAGGTCTTCTGAAGCGCGGCGCGGGCCTCGTCGAGGCGTTGGGACATGGGGACTCGGCGGCTTGGACGGGGACGAGACGACTCGGCGGATCGCCGCAATCTGGGACGGCGCCCACCCTACAGCGGCACCGCGACGGTCGCAGCCGAGACATGTGCCGCAGCACCCGGTGACCGGCAAGGTGACCGACCGGGCGCCGCGTACGTGGCAGCCCGGGTGCGGCTCGACAAGAGCGGTGCCATGCGCCCGGCACCTGTCAACGCGTCGCGTGTCTACCGCGCGGTTCCGGCGAATGCGCCGACGTCGCACCCGGTGAGGGAGGGCGCGTCGGCCGGACCGGATCGCCCGATCCGCAGCCGATGTCGGCTCTGCATCGAATGGAGCCTCACCGCGTCGCGACGGCCAAGGCCGCGCCCGCCATCACCGTACCGGCTCCGCGATTGATCGCCCGCCGCGCGCGGGCGGAGACGAACAGGCGCCGGACCCGCGCCGCGGCGAGCGCGTAGGCGGTGAGCGTCGCGCTGAGCACGACCCCGATCGTTGCGGCGATCTCGATCATCCCGAGCGGGGTGAGATGCTCCAGATCGATCACCGTCGGCAGGAGCGCGAGAAAGAACAGGACCACCTTCGGGTTCCCGAGCGTCAGGCCAAGGCCACCGAGAAAGAGGCGGGCGCCGCTCTCGCCGCGGACCGGCTCGCTGGCGAATGGTTCGACCGGTGCGGTCCAGGCACGCCACGCAAGATAGGCGAGATAGGCCGCACCGAGATAGCGGATGGCGAGAAAGAGCGCGGCGAAGCTCTGCGCGAGCAGGGCGAAACCCGTCGCCGCGACCGAGAACCAGAGCAGGTCACCGGCGAGGAAGCCCGCGATGAAGGCGGGGACGCCGCGGGATCCGCGCGCCAGCACGCGGGCGACGAGGGCGACGATGCCCGGGCCGGGTGAGGCGACCGCGACCGCGTAGACGAAAGCGAACAGGGCGAGGCTCGACAGGGGCATCCCACGGCTCAATCGGTCTGTGAGGACACGACGCGCCCGTCCGCGATTCGGATCACGTCGGCCCGGTCCTGCAGTTCGGCGAACATCACCGGATCGGCGCCCGTCATCCAGACCTGCCCGGGGAGCGCTTCCAGAGCGTCGAACAGCCCGGTTCGGCGGCGTGGGTCGAGATGGGCGGCGACCTCGTCCAGCAGAATCAGCGGAGCGATGCCGCTCATCGCCTGGACGAGGCGGGCATGGGCGAGCACCAGCCCGATCAGCAGGGCCTTCTGCTCCCCCGTCGAGGCGGTGGCGGCGGGCACGTCCTTCGGCCCGTGGCGCACGACGAGGTCGGTGGTCTGCGGGCCGATCAGGGTGCGGCCGGCGGCGCGGTCGCGGTTGCGGCCCTGGCGCAGGGCGAGGCGGAAGCGGTCCTCGGCCTCGATCGCCGGCCAGACCGCGACGAGGTCGTCGAGGTCGCCCTCGAGCCGCAGGGCGGCCCAGGGAAAGGGCTGCGCGTCGTCCCGGGTCTCGCCGATCAGCCGGTCGAGGCGCTCCGCCGTCTCGCGGCGGGCCAGCGCCACCGCGACGCCGAGTTCGGCCACCTCGCGCTCCACGGCGTCGAGCCATTGCCCGTCGCCGGGGCGCTCCTCCAACAGGCGGTTGCGCGAGCGCAGCGCACGCTCCAGGGCCGAAACGCGGGCGCCGTGCGCGGCGTCCACGGCCAGGACGAGCCGGTCGAGGAAGCGGCGGCGCTCGCCCGCCGGTCCCCGGAACAGGCCGTCGAGATCCGGCGTCAGCCAGACCACCCGCAGGAATTCCGAGAAGGCCACGGGCGAGGACACCGTGCCCCCGTCGATGCGGCAGATCCGGCTGGGGCGCCCGTCATAGCCCGGCGGCTCCATCCCGGTGCCCAGACGGTGCTCGTCGCCGTCGCGGGCCAGCGTCCCCGACACCGCGAAGCCCCCCGGCCCGCTCTCGCGCGCCATCACCGACAGATCGGCCCGGCGCAGGCCGCGGCCGGGCGAGAACAGCGAGATCGCCTCGAGCAGATTGGTCTTGCCGGCACCGTTCTCGCCGACGAGGGCCACGAACCGGCGCGCGACGACGAGGTCGAGGTCGGCATGGTTGCGGAAGTCGCGGGCGATCAGCCGGGTGAGACGCTGGGCGCCGTCGAGGGGCTCCATGCCGATATGCGTCCTGCTTCCGTCCTGTCGTCCGACGAGGGCTCCGGCCCCTGCCTGCGAGCGATCCTTACCAGGGTTCGAGCCGGCTCCGAGCGTGCGATCTCAGCGCGGTGCGGCGTGCCGGACCAGCATGTAGAGATAGAAGGCCTCGATCGCGAGAAGGATCGTGCTGCCCACGGCGGCGTGACGCAGCGCGCCCGCGCCGTCCCCTCTCCGCGTGCGCTCGACGAGGCTCGGGATCAGGGTCGCGGCTCCGAGGACCGGCAGGACGGCGAGGGCCATCCGCCGCGGCAGCGTCCAGTTGACCGCCTCGTCGAGCCCCCATTGCATCGGCAGCCGCTCGATCCCGGCAAAATGCCGGTCCGCCCAGAACGCGAGAGCGCAGACCAGCGCGAGGCCGCCCGCCGCGACGAGCCAGGCCGTAGAGCCGGGCCGGCGCCCCATCACACCCGCATCGGCATCAGCACGTAGAGAGCGGGGGCGCCTTCCCGGTCCTGGATCAGCGTCGGCGAGCCGGGATCGGCGAGCTTGAACAGGGCGGTGTCGCCCTCGAGCTGGCTGGTGATGTCGAGGAGGTAGCGGGCATTGAAGCCGATATCGATGCCCGCCGCCTCGTAATCGACGTCGAGCTCCTCGGTGGCGCTGCCCGAATCCGGGTTGTTGACCGAGAGGGCGAGGCGACCCTCGCCGAGGCCGAGCTTCACGGCGCGGCCGCGCTCGGAGGAGATCGTCGAGACGCGGTCGACGGCGCGGGCGAAGGCCTCGCGCTCCACCGTCAGGCGCTTGTCGTTCCCGGTCGGGATCACGCGCTGGTAATCCGGGAAGGTGCCGTCGATCAGCTTCGAGATCAGGGTCACGCCGCCGGCGAATTGCAGGCGGATCTTCGCCGGGGAGAGGTCGATCGCGACGCTCTCGCCGCCGTCGTCCACGAGCTTCTGGATCTCGGCCACGGCCTTGCGGGGCACGATGACGCCGGGCATCCCGGCGCTGCCCTCCGGCGCGTCCATCTCGACCCGGGCGAGGCGGTGTCCGTCGGTCGCGACGGCGCGCATCTTAAGGCCGCCCTCGGTCTCGATCGTGTGCAGGTAGATGCCGTTGAGGTAGTAGCGCGTCTCCTCGGTCGAGATCGCGAACTGGGTCTTGTCGATCAGGCGCTTCAGGTCCGCCGCGGCGATCGAGAAGCCGTGGGGCAGCTCGCCGGCGGCGAGGTCTGGGAAGTCGCCCTCCGGCAGGGCGCCGAGCGCGAAGCGCGAGCGGCCCGAGCGGATCGTCATCTGGCCGCTCTCGCCGCCGGTCTCCAGGGAGACCTGGGCCCCGTCGGGGAGCTTGCGCACGATGTCGTAGATCACGTGGGCCGGCACCGTGGTGGCGCCGGGATCGACCACGTCGGCCGGCACCCCTTCCGTCACCTCGATGTCGAGATCGGTCGCGCGGAGCTGGAGCGCGCCGCCCTCGGCCCGGAGCAGCACGTTCGACAGGATCGGGATCGTGTTGCGCCGTTCGACGACGCGGTGCACGTGGCCGAGCGATCGAAGGAGGGCCGCGCGCTCGACAGTGACTTTCATCGTTCGAACTCTGACTGCTGACAGGCCGCCGCGCGCGGCGGCCTCCGTACCGGAGGGGGCCGTTCAGCTTGGCGAAGGGGCGTTGCGAAGGCAAGGGCGTCGGCCCCGGCCCCGCACAGGCGGAAGCACCCCCGCGACGCCCGCGCGCGGGCGGATTGCGCAGGGACGCTTCCCGGAAGCCGCGAGGGCGCTCGGCCGTCTCAGTCCTGCAGCATGCGCTTCAGGAGCTCGACCTCATCGCCGAGCACCGCGTCCTCGCCGATCTGCTTCTCGATCTTGCGGACCGCGTGCAGCACCGTGGTGTGGTCGCGCCCGCCGAAGCGACGGCCGATCTCGGGCAAGGAGCGCAGCGTCAGCACCTTCGACAGGTACATGGCGATCTGGCGCGGCTTCACCACCGCCGCGGTCCGGCGCTCGGACAGGATGTCGGAGCGCGAAACGTTGTAGCGGGACGCGACGAGCTTCTGGATGTCCTCGATCTTGATCCGCTTCGGCTCGCGGTTCTTCACGAGGTCGCGGATGGCCGTCTCGGCCGTCTCCATCGTCACCGCCGTGCCGGTCAGCGTGGCGTGGGCCAGGAGCCGGTTGACGGCGCCTTCGAGGTCGCGGCCGTTCGCGGTGATCGAGCGGGCGACGTAGGTGGCCACCGTCGGGGAGACCTCGAAGGCCGGATGGGCGGCGCGGACCGCGGCGATCCGGGCCGAGAGGATGGAGACCCGGAGCGTCTCGTCGAGATTGCCGATCTCGACGACGAGGCCGCCCGCGAGGCGCGAGCGCACCCGCTCGTCGAGCGCCTCGAGATCGCTCGGAGGCCGGTCGGAGGCGACGACGACCTGACGGCCGGCATCGATCAGCGCGTTGATGGTGTGGCCGAACTCGGCCTGGATCGACTTGCCCTGGATGAACTGCACGTCGTCGAGGATGAGGAGGTCGATGCCGCGCAGGCGCTCCTTGTAGGCCAGCGCGTTCTGCGTCTTCAGTGCGTTGACGAAGCCGTACATGAAGCGGTCGGCGGTGAGGTAGATCACCCGGCGCCCGGTCTCGCGGGCGGAATGGCCGATGCCGTGCAGCAGGTGGGTTTTGCCGAGGCCGACGCCGGCATGGAAGTAGAGCGGGTTGTAGAGCGCGCCCTCGCCGTCGTGCCGGGCGACGCGCTCGGCGGCGGCATGAGCGAGCGCGTTCGAGCGCCCGACCACGAAGCTCGCGAAGGTGAGGCGCGGATCGAGCGG
The DNA here is from genome assembly GCF_056431005.1 of Methylobacterium sp. HJ2. Lineage (NCBI taxonomy): Bacteria > Pseudomonadati > Pseudomonadota > Alphaproteobacteria > Hyphomicrobiales > Methylobacteriaceae > Methylobacterium > Methylobacterium sp. HJ2. The sequence continues at coordinate 236,311 of NZ_JBWJYM010000009.1, read as the reverse complement.
CGTGCCGTTGAGATCGCCGGGCTCGCCGCCTTTCTCGGGCATCGCCGCGACGGCGGGCACCGGCGCCGGCTGCGGTGCGGCGTGGAGACGGGCGAGCGGACCGCTCGTCGGATTGGCCTTCGAGGCGCCGGCGGCCGCCGGCCGGACCGGGGCACCGGTTCCGCGCACGCCCACCTCGATCCGGGCGACCTCCTCGACCTCGGCCTTGAAGGTGGTCAGCACCCGATCGAGGTAATGGGATTCGATCCAGCTCTTCAGGAATCGGGTCGGCACGGTGAGCCGCGCAGTGCCCTCCGCGACTTCTTCGAGCTCCAGGCGCGCGAACCAGCTCGCGAAGACGTCCTCGCCGAGTTCGGCCCGCAAGCGTCGCTTCACCCGTGCCCAGGCCGCCGAGATCTCGGAGCCGTTCTGGCCGTTCCGGCCATTTCCGTCGTCGCCCGCAATGGTCCCGTCGACACGCATCAATCGCTCTCCTCGTCCCGGGGACGGGAACCGCCGACGGGACGTACGCACTACGCTGGGAGCCCCGCGAATACGGGCAGGGCGCAGTTCACGAACGGAGTCAAGGACCGCGTCCGCGACATTCGTCGATGAGAGGACGCTATCAACAAAGAGCTAGCGTAGATTTAACAGTGGGATTTGCGGGGACAGCGTCGCGCGGCCTGCAGCCAGCTTGCGACGGGGTGTTTCGGGCACCGCTATCACTTTGCCACGCCAGCAGATTCGCGATCGTACACGGTCCCGGTGCTGTGGATCGCGCACGCGGTCTCCACCGATCGCGCGCCGCACGGGGCGACCGGGCATTCGCCGGACAGAGTCAACGGGGCGTTACGGGGATCGGGCCTGAGTCGGACGCCGCGTTCGGGGCAGCGCCGAGGGTGCATGCATCGCGCGCGGGCGTGCTGAAGCGATCAGCATCCGCGAGCGAAGCGTCGACGGTCCGGCGGGCGCGACCGGCCGAGCAGCGGACATGAAAAAGCCCGGCGCGCGGGCCGGGCTCTTTCGGATCGGACGGTGTAGGCCCTGATCAGGCGGCAGCGGCCGGAGCGGCCAGGGCCTTCACGCGAGCGGCGAGGCGCGAAACCTTGCGCGACGCGGTGTTCTTGTGGACGATGCCCTTCTGGGCAGCGCGCATGATCTCCGGCTGAGCGACGCGCAGGGCGTCGCCGGCCTGGGCCGAGTCGCCGCTGGCGATGGCTTCCTCGACCTTGCGGAGGAAGGTGCGCATGCGGGAGCGGCGCGAGCGGTTGATCGCGGTACGCTTGGCGATCTTGCGGGTCATCTTCTTGGCCGACACGGTGTTGGCCATGGGCATCCTCGTCTCGTCGGGCGATACCGACGGGCCGGTACATACCGGGGGTCGGTCAACGCGTGCAGGTTATCGGGCAATAGCGAGGCCGCAGCGCGCGAACGCTCCGCTCCGGCAGAGCGGGCTCTATAGCCATGAGGGGGCGACGCGTCAACGCGCGGAGGATGTACAACGGCTTCGGAGGGCCTGGATCGCCTTGCTCCCGGTCTGAACGGTCGAGATGGTAGGCGAAATTGTTAGCGGAGGACCGTGGCGTGGCGGATCGGGAGACGGCGCATCGGATCGGCGAGGCCGACGCGGCGCGAATCGCACGGTTCAGCCCGGCCTCCGGAATGGTGACGCCGCGATTCTCCGGACCTGCCAGCTTCATGCGGCTGCCGATCCGCGCGCCCGACGATGCGGAGGGCGTCGAGATCGGCCTCGTCGGGATCCCGTTCGACGGGGCGACCACGAACCGGCCCGGCACCCGGCTCGGGCCGCGCGGCGTGCGCGAGGCCTCGACCGGCACCCGCAGGATCAACCACGCCACGGGTGTCGCTCCCTATGCCCTGGCCGCCTGCGCCGATCTCGGCGACGTGCCGGTCAACCCGATCGATGCGGCCGAGACCTGTCGGCGCGTCGAGGCGGCCATGGCCGACCTGTGCCGCGCCGGGATCGTGCCGCTCGCGGTGGGCGGGGATCATCTCGTCACCTACCCGATCCTGCGCGCGCTCGGCGCCCGGCGCCCGCTCGGGCTCATCCACATCGACGCCCACAGCGATACCGACGACGCGCAGTACGGAGACACCCGGCTCACGCACGGGACGCCGTTCCGGCGTGCGGTGGAGGACGGCGTCCTCGACCCTCACCGCACCGTGCAGATCGGCATCCGGGGCAGCCTCGACGCGGCGGACGAGCGCGACTGGGCCTGCGCGCAGGGGATCCGGGTCATCACCATGGACGAGGCGGTCGCGCGCGGCCTGCCCGAGATCGTCGCCGAGGCGCGCTCCATCGTCGGGACCGGGCCGACCTACCTGAGCTTCGACATCGACGCCCTCGATCCGGCCTACGCGCCGGGCACCGGGACGCCCGAGATCGGGGGCTTCACGAGCCGCGAGGCGCTCTACCTCGTGCGGGCGCTGCGCGGGCTCGATCTCGTCGGCGCCGACCTCGTGGAGGTGGCTCCGCCGCTCGACCCGTCGGGCGTCACGGCTCTGGCCGGCGGACAGATCGCCTTCGAGATCCTGTGCCTGCTCGCCGATGCGGTGGCCGCGCGCCGGGCCCTGGCGGCGGACCCGGACCCGGTCTGAGCGGGCCGGCCCTCAGGCGAAGGCGTAGCCGCCCACGATCTTGAGCCCGACCGCGCGGCCGGCCTCGTAACGCTCGCCGTCGAAATCCTCGACGAGAAGCGGGCGGCCGTCGCGCTCGACCTCGATGCGCTGGCGGCCCTGGCTGCGGTGCGAGGCGCGCACGCTGCCCTGAAGATGGGCCGCCGCCGGCTCCGTGAGCTGGAATTGCCACGGGCGCACGTAGAGCTTGACCGGGCCGAGCAGGCCCGGGGGCGCCACGACGCCCTGGACCGGACGGCCCTGGACGCGGACCTGTCCGCCATCGGCGATGGCCTCCACCTCGACGGCGTCGCCGAGGAATTTCAGCACCGTGGCCGAGGCCGGATTGTCCTGCACCTCGTCGGGTGTGCCGACCTGCTCGAGGCGGCCGCGGTCGAGCACCGCCACGCGGTCGGAGAGTTCGAGCGCCTCGTCCTGGTCGTGGGTGACGAAGATCGTGGTCTGGCCGGTGCGATCGTGGATCTCCCGCAGCCAGCGGCGCAGGTCCTTGCGCACCTGGGCGTCGAGGGCGCCGAACGGCTCGTCGAGGAGGAGCACGCGGGGCTCGACCGCGAGCGCGCGGGCGAGCGCCACGCGCTGGCGCTGGCCGCCGGAGAGCTGCGACGGGTAGCGGTCGGCAAAGCCCGAGAGCTTGATCAGGTCGAGAAGGTCGCCGACCCGGCGCCGGATCTCCGCCTTGGCCGGCCGGTCCGCGCGCGTCCGGGCGTTGAGCCCGTAGGCGATGTTGTCGGCCACGCTCATGTGCTTGAACAGGGCGTAGTGCTGGAACACGAAGCCCACGGCGCGCTTCTGCACGGGCAGCCCGGTGGCGTCGTCGCCGCCGAACAGCACCCGCCCGCGATCGGGGAAGTCGAGCCCCGCGATGATGCGCAGCAGCGTGGTCTTGCCGGACCCCGAAGGACCAAGCAGGCCGAGCAGCTCGCCCGCGCGCACGTCGAGGTCGAAATCGTGCAGGACCGCGGCCGTGTCGAAGGTCTTCGACAGGCTCTCGACCCGAATCGCCGTCGAATTGCGCGCCGTCTCGCTAATGGCGCCCGCCCGCGGCGAGCGCTCCGGCGTAGCGCCACTCGAGGACGGATTTGACGAGGAGCGTGACAAGGGCGAGGCCGGCGAGGAGAGAGGCGACCGCGAAGGCAGCGACGAAGTTGTACTCATTGTAGAGGATCTCCACGTGGAGCGGGATCGTGTTGGTGAGGCCGCGGATGTGGCCCGACACGACGGAGACCGCGCCGAATTCGCCCATCGCGCGGGCATTGCAGAGGAGCACGCTGTAGAGCAGGCCCCAGCGGATGTTCGGTAGCGTGACGGTGAGGAAGGCGTGGCGCCCGGAGGCGCCGAGCGTCAACGCGGCTTCCTCCTCGGCGGTGCCCTGCTCCTGCATCAGCGGGATCAGCTCGCGGGCGACGAACGGGAAGGTGACGAAGATCGTCGCCAGCACGATGCCGGGCAGCGCGAACAGGACCTGGATCCCGTGCGCGGCGAGGAAGCCGCCGAACAGGCCCTGCGAGCCGAAGACCAGCACGTAGATCAGCCCCGACACCACCGGCGAGACCGAGAAGGGCAGGTCGATCAGGGTGACGAGCAGGCTCTTGCCCGCGAACTCGAACTTGGCGACCGCCCAGGCCGCCGCGATGCCGAAGACGAGGTTGAACGGCACGGCGATCGCCGCGACCGTGAGCGTCAGGCGGATCGCCGCGAGCGCGTCCGGCTCGCGGAAGGTCGCCAGATAGGTCTCCCAGCCCTTGGCGAAGGCCTGCGCGAAGACCGTGGCCAGGGGCAGCACCAGGAACAGGGCGAGGAAGACCACGGCGATCGCGATCAGGATCGTGCGGACGACCGGGCCCTCGCTCACGGCGCTGGCGGGCTGCCGGGACGCGCCCGCGGGGCGATCGATGGCGATGCTCTCAGACATAGCCGAACCTCCTGCGGCTCCAGGCCTGGATCAGATTGATGGCGAGCAGGGTGAGGAAGGAGATCGCCAGCATGATCGTGGCGATAGCCGCGGCGCCCGCGAAATCGTACTCGGAGAGCTTGATGACGATCAGGAGCGGCGCGATCTCCGAGACGTAGGGCAGGTTGCCGGCGATGAAGATGATCGAGCCGTACTCGCCCACGCCGCGGGCGAAGGCGAGCGCGAAGCCGGTGAGCACCGCGGGCACCAGCGGCGGCAGGACCACGCGGGTCAAGGTGCCGAACCGGGTGGCGCCGAGCGTGGCGGAGGCTTCCTCGACCTCCTTGTCGATCTCGGCGATGAGCGGCTGCACCGTCCGCACCGCGAAGGGCAGCCCGATGAACACCATGGCGATGAAGATGCCGACCGGCGTGTAGGCAGCCTGGATGCCGAGCCGCGCGAGCTGGGCCCCGACGAGCCCCGTCGGCGCGTAGAGGCTCGCCAGCGCGATGCCGGCCACCGCCGTCGGCAGGGCGAAGGGCAGGTCGACCGCCGCGTCGACGATCCGGCGGCCCGGGAAGCGGTAGCGGCTGAGCACCCACGCCACGACGAAGCCGAAGACCGAGGCCGTCAGCGCGGCGAGCAGCGACACCCCGAAGCTGATCTTCAGGGCGCTCGCGACCCGCGGGTCCGTCGCCACCTCGACGATGCCCGAGAGCCCGAGCCCGGAGGCGCGCAGGACGAGGGCCGCCAGCGGCAGCAGGACGACGAGGCTGAGGCAGGTCAGCGTGTAGCCGAGCGTGAGGCCGAAGCCCGGGATCACGCTCGGCTGGCGCAGGCGCCGGCGCGGCCTGACGGGTGCGGTCGCCGCGGCCCTGTCCGGACCGTTGCCCACGCTCTTGGTCGGATCGGTCATGGCGACCTCAGCGCCCGGCCCTGCTCAGTTGATCGAACAGGCCGCCGTTGTCGAAGTTCCGCTTCTGGATCTCGTCCCAGCCGCCCTGCAGATCCTCGATCTTGAACAGCTTGATCTCGGGCAGGAGCGCGAGGTCCTTCGGGTCGGCGGCGGCGCGCTTGATCGGCCGGTAATGGTGCTTGGCGAAGATGGCCTGCGCCTGGTCGCCGTAGAGGAACTGCAGGTAGGCTTCGGCCTGCTTGCGGGTGCCCTTGGCCTCGACGTTGGCCTCGACGAGGGCGACCGGCGGCTCGGCGTAGATCGAGGTCGGGGGCACCACCACGTCGAACTTGTCCGCGCCGAACTCCTGCAGAACCAGGAAGGCCTCGTTCTCCCAGGTCGGCAGCACGTCGCCGAGCCCGCGCTGGGCGAAGGTCACGGTCGAGCCGCGCGCGCCGGTGTCGAGCACCGGGACGTTCTTGTAGATCCGGCCCACGAAGGCGTCGGCCTTGGCGTTGTCGCGGCCATCCCGCTCGTAGGCGTAGCCCCAGGCCGCGAGGAAGTTCCAGCGCCCGCCCGCCGAGGTCTTCGGATTCGGGGTGATGACCTTGATGTCGGGCTTGGCGAGGTCGTCCCAATCCTTGACGCCCTTCGGGTTGCCCTTGCGCACCAGGAAGACGACGGTCGAGGTGTAGGCCAGCCCCTCGTTCGGCAGTTTCGTGCGCCAATCGGCCGGGATCTTCTTCGAGAGCCGGGCGATGGCGTCGATGTCGGAGGGGATGCCGAGCGTCACCACGTCGGCCGGCACCCCGTCGATCACCGTGCGGGCCTGCGAGCCCGACCCGCCATGCGAGGCCCGCACCGTGAGATCCTCTCCGGTCTTGGCCTTCCACGCCTCGGCGAAGGCCGCGTTGATGTCGCGGTACAGCTCGCGCGTCGGATCGTAGGAGACGTTGAGGAGCGCGGTCTGGGCCGAGGCGACGCCCGGCAGCAGGCCGAAGGCGAAGACCAGGGTCCGCACCGCCCGACCGAGCCGGATTCGGGCATCGCTCCGGTGCGCATCGCTGTGGTCGGTCACGTCGCCCTCCTGGCTGCGGCGCACGCGGTGCGCGCCCTTTCCGAGGCGGATCAGGTGTTCGTTTTATAGAACGAAGTCAAGCACCGCCACGCTCTTTGCCGGTGTGATGCGTAGCCTCGCACTTCCGAAGCTGTCCGTCTTTCCGGTCGCGGATCGATTGACGCGGAAGAGTTTTCCGCGAGCGCGCTCGTTAGGAGATGAAGTCCGCTGCCATTCCGGTGTTCTATAGAAAGAACGATTTGTACGCTCATGGCGCATGATGGCCTGCTGCCGGCGCAGAGGATGTCGGATCGATCGCGGCGTCCTTCCTGATGTCCCCGGATTCCCAAGACGGCATCGGGGGATCGGACCAACCGCTGATCTGCGCCTCCACCATGACGACGCGCCCGCGCCGCCGTCTTCCCGGTTGACGCTGCGATCCTCCACCCCCTAGACACGACGGGCTCGCAGCGCGGCATCGGGAAGGGTGGCCGAGCGGTTTAAGGCAGCGGTCTTGAAAACCGCCGTGGGGGCAACTCCACCGTGGGTTCGAATCCCACCCCTTCCGCCAAAGTCTCCGATCGCCTTCGTCAAAGGCTGGCCATTTCGAATGCGATCAGTCATCCTCCGCCGCCGCGTCTAGTCGCTTGCGGGCTGGCTCGCTCTGTCCTTGGCTTCCTTCTCGCAATAGGTGCAGTAGCCGGCCGTTACCCACCCGCCGGATGTGTCGTTGCAGCTCTGTTTCCAGTAATAATCTTTGTATCCGATGCCGGCGGCGCTGTAAGCCCCTCCGCCCTTCCATTGCGAGCGGACGAGCCAGTCGCAATAATTGGCCGGTTTGAAATATGGGTCCGGATGCAAATACTTGGATTTCCAGCCCCTGTTGGTTCCGAAGATCGTCCCGCGAAGCGACTGCTTGAGCTCCTTCTGTCGGAGCCCCTTCTTGAAGATGTCGTCGCCACCGTCGAGCTCGAGGATATGCGGGCAGCTGTTGTTCTTCTGCCGGATCTCAGCCAATTGCGCCTCGTCATCGGCGTCCATATGGCGACTGACTGCTCCAACGCCGCTGTAGATCTTCACAGCGATCTGAGCGACGGTCCAAGCAATACCCGCAGCCATACCAACCTCCATGCTCGCGCGTGCTGAACGCGGTAAGGGTGAGACGCTGAGACGCTGAACCTCACTGTGCGCGACGATCGTCAAGATTGCGCGATGACGGCGCAAATAAGCATTGCCCGAAGAGCACGCTCGAAAGATCGAGCAGCGCCGCGCAAGCCATAACCCGAATCAGTGACCGTTCTATTGAATAGAAGACACTTTGCAGCAGGGACTCAATATCCCATCTGAAAGACGCCGAGCACACACCCAATCAAGGATGATTCGCACATCGTCTCGCGGCGAATGCCATGCATCTCACGAAGTCTGACGCGTGTCGCCGCCGATTGATTCGGGGTCGGGGGATGGCCGGAGGAGCCCGGCAAGACGCGCGGCCTGTCGATGCGCGCCGGGCAGGTCGTGCTCGCGCACCGCCGGATCGCGATGGGCACAGCCCAGGGCGGAGGCCCTTTTCGCGAGGACGGCGGCCATCGGTGGGTACGGTGACGCGCGCTGGCGGAACACCTTGGCAGCCTGCCGGTCGCACAGGCTCCCCGGTCGACAATCTCGGCCGGCGGGGGCGATCGCGGCTGCGTCGTCGCGCCCTCCGGCCCTGCCCGTCGGTCAGGCCTCGGGCTTCGGAAGGCGCAGCTTGAGCTGGTCGATCGTCCAGCGCCAGGACCGGTCGGCCTGCAGGCGCGCGACCTCCACGGACAGGCCGCCGTTCGGCAGGCGGGCGAAGGTCAGGGCGAGATCGCCGTTGCGGATCGCGGGCAGGATCTCGGCCTCGGGGAAGCTGGATCGCCGGCCGAGGAGGTCGGTGTAGAAGCGGCGGATCTCGTCATGGCCCGTCGCCACCACATCGCCCGCGGCCAGCACGGCGTCGGGCTCGTAGAGCGCCACCAGCCCTTCGACGTCGCCCGCATTGGCGCGGCGGTTGAAGAGGCGGGCGAGATCCTCGGGGTTCCTGGCGTGATCGCTGTCGCTCATCATCGTCCCTCCTCGGCGGCGCTGAGGGAATGGCCGGGATGCAGGCGGGTTCCGGTTCGATCGCTGACCGTGACCGCCACCGGCACCCCCACCTTGACGCTCTCCGATACGGTGCAGAACCGCTCGAACTGGGCGAGCACGCGGTCGATCCGGTCCATGTCCGCCGCCGCGGCGCCGAGGGTGATGTCGACGGCGATCCCGCCGATCCGGAGCCGGCCCTCGGCGTTGCGCGTCACCTGGCACCGCGCCCGCGCCTCGAGCCCGCGCGCGTCCTGCCGGAACTTGCCGAGTGCGAAGACGAGGCTGGCGCACAGGCAGTTCGCGACCGCCGTGACCAGCATCTGCTCGGGGAACGGGCCCGAACCCGTGCCGATCGGCTCCGCCTCATCGACCGTCAGCGCCGGCCAGGACGGGCCGAAATCCACCAGGAATTGATAGGCCGAGACCTGCCGGAGCGTGATGCTCGGTTCGGGTGCCATCGCATCGCTCCGCGTGAGGTCGTGATCGGTTCAGGGCAGGTGGGGGTCACGGCCGCGCGGACTTGCGGGCCCCGACCCGTACAGAGGAGGTCGTTTTGCAGCGCAACACTGTCCTCGTTGCGGTCCGGTCGAGCTTCCGAGAGGCATCCACGACCCTCGCCGGCGCGATACACAGCAGACGACCGATCCGGCCGGCGCAAAATTGACGATCCATCGATTTTGTCTCGTCGAAACGGGGCGCCGTCGGGTCCGCGCCTTGACCGCCTCGGCGTACTGGCATACCACATACCATTATAGAACGAACGGTCGGATCGTTAGTCGACCGGATGTTTCGCCGGGGCCCGGGTCGGGATCCCGGAGGGAGGGGCCGAATGCCGTGATGCGTTCACGTCCGTTCACAGCGTCGCCCGGTTTGGCCGAATAGTCCAGACCACGGCACGTATCGCCACAGCACCGATCCGCGATCCTGCAGTCTCTGTGGGACGATGGCGGTCCTCGTTCTGCGCGGATGCAGAACGCTCCATGTCAAGTCTGCCTCGGAAGCGAGATGAACCACGCCACCGATCAGAACGCCGTCATCGCCGCCATCGCCGACGCCGTCGTGGTCTCGGATCACAACGGGGCGATCACGGTCTGGAACGCTGCCGCGGAACGGATCTTCGGCTTCACGCAGGCCGAGGCGCTCGGACAAACGCTCGACATCATCACCCCGGAGCGCCACCGCCGCCGCCACTGGGACGGCTACCACAAGACCATGGAGACCGGCGTCACGCGCTACGGCACCACGCTCCTCAAGGTCCCCGCCCTGCACAAGGACGGCCGGACCCTGTCGATCGCCTTCACGGTCGGGATGGTGCGCGACGCCGAGGGCGCCGTCACCGGCATCGTGGCGCTGATCCGCGACGAGACCGAGCGCTTCGAGGAGGAGCGCCGTCTGCGCCGCCGCCTCGCGGAACTCGAGGCCGACGCCGCCCGGCTGGTCCAGGCCTGACACGATCTCGCCGGGATGGCGCGACCGTCCCGCGAACCCCGTCCTCGCAGAGGTCATCCAAGAGGAGCGTGCCGATTTCCAGGTGAGAGCCGCAACCGACCGACTTCACGCTTAACGCATCAACAACCCAGGGAGACGACCAAGATGAGCAAGCCGCTCGAGGGGATCAAGATCATCGACTTCACCCACGTCCAGGCGGGGCCCGCCTGCACGCAGCTTCTGGCCTGGTTCGGCGCCGACGTGATCAAGGTCGAGCGTCCGGGCGCCGGCGACGTCACGCGCACCCAGCTGCGCCACGTGGACGATGCCGATGCGCTCTACTTCACCATGCTCAACTCGAACAAGCGCTCGCTGACGCTCGACACCAAAACGCCCGAGGGCAAGGCCGTCCTGGAAAAGCTGATCCGCGAATCCGACGTCATGGTCGAAAATTTCGGCCCCGGCGCGCTCGATCGCATGGGCTTCTCCTGGGCCCGCATCCAGGAGCTCAACTCGGGCATGATCCTGGCCTCGGTGAAGGGCTTCTCGGACGGTCACCACTACGAGGACCTCAAGGTCTACGAGAACGTGGCCCAGTGCGCGGGCGGCGCCGCCTCCACCACCGGGTTCTGGGACGGCCCGCCCACCGTCAGCGCTGCCGCTCTCGGTGATTCGAACACCGGCATGCACCTCGCCATCGGCATCCTCACGGCGCTGCACCACAAGAACAAGACCGGCAAGGGCCAGAAGGTCGCCGTCTCCATGCAGGATTCGGTGCTCAACCTCTGCCGCGTGAAGCTGCGCGACCAGCAGCGCCTCGACGCGCTCGGCTATCTCGAGGAGTACCCCCAGTACCCGCACGGCGAGTTCTCGGACGTGGTGCCGCGCGGCGGCAACGCGGGCGGCGGCGGCCAGCCGGGCTGGGTGCTGAAGTGCAAGGGCTGGCAGTCGGATCCGAACGCCTACATCTACTTCACGATCCAGGGCCATGCCTGGGCGCCCATCTGCAAGGCGCTCGGCAAGCCGGAATGGATCGAGGACCCGGCCTACAACACGGCCCGCGCCCGCCAGGACAAGATCTTCGAGATCTTCGCCTTCATCGAGGATTGGCTCGCCGACAAGACGAAGTTCGAGGCGGTCGACATCCTGCGCAAGTTCGACATCCCGTGCTCGCCGGTGCTCTCCATGAAGGAGATCGCCAACGACCCGTCGCTGCGCGCCAGCGGCACGGTGGTCGAGGTGCCCCATCCGAAGCTCGGCTCGTACCTGACGGTCGGAAGCCCGATCAAGTTCTCGGACATGCAGGTCGAGGTGAAGGCCTCGCCGCTGCTGGGCGAGCACACCGACGAGGTGCTGCAGGATCTCGGCTACACCCCCGAGCAGATCGCGGCGCTGCACGAGGCCCGCGCGGTCTGAGCCGCGTCATCGGCTTGCGCCCGCCGGGTTTAGCCCGCACGGCGCAGGTGGCATGAGAGGACGGCGCGTCCCCGCGGGGCGCGCCGTCTTCGTTTGTCACCATCCCAACCCCTCCGCGCACGAGGATCGACGGCATGCGCCTGAGCCTGCGACACGTTCTCCCGGATCTGCCGCCGATGAGCACGCAGGAGCGCCTGCGCTCCGCCTGCGGCGCTCTCGTCGGAATCCTGGCGACCGCCCTGATCGGGCGGGCGGCGGTGGGCACCGGCGCCGCGCTTCCGGCGATCATCGCCCCGATGGGCGCCTCGGCCGTGCTCCTCTTCGCGGTGCCGGCGAGTCCGCTGGCGCAGCCCTGGTCGATCCTCGTGGGCAATCTCGTGGCGGCGCTCGTCGGCGTCACGGCGGGCCGGCTGGTGGCGGATCCGGCCGTGGCGGCGGCGCTGGCGATCGGCTGTGCCATCGGGCTGATGAGCCTGCTCCGCTGCCTGCATCCGCCGAGCGGGGCCGTCGCCCTCACGGCGGTGCTCGGCGGGAGCGCGATACACGATCTCGGCTACGGCTTCGTGCTCTGGCCGGTGGGCGCGAACTCGCTGGTCCTGCTCGCCGCCGCGCTCCTCTTCAACAACCTGACCGGGCGCGCCTACCCGCACCTGCCGCCCCGCGCCGCCCTCGATCACGGGACGGCCGATCCGACGCCGTCGACCCGCACCGGCTTCTCCTCGGCCGATCTCGACGCGGTGCTGAAGGACTACGACCAGGTGCTCGATGTCGGGCGCGGCGATCTGGAGATGATCCTCCGCCAGGCCGAAATCCGCTCCTATCGGCGCCGCTCAGGCCAGACCCGCTGCGCGGATATCATGTCGCGGGACGTGATCGCGGTGGCGCCCGGCGCACCGTTGCGCGAGGCCCTCGACCTGATCCGGCGTCACCACATCAAGGTGCTTCCGGTCACAGACGAGCGCGCCCAGGTGCTGGGGATCGTGACCCAGACCGACATCCTCGACAAGGCGGTCTGGGACGGGGGAGGGCCCCGCATCGGCCTCGGCCGCCGCCTGCGGCTCACGTTCAGCCGCGGCCGGGCGCCCTCGGGCGCGGTCGAGGACATCATGACCACCGCCGTCGAGGTAGTGCGGCCGGAGATGTCGGTGGCGGAGGTGGTGCTGCGCATGTCCGATGCCGGCCTCCACCACCTGCCGGTGGTGGACGAGCGCGGCAATCTCGCGGGCATCGTCTCGCAATCGGACCTCGTCGCCGCCCTGCTGGCCGACGCCGCCGAGCACAAGGCGGACGGGGACCAGCCGTCCGTCCTGCCCGAGCCGACGATGCTGCCGCGGGTGAAGCAGCCGAGCGGAACGCCGGCCTGACGGGCCCGACTGTCAGTCCTCCAGGAAGAAGGCGACGGCCTGGGCGACCACGTCCGGGTCGTAGGCGTGCGGGCCGTCGTACTCGACATAGGTGAGGTCGTAGCCCGCCCGCCGCAGCCCGGCGGCGTGGACGCGGGCGCTGCGGTCGATCGGGATCTGGGTGTCCCGGGTGCCGTGCGAGAGGAAGATGCAGGGCGCGCCGGCCTGAACCTGCACGGCGAGGAATCCCGCCGAGGAGACGATCAGGTGGCTCGCGAGGTCGCCGTTCGTCAGACCCATCGCCAGGGTGTAGCTGCCCCCGTCCGAATGGCCCGCGAAGGCGAAGCGGCCCGGATCGATCAGAAACCGCGCCGAGACCGCGGCGAGCGCCGCATCGAGCCGCTCGCGGTCCGGTCCGTGCCCGGCGATGACGAGGTCCCAGGTCGGGTATAGCGACTGGGGGGCGAGGAGCAGGAAGCCGCGCGCCGCGGCATGGCCCTCCAGCATCGGCAGGATCCGCTCCGCGCTGCCGCCGCCGCCGTGGAACAGCACGACGAGGGGCGCAGGCCGGCGGGCGTCGAGGCCCTCCGGCACCACCAGCACCGCGTCGCGCTCCGGGAACAGGCCGAGCGCGTGCCGGCCCGGGGGGAGGGGCGGCTCGGTCGGCAGGCGCGGGCGGAACGTGAGCCGGCCGGCGAGGGCGGGGTCGAGGATAGGACCGTCGGTCATCGCAGCACCGGAATGAAAAGACGTGCGGACCGGAGGTCCGCACGTCGTGGCGTTCGTCAGAGGGCGGTCGGCCTTCCGGCCGGCCGGATCAGGCCTTCTTCTTCAGCGTGCTCTGCGGGTTCAGGCTGCCGATGTTGCCGCTCTCGCTGCCGGCCTCCGGATCGATCACGGCATTGATGAGGGTCGGACGGCCCGAATCCATCGCCTCGTTGACCGCGCGGGAGAGCTCGTCCGGCGTCGTCACGTGGGCGCCGACGCCGCCGAAGGCCTCCATCATGCGGTCGTAGCGGGAATCGGCCACGAAGACCGTGGTGCCGGGATCGCGCCCGGTCGGGTCCTTGTCGGTGCCGCGATAGATGCCGTTGTTGTTGAACACCACGATGCAGACCGGCAGGTTGTACCGGCAGATCGTCTCGACCTCCATGCCGGAGAAGCCGAAGGCGCTGTCGCCCTCGACCGCGAGCACCGGCTTGCCGGTCTCGACGGCCGCCGCGATCGCGAAGCCCATGCCGATGCCCATCACGCCCCAGGTGCCGACGTCCAGGCGCTTGCGCGGCTGGTACATGTCGATGATCCCGCGGGCGAGGTCGAGGGTGTTGGCGCCCTCGTTGACGAGGATCGCGTCGGGCCGGGCCTTGATCACCGTGCGCAGGGCGCCGAGCGCGCCGTGGAAGTCCATCGGCGCAACGTTGCGGCGCAGCTTCTGATCCATCTTGGCGATGTTGGCGTCCTTCTTCGCCTTGATGGTGTCGAGCCACGCGGCCGGCGGCGCGGTCCAGCCGCCGCGCATGCCGTCGAGCAGGGCTTGGACGCAGGAGCCGATGTCGCCGACGAGCGGAGCGACGATCTCGACGTTCGAGTCCATCTCCCGCGGCTCGATGTCGATCTGGATGAACTTCTTCGAGCCCGGCGCGCCCCAGGTCTTGCCTTTGCCGTGCGACAGGAGCCAGTTGAGGCGGGCGCCGACGAGGAGCACCACGTCGGCGTCCTTCAGCACCGTGGAGCGGGCCGCGCCGGCCGATTGCGGGTGGGTGTCGGGCAGGAGGCCCTTGGCCATGCTCATCGGCACATAGGGGATGCCGCTCCGCTCGACGAGCTCGCGGATCGCCTCGTCGGCCTGGGCGTAGGCGGCGCCCTTGCCGAGGATGATGAGCGGGCGCTCGGCGCCCTTCAGGACGTCGAGGGCACGGGCGACGGCCTCGGTGCCGGGCCGCTGGGCCGGGGCCGGGTCGATCACCTTGACGAGGGACCGCGCGCCGAGATCGGCGTCGATCACCTGGGAAAACAGCTTGGCCGGCAGGTCGAGATAGACGCCGCCGGGACGGCCCGAGACGGCGGCGCGGATGGCGCGGGCGACACCGATGCCGATATCGGCCGCGTGCAGCACGCGGAAGGCGGCCTTGCACAAGGGCTTGGCGATGGCGAGCTGGTCCATCTCCTCGTAGTCGCCCTGCTGCAGATCGACGATCTCGCGCTCGGAGGAGCCCGAGATCAGGATCATCGGGAAGCAGTTGGTGGTGGCGTTGGCGAGCGCGGTCAGGCCGTTGAGGAAGCCGGGCGCCGAGACCGTGAGGCAGATGCCGGGCTTCTTGGTGAGGAAGCCGGCGATCGCGGCGGCGTTGCCCGCGTTCTGCTCGTGGCGGAACGAGATCACCCGCATGCCCTCGGCCTGCGCCATGCGGCCGAGATCGGTGATCGGGATGCCCGGCACGCCGTAGATCGTGTCGATGCCGTTGAGCTTCAGCGCGTCGATGACGAGGTGGAAGCCGTCGGTGAGTTCGGTCTCCGCCTCGTGGCGGGTATGGCCCGCATCCGTCGCGTGATTCATCGGGTGTTCCACGGAATCCTTGGCGGAGGTGGCGTGGTCGTGCGCGCTGCGGTCCATGACGCGTCCTTCTCAAGTGTCTCAACGCGCCGGCCGGGCGGCGCGATCTGTCGGGTCCGGGGTGATGGCGGTCCGGCGCAAGGGTCGGACCGCCGTGTCGTGGGGTGCTCGCGCTATTGCGCGGGGACGGTGGAGAGCCCCTGCTCGGGCTTCGTGTAGGCGGCGCGCATCGGCTTGAGCACGAAGAGCGCCATGAAGGCCGCCAGGATGTTGAGGCCGGCGGCGAGCAGGAACACGGTGTGCCAGCTGCCGGTCATCGTGGTCAGGATGCTCGTGTAGGGCACGATCAGGGCCGCCGTGCCCTTGGCGGTGTAGAGCAGGCCGGCGTTCGTGGCCGCATATTTCGAGCCGAAGATGTCGCCACAGGTCGCCGGGAACAGCGAGTAGATCTCGCCCCAGGCGAAGAACACGAGACCCGTGAGCAGCACGAAGGCGATCGGATCCTGGCCGAACACGCTGAGCGCGTAGATGCCGAGGCCCTCGATGCCGAACGAGATGAACATGGTGTTCTCGCGCCCGATCCGGTCGGAGACCCAGCCGAAGAACGGCCTAGTCACGCCGTTGAGCACCCGGTCGAGCGTCGCCGCGAAGGTGAGGGCCGGCAGGGTGATGCCGAGCAGGCTGACCGGCACGTCGGCGATGTGGAAGTCCTTGGCGATCGGACCGAGCTGGGCGGTGGCCATCAGGCCGCCGGCCGCCATCATCACGAACATCGCGTACATCACCCAGAAGATCGGGGTGCGCACGGTCTCGGACGGCTTGTAGTCGCGCCGGCTCTGGCTGACCTTGTTCACGGCCGGAACATCGCCCTTCTTCGGCGCGACCAGGAACAGGGCGAGCAGCATGACGATGAGGCCCTGGCCGATGCCGAACCAGAAGAAGGCGGCCTCGTAGCCCTGATACTTGATCATCGCCTGGATCGGCACGACGGTGAGGGCCGATCCCGCTCCGAAGCCCATCGCGGTGAGGCCGGCCGCGAGGCCGCGGCGGTCGGGGAACCACTTCAGCGAGTTACCCACGCAGGTACCGTAGACCGCGCCGGCGCCCGTGCCGCCGATGGCTGCGGCGATGTAGAGGACGGTCAGGCTGTCGGCATAGGCGTTGATCACCCAGGCGAGGCCGCAGAGAAAGCCGCCGATCAGGGTGACGATGCGCGGGCCGTACTTGTCGACGAAGTAGCCCTCGATCGGCACTAGCCACGTCTCGGTGACGACGAAGACCGTGAAGGCGATCTGGATGGCGGCACGGTCCCAGCCGTGACGCTCCTGGATCGGGTTGACGAAGAACGTCCACCCGTACTGCATGTTGGCGATCATGCACATGCACACGATGCCGAACACGAGCTGCAGCCAGCGGCCACCGCTCGGTTTTTGGCCTTGCTCAATCATCTGTTTCCTCCAAGGGTTCTTATTTGATGACGGCGCTGTTCGTCTCCGGTCGAGCTTCGGACGACGTCGCGCGCTGATTGAGCGGCAGCTCTGCCGCGACCCCCACTCCTCCGATCCGCGTCTTCTGGTCGACTGTATACCAGATGCAAGACTGTTCCGATTCGAGTCGCGCTGTCAATCAATGGCGGGTGAAGGTGCCGTGAATCTGTCACCTTGGCCGGGCTTCGGGCGAGGAAAGCGGCACTTTAGTGCCGGGCCGCGGATCCATCCCGCCGGGTCGGCCGCAGGAAAAAGGCCCCGATCCGGGGATCGGGGCCTGCAGAACCTGATGGATCAGGGCGTTCGGAACGGGTGTCCGAACGCCTCCGTTCCTCGGGGCGTTACTTCGAGACGACGGTGCCGTCCGGCCCGACCTTGACCTCCTGCTCGCGGTCGGCCAGCGCGACCTTGATCTCGTACTGCACCGACGACCCCTCGCGCTCGACCTCGGCCTCGTAGGCCTTGCCGCCGCCGGCCTTCTGCTCGGCGATGGCGAGGGCGTCCTTCAGCGAGGTCTTCGCGTTCTGGAAGTCGCTGACCTTCAGGCGCGTGAAGTAGCGCTCGATCGGCTGGTTCTCGCTCTTGTAGAGCGCGCCGGTGTCGGCGTTGATGCCGTACTCCACCAGCTTCCCGTCGGGGTAGACGACCTTGATGCTGTAATGGGCCGGGTTCTTGCTGTCGGCCTTCTCGAAATCGGCGTCGATGGCACGGCCCTTGTCGCCCTGGCTCTCGGCCGTGGCGAGGGCCTGGCCGAGGCCGATCTTGCTCTTCTGAGCGACCTGGTACTCCTTGAGGTTGCTGTCCGACTGGCTGGTCGCCGTGCCGGTGGTCGCCGGGTTCTGGGCGAGCGCGAGACCGGTGGTCAGGGCGAGGATGGCGGCGGTGGCGGTCAGGCGGCGGATCATGGCGGGGTCTCACGTTTCGGGATTGTAACGGATCCGAGCAACGCCGTGCCGTCCGCTTGGTTGCGCGGTCCCCTCAGCCCGGATGCCCGCGACCGTTGAGCGGGGTTGCGCCGCGCCGTCCCGCTTGGCATCCCGCTCGCGAGGCCGCGCCGCCGGGCGCGGCACGCCCGCGAGCCGCCTGGATGATTCCGCGCCTGCCCCAACCCTCAGAGGCCGTGCCGCTCTACGCCGCGGCCTGCGCCGAGCTTGCCGCGCGGGGCTTCGAGGGCGACCTCACCCTGGCCGACGGCGATCGCACGGTCTTCGCGACGGACAACTCGATCTACCAAGTGGTGCCGGGGGCGATCGCCTTCCCGCGCACCCAGGACGACCTCGTGCGGATCGGGCGCCTGCTCGACGATCCGCGCTTCGCTGAGATCGTGGTGCGTCCCCGCGGCGGCGGCACCGGGACGAACGGGCAGTCCCTGGGCGAGGGGCTCGTCGTCGATCTGTCGCGTCACATGACGCGGATCCTGGAGATCGACCCGGTCGCGGGCTTCGTGCGCGTCGAGCCCGGGGTGGTGAAGGATCAGCTCAACCGGGCGCTGAAGCCGCACGGGCTGTTCTTCGCCCCGGAACTCTCGACCTCGAACCGCGCCACGATTGGGGGCATGATCGCGACCGACGCCTGCGGCCAGGGCTCGTGCCTCTACGGGAAAACCCGCGACCACGTGCTCGAGCTGACCTGCGTGCTCGCCGACGGGAGCGTGCTGCGCACCCGGCCGCTGGATGCGGCGGACTTGGACGCCGTGACGGCCCGCGACGACCGGGCCGGCGCGATCCACCGCGCCGTCGACGCCGTGGTGCGGGAGAACGCGGACCTGATCGCCGAGCGGTTTCCCCCGCTGAATCGCTGCCTCACCGGCTACGATCTCGCCCATGTCCGCGACGGGCGAGGCCGCTTCGACCTGACTGCGCTGCTCTGCGGCTCGGAGGGGACGCTCGCGCTCTTCTCCGAGGCGACGCTGCGCGTCCTGCCGATCCCGAAAGCCTCGGTTCTGGTGGCGCTGAGCTACGTCGACTTCGACGCCGCTCTCCGCGATGCGCAGGCCCTGCTGCCGTTCGGGCCGGCCTCCATCGAGACGATCGATTCGACCGTGCTGGCGCTCGCCCGCAACGACACCGGCTGGTCCGGGGTCCAGGCCTTCTTTCCCGATAACCCGGGGGGACGCACGGTCGACGGCATCAACCTCGTGGAATTCGTCGGCGACGACGCGGCCGCCGTGGAGGCGGCGCTGGAGCGGCTGACCGCCGTGCTGGGCTCGGGGGACAACCCCTCGCGCCTCGGCTTCACGGTCGCGCGGGGTCCGGCCGTCGAGCGGCTCTGGACGATGCGCAAGAAGGCGGTCGGCCTGCTCGGCGCCGCGCAGGGCGAGGCGCGCCCCATTCCCTTCGTGGAGGATACGGCGGTGCCGCCGGATCGGCTCGCCGACTACATCGCCGAGTTCCGCGCCCTGCTCGACGGCCACGGCCTGCGCTACGGCATGTTCGGCCACGTGGATGCGGGCGTGCTGCATGTCCGGCCGGCGATCGACCTGAAGGACCCGGCGCAGGACGCGCTGATCCGCACGATCACCGAGGGCGTGGTCGCCCTCACGGGCAAGTATGGCGGCCTGCTCTGGGGCGAGCACGGCAAGGGCTTCCGCTCCGAGTTCGTGCCGGCGGTGTTCGGCCCGCTCGTGCCGGCGCTCGAGGCGGTGAAGCGCGCCTTCGACCCGGGCGACCGGCTCAATCCCGGCAAGATCGCCTCGGCCAAGGGGGCGGCACTCACCCGGATCGACGGCGTGCCGCGGCGGGGGGCGCAGGACCGCACCATCCCGCCGCCCGTGCGCCGGGCATTCGATGCCGCGCTGCATTGCAACGGCAACGGGGCCTGTTTCAGCTTCGACACCGACGAGGCGATGTGCCCGTCCTGGAAGGCCACGCGGGAGCGGCGCCACTCGCCGAAGGGCCGGGCCTCGCTGATGCGCGAGTGGCTGCGCCTCGCGGCCGAGGCCGGGACCGACCCGGCGGCGGCGCTGCGGCGGGCGAGCGCGGAGAACCGGCGCTCCGGCCTTGCCGCGACGCTCGGGGCGATCCTGCGCCGGCGACCCGACGACGCGGATTTCTCCCACACGGTGAAGGAGGCGATGGATGGCTGTCTCGCCTGCAAGGCTTGCGCGAGCGCCTGCCCGATCAAGGTCGACGTGCCGAGCTTCCGCGCGAAGTTCCTGGCGCTCTATCACGAGCGCTATCCGCGCCCGCTGAAGGATCATCTGGTGGCGGCCCTGGAGCCGATGCTGCCGCTCGCCGCCCGCGCGCCCAGGCTCGCGAACCTGCTCGTGGGCAACCCGCTCGCCCGCGCCGTGCTGCGCCGGGCGGGCCTCGTGGCGATCCCGGATCTCTCCCGGCCGCTGAGCCGGCTGCTGGCGGACCGCGCGGTGGCTGTGGCCAGCCCGGATGCGCTTCGGGCGCTGCCGGACGCCGAGCGCGCCCGCTCCGTCGTCGTGGTGCAGGATGCCTTCACCAGCCACTTCGACGCGCCGGTCGTTGCCGCGCTCTGCGATTTGCTGGCGGAACTCGGATACCGGCCCTGGCTGGCGCCCTATCGGCCGAACGGCAAGCCGCTGCACGTGCACGGCTTCCTCGGGCGCTTCGCCAGGGCCGCCGAGGCCAACGCCGCGATGCTGCACGCGCTGGCCGCGACCGGTGTGCCCCTGGTCGGGCTCGACCCGTCCATGACCCTGACCTACCGCTCCGAATATGCCGAGGCCCTCGGAGCCGAGCGGGCTCCGAAGGTGCTGCTCGTGCAGGAATGGCTCACCGCGCGCTTGGCCGATCTCCCGGTCCGCGGCGCCGACGGTCCGCGCCTGCGCCTGCTGACCCACTGTACCGAGCGCACCGCCCTGCCGAACGCCGGCAAGGACTGGCAGGCGCTGTTCGCCCGTCTCGGGCTGACGCTCGACGTGCCGGCAGCCGGCTGCTGCGGCATGGCCGGGACCTACGGGCACGAGGCCGGCCACCGGACCACCTCCGAGGTGATCTACCGGCAGAGCTGGGCTCGGCACGTCTCGGAGACCCAGGACGACACACTCCTGGCGACGGGCTATTCCTGCCGCTGCCAAGCCAAGCTCGTGGACGGCCGCAGCCTGCGCCATCCGGTCCAGGCGCTGCTGGACCACCTGCGGGCCGCGCCCGAACCGACGAGGAACGCCGCATGAGCACGTCGCCCATCGCCTACCGATGCGACCACATCCACCTGCGCAGCCGCGACCCGGTGGCGGCGGCGCGGTTCTACGTCGAGACCTTCGGCGCGCGCGAGACGGGGCGCGTCGGCGGAACGGCGGTGAGCCGCGTCGTGCTCGACATCGGGGGATTGACGGTCTTCATCGAGCAGGCGCCGCCGGACTTGCGCCATGCGGCCGAGCCGCCGCATCTCGGGATCGAGCATCTGGGCCTTGGCGTCGCCGACATCGACGCGGCCGTCGCCGACCTGGCCGAGCGGGGCATCGCCCTCGTCAGCGGCATCACGCAGGTGCGCCCCGAGCTGCGCGTCGCCTTCCTGGACGGCCCGGACGGTGTCCGGATCGAGATTCTGGAGCGCAAGCCCGTCTAAGCGGGCCGACTACACGCATGGCGCGAAATTCGGTGCCGCGGCACAGGGCCGCGCCGTGGGCGAATCCACTGGGCGGCGCTGCTCGGCCGGACGTTTTTTGGGGGTCACAGATACAACCCTTGGGTATCCTAACGTGTGTCTGGTAGTGTACGGAAGCGGCGCGAAGCGATGCGCCCCGTCCGCGGATCCGCGGATGCCGCGCGGGCATGGGATGGGCCTTAGGTGAGTCTTGGCATGAAGCCGGTTGTCGTGCTCGTGGCCGACGGTGACGAGCTGATCCGTCTGGTGACCGCAGACATGCTGACCGATGCCGGTTTCGAGGCCATCGAGGTGCGCAGCGCGGACGAGGCGCTGGCGATCCTGCGGGGTCCTCGGTCGGTGCGCCTGCTGATCACCGCGCGCCGGCTCGCGGGCCGCGAAACCGGCCTCCAGCTGGCTCATCGGGTACACGCGGAATGGCCGGACGTGGGCATCATCGTGACCGCCGGGGCGTCCCTCGACGTTGCTCGCGAGCTGCCTCCGGGGGCCCGGCTCCTGCGGAAGCCCTACGAGTTCACGGAGCTGATGCGGTCCGTCGAGGCCGAACTCGATCTCGGCGACGAGGACGCCTCGGCCCTGCCCATGGTGCCGGACGGCATACCCCTCCAGGGCGGCGCGCAGACCGGCAACGGTGCCGGAGCGCTGGCAACGCCCGCGACCGAGCCGGACAAGAGCTGAGATCCCGCCCTGTGGATCACGGGGATAGCCGGGACAAGCCGACCCCGAGCCAACCTATGTCGTTTCAGCCGGCAAACCGTTGAGGATCCGGCGGTTTTCGCGGTGCATCCTCGTCCGCATGGGACAGTTCGCACGAGGACGTCATGCGTTTCGAGGTTCGGCCGACGGGTAGCCTGTGGGAATGGGTCTTGGTGAACGATCTCAGCGAGATCCTCGCCGAGTCGGTCCGCACCTTTCCGTCCAAGACACAGGCGCAGGCCGCGGCCTTGGCCTGGTCGCAGATGGTGCAGAAGGCCGGGCGCTCGCTCGGGCGATGACGCCCCCGGTTCGCGGTCACGCGCCCTAGGCCGCCTTGGCCGCGCGGTCCTGGTAGCCGAGTCCGGACACCCGCACCTGATTGCGGCCTGTCCGCTTGGCCAGGTAGAGCGCCGCGTCCGCGGTGACGAACCATTCCTCGATCGTCCCGTCCGGGTAGCGGCTCGCGTGCATCACCCCGATGCTGACGGTGACGACACTGAAGGCGTGGCCCGTATGCGGGATGCCGGTCGCGGCGACCGCCGCGCGGATGCGCTCCGCGCAATCCGAGGCCTCCTCCTCGGTCACGCCCGTCAGGATGACCGCGAATTCCTCGCCGCCGATCCGGCAGGCCAACCCGCCGGCTTCGCCCGCCGCGCGCCGTAGGACGTCGGCCACGGCCCGGAGCGCGCCGTCGCCCGCCACATGGCCGTAGATATCGTTGTAGCGCTTGAACGAATCGGTATCGAGCAGCAGCAGCGCGACGGGCCGGTCCCGGGCCGTGCGCCGCGCCTCGGCGAGCGCCCGGTCGAAGCGCCGCCGGTTCGGCAGATCGGTCAGGCCGTCCGTGCTCGCCAAACGCTCCAGTTCCGCGTTCGCGGCCTTCGCTGCGGTCTCGGCGCGGATGCGCAGCCGGATCTCGCCGTGGAGCCAGACCGTCAGGGTGCCGATGCCGCAGCAGATCACCAGCACCATCGCGCCGATCGCGAACGCCTTCGGCTGCCAGGTCGCGTCGATCAGCGCCACGTCGCGCGCGACGTTGATGCGCAAGGGCCAGTTGCCGACGCGCATGAAGCTGTAGATCCGCTCGACGCCGTCCATGGTCGAGCGCGCGACGTGGTGACCGGCGTCCTCGCGGATGAAGCGCTGGACGCTCGGCGCCGCCGACATGTCGATCCCCGGCACCAGGGTTCCGGCCGGAGACCGCACGAGCAGGGTGCCGTCCGCGTGGAAGAAGTTGATGGCGGTGCCGGGCTCGACGTTCAGGCGCTCGAAGATCCCGTTGAAGTAGGCGACCTCGAGCGTGCCGAGGACGACGCCGGCGAAGGATCCGTCCGCGTAGGCTAGGCGCCGCGTGAGCGGGATGACGGCCTTGCCCGAGACCGCGGAGACCACCGGGTGCCCGATATGGAGGCCGATCTCCTGGGATGCCCGATGGATCCTGAAATATTCGCGCGCGGCGGCGTTCAACGGCCGCGGAACGACGGCGCCGGAATCGATATAGGCCTGCCCCTGGGTATCGAGAACGTAGATCGAGCCGAACCCCTGTGCCGTCGCTGAGCGATCGAACAGGGCGAGCTGGCGGATCTGAGGGGAGGCGTTCTCCAGATCGGGATTCTGCAACCGCGCGACCACGGCCTGCAGGGAGAGATCGTAGAGTTCGAGGTCGCGATCCAGCGTGCGTTCGACGCTGCGGAGCAGCGTTTCCGAGTCGCGCTTGGCCTCGCTCCAGGCCGTGCGCTGGAGGTTGACGATCAGACCCGTGGCCATCGCGCCGAGTGCCACGATGACGGTCAGGCTGGCGGCGAACAGCACCCGCGAGAACCGTGTGAGGCGTTCCGCTCCGTCTCGCCGCGGTGGTGTGAGCTGCATCTGCCGTCGCCACGTCTGTCCGGGTCGACCGTAGCGCGGATGTCCTAAGCTGCCGTTGCACCTTTGCTTGGTGTTGCACGTAAGAGTTGGATGCGCGCGGGTCGGCCCTCGGACGAACGGCGTTTCCCGAGGCCCACGAGACGCGGCTTGGTCCGCCCGGCCGCCGCGCTCACAGCCCGAGATCGGAGAGGCCGGGATGATCCGCGGGCCGCGGCCCCGACCGATCCCAGCGGAACATCCGCTCGTCGGCGCTGATCGGAAGGTCGTTGATGCTGGCGTGGCGCGCCCGCATCAGGCCGTTCGCGTCGAACTCCCAGTTCTCGTTGCCGTAGGCCCGGAACCACGCGCCGTCGTCGTCGTGATACTCGTAGGCGAAGCGCACCGCGATCCGGTCGTCCGTGAAGCTCCAGAGTTCCTTGATCAAGCGGTACTCGTGCTCGCGCGACCATTTGCGGGTCAGGAACGCGACGACGGCGGGGCGCCCCTGGAAGATCTCCGCGCGGTTCCGCCAGCGCGTATCCTCCGTATAGGCGAGCGCGACGCGCTCGGGGTTGCGACCGTTCCAACCATCCTCGGCGGCGCGCACCTTCAGAATCGCGGAGTCGCGGGTGAAGGGCGGGAAGGGGGGGCGGCTCTCGGACATCGTCGGCTCCTCGCGATCTGTACCGATCGGTACAGACCCGCGGGCGGAGCGTCAATCGAATGATCCTGTCGCCGGACCGGCGATAATTCCTTCGGGACGCTGGAAACAAAATGCAACCGTGACCGTTGCCAGGACGGATTATAATGCGGGAGAGCAGGATGACTGCGCGCTGGAAGACGTTGGCGGAGATCGCGGCCGAGCGGCAGATCTCGATGGCGGAAGCACAGAAGATGGTCGATCACGCCGATTGCCCGAAGGTGTTCAAGCTTCACGGCACGATCTACCTGATCTGATGCATCATCCGTCGCGGCACGCGCCGCCGACCCCGATCCGCATCGCCTGGGCCGGCGCTGCTCTGGCGATGGCTGTCCTCGTCGGTGCGTCGGCGGCTGCGTTCGCGGCGGACGGCGTGACGATCACCAGGGCGAGTCTGCAGACCCCGCCGGATTCGCACGAGCCTCAGAAGGCCCTGGTCGAGGTCAGGAACGCCGGCTCCGCGAGCGTGAGCGCAGTGGCGATCACCTGCGCCTTTCTCGGCACCGGCGGTCGCAACCTCGACAATGCCAAGGCCCTCATCGCCGACCTGGCTCCGCATGCGGACGCGAAGGCCGAGGCGATCTATTACGGCTATCCGCGTGCTCGGACTGTCGAGTGCCGGATCGGCGACCCGTGATCTCCACGGGTCCGAAGTCCGGCATCCCGAGCCGTGTTGCCGGCGAAACGGACCTTTGTGCTGCCGCCGCGCAGCCTCTGCACGATCGGACCGGGCAGCCCAGGCCGAATTGAGTTCGGACCCTGCCAGTACGGCATGAAGATCTGACCTCGCGGTCTATGACCTCGTGCCCGAACAATCTCGGGGATCGTTGCGACTTTGCTCGCGCCAAGCTCGGGCGATCACGATAGAGCAGGGTCCAGGCGCGTTGGCTGTTCCGGCTAGAACGGTCGCTCGACCTGATCCTCTCGGTCCGCAACCTTGGCCATGCCGTCGTGCCGTTCGACGGTCCAGGAAATCCCATGCTCCGTTCGTCGATCCAGGCCTCCCTCGCGGCCCTGCTGCTTACCGGTGCCCTCGCGGGGTCGGCCTTGGCCGCCGCCGACGTGCCCTTCGAGACGGTGAAGGGCTGGGAGGTCGAGCGATCGGCCGGGAATGCCGGCCCGAACGGCTGCCTGATGAGCCGCGCCTACAAGGACGCGGATGACGGCAACGCCGCCAGCGCCGTCGTGTTCGCCCTCGACGGCAGCAACGCCAACCTCGTCCTCGTCTACGAGAAATGGGGCTGGAGCAAGAAGGAGAGCGTCAAGGCGCCGCTCAGCCTGGACAAGAAGCTCTACGCGCCGAAAGCGACGTGGACCGGCGACGGTACGAGCCTCGCCGCACAGTTTCCCGACAGCATCGTGCCGAATCTCCTGGCCGCCAAGACG
This sequence comes from Methylobacterium sp. HJ2, assembly GCF_056431005.1. Classification (NCBI taxonomy): domain Bacteria; kingdom Pseudomonadati; phylum Pseudomonadota; class Alphaproteobacteria; order Hyphomicrobiales; family Methylobacteriaceae; genus Methylobacterium; species Methylobacterium sp. HJ2. The sequence continues at coordinate 210,289 of NZ_JBWJYM010000009.1, read as the reverse complement.
ATCGTTCTGAAGTTCGATGACGGCGACGCCGATTTCGAGATCCCCGATTTCGCCGCGGGCTACGAGTCGCTGCGCCGCTGCAATCTCGCCAAGCCGGCCGCGACGGCAGCGGCCCCGGTTCCGGCACCCGCGCCCGCCACGCCCGGCCCGGCGGGCGCCTACACCGTGACGACGATCGGCACGGGCAAGGACTTTGCCGGGTGCATGGCCCTCAACGAGGCGGCTGGCCTGTCCCTGGTCGGGGTGGGCCAGAATCTCGGCCTGATCGCCAATGCGTCGAAGTTCCCGTTCGACAAGGGCGCCTCGGTGAAGGGCAACTGGCGCGTCGACCAGGGCGCCACGGTGCCGTTCGCCATTACGGCGGACACGGCGCGCACGGTGAGCCTCGACGTCCCGAGCACCCGCGAGGCCGTGGTCGCCCTGACGACCGGCAAGGTCGTCACCATCGAGGCCAACGGCGTCGCGGTGCCGTTCACGCTGGCCGGCATGAATCAGGCCTTCGACAAGCTCGCCACCTGCATGGAAACCAAGAAGGCCCCCTGACGCCGGGCCAAACACGTCCCGACCGCGGGACGTGTCACGGGCGTTGACCGGCGACGGCGATCCGCCCCCGGAGGCACGGGCCGCCGCCGCATCGGATCCCGAACCCTGCCCGGCGCGTCAATCGCGCCGGGCGACCCGGATCACCGAGGCGGCCGGCGCCCCGTTCGATGGGACGCTCCTTCGCGCGTCGACACCCGAAGCCTGCTGCCGGGCGCTCGCCCTGTGCGGATCCTCACCCGCTGCCGCCCTCGGTCGCTTGACGCCGGACAGCCGGGTCGTCATTTCGGTTTTTACATGACGATCGTCATGCAAAAGCCAGGGAAGTCGACCATGTCCAACAAGCCAGCCGTCCTCGTCACCGGTGCCTCCTCGGGGATCGGCGCCGTCTATGCCGATCGCTTCGCCAAGCGCGGGCACGATCTGATCCTGGTCGCCCGGGACGCGGGCCGGCTCGAGACCCTGGCCGAGCGCCTGCGGCGCGAGACCGGCGTCGCGGTCGACGTGGTCCCGGCCGACCTCACCGACGCCGGCGATCTCGTCCGGGTCGAGGCACGCCTGCGCGCGGATGAGCGGATCGGCATCCTGATCAACAATGCCGGCGCCGCCGGCCACGGCGGCTTCCTCGACCAAGACCCGGATCAGACGGCCGCGCTGATCAACCTGAACGTCGTGGCGCTGACGCGGCTCGCGAGCGCCGTCGCCCCGCGATTCGTGGCGCAGGGCTCGGGGTCGATCGTCAATATCGGTTCGGTCGTCGGTCTCGCGCCGGAACTCGGCATGGCGACCTACGGCGCGACCAAGGCCTTCGTGCTGTTCCTCAGTCAGGGTCTGCAGGTCGAGCTCGGTCCGAAAGGCGTCTACGTCCAGGCGGTGCTGCCGTCCGTCACCCGAACGGAGATCTGGGAGCGCTCCGGCCGCGACGTGAACGCGCTGCCGGCCGCGATGGAGACCGCGGAACTGGTCGATGCCGCCCTGGTCGGCTTCGACCGGCGCGAGAGCGTCACGATCCCGCCGCTGCCCGATGACGGTCAGTTCGCCGCCTTCGACGCCGCCCGCAAGGCGATGCTGCCGAACTTCATGCAGGCGCACGCCGCGGCGCGCTACCGCGACGCCGCCTGATCCCGCAGGTAGGCGACGAGCCGGGCGGCCGCGGCGAGCCGGTCGCCCTCGTTCCGGATCGTGAGATCCGCGTCGATCGTCACGCTGCGGGAAAGGCGCGCCGCGAGGTCGCCGTCCTCCGGCCGGCCGCGCGCGGCGAGGCGCCGGGCGAGGATCTCAGGCGCGGCCGTCACCGCCACCACCCGCGTCGCGGGAAGCCGTCTGCGCGCCTCGGCCACGACCCGGCGGGAGACGTTGCAGACCACGAGGCGCCCCTGCAAGGCGGCCTGCACGGTCTCCGCCGGAACCGCGTAGCCGAGGCCATGGGCGCGCCAGCTCAGGGCGAAGGCGGCCTCCGCGTGCCCGCGCTCGAACGCCGCCTCGGCGATCTCGACATTGTCCTCGTGCGGCGACGGCGGTCGCGTCACGAGCCGGCTGGGGAAGGCGAAGGCCGGGTCGTCCCGGAGCTCGGCCCGTGCGAGGTCGATCAGGGTATCCTTGCCGGCGCCGCTCGGTCCGACCACGAGGACGAAGCCGCCCGCCATCACACCACCCGCTCGCCCGCGCGCCAGACCTGGCGGACCACCGGCACGTCCTGCGCCATCCGCACGCGCACGAGGTCGGCCCGCAGCCCCGCGGCGATCCGGCCGCGGTCGTCGAGACCGGTGGCCCGCGCGGGGTTCGCCGTGACCGTGGCGATGGCCCGCGGCAGGTCGATGCCCGCGACCCGGCCCGGAAGCTGGAAGACCGCCATCAGCAGGCTCGCCGGCACGTAATCCGACGACAGGATGCTCAGGAGCCCGGCCTCGGCCAGGTCCTGCGCCGCGACGTTGCCGGAATGCGAGCCGCCGCGGATCAGATTCGGGGCACCCATCATCACGGTGATGCCGGCCGCGTGCGAGGCCTCAGCCGCCTCGCGGGTCGTCGGGAACTCGGCGAGCGCCACGCCCTCGCCGCGCGACAGCGCTACGTCGCCGAGCGTCGTGTCGTCGTGGCTCGCCAGCGGGATGCCGCGGGCGCGCGCCAGCGCGACCAGGATCGGTCGGTTGCGGTCGTTCAAGGCGCGCCCCTCCCGCATCTTCCGCTCGGTGTTGGCCCGGATCTCCTCGATCGGCCGGCCGCCGCGGCCCGCATACTGGTAGTACTTGGCGACGTCGCGGAACTGCCGCTGGCCCGGGGTGTGGTCCATCAGCGAGATCAGCCCGACCGGATAGCGATCGGCAAAGGCCTCCACCGTCTCGACCACGTCGGCGGAGGGAATCTCGCAGCGCAGATGCGTCCGATGCTCGACCCGGAACAGGTCGGCGCTGCGCGCCGCGGCAATCGCCCCGGCGAGCGCCTCGAGCTCCGGCCCGAGGCCGCTCCCGTCCGGGTCGCTGCCCGCTCGGAGCGAATCGAAGACGGTGGTGATGCCGGAGGCGGCGATCTGCGCATCGTAGGCAAGTACCGCCCCGAGGGGGTGCCAGCGCACGCCGGGGCGCGGCGCGTAGTGGCTCTCCAGATGATCGGTATGCAGCTCGACGAGCCCCGGGATCAGAAGGTCGCCGTCGAGGTCGAGCCCGCGCTCCGGCGGGCGGCCCGCGCCGATCTCGGCGATGCGGCCGTCCACCACCGCGAGCCAGCCGGTCTCGACGCGATCCGGCAGGACAAGGCGCGCGTTCTCGACGATCCCGATCGCTCCCGTCATCGCCCGCTCCGTGCTCATGCGGCGGCCCTCTCTCCGAAGGCCGCGACGTCGACGATCCGGGTGGCGACGGCCTCGCGCACCTCCGCATCGTGAAAGATCCCGAGGATGCCGGCGCCGGCCGCGACCCGCTCGCGGATCAGCGCGATCACCACGGCGCGGTTGCGCGCGTCGAGCGAGGCGGTCGGCTCGTCGAGGAGCAGGAGGGGTCGGGGCGCGATCAGCCCGCGGGCGATGTTGACCCGCTGCTGTTCGCCGCCCGAGAAGGTCGCCGGCGGCAGGTCCCACAGACGCTCGGGCAGGCCGAGGCGGTCGAGCAGGTCGGCCGCGCGGCGTCCCGCGACCTCCGCACTCAACCCACCCTCGATGCCCGCCGCCTCGACCACCGCCCGGGTGCCGACGCGCGGGATCACCCGCAGGAATTGCGAGACGTAGGAGACCACGGACCGACGGAGCGCCAGGATCTCGCGCGGCTCGGCGCGGGCGACGTCGATTACCCGCTCGCCGTCGCGGATGCGGATGGCGCCCCGCGCGCAGCGATAATTGCCGTAGGCCATCTTCAGGAGCGACGACTTACCGGTGCCCGAGGCGCCGCCGAGGACGACGCATTCGCCCGGATGCACCGCGAGATCGACGCCCGCGATCACCGGCAGCACGGCGCCCCCGCGCAGGTGCAGGGTGAAGCTCTTGCCCACCCCCTCGAACGCGATCAGCGGGTGGGTCATGCGGCGAGCACCGAGGAGACGAGGAGCTGGGTGTAGGCCTCCTGCGGATCGTCGAGGACTTGGTCCGTCAGACCGGTCTCGATCACCCGGCCGGCACGCATCACCAGCATCCGGTGCGACAAGAGCCGCGCCACCGCGAGGTCATGGGTGACGATGATCACCGCGAGGCCAAGTTCGGACACGAGGCGGCGCACCATGTCGAGGAGGCGCGCCTGCACCGACACGTCGAGCCCGGAGGTCGGCTCGTCCATCAGCACGAGGCGCGGATGGGTGACGAGGTTGCGGGCGATCTGGAGGCGCTGGCGCATGCCCCCGGAGAAGCGCGTCGACGGGTCGTCGATCCTGTCCCCGGCGATCTCGACCCGGGCGAGCCAGTCGAGGGCGCTGGCGCGGATGCGCCCGTAATGGCGCTCGCCGACGCCCATCAGGCGCTCGCCGACATTGCCGCCGGCCGAGACGGCCATGCGCAGGCCCTGCGCCGCGTCCTGGCGGACGAAGCCCCAATCGGTCCGCATCAGGGCCCGGCGCTCGGCCTCGGGCAGCGCGGCGAGGTCGCGGGTGACGCCGTCGCGCATCCGGTAGGCGACGCGGCCCGCATCGGCCGCGATCTCCCCGGCGATCAGCGCGAGCAGGGTCGACTTGCCGGAGCCGGATTCGCCCACCACAGCCAGCACCTCGCCCGCGTCCAGGCTGAAGCCGATGCGATCGCAGGCGGAGCGGGCACCGTAGCGCTTGGTGAGATCGCGAGCGACGAGGAGCGGCTCGGTCATGCGGCCTCTCCCGCGCGGGTGCGGCGATCCTCGCAATGGTCGGTATCCGAGCAGACGAACATGCGCCCTCCGGCATCGTCGAGCACGACCTCGTCGAGGTAGACGCCCTCGGCGCCGCAGAGCGCGCAGGGCGTGTCGAAGCTCTGGACCCGGAAGGGATGGTCCTCGAAATCGAGGCTGCGCACCCGCGTATAGGGGGGCACCGCGTAGATGCGCTTCTCCCGACCCGCGCCGAAGAGCTGGAGCGCCGGGCAATCGTCCATCTTCGGGTTGTCGAACTTGGGCGTCGGGGACGGGTCCATGACGTAGCGTCCCGCCACTTCCACCGGATAGGCGTAGGTGGTGGCGATGTGGCCGTGGCGGGCGATGTCCTCGTAGAGCTTGACGTGCATCAGCCCGTATTCGGAGAGCGCGTGGAGTTGGCGCGTCTCGGTCTCGCGCGGCTCGAGGAACCGCAGGGGCTCGGGGATCGGCACCTGATAGACGAGGACCTGTCCCTCGGTCAGTGGCGCCTCCGGGATACGGTGCCGGGTCTGGATCACCGTGGCGTCCTGCGTGCGCGTCGTGGTGGCCACCCCCGCGGTCGCGGTGAAGAAGCGCCGGATCGAGACGGCGTTGGTGGTGTCGTCGGCGCCCTGGTCGATCACCTTGAGCACGTCCGAGGCGCCGAGGATCGCGGCCGTCACCTGCACCCCGCCGGTGCCCCAGCCGTAGGGCATTGGCATCTCGCGCGCCGCGAACGGCACTTGGTAGCCGGGGATCGCGATGGCCTTGAGGATCGCCCGGCGGATCATCCGCTTGGTGCCCTCGTCCAGATAGGCGAAGTTGTAGCCCGCCTCCGGCATCGTCCGCGCGCTCACTCGGCCGCCTCCCGCATCGGATCGCCGGGCGCCGTCCCGCCCGCCGCGTGCTCCGCGCGCAGCCGCCGGACCAGCTCCAGCTCGGCCTGGAAATCCACGTAATGCGGCAGCTTCAGGTGCTCGACGAAACCGGTGGCCTGAAGGCTGTCGCAATGGGCGAGGACGAATTCCTGGTCCTGGGCCGGGGCGACCACGGCCTCACCGAGTTCCGCCGCCCGCAGCGAGCGGTCGACGAGCGCCATCGCCATCGCCTTGCGCTCGCTCTGGCCGAAGGTGAGGCCGTAGCCCCGGGTGAATTGCGGGGGCACCCCGTCGCTGCCGTGGAACTGGTTCAGCATCTGGCACTCGGTCACCGGCACGGTGCCGAGCGTGACCGGAAATCCGAGTTCCTCCGGCACGATGTCGAGCGCGACGGTCCCGAACCGGATCTCGCCCACGAAGGGGTGGGTGCGGCCGTAGCCGCGCTGCGTCGAGTAGGCGAGGGCGAGGACGAAGCCCTCGTCGCCGCGGGCGAGCGTCTGCAGGCGCAGGGCCCGGTCGGCCGGGTAATCGACGGGCTCGCGGGTGAGATCGCCCACGGGCCGCCCATCCTCCGGCGGTGAGGGCTCGACCAGCCCGGCCGTCCCGAGGATGTCCGTCACCCGGGAACAGAGCCCGGCATCGGGACCGGGCTCCGTCTCGGAGGCCGGCTCCGGCTCGGCTCCGGCGGCGAGGGCGAAATCGATCAGCCGGTGGGTGTAGTCGAAGGTCGGGCCGAGCACCTGTCCGCCGGGCAGGTCCTTGAAGGTGGCCGAGACGCGGCGCGAGACCGCCATCGCCCCGGTCTCGAGGGGCTCGGTCGCGCCGAAGCGCGGCAGCGTCGTCCGATAGGCCCGCACCAGGAACACCGCCTCGACCACGTCGCCGCGGGCCTGCTTCAGAGCGAGCGCGGCGAGATCGGGATCGTGCAGCGAGCCCTCGGTCATCACCCGGTCGACCAGCAGGCTCATCTGCTCGCGGATCTGCGCCACCGTGAGATCGGGAACGGCGGGATCGCCCCGCCGCGTCTCGGCGAGCAGGCGGTGGGCGTTGTCGATGGCAGCCTCGCCGCCCTTGACGGCCACGTACATCGCTCAGGCCTCCGCCGGCACGAGGAGCCGCGCCGAGCGCGGAAGCCCGGCGACGCGGCCGGGCGCCGTCAGGACGAGATCGACCCCGCGCGGGAAGGCGGCGCGGTTGGCCCGCAGTCGCTCGGGCCAGTCCGGCGGCAGGGGGCTCGCGGCCAACCGCGCCGTGCCGCAAATCCCGGGTCCGTCGAAGGCCTCACCGCCATCCTCTGCAATCCGATCGAGCGCCAGGATCAGGGTGGCGGATGTGTCCGGGTAATTCGGGCTTCCCTGCGCGAAGGCTGCGAAGTCCGGGCAGGCGGCCGGATCCGCGATGAGCGCGAAGGTGGCCTCGGCGGACGAGGCCACGATCGGCGCCCCGGTGTGGAAGCGCAGGAACGCGGCGACCGCGGGCTCGGACCCGAGCGCCGGGTCGACCCAGAGCGGCGTGTCGGCATCGGCAAGCGTTAGCGCCAGCGCCGCGAGTTCCGGCGTCAGCGGCCGGGGCGGCGCGAGATCCGTGCGCAGCGGGCGCACGCGGCAGGGACGGGCCATCGCGTCCATGACCGCGCGAAAGACCTCCTGCGCGTCGTGCACGGGATCGGCGAAGCCGCGGGCGAGCGTCATCAATCCTCGCCCCGGGCCAGCGTGAAGAAGTTGACGCGCGTCGCGGCCACACGGCGGGCCAGGGCTCGCGCCTCGTCCGCCCGTCGCTCGGCCACGGCCTGCAGCGCCTCCTCGACGACGGCGCGGTGCTCCGGGCGCTGCCAGTGGGCGTCGAGGATGGCGGCGAGCCGCGCCCGCGCCCGGTCCCGTCCGAGCAGGTAGGCGAAGCCGGTCTCGCCGCCGGGCAGCCGGACGGCCGCTCGCGTCACGGTCGCCTCGCCGAGATTGAAGGCCCGCCCGTCCCCGCCGATCCGGCCGCGGGTCATCACCAGACCGGTCTCGGGCGCACGCAGATCCTCCGCCTGATCGGACAGGCCGGTCCGCACCAGGGCGGCCTGCAATTCGGACAGAGTCGCTGAGGCGGTGAGCGCCATCGCGGCGCGGCGCCCGGCGATCTCTGGCGCCGCGGGCGCGGTTGGTGTTTGCCTGCCGTCGGAGTGCATGCTGCGATGGCTCCATATTTGTCTATATGTTTAGACAACCGAGCGATGACGCGCAAGGGTGACGCGGAGCCGTGATGAAGGATGTGCACGACAAGCCGGTGACGCTTCTGCGCCGGGGCGAGGGGCTCGCCGCGTGGCGCCAGATCGCCGACGCGCTCGTGGCCGAGATCGGCCGAGGGGCGCTGGCGCCCGGAAGCCAGGTGCCGACCGAGGCGGCTCTCGCGCTGCGATTCGGGGTCAACCGCCACACGGTACGGCGCGCGCTCGCGGCCCTGGCGCAGGCCGGGCTGGTCCGCGCCACGCAGGGGCGCGGCACCTTCGTGGAGCAGGGACAGATCGCCTATCCGATCGGCCCGCGCACGCGCTTCTCCGAGAACGTCTCGCGCGCCGGCCGGGAGGCGTGGGGCGAGCTCGTCGCATCCGCCGCCGTCGCGGCCGACGCCGAGACCGCGGAGGTCCTGGGTCTGGAGCCCGGCAGCGCGGTGCTCGAGATGCGCACCCTGCACCGGGCGGACGGCGTGCCGATCTCGGCCGCCCGGACGCTCCTGCCGCTGCCCCGGTTCTCCGGATTCGATGCGGCGTACGGCCGGACCGGCTCGATCACCCGCGCCTTCGCGGCCTTCGGCGTCGGCGATTACACGCGCCTCTCGACCCGGATCGGTGCGCGGGCGGCGCAGGCCGAGGAGGGGGCGCAACTCGATATCGCGCCCGGGCGCACGCTCCTCACGGTGTCGAGCGTGAACGCCGATCCGGAGGGCCGGCGGATCCAGTGGACCCGCAGCCTGTTCGCGGCCGACCGGGTCGAACTCGTGGTGGAATGAGCACGCGAGCGCTTTCCTTCGATCCAGGGATCACGGGACGCGCTCGCGCTCCTGGGTGTAGCGCATCCTTTCGGAGGGCCGAAGGCCGCTTCGGCGGACCATGCCCTAGCGCGCCGCGCCGCCGATCAGGGCGCGACGCAGCCGGCTCGACACGGCGTCGATCGCCGCGACGGTCACGAGGATCATCAGCACCAGGCAGGCGACCTGCTGGAGTTCGAGTACGCGGATCAGCTCCGTCAGGTACTGCCCGATGCCGCCCGCGCCGACGATGCCGATGATCGTGGCCGAGCGGGTATTCGATTCGAAGAAGTAGAGGACCTGGCTGCCGAGCACCGGCAGCACGCCGGGCACCAGCCCGAAGCGGATACGGTGGAGCGCGCTCCCGCCCGCGGCGAGGACGCCGTCGGAGGCCTTGCGGTCGGCGGTCTCCACCGCTTCCGAGAACAGCTTGCCCAGCGCCCCGAAATCCGAGCAGGCGATCGCGAGCGCGCCGGCAAAGGGGCCGAGCCCGACCACGTTGATCCAGATCAGCGCCCAGATCAGCACGTCGACGGAGCGCATCACGTCGAGGCCGCGGCGAATCGCAAAATGCAGGACGGGGTTCGGCACCACGGTCTTGGCCGCCAGGAAGGCGACCGGAAACGCCAGGATCGCCGCCGTCAGCGTGCCCAGGAACGCGATCGCCAGGGTCTCGCCCAGGGCTTGGAGAAAGACCGGAAGGCGCCCGCCGGCGGAGGGCGGCAGCAGCATCAACGAGAATTCGCCGAGGCGCCCGAGCCCGTTGACGATGCGCGACGCCGAGAAATCGAGGCGGACCATCGCGAAGAGCGCGAGGCCGACGACGGCCGCGACGATGCCCGCGACGGCGAGGCGGTTGCGCCACGACACCCGGAAGGCATCGGGATGCCGGGCACGCAGGGCGTCGATATCGACGGCGGAGGTGGGGCGCCCGCTCACCGGTCGGATTCCAGCCCGATCAGGCGATGGCGCAGCCGCTCGGTGGCGAGATCGATCGCCATCACGGTGGCGATGATCATCAGCAGGATCGCGCTCACATCCGTGTAGTAGAAGTTGCGGATCGCCACGAGAAATTCCTGGCCGATCCCGCCCGCACCGACGAAGCCCATCACGCCGGCCCCCCGCACATTGATCTCGAAGCGCAGCAGCCCGTAGGAGGCGAAGTTCGAGAGGACCTGCGGCAGCACCGCGAAGCGGATCGCGGCAAGCCGCGAGGCGCCCGAGGCCGTGAGACCCTCGACCGGCTTCATGTCGATGTTCTCGACCACCTCGGCGAAGAGCTTGCCCAGCGCACCCGTGGTGTGGATCGCCAGCGCCAGCACGCCGACCATCGGGCCAAGCCCGAAGGCGATCACGAAGATCAGCGCGAAGACCACCTCCGGGACGGTGCGGAACAGCTCGAGGCTGCGCCGCGCGATGAACCAGCCGGTACGCGTTCGGGCGATGTTGGCGGCCGCGCCGAAACAGAGGAGAAAGGCCGCGACCCCGCCGAGAAGCGTGCCGAGATAGGCCATCAGCAGGGTCTCGCCGAGAAGCGCCGCCCATCTCGAAAAACCCCAGTACCAGTCCGCGACGTCGCCGCGCAGGTTGGCGAGGGTCAGATGGGGCAGGATCTGCGCGATATAGGCGGGGAACTTGCCGATATTCTCCGCGAAGACCACGGGACGGATTTCGGCGACCCAGCCCGCCGCGAGGATCAGCCCGGCGATGAGCACCAGACCCGCCAGGATCCGTCGACGGCTGGCCGCCACCGCCCGGCCATACGCCCCCACCAGCGCCGCGGCGCGGGCGGGTTCCGCGATGTGTCGGCTCATCGGGGGATCGTCCGGCCCGGCACCCTCGCCGATCAGGACTTGCGGCGCTGGTCGTCGTTGAACTTCAGCATCTCGATGATCGGCTGATAATCCTTGAGCGTCACCGCCGTGAGGTCGAGGTCCTTGCCGTCGGAGAGACGGTCGAAGGCCGACTTGTCGCTCTTCGGCAGCGTGACGAAGGCCTCGACGATCTTCGCCTTCAGCGCGTCGGGCAGGCTCGCCAGCATGGCGAAGGGTCCCTCGGGCAGGAAGGCCGACTTGAAGACGACCCGGAAGTCGGCCTGGCTCATCTGTGTGCCGTCCGGCTTCTTCAGCATGCCCTTCACGGCCATGCGGGTGACCATCGTGTCAGTCTCGGAATTCCAGAGATTCGCGGCGGCGTCGGTGGTGCCCTGGACGAGAGCCAGCACGGCATTCTCGTGGCTGCCGGCGAAGACCGTCTTGCCGAAATGCTTGTCGACGTCGTAGCCGGCCTTGTTGAGGAAGAAGCGCGGCGCCTGATTGCCGGAGGTGGAATTCGGATCGACGAGAGCGAGGCTCTTGCCCTTGAGATCCTCGACCGTCTTGTAGGGGCTGTCCGCCCGCACGTAGATCACCGAGTAATAGCCGGAGGCTCCGTTGTTGTGCTTCTGGTTGACGATCGGCTCGATCTTGACGCCGGTCATCACGGCGCGGGCGAACGAGGCCGGGCCGTAGAAGGCGATCTGGATGTTCCCGGCGCGCTGCCCCTCGATCACGGCGGCGTAGTCGTTGGCGACCCGGAGCTTCACCGGCACGCCGAGCGACCGGGTGAGATACTCCGTCAGCGGCGCGTAGCGGTCGGTGGTGCCGGACGCGTTCTCGGCCGGGATCACCGCGAGGGTCAGCTCGGGGTATGTCGCTTTCCAATCCTGCGCGGCGGCGGGAGAGGCGATCAGGGCAAGCGCGGCGAAGGCGCCCGCGAGGGTGCGGCGGGTCAGCATCGTGTGTCTCCTGGAACCAGTGAATCCTGTCGCAGCCCGGCCTCAGGCTACGAGGGCTGCCTGCCGGACGGCGTCCGGAACGGCGATCGGACGGTCCATCACCTCCCCGGCCTCGAGACCGTAGAGCTGTTGGGCGACATCCTCGGTGAGGTCGAAGGCGCGGCCGTCGAACACCACGCGGCCATCGGCGAGCCCGACGAGGCGATCGCAATAGGCGCGGGCCAGATCGAGGGAGTGGAGGTTGCACAGCACGGTGATGCCGAGGCGCTTGTTGGCGTCGGCCAGCGCGTCCATCACCAGCTTGGTGTTGCGGGGATCGAGGGAGGCCACGGGCTCGTCCGCCAGGATGATGTCGGGCTCCTGCACCAGGGCACGGGCGATGGCGACGCGCTGCTGCTGCCCGCCCGACAATTCGCCCGCGCGGTGGGCGGCGAACTGACCCATGTCGAAGCCGTCCAGCGCCGCGAGCGCCATCGCCCGGTCCTCGGGTGCCCACAGCTTCAGCAGGGAGCGGTGGCTCGGAACCTGGGACAGGCGCCCCATCAGGACGTTCGTCAGCACGTCGAGCCGGCCGACGAGGTTGAATTGCTGGAACACCATGGCGCAGCGCGCGCGCCAGCGCCGGAGGTCGCGGCCCTGCAGGGCCGTCACGTCGAGACCATCGTAGAGGATCCGTCCGGCCGAGGGCTCGGCGAGGCGGTTCAACATGCGCAGCAGGGTCGACTTGCCGGCGCCGGACCGGCCGATCACGCCGACGAAGCTGCCGCGCTCGACGCGCAACGAGACCCGGTCGACCGCGAGCCGATGGCCGTAACGCCGCGTGAGGTCTTCGACGATGAGCATGCGGGTCCGTCCACCGTGACTGCGCGATCTCCGAAGCGACGGCGGACCCGCCTCGTCCGGGAGCGCCGCGACGAAGACCCGGAGCCGCGCACCGATCGCGCCGGGTCCCGGTCCGGATCTGTCTTCCTTAAACGCACCGCGCGTAACGGTAGGATGACAGCGGCCCCCTCGGCGGGTCTTCACCCCTCGTAGCGTTCCAGGAAATCCTCGATCGGCAGGGCGCGGAAGTCGGGCAGGGCGCGGCGCAGCCGCTCGTGATCCCAGTCCCACCACCCCAAGGCCAGCAGGCGCTCCGCGACCGCCACGGAGAATCGCCGCCGCAGCACCCGCGCCGGGTTGCCGACGACGATCGTGTAGGGGGCGACGTCGTGGGTCACCACGGTGCCGGCGCCCAGGACGGCGCCGGTCCCGACGCTGCGTCCGGGCAGGACGACCGCTCCGTGACCGATCCAGACGTCGTGCCCGATCTCGACCGCCTTCGCCCGGCGGCGCTCGAAGAAGGCGGCCTCGTCCGGTTCCTCCGGCCAGTAGGCGTTCGCCCGATAGGTGAAATGCGCCTGCGAGGCCCGCTCGACCGGGTGGTTGCCCGGATTGATCCGGACCTGAGCGGCGATCGAGCAGAACTTGCCGATGCGCGTGTAGATCACCTCGCCGTCCTCGACGATGTAGGAATAATCGTCGATCCGGGTCTCGGTGAGCCGCGTGCGGGCGCCGATCTCGGTGTAGCGGCCGAGCCGGCAATCGACGATCCGCGCGCTCGGATCCACGCTCGGATTGGGCCCGAGTCGCTTTGCGGACATGGAGACTCCTAGTCGGTGAAGGGGATGCGCCGCAGGACGCGGAACGGCGCGGCGCCGTCCTGGCGCAGCAGCGTCACGGCGTCGATCACGAGCGGTTCGGCAATCTCCGCGTAGGCGGCCGCGAGCGCCGCGTGCCAGGGCCCGATCGCGTCGTCGGGCAGGCGTCCCGTCAGGGTCATGTGGAAGCGGAACGCCTCGAACACGTGCGGGTAGCCCCAGCGCTCGAACAGGGCGCGTCGGCGCGGATTGAGGCTGTCCGCCCCGCGCCGAGCCCGGTCCGCGTCGGTGAGGGGCGCGCGCAGGCCGTCGAGCGCGGCGACGCATTCCGCCGCGAGCAGACCCAGACCCGGCGGCGGCGCCTCCGGCACCAGGGCCAGGAAGGCGCCGAGCCGGGCGACGCCCATGGCGCCCACCACGAGCGGCGGGCGCGGCGCGGCGAGAGCCGCGCAGGCCGTGACGAGATCGGCCTCGTCCACACCGGAGGCGAGGCGCATCGGCGCCTTCAGCGTGGCGTGGAATCCGTAGATCCGCGGCTCGGCCGTGATCGCCGGGAGCGCCTCCCGCAGCGGCGCCGGCAGGCGGGGCGCCGGGCCCGCGCCCAGGATGGCCGTACCGAAGGCGGCGAGCGCCGACCCCTCGGCGGGGGTGAAGTAGAGCGCGTAGCGCGGGGAGGTGTCCAAAGGGGCCGTTCTCGGAGCCGACCGCACCCGGCGGGTGCGGTCTCATAATGCGGGGACCGCACAAGTTTGATGACGCCCCGCCGAGCCCGCAAGGCGATCCGCGCGCGGCATCTCCCCAAACCCCGCCGGTCCGCCTAATCTGGGGGCAGGAGACCGGCATGGCGCACGACCACGACCACGACCACCATCACGACCACGACGGGCAGGCGCACGGCAGCACCCTGTCGGCGATGGAGCTGCGCGTGCGCGCCCTCGAATCGATCCTCGTCGAGAAGGGGTATGTCGAGCCCGCCGCGCTCGACGCGCTGATCGAGACCTACGAGACCGAGGTCGGCCCTCACAACGGCGCGCGCGTCGTCGCCCGCGCCTGGACCGATCCGGGATTCCGAACGCGCCTGCTCGCGGACGCGACGCCGGCGATGCGGGAAATCGGCGTCGGGGGCCGGGGCGGGGAGCACATGGTGGTGGTGGAGAACACCCCGGCCACGCATAACCTCGTGGTCTGCACCCTGTGCTCCTGCTACCCCTGGCCGGTGCTCGGCCTGCCGCCGGTCTGGTACAAGTCGCCGCCCTACCGCGCCCGGGCGGTGAGCGAGCCGCGCGCGGTGCTCGCCGATTTCGGCGTCGTCCTGCCCGCCGACACCCGCATCCGCGTCTGGGATTCGACCGCCGAGCTGCGCTACATGGTGCTGCCGATGCGCCCGCCCGGCACCGAGGATCTCGACGAGGCCGGGCTCGCCGCCCTGGTCACCCGGGATGCGATGATCGGCACCGGGCTGCCGCGCCCGCCCGGAGACACCGCATGAACGGCGGCCAGGATCTCGGCGGCATGCACGGGTTCGGGCCGGTCGCACCCGAGCCCGACGAGCCCGTTTTCCACGCGCCCTGGGAGCGCCGGGTCTTCGCCCTCGCGATGGCGATGGGGTTCACCGGTGCCTGGAACCTCGATGCCAGCCGCGCGGCGCGGGAATCGCTCCCGCCCGGCGAATACCTCACGGCGAGCTACTACGCGATCTGGCTCAAGGCGCTCGAGCGTCAGGTTCTGGAGCATGGGCTCGCCACTGCGGCGGAACTCGCATCGGGCGCCGTCTCCGCGCCGCCGGCCGCGATCGCCCGCGTCCTGACGGGCGAGGCGGTCCGGCCGCTGTTCGGGCGCGGCTTCCCGAGCGACCGGCCCGTCGCCGCACCGGCGCGCTTCGCGGCGGGCGACGCGGTTCGCGCCCGCGTCCTCAATCCGCGGGGGCATACGCGCCTGCCCCGCTACGTCCGCGGCCGAACCGGCACGGTCGAGCGGGTGCATGGCGGCTTCGTCTTCCCCGACAGCAACGCCCGCCTCGCGGGCGAGGCGCCGCAATGGCTCTACACCGTGCGCTTCTCCGCGCAGGAACTCTGGGGGGCGGAGGAGGGCGCGGCCGGGGATGCGGTCTCGGTGAACGCCTTCGAGAGCTATCTGGAGCCCGCAGCCGATGCTTGAGACCCCGAAGGCTGCGCCCGCGGAGACGCCGGTCTTCGCCGAGCCCTGGGAGGCGCAGGCCTTCGCCCTGGTGGTGGCGCTGCAGGATCGCGGCCTGTTCACCTGGAGCGAATGGGCCGAGGCCCTGGGCGCGCAGACCCGGCGCAGCGGCGGGACGGCGGATTACGCCGCGTGGATCGCCACGCTGGAGGACGTGCTCTGCGCCCGCGGGATCGTCGCGCCGCCCGCGCGGGCGGCGCGGCGCGACGCCTTCGCCCGGGCCGCCGCCGCGACCCCGCACGGCGAACCGATCCGGCTCGCGAACGATCCCGAGGCGATCGCTCCCGAGGCGAACGACCGTCAGACGGCCGAGGCCCGGCCCGCTTAGCGCGCGGCGCGGATCAGATCGCCGCCGCGAACGGGCGCTCGGCGATGGCCCGGCGGGCGGCCGCGTATTCCCGCGCCAGCCGGCCGACGAGATCGGCGGCCGGCACCACGGCATCGACCCCGCCGATGCCCTGGCCGCAGCCCCAGATGTCCTTCCAGGCCTTGCGATGGCCGCCCTCTCCCGAACCGAAATTCATGGTCGAGGGATCCGAGACCGGCAGCGCGTCGGGATCGAGCCCGGCGGCCTGGATCGAACCGCGCAGGTAATTGCCGTGCACGCCGGTGAAGAGGTTGGTGTAGACGATGTCGCCGGCCGCGCCGTCGACCACCGCCTGCTTGTAGGCCGCGGCGGCATTCGCCTCCTCGGTCGCGATGAAGGCGGAGCCCACATAGGCGTAGTCGGCGCCCGCGGCCTGCGCGGCGAGGACAGCCGCGCCCGTTCCGATCGCCCCCGAGAGGGCGACCGGCCCCGAAAACCAGCGGCGGATCTCGGAGACGAGGGCGAAGGGCGAGAGCGTCCCGGCATGCCCGCCCGCGCCGGCAGCCACCGCGATCAGGCCGTCGGCGCCCTTCTCCACCGCCTTGCGGGCGAAGGCGGCGTTGATGACGTCGTGCAGCACGAGGCCGCCCCAGCCGTGCACGGCCGCGTTCACCTCCGGCCGCGCGCCGAGCGAGGTGATGACGATCGGCACCCGGTACTTCTCGCACACGGCCAGATCCTGCTCGAGCCGGTCGTTCGAGCGGTGGACGATCTGGTTGACCGCGAAGGGCGCCGCCGGCCGCTCGGGATGGCGCGCGTCATGCGCGGCCAGCGCCTCGGTGATCTGCGCCAGCCACGCATCGAGGAGCGCCGCCGGCCGCGCGTTGAGCGCCGGGAAGGACCCGACGATCCCGGCCTTGCACTGGGCGATCACCAGATCCGGGTTCGAGATGATGAAGAGCGGCGCCGCGATCACGGGCAGGGCGAGGCGGGCGTCGAGGCCGGGGAGGGCGGTCATGCGGGGTGTCGTTCCGGAAAGGCCCTCAGAGGGCACGGCTCGGCCGCCGGCCGGAATCTCGGCCGGGATCGCAGCGACCGTACCATCCTTGCGAAAAACTCGGCAAGCCGATGGGTGTCCCGGACGTTCGACGGTCGCCGCGCAGCGACCCGGGGTACCGGCACATCGAAAACGATCCGGTGCCGATCGGTCAGCGCGGCGCCCGCGTCCTGTCGAGAAGGCGGCCGCCGAGCAGACCGTTCAGGCCGATCACGAGACCGACCGCGAGGAGATGCACGGCGAGATCCGTCGCCGTGGCATCGTGCGGATGGAACGGCACGAGGAGCGCCGCCGCCGCCGCCGAGGCGGCCAAGCCGGCAAGCGCGGCGGTCAGATTCGGACGCAGGGGGCAGGCCCGTCGCAGCATCACGACGAGCAGAACGGAGAGCGGCAGCGACACCGCCATCAGGAAGACGAAGCAGCCGACCATCTCGGTGCCGGCCGCGTTCTCGGTTCCCGGCGCGACCGTGCTGCGCAGGCAGCCGAGGCCGCTCGACCCGAGCCAGATCGCGAGCGGCGGAAGCGGCAGCAGGGCCCAGGCCGTGGAGCGGCCGGGGACGCTCGACTGGAAGGCCGCGAAGGCGGCGGCGATCGCGGTCAGCACGGCGGCGAAGGCCGCCACGCGCAGATCCGGCACGCCGAGCCGGGCCACGAGGGCGCCGGTATCGGCCATCGGCAGCATCGCGACACCGAGGCCGAGCGCGGCTCCGCACCACGCGACGGCGCGCAGTCCCGGGGCCGGAAGCCGGCGGACGGGCCGCAGCGCGCCGGCGAGATCGTCGAGGAGCCGGTCGTGGCGCGTCGGATCAGACATCCCGGCCTTCCTTGTCGGCCGAGAGCGCGACACGCAGGGCCTTGAGCGCCCGATGGAAATTCACCTTCAGCGCACCCTTCGTCCGCCCCGTCAGGGCAGCGGTCTCCTCGAGGGAGAGTTCACGGAAGCCGAGATGCTCGATCGCCTGACGCTGGCCCTCGGGCAGGCGGGCGACGGCGGAGGCGAGGTGGCTGGCGCGCTGGCCGGCCTCGATGCCGTGGCCGGGGGAGGGGCCGTCATCCGCCTGCGCCTCGTAGGCGATCGGGTCGTAGACCTCGCGCGGCCTGCGCGCACCGCGGCGGATCGCGTCGACCGAGCGGCGCTGGGCGATGGCCCGCAGCCAGGGCAGGAACGGACGGGCCGGATCATAGGTCGCGCGCGCGCGATGGACGGTGATCAGGGTCTCCTGCACCACGTCGTCCACCGTCGCGCCGCGGATGCCCTGGCCGCGCGCCACGGCGGCGATCAGCGGGACGCAGTCGCGCAGGAGGATCCGGTAGGCCGCGGCATCGCCCTCCTGGACGGCCCGCATCGCGGCCGACAGGGCAGCCTCAGCGGCCGGTCGAGCGGACATGGGAACCTGAGCTCCGATTCGGGCCTCGGGCGCGGCCCCGAACGGGCCGAGTGGGCCATCCAGCCGCATGACGCTCATGACAGTCTACGTCCCCGGCGCGCGCGTGGCTACGCTCGCCGGCGGCAGCGACGCCGGAGGAGCCGTGTCGCCGTCGCGGCGCAGGATCGGGGCTGAAGGCATGGCGACCTCTCGGAGGGACACCGTGCATTCGCCGTCGCGCCCGGGAGGTTACGGCGGAGCGCCTCAGGGAGGCAGCGGAATGAATTCGGCCCGGTCGTCGGCCGGCAGGTCGAACTGGCCCCGACCCCATTCCCCGCGGCGCCATTCCTCCTTGGCCTCCTCGATCCGCTCGCGGCGGGAGGACACGAAGTTCCACCAGAGGTAGCGCGGCCCCTCGAGCGTCGCGCCGCCGAGCGCGACGAGGCGGGCGCCCAGAGGGCCGGCCGCGACCGTGATCGCGTCCCGGGGGCGGAACACCATCATCTGCCCGGATTCGAAGGTCTGGCCGGCGATCGAGACCGAGCCCTCGACGATGTAGAGGCCGCGATCCTCGTGGTCCGAGGGGAGCGGCAGCCGGGCCCCCGGGGCGAGGCTGACGTCGGCGTAGAAGGTGTCCGTGAACAGCCGCGCCGGGGCGACCTCGCCGTAGGCCCGCCCCAGGATCAGGCGCAGGCTGACGCCCTCCGCCTCGATCACCGGCAGCGTGTCCTTGGCATGGTGCTCGAAGCTCGGGGCGACCTCCTCCTTGTCCTCGGGCAGAGCGACCCAGGTCTGGATCCCAAACAGGGCGTGGGGCGCGCGGCGGGTATCGACGCCGGTGCGCTCGGAATGCGTCACGCCGCGTCCCGCCACCATCCAGTTCACCGCGCCCGGCAGGATGGTCTGGTTCGCGCCCGTGCTGTCGCGGTGCTGGAACTCGCCGCGGTAGAGGTAGGTCACGGTGCCGAGCCCGATATGCGGGTGCGGGCGGACGTCGACCCCCTTGCCGGTGACGAACTCGGCCGGCCCGGCCTGATCGAAGAACACGAACGGTCCGACCATCTGGCGCTTCGGCGAGGGGAGGGCGCGCCGGACCTCGAAATCGCCGAGATCGCGCGCACGCGGCACGATCAGGGTCTCGATCGCGTCGATGCCGACCGCGTCCGGGCAACCCGGCTCCAGGGCAGGATTCCAACTCATCGGCCACCTCGCGCCACATCCAGGGGGCGAGTCTGCCCCGGGCGGCCGGGGCGGTCCAGTCTCGCAGGGCTCAGCGCCGCGCGCGCTGGTGCAGCAGGTTGAGAATGAGCGCCGTCCAGCCCGTCTGGTGGGACGCGCCGAGCCCCCGCCCGGTATCCCCGTCGAAGAACTCGTGGAACAGGAAGGGCTCCTCCGCGCCGGGCTCGGGCGGGATCGGCGCGGGACCGCCGGCATAGGGCCGGTGGCCGTCGGCGCCCGTCTCGAACAGGGCGATCAGCCGGTCGGAGAGCGCATCCGCGATGGCGTTGAGCGTCGCGTTGCGGCCGGAGCCGGTGGGAAATTCCACCAGGAAGTCGTCGCCATAATAGGCATGGAAGCGGCGGAGCGCCTCGATGATCAGGTAGTTCACCGGCATCCAGACCGGGCCGCGCCAGTTCGAGTTGCCGCCGAACATGTTCGACGTGGAATCGGCCGGGTCGTAGCGGACGGTGAAGGAGGCGCCGAACTCGTTCAGGACGTAGGGCGCGTCGCGATGCGCCTTCGAGAGCGAGCGCACCCCGTGGTCGGAGAGGAACTCGGCCTCGTCGAGCATGCGGCGCAGGAGCGCCTTCATGCGGTGGCCGCGCAGCAGCGAGAGCAGCTTGCGGTCGCCGACGCCGCCCTCCGCCCAGCGCGAGACGAGGCGGGCGAGATGGGGCCGGTTCTCCAGCACCCAGTTCAGGCGCCTGGCGAAATCGGGCAGGCGCTGCAGCACCGAGGGCTCGATCACCTCGACGGCGAAGAGCGGGACCAGCCCCACCATCGAGCGCACGCGCAGGGGGAGCATCCCGCCGCCCGGTATGTCGACCTCGTCGTAGTAGAACTCGTCCTCCTCGTCCCAGAGGCCGAAGCCCTCGCCGCCCATGTCGGTCATCGCCTCGGCGATCAGGAGGAAATGCTCGAAGAATTTCGAGGCGGTGCTCTCGTAGACGTCGTTGTGCAGCGCGAGTTCGAGGGCGATGCGCATCATGTTGAGCGCGTACATCGCCATCCAGGCGGTGCCGTCGGCCTGATGGATGCGCCCGAAGCCCGGCGGCGGGCGCGAGCGGTCGAACACCCCGACATTGTCGAGGCCGAGGAAGCCGCCCTGGAAGACGTTGCGGCCGTCCGCGTCCTTGCGGTTCACCCACCAGGTGAAGTTGATCAGGAGCTTGTGGAACACGCCCTCGAGGAAGGCGAGATCGCCGCGTCCGCCGCGCCGGTCCCGGTCGATCTCGAAGACCCGGTAGGTCGCCCAGGCGTGGACCGGCGGGTTGGCGTCGCCGAATTCCCACTCGTAGGCCGGGAGCTGGCCGTTCGGGTGCATGTACCATTCGCGGGTGAGGAGCAGGAGCTGCTTCTTGGCGAAATCCGGGTCGAGCAGCGCCAGCGGCAGGCAGTGGAAGGCGAGGTCCCACGCCGCGAACCAAGGGTATTCCCAGGTATCGGGCATCGAGAGCACGTCGGCGCCCGCGAAATGGCGCCAATGGACGTTGCGGCCGCCGCCGCGCTCGGCCGGGGGCGCGGGCTGGAGCGGGTCGCCCTGTAGCCAGAGCCGCACGTCGTAGCAGTAGAGCTGCTTCGTCCAGATCAGCCCGGCCGCCGCCTGCCGGAACGCGGCGCGGGCCTCCTGCCCCTCGATCCCGTCCTGGAGCATGTCGTAGAAGGCGTCCGCCTCCGAGATCCGCCGGTGCACGATGGCGCCCTCGCGATCGACGGGGCGCGGCCGGGTGCCCGCGCAGAGCCTGAGGCTGACGCGGCGCGTCTCGCCTGGGCCCAGGCGCAGGGCGTAGTGCAGCCCGAGCTTCGTTCCCCCGTCGCGCCGAACCGCGTCGGCGTCCCGGTCGACGATCGCCGCGTGGAGGCCGTCCTTGAACGGCCCGGCGGCCTCGGGCTGACAGCCGTGGAGGCGCAGGTTGGTGTCGTTCTCGCAGAACAGCACCTCCGGCTCGCCCTCGTAGGTGAGGCGGTAGCGCCCGAGCCGGGCATGGTCGCAGGCGACGCTGCCGTCGGGCATCGCCGTCATTCGTGGGCGCGGGCCGTTCTCCCGCCACGACCAGGTGTTGCGGTACCAGAGCTGCGGCACGACGTGGAGATCGGCCGTCTCCGGCCCGCGATTGGTCGCCGTCACCACCGCGTGGATGTCGTCGACATCCTCCTTGGCGTATTCGACCGTCACGTCGAAGAAGCGTCCGCCCTCGAAGATGCCGGTATCGGCCAGCTCGTATTCGGGCATGGAGCGATCGCGCCGCAGGCCCTCGCGCACCAGCGCGTCGTACGGGAAGGGACCTTGCGGATAGCGGTAGAGGAACTTCAGGTAGGCGTGGCTCGGGACCGCGTCGAGATAGTGGTAGATCTCCTTGACGTCCTCGCCGTGGTTGCCCTCCTCGTTGGTGAGGCCGAACAGGCGTTCCTTCAGGATGTGATCGCGCCCGTTCCAGAGGGCGAGGGCAAGGCACATCTGCCCGCGCTCGTCGCAGATCCCCGCGAGGCCATCCTCGCCCCAGCGATAGGCCCGCGAGCGCGCCTCCTCGTGCGGCAGCGAGCGCCAGGCGTTGCCGTCGCGGCTGTAATCCTCCCGCACCGTGCCCCATTGGCGCTCGGCCAGGTAGGGGCCCCACAGGGACCAGGCCCGCTCGCCGCGCGCCTGCTCGGCGAGGCGGCGGCGCTCGGCCCAGGCATCGAGCTCGCTCACGGCCGGCCCCCGGCGCCGACGGTGCGCGAGCCCGGGCGAACGATCCTGAACGGGGTTGAAGCGGTCATCGGTCCCGTGGGCTGTGAGGCGGACGGGCCCGGCATGCATCATCAGCGCCAAGCTGCGCCTCAGCGCCAAGCTGCGCCTCGGGCGCCCGAGACCCCCGACCACTCGGCTACGGCGTGCGCGGAGCCTCGTCCGGCGCGCGCAGCCGGTAGCCGATGCCGGTCTCCGTGAGCAGGATCCGGGGCCGCTCGGGATCGGCCTCGAGCTTCTGGCGGAGCTGACGCACGTAGACGCGCAGGTATTGCGGGTCGGACGAGGTCGAGACCGCCCCCATCAGCTGGGCGTGGGTGAGCACCTTGCCGGCGTGCAGCACCAGGACCCGCAGGAAATCGTACTCGCGCGGCGTCAGCTTCACCTCGGCGTCGTCCACCCGCACGATGCGGCGCACGAGGTCGACGCTGAGGCCGTCGACGCGGAAGATCGGGCGCTCGCCCTGGACCGCGAGCTGGTGGCGCAGGGCGTTGCGCAGGCGGGCGAGCAGCTCGGCCATGCCGAAGGGCTTGGTGACGTAATCGTCGGCGCCGCCGTCGAGGGCCTCGACCTTGCCGGCCTCGTCGTCGCGGCTCGACAGGACGAGGACGGGCAGATCCGGGTGTCGCTCGCGCAGCGCGCGCAGGAGATCGTGCCCGCGCATGTCCGGCAGGCCGAGGTCGAGGATGACGAGGTCGGCCCGCTCGCGCGCCAGGCTCTCGAGGGCGGACCGGCCGTCCGGAGCCTCCAGGACCGTGTAGCCCTGGCTCGACAGCCCCATCCGCAGGAGCTTCCGGATCGGCGGCTCGTCGTCGACGACGAGGATGGTCCCGCTCATGCCGCAACGTCCTTGCCCGGGCGCGTCCGGCGCGCGCCGGCGCCCGGCACCGGCAGGGTTACGGTGAAGATCGCGCCGCTCCGGTCGCGGCGGTTCCCCGCGTCGACGGTCCCGCCCATCGCCTGGACGAAGCCGCGCGAGATCGCGAGGCCGAGACCCGTGCCGGCGCGGACGCGGTCGCCCTTCCGGATGCGGTAGAACCGATCGAAGACCCGCTCGCGCTCGTCCTCGGGCAGGCCCTCGCCCTCGTCCAGCACGGCAAGCCGGAGGCGCGCGGCATCGTGGGTGGCCTGTATCGTCACGGTCGAGCCCTCCGGCGCGTATTTGGCGGCGTTGTCGAGCAGATTGACCAGCACCTGCTCGAACAGGACCGGATCGAGGTTCAGGGTCGGCAGGTCGGCGGGCAGGTCGAGGACGATCCGGTGTCCCGCCAGGATGGGCCCGAGCCGGCGGAGCGCCGTGTCGACGCTCTCGCCGACATCCTGCGGCGCGAGGTTCGGCGCCACGGCGCCGGCCTCCAGCCGCGTCATGTCGAGGAGGTTCGCGATGAAGCGGTTGAGCCGCTCGGCCTCAGTGATGATCGTGGCGAGGAGATCGACCTTCGACTCGCGGGGCAGCGCGGCGTCGAGGTCGCGCAGCGTGCTGGCGGCGCCGAGCACCGAGGCCAGGGGCGTGCGCAGGTCGTGGCTGATCGAGGTCAGCAGGGCCTGGCGCAGGCGGTCCGTCTCGCTGGCGCGCTCGGCCCGGTCGAGATCCTCCACGAGCCGCACCCGCTCGATCGCGAGCGCGCCCATATCGGCGAGCGCGTCGAGGAGCCGGCGGCCCTCCGGCGTCAGGATCGGGCCGGTGCCGTCCGCGTCGAGGCCGATGACCCCGATCGTGCCCCGGCCGGTCCGCATCGGCAGGAACAGCCGCCGGGCCCCCGGCAGGGTGTCGGCGCCCCGTCCCGCCGGCCGATCGTTGGCGAAGGCCCAGTGCGCGGCGGCGAGATCGGCCGCCTCGAGACGGTCCTCCGGCGGATAGCCGGCCCGGACCGCGACGGTTTCCCCCTCCGGCAGCAGCAGGACGACCCGGACCTTCAGCATGGCGGCGACCTGCGCGGAGGTCGCCCACAGCACGTCGTCGAGGGTGCCGCAACCCGCGAGCTTTCGGCTGAAGCCGTAGAGGCGCTCGGTCGAGCCGGCGCGGGCCTGCGCGATCACGGCCGTCCGGCGGGAGCGGGCGGCGAGGTTGGAGACCAGCACGGCGACGAGGGTGAAGAGCAGGAAGGCGGCGACGTTCGTCGGATCGGCGATCGTGAAGGTGTAGACCGGCGGCAGGAAGAAGAAATTGTAGGCGAGGGAGGCCGCCACCACCGCCAGGAGCGATGGGCCGAGCCCGAAGCGCACGGCGACCGCCACCACGGCCGTGAGCAGGAACAGGTCGGCGTTCTCGACGCCGAGATAGGGCTGGAGCGCCAGAGCGACGCCGAGGCCGGCTGCCGTGGCGAGCAGCGCGAGCGCGTAGGGCCGCGGGTCGGGGGCGGAACGCGGCGCCACCGTCGCGACGGACCGAGCGCGGGCGGGCTCTCCCGGGACCGCGTCGCCCGCGACGACGTGCACGCTGATGCTGCCGCTGCGCCGCACGAGGTCGTGCACCACCGAGCCGTTCACCAGCTCGAAGACCCAGGACCGATCCGCCTTGCCCACCACGATGTGGTTCACGTTGGCGGAGCGGGCATAGGCGAGGATGTCGTCGGCGATGCGCCGGCCGCCCGGCAGGGTGACGGCGTCGCCGCCGAGCCTGTCGGCGAGGCGCAGGGTTTCGGCGAGGCGATCGCGCTCGCTCTCACCGAGCGCGGCGGCGCGCACGCCCTCGACGTTCAGCGCGGTCCAGGGCGCGTGCAGCCGGTCGGCGAGGCGCTTGGCGTAGCGCACGAGGCCCGGCGCGCGCGGATCCTCGCTGACGCAGACCAGCACCCGTTCTCCCGCGCCCCAGGGGCCCGAGATGGCGTTCGCCCGCATGTGGCTGAGAAGCTCGTGGTCGACCCGGTCCGCCGTCCGGCGCAGGGCAAGCTCCCGCAGCGCCGTGAGATTGCCGCGCGAGAAGTAGTGCCGCAGCGCCCGCTCGGCATTGTGCGGCAGGTAGACCTTGCCGTCCTTCAAGCGCTGGATCAGGTCGTCGGGGTTGAGATCGATCACCTCGATATCGTCGGCGCGGTCGAGAATGCCGTCCGGCACCGTCTCGCGCACGCGGATGCGGGTGATCTGCGCCACCACGTCGTTCAGGCTCTCGACGTGCTGGATGTTGAGCGTGGTGTGCACGTCGATGCCGGCGTCGAGCAGCTCCTCCACGTCCTGATAGCGCTTCGGATGACGCGATCCCGGCGCGTTGGTATGGGCGAGTTCGTCCACCAGGGCGAGCGCGGGGCGCCGTGCGAGCAGGGCGTCGAGATCCATCTCCGCGAGGGTGGCGCCGTGATAGGGCACGGCGCGCCGCGGGATGACGTCGAAGCCCTCCAGCAGCGCCTCGGTCTCGGCCCGGCCGTGGGTCTCGACCACACCCACCACCACATCCGTCCCGGCCTTGAGGCGCGCGCGCCCGACCGTTAGCATCTCGTAGGTCTTGCCGACGCCGGGTGCCGCGCCGAGGAAGACCTTCAGGCGCCCGCGGGTGCGTGCCTCGCGCTGCGCGGCCCGCAGCAGCGCGTCGGGAGAGGGGCGATGCGGGTCGCGGCCGGGTTCGGGCATGGCCCACCATAGAGCAGGCCGGAAAAAAATGGATCGGTCTCGCGGGCAGGCGCGCGGGCCGTCCGCCGAGAGGCGCGCGCCGGCGTCAGAGCACCGCGCCCTCGTCGAGGGTGTCGAGGTCGAGCGGCACGCTGAAGATCGCACCGACGCCGTGCGCGAAATGGCGGACGACGCGCGCCCAGGTCTCGCCGACCAGGATCATCTCTCCGATCGCCGGCGCGTCGTCGATGAGCAGGCCGACGCCCGAGGCCGACAGGTTCAGGACACGGGCGACCCTGACCGTGCCGTCTTCCCGCGTGACCTGCACGTCGGCCTTCCTCGGAACGACCCTGCGGTGGACGCGGACTTGGTCGGCCGATTGCTTCTGCTGCCGCGCCAGGCTCACGAGGCGCCGCGCGACCGTTCCGGGCGTCGGGCGCCGGCTTCTCAGGCGGACCGCGAAATCGCAGGTCTCCGCCCGTACCACCTCGGTCTCCATCAGCCCGACTTCGCGGATGCTGCAGGAGAGGATCTCCCCGATCGCCGGCCGCACGGCGGATCTGAGCAGAATGCCCTCGGTCGAGATGTTGATGGTGACCGCGTAGAAGTCGGATCGGCCCCGTCCCCAGCACACCACCGGAAGGATGACGGAGTGCCGCTGCTGGGATCTTCGTTCGGTCATCAGGTCTTCCGCGCCACATCCCGTGATGCGTCGGCGCGGCCTTCCGCCCGGTGACCCAAACCGGGAAAATTTTCTCTATTCTCGATGAGGTTGTGGACTGCGTGCGCGGATCCGAGCGTGGCGGCGGGCGCCGGAGCGGCGGGGCCCACCTGAGATCGCTGGATTCACTCCGCCGCCAGCACCGAGGGCGCCGCGCCGTCGTCGAGGAACATCCGGTAGGCCGGATTGTCGGTCTCGTCGAAGCAGGGATAGCCGAGCTCCGCGATCGCGCGGTCGAAGCGGTCGCGGTCGCCCGGACGGACCTCGATCCCGGCGAGCACCCGTCCGTAATCGGCGCCGTGGTTGCGATAGTGGAACAGGCTGATGTTGAAATCCTCGCCGAGCGCCTCGAGGAACTTCAGCAGCGCTCCGGGGCGTTCGGGAAACTGGAAGCGGTACAGGCGCTCGTGCGCGATCCCGACCGCGCGGCCGCCGACCATGTAGCGCACGTGGACCTTGGCCATCTCGTTGTCGCTCATGTCGAGCACGCGGTAGCCCGCGCCCGTGAGGCCGCCGACGAGATCGCGCTTCTCGGCCCGGCCGCCCGCGAGGTTGATGCCCACGAAGATCTGCGCGTCGGCGCCCCGCGCATAGCGGTAGTTGAATTCGGTGATGGCCCGGGGGCCCAGCGCCCGGATGAAGGCCCTGTAGGCGCCGGGCGTCTCGGGGATCGTGACGCCGAGGAGCGCCTCGCGCTCCTCGCCGATCTCGGCCCGCTCGGCGATGTGGCGCAGGCGATCGAAATTCAGGTTCGCGCCCGACGAGATCGCAATCAGCGTGCCGGTGCCGCCGTGCTCGGCGGCCCAGGCCTTGGCGCCCGCGAGGCTGAGGGCGCCCGAGGGCTCCGAGACCGCGCGGGTATCGTCGAAGACGTCCTTCACCGCCGCGCACATGGCATCGGTGTCGACGGTGATCACCCCGTCGAGGTGCTCGCGGCAGAGGCGGAAGGTCTCCTCGCCGGCTTGGCGCACGGCGACGCCGTCCGCGAACAGGCCGACGGTGGGCAGGACGACCCGCGCATCCGCCTTCAGGGCCTCGGCCATGCAGGCGGCGTCGTCCGGCTCTACGCCGATCACCTTGGTTTCGGGCCGCAGATACTTCACGAAGGTCGCGACGCCGGCGGCCAAGCCCCCGCCGCCGATCGGCACGAAGATCGCCTCGATCGGCCCGGTATGCTGCTGCAGGATCTCCTTGCCGATGGTGCCCTGGCCGGCGATCACCTCCGGATCGTCGAAGGGATGCAGGAAGGTGAGCCCGCCCTCGGCCTCGCGGCGGCGCGCCTCCGCGAGGGCGTCGTCGAAGGCATCGCCGTGCAGGACGACCTCCGCGCCGCGCGCCCGGCAGGCATCGACCTTGATGGCGGGCGTGGTGCGGGGCATCACGATCACGGCGCGCACGTTGAGCTTGGCGGCGGCGAGTGCCACGCCCTGCGCATGGTTGCCGGCCGAGGCGCAGACCACGCCGCGCTCGAGTTGCTCGCGCGAGAGGGCGGTCATCTTGTTGTAGGCGCCGCGGAGCTTGAACGAGAACACCGGCTGGAGATCCTCGCGCTTCAGCAGCACCGGGCGCCCGAGGCGGGCGGTGAGGCGCGGCATCGGGTCGAGCGGGCTCTCGATCGCCACGTCGTAGACGCGGGCGGTGAGGATCTTGCGGATGTAATCGGTCACGGGCGCGGTCTGCTTGCGATCTCGGTCGAGGTCCCGAGATAGCCGCTCGGGCGCGCAGATGCGAGCGCGACCGCGCGGGCCAGCTATGCCAGCCGCTCGATCAGCGCGGCGATCCAGACGAGGGCCGCGACCATCTGCGCCAGGAAGGCGCCGGCGGAGGCGAGATCCTTGACCGTGCCGACGGCAGGATGCCGGCCCGGATGGAGATGGTCGCAGAGCTTCTCCAGAGCGGTGTTCAGGAACTCGGCCGCGAGCATCAAGAGCAGGCTCGCGATCAGCGCGACCTTCACCCAGAGGCTCGCGCCGAGCACGAGCGCCGCCGGGACACCGACGGCGAGCAGCGCCAGTTCCTGGCGCACCGCGCGCTCGGTGCGGGCGCCGTGGCGCAGGCCGCGCCAGGAATTGAGGAAGGCGAGGACGAGGGCGGCCATCAGGCGGCGTTGTCCGGCACGGCGCGGGTGATCCACTTGGCGAGCAGCGGGCCCGTCACCAGCACCACGAAGAGCCGCAGCGTCTGCACCGCCAGCACGAACGACACGTCGGCGCGCGTGCCGACCGCGATGATCGCCACCGAATCGAGGCCGCCGGGGCTCGTCGCCAGGAAGGCCGTGAGGAAATCGATGGCGAGGATATGGGTGAGCGCGTAGGCCCAGCCGCCGCAGAGCAGGATTACCGCGAAGGTGGCGACCAGGATGCCGGGCAGCGCCCGGAACGTGAGCCGCAGCGTCTCGCGGGTGAAGCGCAGGCCGACATACCAGCCGATGGTCGCGTAGGCGAGTTCGAGGATCGCGGCGGGCAGCACCATCGGGGCGATCCCGGTGGCGTGCAGCGCCGCGCCGAGCACCATCGGCCCGACCAGCGCCCCGGCCGGCACCCGGAGGGCCATCGCGACCGCGGCGCCGACGGCGGCGATGGCGAGCGTCAGAAGGACGTCCGGCGCGCTCTGGACCTCGACCGTCGCCACGGCCGTCGCTTGCGAGCCCGCGAACAGGAACCGCGTCACGATCGAGGCGGACAGCACGACCGCGACGACCCGCACGTACTGCATGAAGGCGACGAGGCGCGGGTCGGCGCCGAACTCCTCGGACATCGCCACCATCGCGGAGGCGCCCCCGGGCGAGGAGCCCCAGGCCGCCGTGGTTCCGGGCAGGATGCGCAGCCGCGTGAGCGCCCAGCCGACGAGCCCGCCCGCCGCGACCGTGACCAGAACCACGGCGACGATCAGCAGACCGTCGTCGGCGATCGTGCCGGCGATGCTGCCTGTGACCGCGTGCGCCACGAGGCAGCCGATCATCGCCTGTGCGGCCATGAAGCCCGCCTTCGGGACCGCAAGCCCGGCGCCGCCGACCCCGAAGGCGATCGCGGCCAGCATCGGGCCGATCAGCAGCGCGGCCGGGAACTGGGCCAGGTACAGGCCATAGGCGATGCCGGCGGAGACGGCCACGAGGCCGCACCAGAGCGCGATCGTTCTCAGGAGGGGCACGGGATCAGGTCGGACGCTGCGAGGGCGCGCCGGGACGTGCGGCGACGCCCTGCCGGCTACACCGCTTCGGCCCGCCTGTCACGGCGCGGCAGGGCACGCTCCGGTGACGGCAGGCCCGCATCGTCGCGGCAGGCCGCCGTGCCGGCGGGAGCATGGGCGCGGAAAAAGGCGGCGAGATGCGCGAGGCCCGCCGCGCGCGGGTCGCTCCCCCGCCATGCCAGCGCGATGGTGCGGCCGGGCCCGTCGACGTCGAAGCCGCGGGTGACGGTGAGCCCGCTCGGGTCTGGGCCCGCGGGCACCGCCAGCGCCGGCAGGAGGGTGTAGCCCGCCCCCGCCGCCACCATCGAGCGCAGGGTCTCCAGGCTGGTGGCGTGCCGGCCGGCGGAGCTGCCCGCCCCGCAGGCCGCGACTGTCTGGTCGCGCAGGCAATTGCCCTCGTCGAGGAGGAGGAGATCGGGCCCGGCGATGTCGCGGGCGCGGAGGGCGCCGCCCTGCGCCAGGGGATGCTCGGCCGGGCAGGCGAGCCAGAACGGCTCGATGAAGAGCGGCGAGACGGTGAGGCCGGCCCCCGGCAGCGGCACCGACACGAGGGCCGCGTCGATCCGGCCGTCGCGCAGACCGTCGAGGATCTCGGCCGTACGCAGCTCGCTCAGCGCCAGGGTCAGAAGGGGGAATTCCTGCCGCAGCAGGCGCAGGATCAGCGGGAAGTAGTAGGGTCCGAGCGTCTGGATCGCCGCCAGCACGAGCCGGCCCGTCAGCGGCGCGCCGCGTCCCTCGGTGGCGAGAGCGAGCAGGCGCTGCGCCTCGAACAGCACGGTGCGGGCCTGCCGGACGATCATCTGCCCGGCCGCCGTCAGCAGCACCCGCCGGTTCGAGCGCTCGAACAGGACGAGGCCGAGGGTGCTCTCGAGCTTGCGCACCTGCACGCTCAGCGTGGGTTGGCTGACGTTGCAGCGCTCCGCCGCCCGGCCGAAATGGCCTTCGTCGGCGACCGCGACCACGTATTCGAGGTCGCGCAGGGAGAGGCCGGCGATGTTCATAGGCTGTGCCTATCACAGTCTTTGCGACGATGCATTTGCCCTCGGGTCACGGCAGGGTCATAAGGTCTCTCCAGAACGGTTCCAGCTTGCCCGGGTTGTCCGGGACAGCCTGCGGTTCAGACGGAGAGACGGTACGCATGAGCGAGCAACGCCCGATCCTGACCACGCGCCAGGGCCATCCGGTCCGCGACAACCAGAGCACCCGCACGGTGGGCGAGCGCGGCCCGGCGACCCTCGAGAACTACCAGTTCATCGAGAAGATCACCCATTTCGATCGGGAGCGTATCCCCGAGCGCGTCGTCCATGCCCGGGGCGCCGGCGCCCACGGCTATTTCGAGGCCTACGGCAAGATCGGCAACGAGCCCGCTTCGAAGTACACCCGCGCCCGGGTGCTGAACGAGACCGGCGTCAAAACACCGATGTTCGTGCGGTTTTCGACGGTGGCCGGCGCCAAGGAAAGCCCTGAGACGGAACGCGACCCGCGCGGCTTCGCGGTGAAGTTCAAGACCGTCGACGGCAACTGGGACCTCGTCGGCAATAACCTCAAGGTCTTCTTCATCCGCGATGCGATCAAGTTCCCCGACATGATCCACGCGTTCAAGCCTGACCCGGTGACGAACCGGCAGGAAGCCTGGCGTTTCTTCGACTTCGTGGCGCAGCACCCCGAATCGATCCACATGGTGACGCATCTGAAGTCGCCGTGGGGCATCCCCGCGAACTATCGCGAGATGGAGGGCTCGGGCGTCAACACCTACAAGCTCGTGAACGACCAGGGCGAGGCCGTCCTCTGCAAGTTCCACTGGGAGCCCAAGCAGGGCGTCCGCAACCTGACCTCGGCCCAAGCGTCCGAGATCCAGGCCAAGGACGTCGGCCACGCGACGCGCGACCTCTACGACAACATCAAGGCCGGCAACTTCCCCGAGTGGGAATTCTGCGTGCAGATCATGCCGGACGGCCCGAACGACCATCTGTCGTTCGATCCCCTCGACGACACCAAGCTGTGGCCGGTCGAGGACTTCCCGCTGCTGCCGGTGGGCCGCATGGTGCTCGACCGTGTGCCGGACAACTTCTTCGCCGAGGTCGAGCAGTCGGCCTTCGGCACGGGCGTGCTCGTCGACGGCATCGACTTCTCGGACGACAAGATGCTGCAGGGGCGGACGCTGTCCTACTCGGACACGCAGCGCTACCGCGTCGGCGCCAACTACCTGCAGCTGCCGATCAACGCGCCGCAGCCTGGCGTGAAGGTCTATTCGAACCAGCGCGACGGGCAGATGACCTACGCGGTCGACGGTACCGGCCCGAACAAGCACATCAACTACGAGCCCTCGACGCTGGCGGAGGGCCTGCGCGAGGCTCCGAAACCCGCGCGCGACTACCACCAGACAGTCCAGGGCAACCTCGGCCGCTACCAGACCACCCGCACCGAGGACGACTACACCCAGGCTGGCGTGCGCTACCGTTCGTTCCAGGATTGGGAGCGTGACGACCTCATCGCCAATCTCGTCGCCGACATGAAGCAGTGCCCGGAGCCGATCCAGCTGCGGATGGTCTGGCACTTCTGGCACGCCGACGAGGATTACGGCCGCCGCGTCGCCGAAGGCGCCGGGATCGATCTGGAGAAGGCCAAGGCCCTGCCGCCGCTGCCGGGCCGTGCCGCCCCGGGCAAGCGCCTGCAGGCCGAGACCTACACCGATGGCAGCCGGTCCCGGCCGATCGCCGCCGAGTGACCGGCGCGTGAGCCGGCCGCGGAAAGCGACCGGCCCCTGATCGAAATGCGGCCCCGCGCGGTTACTCCCGCGCGGGGCCTTTCGTCATGACGAAGCCGTGCCCCGGATCGCGACGGCGTGCGAAGGGGGGATCGGATGGGTCAGGTTCTGAGGGCCGGTGGGCCGGTCAACGTCACCATCGGGGGCATGAAGGTGACTTACCTCGCCCGCAGCACGGCCGCGCGCGACAGCATGGGCATCTATCGCGTCGAGCTCGCCCCCCGTTCGCCCGGCGCGGGCTTGCATCGGCACAGCGTCCTGACCGAGACCTTCGAGGTCCATGCCGGCCGCCTCACCGTGCGGATCGAGGGGCATACCCTCGAACTCGGCCCCGGCGACTT
The DNA here is from genome assembly GCF_056431005.1 of Methylobacterium sp. HJ2. Lineage (NCBI taxonomy): Bacteria > Pseudomonadati > Pseudomonadota > Alphaproteobacteria > Hyphomicrobiales > Methylobacteriaceae > Methylobacterium > Methylobacterium sp. HJ2. Next base: position 177,720 of record NZ_JBWJYM010000009.1, on the reverse strand, counting down.
CGTGCTGATCCCGCCCGGCCAGCCGCACGCCTTCGCCAACCGCGGCGACGCGCCGGTCCACTTCACCCTGAGCTTCACGCCCGCGCTCGGGCGGGAGGGCTTCTTCGAGGGGCTGGCCACGCTTTCGGCCTCCGGCCGCCTGAGCGACGAGACCGCCATGGACGAGCTGATGGCCGATTACGACCAGGAACCGCTGGAGGGTTTCTCGGGGTGGCACCGGCTCGACTGACGCCCGGCACAGCCGCGGAGCGTGCGCGATCGCGGGACGGCCGCAGATTGGCTGCCTGCCGCCGAGACGGACCCTTGCGGCGCCGCGTCCTTCCGTCGACAAGCATCGGATGATGCCGAACGCCGAGACATCGCCTGCCGATCCCGTCCACAGCGGGCACGAGAGCTATCCGGACGCGCAGATCCGGACGATCCTGCGCCGCACCCGCACGATCGCGCTGGTCGGTGCCTCCGCCAATCCCGCGCGGCCCAGCTGGATCGTGCTGAAATACCTGCTGGATCGCGGCTACGCGGTGACGCCCGTGAACCCGGGGCTCGCCGGCCAGGAGTTGCTCGGCCGCCGGGTCGTCGGCAGCCTGTCGGAGCTGCCCGAGCCGGTCGACATGGTGGAGATTTTCCGTGCATCCGCCGCGGCGGGCGGCCTCGTCGATGAGGCGCTCGCCCTCGTGCCGTTACCCACCGTGATCTGGATGCAGCTCGGCGTTCGCGACGACGCGGCGGCGGCGCGGGCGGAGGCGCGCGGCGTCACCGTCATCATGAACCGCTGTCCGAAGATCGAATACGGCCGTCTCTCGGGCGAGATCAGCTGGAGCGGCGTGAATTCGCGGATCATCAGCGCGCGCAAGCCCGTGCTGGCCCAGAAGGGCGTGCAGAAGCTGACGATCGAGGCACGCGCGCCCCGCTCCTGACAGCGCGAAGGCCGGGCGCAATATGAGGTATCCAGATACCGCACCGTGCAAGCGCCTCTGAAACATCGGTTTTCGAGCGGTCCCGTGCGTCCGTTCGGTTGACGTGGCGGCGTTCGACCGCTATGCACCCGCCAACGCCGCCGCGTCCCAGACGCGGCGGCGGCTGATTTTTCAGAACACACCCATCGAACGCCACGGGACTTGGCCATGAAGACCACTTCGCTGAAGCCCGCCGACGTCGACAAGAAGTGGATCGTGATCGATGCGGAGGGCCTCGTCGTCGGCCGTCTCGCCTCGATCGTGGCGATGCGCCTGCGCGGGAAGCACAAGGCCGCCTACACGCCCCACGTCGATTGCGGCGACCACGTCATCGTCATCAACGCCGACAAGGTGAAGTTCACCGGGCGCAAGTACACGCAGAAGAGCTACTTCTACCACACCGGCTATCCGGGCGGCATCAAGGAGCGCACGGCCAAGTTCGTGCTCGAGGGCCGCTTTCCGGAGCGCGTGGTCGAGAAGGCCGTCGAGCGCATGCTCCCGCGCGGCCCGCTGTTCCGCCAGATCCTCGGCAACCTCCGCGTCTACAAGGGCGCCGAGCACCCGCACGTAGCCCAGCAGCCGCAGTCGCTCGACGTCGGCGCCCTCAACCGCAAGAACGTGAGCGCTTGATCATGGCGACCCTTCAGTCCCTCGCCGATCTCAACCGGTCGAATGCCGGCGGCTCCGATGCCCCGAACGAGGCTCCGGTCCACGTTCAGAAGCTCGATGCCCAGGGCCGCGCCTATGCCACCGGCAAGCGCAAGGACGCGGTCGCCCGCGTCTGGATCAAGCCCGGCTCGGGCCAGGTCACCGTCAACAAGCGGCCGGTCGAGATCTACTTCGCCCGTCCGGTGCTCCGGATGATCCTGCGCCAGCCGCTGCAGGTCGCCAATCGCGTCGATCAGTACGACATCGTCGTCACGGTCGCGGGCGGCGGTCTCTCGGGCCAGGCCGGCGCCGTCCGCCACGGCCTCTCGAAGGCTCTGACCTACTACGAGCCGGAACTGCGCGCGCCTCTGAAGCGCGAAGGCTTCCTCACCCGCGACGCCCGCGTCGTCGAGCGCAAGAAGTACGGCCGCGCCAAGGCTCGCCGCAGCTTCCAGTTCTCGAAGCGCTGAGCGGCCTCACCGCTCGCAATCGACGCTGCAAACGAGAGGGCGGTCCCGATTGGGGCCGCCCTTTCGCGTTCGGATCAGGCCTGCAACGCCCGCTCGAGCTCGGCCTTCGACATAGTCGACCGGCCGGAAATGTTCTGCGCCTTGGCCTTCTTCATCAGCTCGGCCTTGGTCGAACCGGACTTACTGCCGGCCGACGACCCGCTCTTGCGAGCCGCAGCCGCCTTCTTCGCCACGTCCTTGGGCTGCTTCGAGAACTGGTTGCCCTCGGCACTGTCGGCGCGCTTCTTGGCGGTCGAGCGGTCGTACTCGGACTTCGTCATCGCCTTGCGCGCCTTCTTGGGCAGGTAGCGCTCGCCGGTCTCGCCGCTCTTCTCGCCCGAGCGGGTGCCCCATTCCTCGTCGGTCCATTGCTTGAGATGATTGTCGTCGGCCTTCTTGCCGGCGTAACCACCGCCCTCCTTCTTGTATTCCTGGGTCGCCATCTGCGCCTTCCGGGCCGACCATTGGCCCGGCTTGCCGCCCTTGGACGACTTCGTGACCTTCTTCTTGACCGTGTCCCAAAGCTTCGGGTCGGTCTTCTTCGCAGTCTCCGACATGTTCGTTCGCCTCGCGTCAGGTTTGGCGGTCAACAGATCGTGCCGCGCCATGTTCCTGGACGGCGGCGCCCCGGCGGTGAGCGGCTGTGGACAGCCCTGAGGGCAGCCTCGCGCGCGGCGGCGTCACATACGCTGCATTGACAGGGGCGACACCAACGGCCACCTCCCGCACCGCAGCCCTCGTCGGTTCGGATTTGGACGCGGCGGCGGGCAGGAGAGTGCAATTCCGATGGCGAGCGCGAACGGCCGGCCGGCGAATCCAACGGTCTTCATCGATGGCGAGGCGGGAACGACCGGCCTCGGGATCCGCGAGCGCCTGGAGCGTGACGGCCGCGTCGCGTTGCGCAGCATTCCGCACGAGAGCCGGAAGGATGTCGCGGCCAAGCGCGCCATCTTGGAGGCGGTGGACCTCGTCGTCCTCTGCCTGCCCGACGACGCCGCGCGCGAGACCGTGGCCCTGGCCGATTCCCTGCCCGGTGGCGGTCCGAAGATCCTCGATGCCAGCACCGCCCATCGGGTCAGCCCCGGCTGGGCCTACGGCTTCGCCGAACTGGCACCGGGACAAGCGGAGGCGATCGCGGCGGCCCGTCGCGTCGCCAATCCGGGCTGCTACCCGACCGGCGCGATCGCGCTGTTGCGCCCCCTCGTGGAGAACGGCCTGCTGCCGGACGACCTGGCGATCAGCATCAACGCGGTCAGCGGCTACAGCGGTGGCGGCAAGGGCATGATCGAACGCTACGAGGCGGGCACCGCCCCGGCCTTCGAGATCTATGGCCTCTCCTTCGCCCACAAGCATCTTGCGGAGACGCAAGCCTATAGCCGCCTGTCGCGCCGGCCGATCTTCGTTCCGTCGGTGGGCAACTTCCGGCAGGGGATGCTGGTGAGCATCCCGCTCCATCTCGATCTGCTGCCCGCCCGGCCGTCGATCGCCGAGATGGAGGAGGCGCTGGTCGCTTGGTACGCAGGGCGCGAACTCGTGACGGTCGTCACCGCGGCGGACGAGGGCCCGCAGCGCGAGCGCATCGAGCCGGAAGCGCTCAACGACAGTGATCGCCTGGAACTTCGGGTGTTCGGCTCGGAGACGCACCGCCAGGCCGTGCTCGTCGCGCGTCTCGATAATCTCGGCAAAGGCGCGTCGGGAGCCGCGGTTCAGAACCTCGGATTGATGCTCGGCCTCGACCGATAGGGCGCTGTCCGCCGGCTTCGCGTTCGGTCCCGCGCGGCGAGGACAGTCTCCGTCAAACAATCGCGCACGATCCTCATCGGCACGACGCGTCCTCGGCCGCGCGGGCGGACCATCCGCTCGGCACGGCGGCGACGCGCGCTAAGAAGATCAGCCAGTGTGCAGGCCGCGTCACGGAGACGGACGTCGGAAATAGACAGCGCGCATGGGCCGGCATCGTCTGCGTCGGCACGCGCCAGCGAAGATCTGCCTGGGCCAACGCGCGCAACTTGATTGAAAGAGACCCGCGCCTCAACAGGATCGTCGTCGGCACGGCATTCTGTATAAAAGCGCTCATGTCTGATTCGCGGCGCGAAAATTCGCTCCCCGGCAGAACTCGGTCGCTCACGACTGAAGCGAGTGAATCCAAAAAATTGCACGTACTGGTTGCGCCGCCAGGCTGAGCGCGACGCTCATGATGCATTTTCCAAGAACAGATTTTGTTCATATAACCCCTGGTCTTCCGCTTTATCTCTTTTGATCGCGGAAAAACCGCATGCTCCGCTTGACCGCTTCATCGAATAAGCTTGTATCGATGTGTCGGCATCGAAATTCACTTTGCAAGGTGCATCCGACCTTGCGGGCCGCACTATAGGCATTGCACACATGAGCGAACCTGAGATTGAGAGATCGCGACTGATCAGGCTCACAGTCGACATCGTCTCGGCCTATGTCAGCAACAACCATCTCCAGATGGTCGAGATACCCAAGCTGATCGGCGACATTCACGGCGCGATCCAGGGCCTGTCGGCCGCCGTCGCTCTCGGCGACCAGGGCCCGGCCAAGGCCTCGGCTCAGGAGGTCAAGCGCTCCATCGCGCCGGACTACCTGATCAGTTTCGAGGACGGGAAGCGGTACAAGACGCTGCGACGGCATCTGTCCCTGCGCGACCTGACGCCGGAACAGTACCGCGCGAAATGGGGTCTCCCCGTCGATTATCCGATGACGGCCCAAACCTATTCCGCGCAGCGCTCCCAGCTCGCCCGTGCTCTCGGCCTGGGCCAGCAACGCCGCCGTCCCGTGTCGGCCCGGCAGCCGGTCATCGAGTCGGAGACTCAGGCGGTCAAAGCCGAGGCGCCGAAGGCACGGCGTGCGCGGCGCGCCGTCGAGGCCTAGGGCAGCCCTCGACGGCGCTCGCCGCACGCGCTGCCGAGGCGACTCGCGTCTGCCGCAATCGCGCGATAGAGCGCGCCGACGACCAGCGAACGGGTCGCCGGCCGCTCCTCCCAAGGCTGCCGGAGGCGTCGTGCGCCGTCGCGACCGGAGCCCCGCATGCCTCGAATTCTCTGCTCGTTCACCCGCGCCGCCGTGGCCGCCCTCGTGCTCTGCGGTGCGCCCGCCCGGGCCCAACCGGCGCATGAAGGTGCAGGCGAGCCGCGCAAGGCACCCGAGCCTTTCGCCAGCCGGGAGGGGTTCACCAAAACGGTTCCGGAGGGCCGCGGCGAGGTCCAGCTCTCCTTCGCGCCCGTCGTGAAGCGGGCGGCGCCCTCGGTGGTGAACGTCTACGCCTCCCATGTCGAGAAGCGCTCGGACGCCCGCTCCAACGCGATGGAGGAGTTCATGCGGCGCTTCTTCGGCGAGGATAACGGCGGCCGCGGACCGCGCGGGGAGCGGGCGCAGAAATCCCTCGGATCCGGCGTTGTCGTCGACGCCTCGGGGCTGATCATCACCAATAACCACGTCATCGACAACATGAACGAGGTTCGGGTGGCTCTCGCCGATCGGCGGGAGTTCGAGGCCACGATCGTTCTGCGCGATCCGCGCACCGACCTGGCGGTGATCCGGATCAAGGATCCGGCGGCCGGCGTCGTGCCGATGCCCTACGGCAATTCCGACGCGCTCGAGGTCGGCGATTTCGTGATGGCGATCGGCAACCCGTTCGGAGTCGGCCAGACGGTGACGCAGGGCATCGTCTCGGCGCTCGCTCGCACGCAGGTCGGTTCGTCCGACTACCAATTCTTCATCCAGACCGACGCGGCCATCAATCCGGGCAATTCCGGCGGCGCCCTGGTGGATCTGCAGGGTCGCCTCGTCGGCATCAACACGGCGATCTACTCCCAATCGGGCGGGAGCCACGGCATCGGCTTCGCGATCCCGGCCAGCATGGTGAAGGCGGTGGTCGACAGCGCCCGCAACGGCGCCAGCACCGTGCGCCGGCCCTGGCTCGGCGCCCGGGTGCAGACCGTCACGCCCGACATCGCCGAGAGCATGGGCCTCGACCATCCCACGGGCGTGCTCCTGGCGAGCTTGCAGGCCAAGAGCCCGGCCGACGAGGCGGGCCTGAAGCGCGGCGATCTGATCCTCACGGTGGACGGCCAGAACGTCGACGATCCGGAGGCGTTCGGCTACCGCTTCGCCCTCAAGGGGGTCCAGGGGCAGACCAAGTTCGGAATCCTGCGCGGCACCGGCCGGCTCACCGTCCCGGTCAAGCTGATGCCGGCGCCCGAGACACGCCCGCGGGATGTCCTGAAGGTGCGCACGCGCTCGCCCTTCCTCGGCGCGACCTTCGTCAACACCTCGCCGGCCGTGGCCGAGGAGATGCAGGTCGATTTTCCGAGCGAGGGCGTCGCCGTCCAGGCGGTCGACGACAATTCCATCGCGGCCCGCGCCGGGCTCCAGAAGGGCGACATGGTGGTGGCGATCAACGGGACGCCGATCAGCGCGACGAAGGATCTCGACCGGCTGACGCGCGCGCCGCTGAGCGCCTGGGAGGTCTCGATCAACCGGGGCGGCCAGGTGCTGACCTCCGTCTTCGGCGGCTAGCGCGGCGCGCGGCCGTCGCCGCCGCAACGATCCGTCCTGCGCGAGGTCCGGCTTGCCGCGAGATCGGGCTTGCGAAGGACGCGATCCGCAGTGTTGATGCGCCGATGTCCGATCTGTTCGCCGCGTCCGAGCCGGTTCCGAGCTCGCAGCCGGGACAAAGCCCCGATCCGCGCGCGCCGCGACCGCTCGCCGATCGGCTGCGCCCCGCCTCGCTCCACGAGGTCGTCGGACAGGAGCACCTGACCGGACCGGACGGAGCGCTGACGCGGCTGCTCCGCGCGAAGAGCCTCGGATCGCTGATCTTCTGGGGACCGCCGGGCACCGGCAAGACCACGGTGGCGCGGCTCCTTGCCCACGAGACGGACCTGCATTTCGAGCAGATCTCGGCGATCTTCTCGGGCGTGCCCGATCTGCGCAAGGTGTTCGAGGCCGCGCGCAAGCGCCGGGCCTCGGGGCAGGGCACCTTGCTCTTCGTCGACGAGATCCACCGCTTCAACCGGGCGCAGCTCGACGCTTTCCTGCCGGTGATGGAGGACGGCACGGTGACGCTCGTCGGCGCCACCACCGAGAACCCGTCCTTCGAGCTGAACGCGGCGTTGCTGTCCCGCGCCCGGGTGCTGCTGTTCCGCAGCCTCGACGATGCGGCGGTGGCCAAGCTGCTCGCCCGCGCCGAGGATCTCACCGCCCGGGCCCTGCCGCTCACCGAGGAGGCGCGCGGCGTGCTGGTGCGCATGGCCGACGGCGACGGGCGCGCCGCCCTGACGCTCGCCGAGGAGGTCTGGCGCTCGGCCCGGCCCAACGAGACGTTCGATGCCGAGAGCCTCCAGGTCATCGTGCAGCGCCGGGCGCCGATCTACGACAAGGCGCAGGAGGGCCATTACAACCTGATCAGCGCCCTGCATAAGACCGTGCGCGGCTCCGATCCGGACGCGGCTCTGTACTATCTCTGCCGGATGCTCGATGGGGGCGAGGACCGCCTGTTCATCGCCCGGCGCCTCGTCAGGATGGCGGTGGAGGATATCGGCCTCGCCGACCCGCAGGCGCTCGTCGTCGCCACCGCCGCAAAGGACGCCTTCGACTTCCTGGGCTCGCCCGAGGGCGAGCTGGCGCTCGCTCAGGTCACGGTCTACCTCGCCTGCGCGCCGAAATCGAACGCGGTCTACGAGGCCTACAAGGCCGCGACCCGGGTCGCCAAGGCCAACGGCTCGCTGCCGCCGCCGCGCACCATCCTGAACGCGCCGACGAAGCTGATGAAGCGCATGGGCTACGGCGAGGGCTACCGCTACGACCACGACGAGCCGGACGCCTTCTCGGGCCAGGATTACTGGCCGGAGCGCCTCGGCCGCCAGCAATTCTACGCGCCGACCGACCGCGGCATGGAGAGCCGCTACGCCGACCGCCTCGCCCATTGGGAACGCCTGCGGCGCGAGCGGCGCGGCGAGGAATAGGGTTTCGGGGATGGACGTGCTCTGGAAGGGCCTGATCGGCGGCCTCGTCACCGCGGCGATCGTGCTGGCCTCGCGCCGCGGCAATGTCCTGCCGGGCATCCTGCCGCTGGCCCCGACCTTCGCGGTCATCGCCATGCTGGCCGTCGGCGCGAAGGGGGACGTCGGCGCGTTCCGCGAGACCTGCCTCGCGGGCCTGCGCACGATCCCGGCCTATCTCGCCTTCCTCGGCGTGGCGTGGTGGCTCGGAGCCTCCGATTACCGCCTCGCGATACTCGGCGCGCTCGTTGCTTGGCTCGTCGTCGCCCTGGCGACCTTTCTGGCGCCGCGCTGGTTCTGAGGCTGGACCGGCGCGCGCGCAGCCTGTAGGGGAGCCGCCCCCTCCCAGCCTGCTCCGAAGGACAGAAGCCCGATGGCGGCCTGCGGCCTCGATTTCGGCACGTCGAACACCACCCTCGGGCGCGTCGTCGGCGGCCTCCCCCGGCTCGTGCCGCTGGAGGGACGCCATCTGACGATCCCGAGCGCGATCTTCTTCTCGCCCGGCCGGGATGCGGTGATCGGACGAGCGGCGACGGAGGCCTATGTCGAGGGCGTGCCGGGCCGCCTGATGCGGAGCCTGAAATCCGTTCTCGGCTCCGGCCTGATCGAGGAGACGACGCCGCTGGGTCGCGAGCGCCTGCGCTTCCGCGACGTGATCGGTCGCTACCTCGCGGCCGTGAAGGCGCGGGCCGAGGCGGAGGCCGGCGAGAGCTTCGACACGGTGGTGCACGGGCGTCCCGTCCACTTCGTCGACGGCGACCCGGAGGGCGACCGCAAGGCCGAGGTGACGCTCCGGCAGATCGCCGGGGAAGTCGGGTTCCGCCACGTCTCCTTCCAGTACGAGCCTATCGCCGCGGCGCTCGACTACGAGCAGGGCGTCTCCCGCGAGGAGATCGCGCTGATCGCCGATATCGGCGGCGGCACCTCCGACTTCTCGATCGTCCGCCTGTCGCCCGACCGCCACCGCGCTGCGGACCGGGGCGCCGACATCCTGGCGAACGACGGCGTGCGGATCGGCGGCACGGATTTCGACCGCCTGCTCAGCCTCGGCACCGTGATGCCCCTGATGGGGCTCGGCAGCCCGATGCGGCGGGGGGACCTCGCGGTGCCGAATCACTACTTCCACGACCTTGCGACGTGGTCGAGCATCAACCGGCTCTACAACCCGAAGACCCTGCGGGAGATCGAGGAGACGCGCCGGGACGCCGCGCGGCCCGAGCTGATCGACCGCCTCTACGGCGTGGTCGAGGGTGAGCGCGGGCACGGCCTCGCCATCGCGGTGGAGGGCGCCAAGATCTCGGCCTCCGACACGGGCGCGGCGGCTCTCGACCTCGGCTTCGTCGAGGGCGGCCTCCAGGCCCGGATCGACCGCGACAGCCTCGGCGCACAGACCGGCACGCTGGCCGAGCGGATCGCCGCGCGCGTCGGGCGCTGCCTCGCGCAGGCCGGACTTCCGCCCGACCGCATCGACGCCCTGTTCCTCACCGGCGGCTCGACCGGCCTGCCGCATGTGCGGGCCGCGCTCGCCGCCTGCCTGCCCGGCGCCCGGGTCGTCGAGGGCGACACCTTCGGATCGGTCGGGATCGGGCTGACCGTCGAGGCCGCACGTCGCGGGGCCTGAGAATCCGGTCCGCGCGAATTGTGGTCGCGGGGCCAGGGTGATAGCAGCGCTGGCATGACAGGAAAGCCACCCCATCGCGGCGGCCCCGGCAAAGGCGGCCGGGGCACGGCCCCGGGCAAGCCCGCCGGCTCGCGCGGCGCGTCGCGCGGCCCCAGGACCGGCGCTCAGCGCCCGGAGCGCGCCCGTACCGGCCCGCGCAGCAGCGCCCTCGACGCGGCCAAGCGCGCCGCGCAGCTGCGCGGTGACGAGACGAGAGGGCGCGCGCCATGGTCGCCGACCGCCCCGGCCGGGGAGGGCGCGGCCAAGCCCCGGCGGGAGGAACGTTCCCCGGGAGCCGACCGTCCGCCGCGGGCCGAGCGTCCTGCCCGCGCGGAACGTCCTGGACGCGCGGAACGTCCTGCGCGCGCAGAGCGGCCTCGGGCCGAGGCGCCGAGGGCTCCGGCCGCCTCACGGAGCGCCGCGCGTCCCGTCGCCGAGGAGACCCAGGGTCCGACCCGGCGCGAGCAGCGCGCGGCCGCCTCGGCGACGCTGGCCTCGGGCGTACAGACCCTCACGGTCGAGGCGGACGAGGCGGGCATGCGCATCGACCGCTTCCTCACCGCGCGCTTTCCCCAGCTGCCCTTTGCCCGCGTCCAGAGCATCGTGCGCAAGGGCGAGCTGCGGGTGGAGGGCAAGCGCGCCAAGCCGAACGACCGGCTCGAACCGGGCATGAGCGTGCGGGTGCCCCCGCTGAAGCTCGACCCGGTGGCCGAGCGACCGCGCAGTCCGGTGCGCGACCGCGACGACGCCGAGTTCCTGCGCTCGCTGATCCTCTACGAGGACGCGGACATGATGGTGCTGAACAAGCCCTTCGGCCTCGCGGTCCAGGGCGGCTCCGGCACCGTGCGGCACGTCGACGGTCTGCTCGAGGCCCTGACGGGACCGGACGGCCAGAAGCCCCGCCTCGTCCACCGCCTCGACAAGGACACGGCGGGCTGCCTGATCGTGGCGAAGACGCGCCTGGCCGCGGCGACGCTCGCCAAGAGCTTCCGCTCGCGCGCCGCTCGCAAGATCTACTGGGCGCTCACCGCCGGCGTTCCGCGCGTGCGCCAGGGCCGGGTCTCCACCTACCTCGCCAAGGAGGAGCCGACCGATGCCGACGCGCGCATGCGGGTGGCCAAGCACGGCGACGAGGGTGCCTCGCACGCGCTGACCTACTACGCCATGGTCGATCAGGTGGCGCAGAAGCTGTCCTGGCTCTCGTTCAAGCCGGTGACAGGGCGCACGCACCAGTTGCGCGCGCACGCAGCCCATATCGGCCACCCGATCGTCGGCGATCCGAAATATTTCGATGTGGAGAACTGGGCGCTCCCGGGCGGCATCCAGAACCGGCTGCACCTGCTGGCCCGCCGGATCGTGATCCCGCACCCGCGCACCGGCCGGCCGGTCGATGTCAGCGCGCCGCTGCCGCCGCACATGGCCCAGAGCTGGAACCTGCTCGGCTTCGACGCCGCCCGCTACGATCCGATCGTCGAAGCGCCGGAGGCCTGAACCGCGGCCGGACCTCTCGGGGCACCGGACCTTGGATCGGGACAGGACGCGAATCGGCTGACGGCATCGGTCGGGCCTCGCACATGCGCGCCCGAACTCCCTTGGCAGCGGTGCGCGCAGACCAATATCCTAGGGGCATCCGCGACCGGCGCGATTCCCGGTCGCACGCTCTCCGCGAACAGCTCGGCGAGATCCCACGGACATGAATTACGCGACGCTGGCCTGCCTCGCCGCCCTCGGCCTGATCGGATCGACCGCGCTCGCGCCGGCCCAGCAACCGGCCCCCTCCGCAACCCAGGCCGCTCCGACCCAGTCGGCGCCGGCGCAACCCCTTCCGGGCAAAGCTCCCGCCGCACAGCGGCCACAGCCGGCACCCCCTGCCCAGGCCGGGGCGCGGACGAGCGAGCCGGCCGCGGCGCCGGCCCCGACCGTGGGACGGACGAGTTCCGGCTCGACCCGGGCCGAGCGGCGGCGGCGCTCGTTCGCGGCCTGCAACCGCGCCTCGCACCAGCGCGGCCTGCGGGGCGGGCGGCGGCGGCGTTTCCTGATCCGCTGCCGCCTCGGCTACGAACGCACACGCCTGCCGCCCGCCGCCAGCGCCCCCGCATCGGCCAACCCCCAGCAGCCCGCCGCCCCACAACCCGGACGGCGCCCATGAGAGCCGGACGACGCGGGCGGGACGATCGAAGGATCGGGGAGCGGCGCGGCCGGAGCGCGGCGTGAAGCTCGTGGTCTTCGACGTCGACGGGACGCTGGTCGATAGCCAGCACCTCATCGTCGCTGCGCAGGGGGCCGCCTTCGCCGAGCACGGAATGCCGGCACCGGGGCGCACCGAGGCGCTCTCGGTCGTCGGCCTCTCGCTGCCGCAGGCGTTCCGCAGGCTCGTCGGCGATGACGGCCCGATCCAGGCGCTGGCCGAGAGCTACAAGCGCGCCTTCCAGGCGCTCCGGCTCGATCCGAATTACGAAGAGCCGCTGTTCCCCGGCATGGGCGATCTGGTCGCGCGCCTGCACGCGCGCCAGGATGTCCGTCTCGGCATCGCGACCGGCAAGTCGCGACGCGGCGTCGAGCACCTGATCGCGGTCCAGGGCTGGCAGGGCTGGTTCTCGACGACGCAGACGGCGGACGACGCGCCCTCGAAGCCCGACCCGGCCATGCTGCTGCAGGCGATGGCGGAAACCGGCATCGGACCGGAATCCACCGTGATGATCGGCGACACCTCCTACGACATGGCCATGGCCGTGGCAGCAGGCGCGGCGGCGATCGGCGTCGGCTGGGGCTACCACGTGCCCGGCGCGCTCTACGCCGCCGGCGCCGTCACGGTGGTGCCGGATGCCGCAGGCCTCGGCGCGCTGTTCACCGATCCGGCCTGACGCGGGGCCTCGCGTCCGCCCGCGCGATATCCTATCTGCGGCCCATGAGCGACGACGTGACCAAGGACTGGCTCGGCGACGAGCCGGAGCGCCCCGATCCGATGCGGGCGGTGCGCAACCAGACCCGGCCGCAGCTGCCGAAACGGTTCTACAAGGCGGCGGCCTACGAGGCGGCCGAGGGCGGGTACCGGCTGATCCTGGACGGGCGCCCGGCCCGTACGCCCGGCCGCAACAGGCTCGCGGTGCCGAGCGAAGCGCTCGCCGCCCGCCTCACTGCGGAGTGGGAGGCCCAGGCCGAGGAGATCGACCCGGCGACGATGCCGGTGACGCGCCTCGTCAACACCACGATCGACGGTGTCGCGCCGCGCCGCGATGCCGTGATCGAGGATCTCTCGGCTTATGCCGGCACGGACCTCGTCGCCTATCGGGCCGATGCGCCCGAGCGCCTCGTCGCGGACCAGGCACGGGCCTGGGATCCGGTTCTCGACTGGGCCCGCGATACGCTCGGCGCGCGCCTGATCCTCAGCGAGGGCGTCATGCACGTCACGCAGCCGGAGACCTCGGTCGAGGCCCTGCGCGCGGCGATCTGCGCCGTCGACAACCCCTACCGGCTGGCGGCGCTCCACACCCTGACGACGCTGACCGGCTCGCTCCTGATCGCGCTCGCCGTCCTGCACGGGCGGCTGACGCCGGCGGAGGCCTGGGCGGCGGCGCATGTGGACGAGACCTTCCAGGCCGACGTCTGGGGCCGCGACGCGGAGGCCGACGCGCGGCTCGCCCTGCGCTGGAGCGAGTTCGAGGCCGCCGCCACGGTGGCGGCGCTCGCGGGTTGAGGCCGGATCCGGGCGGCCTGCCGCAAAGTCCCGTTTTCGCGGGCGAAACCTTCGTGCTAAGGCCCCGTCATGGCCGACCGTCAAGCTCGCCCGAGAGCGGGTGACGGTGCGGCGACAACGCCAGCTCCAGCCCCGAGGCGCGACCCCATGAAGGACATTCTCGAGAAGCTTGAGCAGCGGCGCGCCCAGGCCCGGCTCGGCGGCGGCGAGAAGCGGGTCGAGGCTCAGCACAAGCGCGGCAAGCTCACCGCCCGCGAGCGCATCGAACTCCTGCTCGACCACGGCTCCTTCGAGGAGTTCGACATGTTCGTGCAGCACCGCTCCACCGATTTCGGCATGGAGAACCAGAAGATCCCCGGCGACGGCGTGGTCACCGGCTGGGGCACGGTCAACGGCCGCACGGTGTTCCTGTTCTCGAAGGACTTCACGGTCTTCGGCGGCTCGCTGTCGGAGACGCACGCCGCCAAGATCGTCAAGGTGCAGGACATGGCGCTCAAGATGCGCGCCCCGATCATCGGCATCTTCGATGCCGGCGGCGCGCGCATCCAGGAGGGCGTGGCGGCGCTCGGCGGCTACGGCGAGGTGTTCCGGCGCAATGTCCTGGCCTCGGGCGTGATCCCGCAGATCTCGGTGATCATGGGTCCCTGCGCGGGCGGCGACGTCTATTCGCCGGCCATGACCGATTTCATCTTCATGGTGCGCGACACGAGCTACATGTTCGTGACCGGACCGGACGTGGTGAAGACCGTGACCAACGAGGTGGTCACGGCGGAAGAGCTCGGCGGGGCCAAGGTCCACACCACCAAGTCCTCGATCGCCGACGGCTCCTTCGAGAACGACGTCGAGGCGATCCTGCAGATCCGCCGCCTGCTGGACTTCCTGCCCGCCAACAACATGGACGGCGTGCCCGAGATCGAGAGCTTCGACGACCCGCTCCGCCTCGACAAGTCGCTCGATACGCTGATTCCGGACAATCCCAACAAGCCCTACGATATGGGCGAGCTGATCCGCCGCGTGGTCGACGAGGGCGACTTCTTCGAGATCCAGGCGGCCTACGCCCGCAACATCATCACGGGGTTCGGCCGCATCGAGGGCCGCACCGTGGGCTTCGTCGCGAACCAGCCGATGGTGCTGGCCGGCGTCCTCGATTCGGACGCCTCGCGGAAGGCCGCGCGCTTCGTGCGCTACTGCGACGCCTTCTCGATCCCGATCGTGACCTTCGTGGACGTGCCGGGCTTCCTGCCAGGCACCGCGCAGGAATATGGCGGCCTGATCAAGCACGGCGCCAAGCTCCTGTTCGCCTACACCCAGGCGACGGTGCCGCTCGTGACCATCATCACCCGCAAGGCCTTCGGGGGCGCCTACGACGTGATGGCGTCGAAGCATGTCGGCGCTGACGTGAACTACGCCTGGCCCACCGCCCAGATCGCCGTGATGGGGGCCAAAGGCGCGGTCGAGATCATCTTCCGGGCCGAGATCGGCGACGCGGAGAAGATCGCCGCGCGCACCGCCGAGTACGAGGACCGCTTCCTCTCGCCCTTCGTCGCGGCCGAGCGCGGCTACATCGACGAGGTGATCATGCCTCACTCGACGCGCAAGCGCGTCGCCCGGGCGCTGAGCATGCTCCGCACCAAGGAGATGGAGCAGCCCTGGAAGAAGCACGACAACATCCCGCTCTGAGCGGCCGGTCAGCGCTCCGGCTCGGCCACGACGGTGGGCGGCGGCTCGGCCGGGGCGAAGATCGCCTCGAGCGGGCCGGCGTCTGACCCACCGGCCTCGCGCTCGGCCGCCACCGCGGCGACCGCGTCAGATGCGATCAGGCCGAGACCGGCCGCGTGCTCGGCCATCGCCACGCTGTCGGCGGCCAGCACGAAGCTGGCGCCCGCCCGGGTGACGGTCTCCGCGATGGCGGCGATCTCGGCGAGGCGCTTCGGGTCGGCCGAGATGTTGCGGATGTAGATCGCCCGCACGCGGCCGGGATTCTCGGCGACCACGGCCGCGTAGACCTCGGGATCGTGCTGGCCGCTGTCCCCGATCAGGACGAAGGGCCGGTCGTGGTAGAGCGCCAGCATGTGGGCGATCAGTACGCGCTTGTGATCCTCGGCCTTGCGCGGCAACGGATGCGTCCACGACAGGCCCCATTCGCGCAGGAACAGGATCGGCCCGGCCGGGATGGCGTGGCGGGTGAAGAACTCGCTCAGCACGTCGTAGAGGCCCCAGGGCGCCCGCGACACGTAGAGCATGGGGTTGTTCTCGTCCCCCGTGCCGCCCGCATGGAGCGCGCGGTAGAGCGTGGCGACGCCCGGGAAGGCGACGCGGCTCTCGGCATCCTCGACGAAGAGCCGCCACAGCATCAGGAGCTTGTTGGCGACGCCCGTGCGCATCACCGTGTCGTCGATGTCGCTGACCACCACGCAGCGGCTGCGCTGGGACGGGATGAACACCTCGGTGCGCGCCTCGACCACCGGATCGGCGTCGAGCACGAGATCGACCCGGTGCCAGGGCCCGTCGGCCGCGGGCGGAACGCGCGGGTTGAGATGGATGCGGAAGTAGCCGTCGGCGTCGGTCGCCACGCGCTGCTCGGTGCCGCAGAACCGGGCTGTGACCGCGGCGCCCGGGATGGTCCGGCGGGCGATGCGACGCCCGACGTCGCGCCAGAGGTCGCGCAGGCTGTCGCGGTCGGCGGACGGATCCGAGCGCGATTGCCGGAAGACCCGGCCGATCAGGAAGATCTCGTCGCAGGACCCGTAGCCGCGATAGGGCTCGAGCACGATGCCGCCGCGGCCCTGCGCCCGCCGCACCGGTCGCGTGAGCAGGCGCAGCGCCTTGACGCTGGCCCGATGCACCTTCGAACGCGCCATCCCGCTCCGCACTCCGCCTCAGATCCATGCATATGATCCGAGGCGGCGGAAAGTTCGGCGCTCAGGCCTCGAGGTGACGGCCGCGCACGAGGCGCCAGACCAGCCCGCCGCGCGGACCCGCCGCCATGGAGGCGAGGTAGAGCACGCCCGCCACGAGCACGATCGCCGGTCCGCTCGGCAGGTCGAGGTGATAGGAGACCGTGAGGCCGCCGAGGCTCGACAGCACGCCGATGAGCATGGAGACCGGGATCAGGCCACCGAGATCGCGCGCCCAGAACCGCGCCGAGATCGCGGGCAGCAGCATCAGGCCGACGGCGAGAAGCGTGCCCAGTGCCTGGAAGCCGCCGACGAGGTTGATCACGACGAGGCCCAGGAAGGCGTGGTGCACCGGACCGCCCGCCCGGCTGACCGTGCGGAGGAAGAGCGGATCGACGCACTCGATCACCAGCGGCCTGTAGAGCGCGGCGAGGCCGAACAGCGTGAGCGTGCCGATGCCGCCGAGCAGGAACAGCGCGTCGTCGTCGAGGGCGAGCACGCTGCCGAACAGGATGTGCAGCAGGTCGATCTGCGAGCCGCGCAGGGAGACGAGGAGCACGCCCGCCGCCAGCGAGATCAGGTAGAAGGCCGCGAGGCTCGCATCCTCCCGGATCACGGTGGAGCGGGTGACGAGCCCGGCGAGCAGCGCCACGAGCAGGCCGGCGACGAGGCCCCCGAGCGTCATCGCCGGAAGCGACAGCCCCGCGACGAGGAAGCCTGCAGCCGCACCCGGCAGGATGGCGTGGCTCATCGCCTCGGTCATCAGGCTCATCCGGCGCAGCATCAGGAACACGCCGAGCGGCGGCGCCGAGAGCGACAGGGCAAGGCAGCCCGCGAGCGCGCGGCGCATGAAGCCGAATTCGAGGAAGGGCGCGACCGGATCGATCATGCCGCGCTCCCGTGGCGATGGCCGGCATGGGGGTGGCCGGCACCTTGGCCGGCACCTTGGCCCGTACCAGGATGGACACCCGGATCGCCCGGCGGCGGCGCGTCATGGTCGTGCGGTTCGGCATGCGCGAGGGCGCCGTGCTCGTGCGCCGGCCCCTCGCAGATCCCGGCCGTCTCGTCCCAGGCCTCGGACAATCTCGCTGCGCGGGCGAGATTGGCGGGCGTCAGGACCGTCTCGGTCGGCCCCCACGCGACCGGCTCGCGCGCCAGGAGCAGCGTGCGCGGGAAATGCGCCCGCACCTGCCCGAGATCGTGCAGGGCGGCCACCACCGTGCGGCCCTGGATGTGCCAGAGCGCGATCAGGGCGAGCAGATCCTGGACGGTGCGGGCGTCGACGCCGGTGAAGGGTTCGTCCAGCAGGATCACCGGCGCGTCCTGCAGGATCAGGCGCGCGAACAGGGCGCGCTGGAACTGCCCGCCCGAGAGCGTCCCGATCGGGCGCTCCTCGAAGCCCGACAGGCCGACGGCCGCGAGCGCCGCGCGCACGGCGTCGCGCTGGCGCAGCAGGCTGCGCCAGGCGCCGCCCCGATGCCAGAGCCCCATGCTGGCGAGGTCGAGGACGCTGATGGGGAAGCTGCGGTCGATCTCGTCGGCCTGCGGCAGGTAGGCCCGCCCCGCGCGCGGCACGCCGTGCCGGATCGCGCCGTCCAGGCACGGGATCTCGCCGACGAGGCCCTTGAGCAGCGTCGATTTTCCGGCCCCGTTCGGTCCGACCAGAGCCAGCAGATCGCCGGTCTGGATGGTCCCGTCGAGATGGTGGATCGCGGGGTGCCGGTCGTAGCCCAGCGTCAGGCCGTCGAGGCGGAACGCCGGAGCGGCAGGCGCGGCGCTCACGCCGCCATCGCCCACAGGATCGCCAGCCAGAGCGGCACCGACAGGCCGGCGGCGAGCGCCAGACGAAGGGCCAGCCCGCTGCTGAACAGAGAGGGGCGGCTGGAAGACGGATGCGATGGGGGCACGGGCGCCGTAGCTGAGAAAGGCCTGCGGCCACGAGCGGTTTGCCGCGATCGGGGAGGCCGCCTATATCGGAGGGTGATACACTGTAACAGCGGCAGCGTTCAATCGCGTTCGCGCCGGCCGGTCTTCCCGGGGGATGGCATGCACGAGCACGGTGCGCACGACCACGATCACGGGGCTGGCGATGCGCCCCTCGACGTGCTCGCTCGCGCCGAGCGGCTCTGTCGCGAGCGCGACCTCCAGTTCACGCGTCTGCGCCGCGACGTGCTTGAGGCCGTGGCTGCGGCGCACGGGCCGCTCGGCGCCTACGACATCGCCGAGCGCCTGAGCACGCCGGGCCGCCGGATCGCCGCGGTCTCGGTCTACCGCGCGCTCGATTTCCTGACCGAGAACGGGCTCGTCCACCGGATCGCCAGCCGCAACGCCTTCGTCTCCTGCGCGCACGAGCATGCCGCCGAGGACGGCCTCGTCTTCCTGATCTGCCGCTCCTGCGGCGGGATCGGCGAGACGACCGCGCCCGAGGTCGAGGCCGGCCTGGGGCGGGCGCTCGCCCGGGCGGGCTTCACGCCCGCCAGCCGCATCCTCGAGGTCGAGGGCGAGTGCGGTGCCTGCCGGGATCGCCCGGCCGGGACCTGATCGCGCGGAGCCGGACCGCACGGGCTCGCCCGCTCCGTCCCGGCCCCTCGCATGCGCGGTCAGAACGCGTTCCGGTAGGCGCGCCGGGAAAACACCGTCCGGATCATGATCTGGATGTCGAACCAGATCGACCAATTGTCGATGTAGTGCAGGTCGTGGGCGACGCGCTGCTCCATGTCCTCGTCGGTCAGGGTCTCGCCGCGATAGCCGTTGGCCTGGGCCCAGCCCGTGATGCCGGGCCGCACGTTGTGGCGCCGGGCGTAGAGGGCGATGCGCCGCTCGAAGCTGCGGTCGTGCGCCAGGGCGTGCGGGCGCGGTCCGACGAGGGACATCTCCCCCTTCACCACGTTGATGAGCTGGGGCAGCTCGTCGAGGTTGGTCCGGCGCAACAGGGCGCCGATGCGGGTGATGCGCGCGTCGTGGCGGGTCGCCTGCCGGAAGGTGGCGTCCTGATCGATTCGCATGCTGCGGAACTTGAACACGCCGAAGGCCTGCTGATTGAAGCCGTAGCGGCGCTGGCGGAAGAAGACGGGGCCGGGGCTGTCGAGCTTGATCGCCACGGCGACGGCGGCGAAGAGCGGCGCCAGCATCACCAGCGCCAGCAGCGCGATGGTGAGGTCGAAGACGCGCTTCAGGAGGATCTCGGCGAGGTTCAGCGGACGGCGCCCGATATTGATCCCTGAGAGCCGGCCGACCCGGGTCACCTGCATGTCGGGGAACTGGTCGAGCACGGTGCCGGGACGCAGATGCAGCGCGGCCGGCACGCGCAGGAACGCGTCGATGCAGCGCTCGACCTCCGCCGCATCCGTCCAGGGGATCAGGATGAAGACATCGTCCGGGCGCAGGAAGCGGACCACCGAGACGGCGAGGTCGAGATCCTCGGCCATCTGCGCCTGGCGACCGATCGTGTCGGCATCGGGCGCGACCTGTCGCAGGTAGCTCGTCCCGATCACGCGCACGCCGAGGGTCTCCGCATCGTTGTTGGCGTAGAAGCGCGCGATATCCTCCTCGAAGCCGACGAGATGGACGCGGCTGACGGACGGCGAGGCCGGCGTGATGATCCGCCGGACGACGGACGCCATACGCACGCGGCAGATCATCACCACGGGCAGGCCCAGCACGAAGACCGTTCCGGCCACGAGCCGCGAGAAGTCGCTGGTCGTCTTGGTGGCGAAGCCGATCACCAGCATGACGGCCCACGCCGACAGCCAGAGCATGGCGGTCCGCTGGAGCTGCGGGCGCCGTTCGAGCAGGCTCTCGATGCGATAGAAGCCCCGGAGCCCGGTCATCGTCAGGAGCGCCAGGGCGAGCAGACCGGCAAGACGCATCCCGCGGTCGTCCTCGAGGGGAAAGGGCACCTTTCCGGCGGCCATGTTCACGCCGACCTCGACGAGGAAGGCCGTTCCGAAGACGGCGAGCAGATCGACGACGGCCACCGCGAGCGACAGGCCCAGGCGCGAGAGCGCGCGTCCGCGCTGGGGCATCAGGGCCGACCAGACGGCGCGACGTTGCCGAGGCATCGGGACCGGGTCGAAGGTCTCGGGTAGACGATGTTGAAACATCTTCCGCGCCTGTTCCGCTGGAACTGTGTCGAACCGGCACGCCATCGGCATTCCGATCCTGCTTCGCGGTATCTGGCAGCAAGCGACGGACCCCGGCGGCGGGGTCATCCCGGCACCCGCTGCTCGGGGAGCCCGTGGTATCGCGCGCGCCATACGGTGCCGGCGATCGCGCTGGCGGGCGGACTCGCAGTGCTGAGGATCTGCCTGCGTCCGGCGCGGGTGAGGCTTCAGCGGCGGGTCACGCGGCCTGCACCGCGATCGCGCGGGGATGCCCGGGTCGCCTCGTTCTCTCGGGCCACCGGTGCTGCGATCGCGACGCTGTGGCGAGCCGAGCGACGCTCACCGAAAGGGGCTCGCCCGTCGGACTTCCCATATCCTGTCGCTGCCGCGCGGTGCGCCTCGACGGGCGACGAACGGTTTCCGGCACTGCGATGCGGGCGTCTTCGTCGTTGCAATTCGTAAGTCTGCGCACCCTCCGCCCGAGGCGGACGCGGTGGCCTTAACGCCCGCGGCCTCGCGCGGCGGTATCACCGCCGCTCCGGAGCGGGCGCCGATCGGCTCGGGCCACGGGCCGATGAGAGGACCGGGTCCGGGGGGAACAGGCCCCGCAAGCTACGGCGAGCGGGCGAAGCCGGTCAGGGACCTGCAATCCGCGCAGCCGCGCATCGGGCTCGGCGCCGGCCTGCATTCCGGCTTCGCGTCCGGTCCCGGCGCACTCGGCGAGGTTGCGGACCGGCCAAGGCTCGCGCCGATCCGCTGCCGATACGCAACCCCGTCACGGATCGGGTTGCAGCCGTTCTATCGTTCGGTCTGTCCGCCCGCCGACCGGCGCTGGCCGGGGGGCGAGCAGGATCAGGCCGCCGCTTCGTCGGCGCTCACCAGGGTCTGGACGGACTCGAACCCCTCGAAATTCGGATGGCCGAGATAGAGCGGCTTCGTCGAGGGTGCGCGGCTATGCGCCTTCCGGAACTGTTCGGACCGGGTCCAGGCCTCGAAATCGGCCCGCGACCGCCAGACCGTGTGCGAGGCGTAGAGGATGTGATCCTCGGCTTCGGGGCCCTTCAGAAGCTGGAACTCGACGAATCCCGCCATCTCGCCGAGATGGCTGTCGCGCCCGAGCCAGACCTGCTCGAACTCGGTTGCCGCATCCTTAACCACTTTGAAGCGGTTCATTGCGATAAACATCGCGGTCTCCGTGCGTCCTCGCCACGGGGAGGAATTGGCCGCGCGGCGCGACGAGTCAACCGAGAGGTCAGCATTACACCCCGGGGGCGATTGGCAGCGACCCGCGCGGGCGGACATGGACTTCGGGTCCGACTTGAGCTTAAGAAATATGCGCTGCGAGCGAAACGCTTGAGTTCGACTGTCATCGCGCTCACCGAGAGCGAACCTCCGGTCCGGCGATCGAACGCGACCGGCGGGATGGCGGGGCGGAGGCGCCCCCCTTCGACCTCAAGGACGTATCGACGCAGCGAACGACTCGTAGAGGATAACCCTGGTCCGATGATGCCGAAACAAACGACCGACGTGGATCGCCTCGTCGGCATTCGCATCACAGCGTTGCGCAAGGCACGCGGCCTCAGCCAGACTGCGCTGGGCAATGCCGTCGGCGTCACCTTCCAGCAGGTCCAGAAATACGAGAAGGGCCAGAACCGCGTCGGTGCCGGCCGCCTGCGCGAGATCGCCCGACTGCTCGAGGTCCCCGTCTCCGCGTTCTTCGAGGATGAGGCCAATGCCGACGCGCCCCAGGAGGACGTGTTCGGTTTCCTGAGCGCGCACGGGGCGATCGAGCTCCTGCGGGCCTATGCGGCGATCCACGACGACCAGGTCCGGCGCGACGTCCTCTCGATCGTCCGGGCCGCCGCCCGGTTGTCCCAGGCCAAGGCGCAGGCTGCGGCCGAAGAGAGCGCCGCCAACTGAGCCTGCCTGCGCGACCGCCCGGATGGTCGCGCTATTCCGGTTCGGCCGCGATCAGGTGGAAGAAGCTGCCTGTCACCAGGCCGCGGCGATGCCCGCCGAAGCCGAGATCCGCTCCCTCCGAATCGGTGACGCGGGCAAGAGCCTGATCCGCCTGCGGCGGGGCGGTCGTCTCGCCCGCATAATGGAATTCATGCCCGACGAGGCGTGAGCCTGCCGGACCGAGGACGCCGTCGGCAACGAGGCGCGCGACCCGGTAGCCGAGATGCAGCCGCCGTTTGGCGTAGCTGGTGGCGACGGGCAGCAGACCGGCCATCGGGTGGACCACGCCGTCGGCATCCTCGAGGCTCTCACCGAGAACCATGTAGCCTCCGCACTCACCGTGGATCGGGCGCGTCTCGGCGAATCGCGCGAGGCCGTCGCGGAAGCGTGTCGCGTCCGTGAGACGCCCGGCATGCAACTCCGGATAACCGCCGGGCAGCCAGCACACGTCGCAATCGTCCGGCGGCGCCTCGCCGGCCAGGGGGGAGAATGCCACGAGCTCGGCTCCCGCCGCGCGCCATCCGGCTTCCTGGTGGGGATAGAGGAAGCTGAAGGCCGCGTCCGAGGCGACGGCGATCCGCTGCCCGGGTGGGCGGGGCAGGGCTCCCGACGGGGTCGGGAGCCGGCCGGCGGCGCAGGCGACGATCGCGTCGAGATCGAGATTGGCCTCGGCGAGATCGGCCAGCCGATCGAGACGCGCTGCGAGGTCCGCGGTCTCCCGCGCCTGGACGAGCCCGAGATGGCGCTCCGGCAGGGTCAGGCTCGGATCGCGTCCGAGAGCGCCGAGCACCGGAATGCCGATGCGGGCCATGCCGGCCTCGACCAAGCGACGATGGCGGGGGCTCGCGACCTTGTTCAGGATCACGCCGGCGACGCGGATGGCGGGATCGTAGCGGGCGCAGCCGAGCGCCACCGCCGCCGCCGATTGCGCGGCGCCCGAGACGTCGATGACGAGCAGCACAGGCCAGCCGTAGCGCGCCGCGATGTCGGAATTCGCTCCCGTCCGCTGCTCGGCGGCACGCACGCCGTCGAACAGCCCCATCGAGCCCTCGGCCACCACGAGCTCGGCTCCGGACGCGACCTGCCCGGCCACGGCATCGAGCAGGGCGGGCCCCATGGCGAAGCTGTCGAGGTTGAAGCTCGGGTGTCCCGTCGCCGCGCAATGGAAGGCGGGGTCGATGTAATCGGGTCCGCATTTGGCGCCGCGGACCCGAATCCCGCGGCGGGCGAGGGCCCGCATCAGGGCGAGCGTGACCGTCGTCTTGCCGGAGCTAGATCGCGGCGCGGCGATCATCAGGCCCGGGACGCTCATCGCGCACCCTCCGACGCGACGGCGCCGCCCGGCCTGAAACGACGGTCGTAATCGGGGGCGTAGAGGGCACTGTCGCGGAATTCCGCCGGGTCGAGGGCCGGCCCGACGAGGATCAGAGCGGTGCGTTCGAGGCCAGCCTCCGCGACGCGCGCCGGGAGATCGGCCAGGCGGCCCTCGATCACCCGCTCGTCCGGCCACGTGGCGCGGAACACCACGGCGGCCGGGCAGTCCGCGCCGTAGTACGGGATCAGCTCGGCGACGAGGGCCTCCACAACGTGGATCGAGAGGTGCAGCGCGAGGGTGGCGCCGGTCTCGGCGAAGGTCGCGAGCCGCTCGCGCTCCGGCATCGCGCTGGCGCGGCCCGACGATCGGGTGAGCACCACCGACTGGGTGAGGCCGGGCACCGTGAGTTCCCGGCGCAGCACGGCCGCTGCGGCGGCGAAGGCCGGCACGCCCGGCGTGACGGTGTAGGCGATGCCGAGCCGGTCGAGCCGACGCATCTGCTCGGCCAGCGCGCTCCAGATCGAGAGATCGCCCGAGTGCAGCCGGGCGACGTCCTGGCCGAGCCGGTGGGCGGTCTCGATTTCGGCGACGATCGCGTCGAGGTCGAGGGGTGCCGTGTCGACGATCCGGGCGCCCGGCGGGCACCAGCCGAGGATCTCCGGGGCGACGAGGGAGCCCGCGTAGAGGCAGACCCGGCAGGCGGCGATCCGGTCGCGTCCCCGGACGGTGATGAGGTCGGCGGCACCCGGGCCGGCGCCGATGAAATGGACGGTCATGAGGTTTCCGAGGGGCGCAACCGGTCAGCGGCGTGCCGCATCCCGGGGCTGTGACCGAAATCCGAGCCGCGGTCGATGGCGATCGACGCGAGGGCGCAGGTTGCGCCCGCGCTCGCGATCCGCGGCAGGGCGAGCGTCCCGTCGGGCCCGGAGGCGGCGAGCGCCGCGGCCTCCGCGACCGAGCCGACGCCGCGCAAGGCCTCGATCCGGGCCGAGCGGGTCATCACACGGGCATTCGCCGCTGCGAGGGCCTCCGGGCCGAGAGCGAGCGGCACCAGCCCGAACCGGGCCGCAGCCGCGGCGAGCGCCGGTTCTGACGCGCGATCGGCGGGCGCCGCGACGGCGACCAGAGCAGCGGGCTCCCGACCGACCGCGGCCAGCGCGCGGCGCAGCAGGTCCGCGATCTCCTCCGGCCCGGTCCCCTTGCGAAACCCGATCCCCGCGACGAGCGCACCGCTCCGGCCGACGGCGCTCATCGGCGCGTCCACGTCCATTGCGTCACCGGCATCGCGCTGCGCCAGCCGTGCAATCCGCCGACGGGATCGGCGCGCGCCACGGAGATGCGGCGCAGCGCGCCGCCGTGTCGATGGAACGCATCGAGCAGGGTCGCCTCGCCCTCCAGGGTCACGGCGTTCGCCACGCAGCGCCCGCCCGGTCCGAGGGCCTCCAGCGCCGCGGCGATCACACCGGGCTCGGAGACCCCGCCGCCGATGAAGACCGCATCGGGCCGCATCAGGCCCGCGAGAGCGGCCGGGGCCCGGCCGACGACGACCGCGAGATCGGGCACGCCCAGGGCGGCGGCGTTGCGCCCGATCCGCTCGGCCCGGTCCGCCCGAACCTCGACCGCGACGGCGCGGAGGCTCGGATGGCGCAGCATCCACTCGATCGCGACGGAGCCGGCGCCGCCGCCGATATCCCACAGGCGCTCGCCGAGCCGGGGAGCCAGCGCCGCGAGCGTCACGGCCCGGATCTCCGCCTTGGTGAGCTGACCGTCATTCTCGAAGCAGGCGTCGGGCAGCCCGGCGCTCAGCGCGATGGAGCGCGCCTCGGCGCCGCCCTCCAGCGCGATCGCCAGGGTGTTGAGCGGATCGATGCCGTCGAGGTCGAACCCCGCGGCCGAGGCGTCCCGGATGCGCTCGCGCGGGCCGCCCATCGCCTCGAGGACGATCAGCCGCGAGGCGCCGAATCCGCGCTCGGTGAGCAGGGCGGCGACCTGCGCGGGCGTGGTCTCGTCCCACGACAGGACGAGCAGGCGCGCCCCGGGCTGGAGGTGGGGCAGGATCCGCGGCAGCGACCGGCCGTGCAGGGTCAGGCAGCCGCACTCGGCGAGCGGCCAGCCGAGGCGGGCGCAGGCGAGGCTGAAGGCGGATGGCTGCGGAAAGGCCCGGAACTCCGAAGGCCCGATGAGCCTGGCGATCTCGGCGCCGATGCCGTAGTGGAAGGGATCCCCCGTCGCCAGGATGCAGGTCGGCCGTCCGCGCCGGGCGAGAATCTCCGGATAGGCCGCGTCGATCGGACTCGGCCAGGCCCGGGTCTCGGCCGAGAGCGGGCCCGCGAGCGCGAGGTGACGGCGCCCGCCATAGACCACCTCCGCCGCGTCGAGGGCAGCGGCGGCGGCCGGGCTCAGACCCGCGCGGCCATCCTCGCCGATGCCGACGATCGCGAGCCAGGGACTCGACGTCGGCTCAGTGTCGCGGGACAAGGCGGCCATGCGGATCCTCATCCTCGGGGGCACCGGCGAGGCGCGCGCGCTCGCCCGCGGTCTCGCCGGACGTCCAGGCCTCGACGTCACCCTCTCGCTCGCCGGACGGACCGCCGCGCCCGAGGCGCAGCCCGTCCCGACCCGCACCGGCGGCTTCGGCGGCGCCGAAGGGCTCGCGGCCTTCCTCAGGACGGCGGAGATCGCTTGTCTCGTCGATGCGACGCATCCCTTCGCGGCCGTGATCTCGCGCAACGCCGCGCGGGCGGCCGCGCTCACCGGCATCCGGCTCCTGGCGATCCGTCGCCCGCCCTGGCAGCGCGAGCCCGGCGACCGCTGGGTGGATGTCGGCAGCGTGGCGGAGGCGGCCCTGGCGATCGGGCCCGCACCGCGGCGCGTCTTCGTCACGGTCGGGCGCAACGAGATCGCGGCCTTCTCGGCCGCTCCCCAGCACGCCTATCACGTCCGCACCATCGAGCCGATCGGGGATGCCCTCCGGGTTTCGAATGTGCAGGAGATCCAGGCCCGGGGGCCCTTCGATCTCGCAGCCGAAACGGCCTTCCTGCGCGAGGCCCGCATCGAGGTGCTGGTGAGCAAGAATGCGGGCGGCCCGGCGACCTACGCCAAGATCGCTGCCGCGCGCGCGCTCGGCATCGGCGTGGTGATGGTGCGCCCGCCGGAGAAGCCGTCCGTGGAGGCGGTGGCAGGGCCCGAGGAGGCTCTGCATCGCCTGCTGAGGGCCTGATCCGGCCGCTCCCATCAGCCGCGCGCCGCCACGCTGCGCGGCGTGTAGACGTAGGACCGTCCGTCGGCGCGCGGGATGAGCCGCGTGGCCGAGGCTCCGATGATCACGAGGGTCGCCATATCGGCCGGGGCCTCGCGGGCCTCGGCCAGCGTCATCACCCGGAGCGATTCGTCCGGCCGCGTCACCGCGCGGGCGAACATCACGGGCGTCTCGGCCGGCCGGATCCCGGCAGCGATATCGAGTGCGGCGCCGAGCTGCCAGGGCCGCGCGGAGGAGATCGGATTGTAGAGCGCCACCACGAGGTCGGCCCGCAAGACCGCCTCCAGCCTGGCGAGAATGACGGGCCAGGGTTTCAGATTGTCGGAGAGCGAGAGCGCGCAGAAATCGCCGCCGAGAGGCGCCCCGAGCCGGGCGGCGGCGGCGAGCATCGCGGTGATCCCCGGCTCCACGCTGATGGCGAGGTCGCGCCAGGCCGGATCGCCGTGCTCCACAGCTTCGAAGACCGCCGCCGCCATGGCGAAGACGCCGGGATCGCCGCCGGAGACCACGGCGACGCGCCGGCCCGCGGCGGCCAGCGCGAGGGCTTGGCGGGCGCGGTCGACCTCGACGCGGTTGTCGCTGGCGTGCCGCGTCAGGCCTGGCCGCTCGGGCACGCGGGCGACGTAGGGGATGTAGCCGATCAGATCCTGCGCCGCGTCGAGGGCGGATTGGGCGGAGTGCGTGAGCAGGCCGGGATCGCCCGGTCCGAGGCCGATGACGGTGACGCTGCCTGCCGCTGCGGAGTCGGTCACGGGCGCCGGCCCTCGCCGGGCACCAGCACCATCGAGAAATAGGGCGCCGCGTCGTCGCCCTTCTCCGCGAGCGGAACCACCCGCTCGCCCGCCATCGTTCCGCGCTCGACGTAGACGGCACGTGTCAGCAGGCCGGCCTCGGCAAGGGCGGCGCGCACTTTGGGCAAGTGGCGCCCGAGCTTCATCACCACCGCGGCGTCGGTGCCGCGCAGGCGCTCCACCAGGGTCTCGGCCGGGAGGGTCGCGGGCAGCACGGTCAGCACGTCGTCGCCCCAGGTGATCGGAGTGCCCGCCCGGGTCCAGCAGCCCGACATGCCGGTGACGCCCGGCACCACCTCCACCGGGAAGCGATCCTTCAGGCGGCGCCAGAGATGCATGAACGAGCCGTAGAAGAAGGGATCGCCCTCCGATAGGATCGCCACGTCCCGGCCCGCGCCGAGATGGTCGGCGAGCTGGCCCGCCGCGTCGTCGTAGAAGGCCGCGAGCGCCGAGACGTAGTCGGGGTGCTCGGGATGGAGCTCGGTGGTGTAGGGATAGGCCAGCGCCATCTCGCGGGCGGGATCGCGCAGCACCGCGTCCGCGATGGTGCGGGCGTTGCCGCGCCGGCCCTTCTTGCAGAAATGCACGAGCACCGGCGCGCGCTCCAGCACCCGCAGCGCCTTGAGGGTGAGGTAGTCCGGATCGCCCGGCCCCATGCCGACGCCGTAGAGCGTGCCGGTGACGACGCAGGCCTGCGCCTCCGCGCTGCCGCGGATCTCCGCCTCGATGCCGCCCGCCTCCATCACTCGACCTCGTGCGCGAGCGCGTTGACCGCGGCGGCCGTCATGGCGCTGCCGCCGCGGCGGCCATGCACCACCACGAAGGGTACGCGCCCGTCCCGGGCGAGCGCCTCCTTGGATTCCGCCGCGCCGACGAAGCCGACCGGAATGCCGATCACCGCCGCCGGCGCGCCGACGCCCTGGTCGAGCAGCTCGAGCAGGCGGAACAGGGCGGTCGGCGCGTTGCCGACGGCGACGACGCTGCCCGGCAGGTGCTCGCGCCAGAGCTCCATCGCGGCGGCCGAACGGGTGGTCCCCATCTCGGCGGCGAGCCCCGGCACGCGGGGATCGCCCAGCGTGCAGATCACCCGGTTGTCGGCGGGCAGGCGGCTGCGGGTGACGCCGTCGGCGACCATGCGCACGTCGCACAGGACCGGCGCGCCCGCGCGGAGCGCCGCCTCGCCCTTCTCGGCGAAGTCGTCCGACATCTCCACGTCGCGCGGCAGGTCGGTCATGCCGCAGGCATGGATCATCCGCACCACGACGCGCTCGGCCGTGCCGGACCAGCGGGCGAGGTCCGATTCCGCTCGGATCATCGCGAAGGATCGGGCGTAGATCGCGCCCCCGTCGCGCAGGTAGTCGAGGCGCGCGCTCATGTGTTCGTCCCAGGGAAGATGTCGCCGAGAAGGCCGTTGGTCTTGGTCGTTGCGGCCCCTCTTACGCGTTCCAGCACGACCTCGAAAGCCAGCCTTTCGCCGGGAGGATCGCCCGGCGCGCCGTCGGTCAGGACGCCGTAGAGGCCGCCTTCGGCGACGAGCGTCAGAGCAGCCCGGCGCGGCTCGGCGCAGCCCTTGCGGCACCCGGAGACGTGGGCACTCAAACCGCGGGCGGCGAAGGGCCGGAAAGCCTCGGCGAGGCGAGCGGCGTCATGGAGCGTCGGAGTCGATCCCGAGGCGCAGGCCGGCGCACCGGGGCAGGCCGCGACGGCGCGGCGCGGATCCTCGGCGGCGACGATGAAGTCCTCCGCGAGGCGCGCGAGGAGGCGTTCCGCGCGCGGCGCGGCGAGGGCGAAGACGAAGCCGCGGCTCGGCGACAGGCGGACGGCGTCGGTGCCGTCCGCCGCATCCGCGAGCCGATCGAGCGCGTCGGCGCCGCAGCGCCCGAACGGGGCGTCGACGGCGACGAGCACGCGTCCGTCGCGCAGGGGATGCAGGCCGGCGCAGGCCGTGGGCTGCGGCGGGGAACGCTGCGGAAGGGGTGCGCCGCCGATCTCGGCAACCAGCGCGGCACGCGCCGGCCCGGACAGGTCGCGCACCCGCCGCGCGCCGCTGGCGCCGAATCCGCGCAGCAGGATCGCCACCGCCCCGGCGATGTCGGCCTCCGGACGCTCGGCGATCCAGGCCGGGCCGTCCTCCGTCGCGAGCCCGATGGCGGCGCGTCCCGGCGCCGTGGCGCGCACGGCGATGTCGGCCTCGGCCTCCCGCAGGCCGCTGGCTCCCCCCGTCTCGATCGCCACCAGGGTCTTGGCGGGCAGCGGCGATACGGCGAGGCCCGCCGCCTCGACGCGGCACGCCAGCGCGACCCCGTCGATCCATGCCTCCGGGTCGAGGCCGCAGAGCGGGCTCGTCAGCGTCAGGCGCTGCGGGCCGCCATCGCGGCGGCGGTCGCCGAGGCCCGCCGCGGTGAGGCTCTCGGCGAGGGCGCCCTGCGTCGCCGCGCTCACGCCGCGGATCTGGAGATTGGCCCGCGCCGTCACGTCGACATGGCCGTTGCCGTGGCGGCGCGCGCCCTCGGCCACGGCCCGGACCTGGGCCACGGTGAGACGGCCGAGCGGCGGGTGGATCCGGGCGAGGAGCCCGTCCCCGGTCGGCATCGGCCGGGCGAGGCCCGGGCACCAGCCGCGGCGGGAGGCGGCCTCGGGCAGGCTGCGGCGCGGGGCGCTCACTCGGCCGCCTCCGGCAGGAGCGCATCAGCCGGCAGGGCGTTGCGGCGGGAGATCCAGAGGCCGCGCGCCCGCGCCTCGTCGAAGCGTTCGAGAATGGCGCGCGTCGCGGCCGGGTTGGCGCTTCGGATCCGCTCGAACACCTCGGAATCCGCGATCCAGGCGCCGTAGAGACGGTCGAAATCGGCATGCGCCACGGCGTCGGTCGTGGCCGCCAGCACGAAGACCGCGTCGAGGCCCTGCGCCAGCTCCTGCGCGCCGCGGTAGCCGTGGCGGAGCTGTCCGGCAATCCAGTCGGGATCGGCGAGGCGGGCGCGGACGAGGCGCGCCGCGTCCTCGCGGGCGGTGCGGGCCTTCGGCCGCTCGGGCTCGGAGACGTCGAGGCTGTAAAGCGCGGGGCGGCCGCCGGTCAGGGCCGCCGCGGCGGCGAGCCCGCCCATCGCGTCGGCGGCTGCGTCCCCGTCGAGGAGGTCGCGCTCGGCCACGTCGAAGGCATGCACGTAGGCGTCCGCGCGGGCGACGCGCTCGGCGAAGGCGCCGGAGGGCTCCGCCGCATCGCCGTAGGCGTGGTCGCTGGCCTCGAGATAGGCCTCGCCCAGATCGGCGCGGGTCTCCCAGGCGCCGTCGAGGGCGGTCTCGGCCGCCCCCGCGCCGAAACGGCCGGGGGCGGCGCCGAAGACGCGCGAGCCGTCCTCGCCCCGGCGGCGGGCGGCGGCGAGGGGGTTCTCGTCGTCCGCCTCGTCCCGCGCGGCGACCGCACGGGCGGCGCGGTCGATCAGCGCCAAAGTGTCCGGGAAGGTGTCGCGGAAGGCGCCCGAGATCCGCACCGTCACGTCGATGCGCGGCCGGTCGAGGAGAGCGAGGGGCAACACCTCGAACCCGGTGACGCGGGTCGAGGCGTGGTCCCAGGTCGGGCGCACGCCCATCAGCGAGAGGGCGTGGGCCACCTCCTCGCCGCCCGTGCGCAGCGTCGGCGAGGCCCAGAGGTCCATCACGATCCGCTCGGGATAGGCGCCCTCGTCCTGGAGGTAGCGCGTCACCACCGCGTCGGCGGCGCGGGCGCCGAGGATCGCGGCCGCCCGCGTCGGCAGCGCCCGCGGATCGAGGGTGGTGAGATTGCGGCCCGTGGGCAGCACGTCGGCCCGGCCCCGCGAGGGGGAGCCGGAGGGCCCCGGCGGGACGAAGCGGCCGTCCAGCGCCGCGCGCAGGTGGCGCCGCTCGGCCTCGGCGCTGGCCTTCCGGGCCGGCGCGGCCCCGTCCGGCGCCCGGCCGAAGACGTGCAGCCCGTCGCGGAACGCCGTCTCGCCGAGGTCGCAGAGATGGGCGTCGAGCCGCGCCAGGGCGTCCGCCATCGCGGTCCCGGGCGCGATGCCCGCACCATCGAGCAGGCCCAGGGCCTCGGCATCCTCCAGGATCCCGCGGGCGATCAGGTCGGCCCGGCGCGGATCGAGCACGCTCGCGGCGGAATATTCCTCGACCTGCTCGCGCAGGCGCATGGTCTGCGGGTCGCGCCCGCCGCGCTGGATCTCCGGCGTGAGGTGTCCGAGCGCGATGCCGCCGAGCCGCCGCTTCAGGGGCGCGGCCTCGCCCGGATCGTCCACGATGAACGGGTAGATCACCGGCAGCGCGCCGACCGCGAGCGCCGGCCAGCAGTCTGGCGACAGCGCGACCGCCTTGCCGGGCAGCCACTCGGTCGTGCCGTGGGTGCCGAGATGGATCAGGGCGTCGAAATCGGTCCGCAGCCCGAGATGGAAGGCCAGAAAGGCGTGCGTCGGCGGCTCGTCGGGGTCGTGGTAGCCGGCCTTGCGATCGGCGCCCCGCCCGCGCTCCGGCTGGAGGAAGACGCGCAGACCGCCCGGCGTTGGCCGGTCCGCCGCGGCCCGGACGCTGCGGAACCGGAACGCGCCGTCGCGGCAGGCCGGATCCTCCGCGGGGGCTCCCCAGCGCGCGTCGAGAACCGCACGGGCCGTCTCGGGCAGGGTGGCGAGCCAAGCCTCGTAGGCGGCGAGCGGGATGGCGACATCCGGCTCGCCCTCGGTGAGCGCCCGCATCAGGGCGGCATCATCGGGCAAAGGGCCCGCCGCGTAGCCGGCCGCGCCGAGATCCGCCGCGATGGCGCGGGCGCTCGCTGGCGTGTCGAGGCCGACGGCGAAGCCCGCACGCCCGCCCCGGGCCGGATAGTCGGACAGGACCAGGGCGATCCGGCGCGCCCGGGCAGGCAGCCGCGCGAGACGGATCCAGGCCGCAGCGCGCTCGGCCAGGGCGTCGATGCCCGGCTGATAAGGCATCGCCCGCCGCTCGGCGAAACCCTCGACCTCGGCGCTCTCCTCCTTGAAGGAGATCGGGAAGCCCGAGAGCCGCCCGTCGAACTCGGGCAGCGCCACCTGCATGGCGAGGTCGGCCGCGCCCATTCCCCGCGCCGAGGCCTCCCAGGCCTCCCTTTTCGATCCGAGGGTATAGGCCTGCAGCACCGGACAAGAGGCCTCGTCGAGGACGAAGCCCGCATCCTCGCGGGCCGCGAAGGCCGTGGCGGCGACGATCAGGTCCGGGCGCCGCGCCCGGATCGCCGCGCGCACCGCCTCCACCGCCTCCGGGTCCTTCAGGCTCGACACGGCCACCATCACGGAGCCGATCCCGCGCCGGCCCAGAGCCGCGATCAGGGCGGCGGCCGGCCCGAGATCGCCGCCGAGGGCGGCCGAGCGATAGACCAGGACGAGGGCGTGGCCGCGGGCCTCCGGCATGACGGTGGCGCCGAGGGCGAGCGCGTGGGGAAGCCTCACCGGGCCGCAGCCGGGACAGCAGGGGAATCCGCGGGGCAGGGGAGCCGGGGGCTCGACGGCGAGCGCGCGCCCGGTCTCGACCGCGAGCCGCCGCAGCATCTGGCGGAGGTTGGCCGGCCCGCCGGCGCGGAAATAGGCGTCGAGCACGGGAGCGAGCTCCGGCGCCGTCGTGAAGGCGTCGAGCCGGGGGTCGGGCCGGTCGTCGCCCGGCAGCACCACGAGGCGGATGCCGCGCGCGCGCGCCGCCGCGGCGCAGCGCTCGATGCCGTAGCGCCAGTAATCGAGGCCGCCGAGGCAACGGATCACCACGATCCTGGCCTTGGCCACCACCGTCTCGACGTAGAGGTCGACCGACATCGGATGGCGCAGGCGCGCGAGCTTGGCCAGCCGCAGGCTCGGCATCGCCGCGCTCTCCGCCGCGAGGGCGTTGGCGACGCCGAGGAGGTCGGAATCCGTGAAGGAGAGCAGCACGATCTCGCCGGGCGCCTGCCCGAGATCGACGGCCGCCTCGCCCTCGTCGAGGGAGACCGTATCGATGCGGATCAGGTGCATGTCAGGCCGCCGGGCCCGGCGGGACATCCCCGGCGAGCCGCACGGAGCCCGGGAAGGCGACGCCCACGCGTTCGAAGCGCTCCGCCTGGCCCTCCTGCCCGGCGGAGACCGCCTCGTCGCTCATGGGTTCGTGTCTGCGGTCGCGCATCCGGGTTCGCTCAAGCGGGCGACGAGACTGTACCGCGGCCGCCGGGCAACGCCTAACCGGCCAGGGCGGCGGCCACCGCGTCGCGGTCGAAGCCCTTGAGACCGATCACCACGAGCGTGCCGTCGCGCGCCTCGGTGGCGCGCCAGGGCCGGTCGAAATGGTGGCTTACCCGGCGCCCGACACCCTGGACCACGAGGCGCATCGGCTTGCCCTCGACAGCGGCGAAGCCCTTGATCCGCAGCACGCCCGCCGTCTCGGCGGCCCGCTCGACGCGGGCAGCGAGGTCGCCGGGCGTCGCGGCGGGACGGATCGGCAGGGCCACCGTCTCGAAGTCGTCGTGGTCGTGGTCCTCGCCCGCGCCGTGATGCGAGGGGCGGGCGTCGAGGTCGTCCTCGGCGGCGGCGGCGAGGCCGAGGAGCACCCGCGGATCGATCGCGCCCCGCTCGGTCTCCACCACCTTCACGGCACGCGGCAGCTGCGCCTCCACCTCAGCGCGAACCCGCGCGCGGGTCCCGGCGTCGATCAGGTCGGCCTTGTTGAGCACCACGAGATCGGCGCAGAGGAGCTGGTCCTCGAACACCTCCTCCAGGGGATTGTCGTGATCGACCGCGGAGTCGGCGGCGCGCTGGGCGGCCGAGGCCTCCGGGTCGTCGGCGAAGACGCCGGCGGCGACGGCCGGGCCATCCACCACCGCGACGACGCCGTCCACTGTCACCCGGCCGCGGATCGCCGGCCACTGGAAGGCCTGCACGAGGGGCTTGGGCAGGGCGAGGCCCGAGGTCTCGATCAGGATGTGCTCCGGCGGATCGGCCCGGTCGAGCAGGCTCGTCAGCGCCGGCACGAAATCGTCGGCCACGGTGCAGCAGATGCAGCCGTTCGGTAGCTCGACGATCGACTCCTCGGTGCAGCCCTCGACGCCGCAGGCGGCCAGGAACGACTTGTCGAAGCCGACATCGCCGAACTCGTTGACCAGGATGGCGAGGCGGCGCCCGCCGGCGTTCTCGATCACGTGGCGCACCAGGGTCGTCTTGCCGGCTCCGAGGAAGCCGGTGACGATGGTGCACGGGACCTTGCTGACGATGCTCATGCGGGTCTCGGCGTTCTCACTCCGCGCGGGGCGGAAACGGGGGAATGCGGGCGATCACGCCCGTGCGGAAGGCCTTGGGGCGCTGCTTCCACGGAACGATGCCGTCGGGCGTCCCGGCATAGAGGCCGACGCCCTCCAGGATGGTCCGCGCCGACTCGGCCGGGTCGAGATCGCCGTAGACGTAGGTCCAGCGGTCGTGGGCAGCGACCGCGACGGTGCAGGGCCGCTTGCAGACCGAGAGGCACTCGACGCCCTCGATGCGCAGGTCCGTCCCCTCTTGCGCGGCCGCGCGGAGCGCCTCGAGCAGGCGTGCGCCCGCGCGCGGGCCGTCCGGATCGTCGCCCTCGGCCCGGCAGGTCGTGCACACGTAGAGGATCGTCGCCTCAGCCACGCGCCCGGCCCTCACGCGCCGGGGCAGAGCGGCCGAAAGCCTGCCAAGCCCAGCCGAAGGCGAGCCCGATCACCGCCCAGAACACGAAGCCGACCGCGAGCGAGCGGGCGGCGAACTGCGCGGCGAGGCCCGCGGGCAGCTCGGACTTGGCTGCCGCCACCTCCGGCGCGCCGGCGATGTGGGGCGCCACGATCAGCACGAGCCCGCCCGCGATGGCGATCGCGCTGCGGCGGATCGCGATGAGATAGAGGCCCATGCCGGTCGCCGCGGCCGTCATCGCCCACCAGGCCTGCCGGGCGGCGAGCGGCGCGGCCTCGCTCCCCGGAAGCTCCGGCGGCAGGCCGAGGGCCGGCGCCAGGGCGACGCTGAGGAAACCCGCCACCGCGAAGCCGAGCGCCCGCTCGGGCGTCGGGTCGCGTCCGAGCGCCAGCATCACGGCGCCGAGGAGCAGCGCGTAGCCCACGCCGCCGACGAGCGTCGCGAGCCCGGTGAACACCATGCGCGGCAACCCCTCGCCGGGCTGCCACTCGGGCGCGGATTCGGGCGCGGCGTGGTCGTGCGCCGGAACGGCGTGCGCCAGCACGATCGGCAGCGTCCGAGCGGCCTGTGCATCGTGCGTCTCGAAGCGCTCGGCCGCGATGATCAGCGGGGAGGTGAGGGCGATCTGGAGGCCTGTCGCGACCACGGCCGCGAGGAAGCCGGCGGCGAGCGCCGCCGACAGGAGCCGGACAATCATGAAGCGGGCTGCTTCAGGCGGTCAGTGGCAGGGGAAGTTCTGGGTGTGCCGGAAATCGTGCGCCGCGTTGTGCAGCGCCGAGGCCGGCGAGAAGCCCGCGAGGAACACGAGGCCGAGCCCGAGGCAGGCGGCCAGCAGGACGGCGCCGAGGCGCTCGTTCGTGCGGGTGCCGGCGAGGGTCTGCGATTGGGTCAGCGTCGTCATGGTCTGGCGTCTCCGGCCGCCCCACCGGCGGCGTTCGAGGAATGGTCGGGGGACGGCAGGTCTCCTGGCTCGCGGATCCTCGCGCCTGCCGCCTTCCCGGCTCTCGCCGGTGGCCTCTGGCAGGAACTCGCCGCTTACAGTTGCGGGGGCAGCCGCGGAATCGGGTTTCCCCTCACCGCATTCCCTTTTTCACCCTCTCGCGAGGGCACCGTCCTCGATCGGTCATAGCCTGTCGCGGTCCCCCGCACAACGCGCCTGCGGCCCCGACGGCTTTGACGATCGCGTCATGCCGGGGCAAAGGGGCGCATGCTTCAGACCGAACCGCGGATGACATTGGTGCTCGGCGGCGCGCGCTCGGGGAAGAGCGCCTACGCGGAGGCGCTGATCGAGCGGAGTCCGGCGCCCTGGCTCTACCTCGCCACTGCCGAGATCTACGACGCGGAGATGCGCGCACGCATCGACGAGCACCGTGCGCGGCGCTCCGCCGCCTGGATCACCCGCGACGTGCCGCTGGCGCTGCCGGAGGCGGTGGCGGCGGCGGCCGGCCCGGTGCTCGTCGATTGCCTGACGCTGTGGCTCACCAACCTGATCCTGTCGGAGGCCGACGTCGAGGCGGCGAGCCTCGCCCTGGGCGAGGCTTGCGCCGCCGCGGCCGGGCCGGTCGTGCTCGTGGGCAACGAGGTCGGCCTCGGCATCGTGCCGGACAACGCCCTCGCCCGCCGTTTCCGCGACGCCGCCGGCCGGCTGCACCAGCGGCTCGCCCGGCAGGCCGACCGGGTGGTGTTCACCGTTGCGGGCCTGCCGATGATCGTGAAACCTGCCGGAGGCCTGCCGTGACCGACATCGTGACCACGCAGAACGCGGAGGCCCAACGCCACCGCGAGAAGATGGCGAACCGCAAGGCGGTCCAGGATGCCGAGGTCGCGGGCAAGACGATCGAGAAGGGGCTTCTGATCGTCCATACCGGCCCGGGCAAGGGCAAGTCGACGGCGGCGCTCGGGCTGATGCTGCGGGCGCTCGGGCGCGGCTGGCGCGTCGGCATGGTGCAGTTCATCAAGGGCGGCTGGGACACGGGCGAGCGCCACGCGGTCGAGGTCTTCGGCGACCGCGTCTCCTGGCACACGCTCGGCGAGGGCTTCACCTGGGAGACGCAGGACAAGGCGCGCGACATCGCCGCCTGCCGGGTGGCCTGGGAGCGGGCGCTGGCCCTCATGGCCGAGCCGAGCCTGCGCCTCCTCGTCCTCGACGAGCTCAACATCGCGCTCCGCTACGCTTATCTCGACCTCGACGTGGTGCTGGCGGCGCTGCGCGAGCGCCGCCCCGATCTGCACGTGGTGGTGACGGGCCGGAACGCGAAGCCGGCGCTGATCGAGGCCGCCGACCTCGTCACCGAAATGGGCAGCGTGAAGCACCATTTCGCCGCCGGGGTGAAGGCGCAGGAGGGCATCGAGTTCTGATGCGCCGGCGCCTGGAAGCGGTCCGCCGATGACCCGCGCGCTGATGATCCAGGGCACCGGCTCCGATGTCGGCAAGTCCCTGATCGTGGCGGGCCTCGCCCGCGCCTTCACCCGGCGCGGCCTGAGGGTGCGCCCGTTCAAGCCGCAGAACATGTCGAACAATGCCGCCGTCACCCCGGACGGGGGCGAGATCGGGCGGGCGCAGGCCCTCCAGGCGCGGGCGGCGGGCGTGGCGCCCTCGGTCCACATGAACCCGGTGCTGCTGAAGCCCCAGAGCGAGGTCGGCTCCCAGGTCGTGGTCCAGGGCCGCATGGTCGCCACCGTCCAGGCGCGCGACTACCAGACCTGGAAGCCGAGGCTGATGCAGGCCGTGCAGGCGAGCTTCCAGCATCTGCGCGCCGAGGCCGATCTCGTGCTGGTGGAGGGGGCGGGCTCGGCATCCGAGGTGAATCTGCGGGCCGGCGACATCGCCAATATGGGATTCGCGCGGGCGACGGGCACGCCGGTGATCCTCGTCGGGGACATCGACCGCGGCGGCGTGATCGCGAGCCTCGTCGGCACGAAGGCGGTCATCGACCCGGCCGACGCCGCGATGATCGCGGGCTTCATCGTCAACCGGTTCCGCGGCGATCCGAGCCTGTTCGCCGACGGCATGGCGCTGATCGCGGACCGCACCGGCTGGCCGGCGCTCGGCCTCGTGCCGCATTTCCCCGAGGCGGCGCGCCTGCCGGCCGAGGACGTGCTCGGGCTGGCGGGCTCGACCGGGACGGCCGCCCGGCGCATCACGGTGGCGGTGCCGGTGCTGCCGCGGATCGCAAATTTCGACGACCTCGACCCGCTGCGGGCGGAGCCGGCGGTGAACGTGGTGCTGGTCCGGCCGGGCGAGGCGATCCCGGGCGACGCCGCTCTCGTGCTGCTGCCCGGGTCCAAGACCACGATCGACGACCTCGAGGCCTTCCGGCGCGAGGGCTGGGACATCGACCTCCGGGCGCATCGCCGCCGCGGCGGCCACATCCTGGGCCTCTGCGGCGGCTACCAGATGCTCGGGCGCAGCCTGAGCGACCCGCACGGCATCGAGGGCGAGCCGCGCACCGTGCCGGGCCTCGGCCTCCTCGAAGTCGACACCGTGATGACCCCGCTCAAGCGCCTGGAGGCGGTGGAGGGCCGGACCTGTGCCGACGCCGTGCCCCTGTCGGGCTACGAGATGCATGTGGGCGAGACCAGCGGGCCCGACGTCGCGCGCCCGCTCCTCCGTCTCTCGGACGGACGCGCCGACGGTGCGGTCTCGGGCGACGGGCGCGTCTGCGGCACCTACGTGCACGGGCTCTTCGCCGACGACCGCCAGCGGGCGGCTTGGCTCGCGCGCCTCGGGTCAGCCTCGGACGGCGCATCCTACGAGGCGGGGATCGAGCGCGTGCTCGATGCCCTCGCGCGACACCTCGAGAGCCATGTCGATTGCGACAAGCTGCTCGCCCTGGCGCGCTGACTTGCCGGGAGACTAGGATTTTGCCGGTCCGACGAGAAGGCCGCACCGAGGAAGCCCGATGACGACGCCCCCTCCGCACATCGACGCGCGGCTCGCGCACGACACGGTCCGGACGGTGACGCTGCGACTGATGCCGCTGCTCGGCCTGATGTACCTGATCGCCTACATCGATCGGCAGAACATCTCCTACGCCAAGCTCCAGATGGTGGGCGATCTCGGCCTCAGCGAGACCGCCTACGGGCTCGGCGCGTCGCTGTTCTTTCTCGGCTACTTCCTGTTCGAGGTGCCCTCGAACGTGATCATGGAGCGGGTCGGCGCCCGGCGCTGGTTCGCCCGGATCATGTTCACCTGGGGCCTCGTCACGCTGCTCCTCGGCTTCACCCAGAACACCGTGATGTTCTACGCCCTGCGCTTCCTGCTCGGCGTGGCCGAGGCCGGCTTCTTCCCCGGCGTGCTGTTCGCCCTGACCCTGTGGTTCCCGCAATCGCACCGGGCCCGGATGATCGGCTGGTTCATGATCGCGAGCGCCATCGCCAACGCGGTCGGCGCGGCGATCGGCGGCGCCTCGCTAGACCTCGACGGGACCCTCGGCCTGAAGGGCTGGCAATGGGTCTTCGTGGCGACCGGCGTCCCGGCGCTGGTGCTCGCCCTCGTGGTGCTGCGCATCCTCCCGGACGGGCCGGAGCGGGCGCCCTGGCTCTCGCGCGAGGGCCGCGACTGGCTCGCCCGCACCCTCGTGCACGAGCGAGAGACCGGGGGCCAGGTCGAGCACGGCAATCCCTTCGCGGCGCTGCTCGATCGGCGGGTCTGGATGCTCGCCTCGGTCTACGTCGCCTTCCCGCTCGCCGCCTATGGCCTGAGCTACTGGCTGCCGACGGTGGTGAAGAGCTTCCAGGTCTCGAACACCGTGAACGGCTTCATCAACGTGATCCCCTGGATCGTCACCGCCCTCGCGCTCTGGTGGGTGCCCCGCCGGGCGGCGCGCTCGGGCGACCAGATCTGGCACGTGGTGGTGCCGGGGCTCGTCGCCGCGCTCGCCCTCGTACTCAGCGCCGTGCTGCCGGGCGCGGTGCTGCCGTTCGCCTGCCTCTGCGTCGCGGCCGCCGGCGTGTTCTCGGCCCAGCCGGTGTTCTGGTCGCTGCCGCCGACCTTCCTGAAAGGCGCGAGCGCCGCCGCGGGCATCGCGGCGATCAACTCGGTGGGCAATCTCGGCGGCTTCGTCGCGCAGAACGTCGTGCCGTTCATCCGCGACCGCAGCGGGAGCGACCTCGCGCCGATGTTCTTCCTCGCCGGCTGCCTCGCGCTCGGCGCCTGCCTGATGTTCGTGGTGCTCTCCGCGCTTCGCCGCGACGCGGCGCGCCGCGAGAAAGCGGTCGGGACGGCACCGCGCGCCGCCTGAACTCAGGCGGCCAGCGCAAGCGCGGCCGAGGCCGCGGCGAGGATCCACAGCAGCAGGCAGGCGATGCGGTAGAGCCCGAGCGCCCGGTCGATGTCGTCGGCCCCGGCCGCGGCGCGCCCGTCGCCCATCCAGGCGTCGTCCACCGGCGTGCCGGCATAGATCCGCGGCCCGGCCAGCGCGAGGCCGAGGGCGCCCGCCATCGCCGCCTCGGGCCAGCCGGCATTGGGCGAGCGATGGCGCCCGGCATCGCGCCGGACCGCCGCCATCGCCCGCCTCGCATCCGCCGCCCGCGT
The DNA here is from genome assembly GCF_056431005.1 of Methylobacterium sp. HJ2. NCBI lineage: Bacteria > Pseudomonadati > Pseudomonadota > Alphaproteobacteria > Hyphomicrobiales > Methylobacteriaceae > Methylobacterium > Methylobacterium sp. HJ2. Next base: position 136,706 of record NZ_JBWJYM010000009.1, on the reverse strand, counting down.
CGAGCCTTTCGGGTGCGCCAGCCGGAGACGGGCCGCCGCGACGATGAGCCCCGCGCTGAGCCGCGAGGCCGGCAGGTTCACGAGATCGTCCAGGCGAGCCGCGGCCCAGCCGAAGGCTTCGTAGCGCGGGCTCCGGTGCCCGATCATGCTGTCGGCGGTGTTGATCGCCTTGTAGAGCGCCCCGCCGGTCAGGCCGCCGAGGCCGATCCACAGCGCCGGCGCCACGATCCCATCGGAGAAGTTCTCGGCGAGGCTCTCGATCGCGGCGCGGCAGATCGCGGCCTCGTCGAGGGTCTCGGGATCGCGCCCGACGATCATCGATACCGCCCGCCGCCCGCCGGGCAAGCCCTCGGCGCGCAGGTCCCGCGCCACCCGGGCCACGTGCTGGTGGAGGCTGCGCTGGGCCGGCAGGCTGGCGGCGAGGAGGGCGACGGGCAGGAGGCCGAATTGCGGACCGCCGATGGCCGCCACGGCGGTGAGAGCGATGGCCGCTGCGGCAACGACGCCGAGCAGGATCGCGAGCGCCAGGACGCCGCCGCAGCGCCGCCGGACCGGTCCGCCGCGGTTCAGGCCGCGCTCCAGGCCGGCGATCAGGCCTCCGATCCAGGTGACAGGATGCCCGACCGCCCTGTAGAGCGCGTCCGGATAGCCGGAGGCCGCCTCGATCGCGAGCGCGAGGGCGAGGATGACGAGCGTGTCGGGCGGATGGGCGAGCGCGGTCCAGAACATCGGCTAGGGGCTGGCGTGGAGGAGGCCGTCGCGCATGGCGGTGATCTCGATGCCGCGCGCGCGCTGTTCCCGGAAGCGCCCGGGCCCTGGATCGACCTCTCGACCGGCATCAATCCGGTTCCCTACCCGGCTCCCCCTTTGGAGGCCAGCCTGTGGCACCGCCTGCCCTCGGCGGCCGACGACGCCGCGCTCCGGGCTGCGGCGGCCGAGGCTTACGGCGTCGCCGATCCGGCTTGCATCGTCCCGGCGCCCGGCACCCAGATCCTGATCGAGATCCTGCCGCGCCTGCGCCCGGCTGGACGTGTTGCGGTGGTGGGCCCGACCTACGGCGAGCACGCGGCCGCCTGGGCCCGCGGGGGACACGCCGTCCGCCTCGTCCCGGATCTCGACGCGGTGGCCGAGGCCGAGGTCAGCGTGGTCGTGAATCCGAACAACCCGGACGGCCGGGTCTGGCCCGCGGACGCGCTGATCCACCGCGCCGAGCGGCTGCACGCGCGCGGCGGCCTTCTCGTCGTCGACGAGGCCTTCTGCGACCTGGAGAACGCCGAGAACCTCGCGGCCCGCCTGACGCCGGGCCTCGTGGTGCTGCGCTCCTTCGGAAAGACCTACGGGCTCGCGGGCCTGCGCCTCGGCTTCGCCCTCGCCGAGCCGGGCGTTGCGCGCGGTATCGCCGCCGCGCTCGGGCCCTGGGCGGTCTCCGGTCCGGCCCTGGCGATCGGGCGGACGGCGCTCGCCGACCGGGCTTGGCGGGACGCCGCGGCGGCGGCGCGCGGCGCCGACGCCGCCCGCCTCGACCGGATGATCCGGCGCGGCGGCGGCACGGTCCTCGGCGGGACCTGTCTGTTCCGGCTCGCGCGCTTCGCGGACGGACCGGCGACGTTCCGGCGACTCGGCGAAGCCGGGATCTACGTGCGGCGCTTCGGCGACCGGCCCGAGGCGTTGCGCTTCGGCCTGCCCGGCTGCCGCGAGGACTGGTGCCGGCTGTCGCGGGTCCTGAAATAGGCCCCGCTCAGGCCCGGCCGTTCCGGTCGAGCAGGGTCACGAGCAGCGACAGCGCGGCGAGGACGAGGCCCGTGGCGCAGACGCCGGGCCAGCCCGCGATCAGGAAGGCCTGCGAGCCCGCGAAGGCCCCGAGCGCCCCGAACACGAACATCGCGGTGAACAGCACCGTGTTGAGACGGCCGCGCGCACCCGGCACCAGGGCGTAGACGCGCGTCTGATTGGCGATCAGGGCACCGTTGATGCCGATGTCGATGAGCAGGACGCCAAGGCCGACGGCGACGAGAGACCACGTGCCGCCGATCCACAGCACCACGAAGGCCGCGACCACGAGCAGGGCCCCGCCGATCACCACGGGCCGGGCACCGCGCCGGTCGGTGAACCGGCCGGACAAGGGGGCGACCAGCGCGCCCGCGACGCCGATGACGCCGAACAGCCCCGCGCCCGCCGCATCGAGGTTGAAAGGCGCGGCCTCGACGAGAAGCGCCAGCGTGACCCAGAAGGCGTTGAAGCTCGCGAACAGGAGGGCCTGGGCGAGGCTCGCGCTGCGCAACGTCGGCTGGGTCCTCGCGAGATAGAGGATCGACAGCATCAGCGCGCGCCAGCGCAGCGGTCGCGTCTGGGGCGTGTGCGGCAGGGTCGCCGCGGCGATGCCCGCCATGGCCACCGCGACGCCCGCCGCCGCCAGGAACACCGCCCGCCAGCCGAGATGCGCGCCCACGAACCCGCTGATCGTCCGCGCCAGCAGGATGCCCGTGAGCAGCCCGGTCATCACCTGCCCGACCACTCGGCCGCGGGTGGCGTCGGGCGCGAGCTCGGCCGCGAACGGCACCGCCTGCTGCGCCGCGGAGGACAGGATGCCGATGAACAGGCTGGCCAGGGCAAGGCCCGCGAGGCTCGGGCTGAGGCCGGCGGCGACGAGGGCCAGCGCCAGGGCGAGGAGCTGGCCGATGATCAGGCGCCGCCGCGGCAGCGAATCGCCGAGTGGCACGAGGCCGACGATGCCGAGCCCGTACCCGACGAGACAGGCGGTCGGCACCCAGAGCGCGGCCCGGGCGCCGAACTCGGCGACGAGCAGGGCCAGGAGCGGCTGGTTGTAGTAGATGTTGGCCACCGCCCCGCCGGCGATCAGGGTGAGGCCGAGCCGGGCCCGTCCCGTGAGGCCGCCGCCGAGGCTTTCGGGCGCACGCGCCTGGAATGCGGTCATCGGCGATCCTTCCGAATGGGAATTGTGCGCGCCCATAGGACGGAGCGTCGCGCGAATCGCCTTGGCGTCCGGCGCCCGACTTAGCAACCGGTCGCGCCGCAGAGCTGCCCCGCCCGGTCGTCGCAGGCCGCTGACGATCCGGTTTCGACCGCCCATATAGCGTTCTCAGGGGCTCATCCGCCCGCGCCGCGTGCCTCCACCCGCTGCCCTCTTGGCGAGCGGGCCGCGATCGTCTCTTATGACGACGATCCTAAGGAGCGCTCTCGCGGCCGCACTCGGCGGATCCCATCACGACAGGGAGCTTGGCGTGGCGAACTACCGCATCGAGTTTGCGAAGGAGATTCTCGGCGTCCCGTTCACGGTCGGCTCCGTGGGCATCCAGCACGCCCGCGACCCCGGCCGCGCCCTGAGGGCGGCGGAGCTGCGCTTCGCGCGCCAGCACGGGATCGGCGATTGGCGCGAGCGGGCCGACCGCGCCGTGCTCACCGAATCGGGCGGCGACCGCGACTGAACCGCACAGGGCCGGAGGCCGGGCGGCCCGGGCGTCGCACCCCCGTCACACCGGGCGTGTCGCTGTCGGGACGGGCGCGGCGGCTCTGGCGGCCGGCCGACGATCGCCATAGAACGGCAACGCTTGCGCCGACACGCCGTGAGGCCCGTCCGGCCGAGGCCGTGCATGGGGCTTGCAGCGGGCGCGGGCATCCTGTCCGGGAGCGAGGTTCGGGCGAGGCATGGCGGCGACATCCTTCTTCGGCGACCTGCTGCAGACGATCAGCGATCGCGGGCGCGACCTCATCGGCATCGGTCGCGGCGACATCGTCGCCCGGGCGAGCGCGTCCGATCTCGTCAAACTCTGCGACGACCTGATCTCCCGCCGCGGCGAGGCCTCCGGCGTCGCCCTGGCCCGGCTGATCCTCGACCGCTACGCCACCTTCGCGCCGGCCGACCGGCAGGCTTTCCTGAGCCACGTCGCGATGGATTACGGGGCGGAGCACATGGCGGTGGCGGCCGCCATCGCCGCCTACGAGGCGGAGCCGACGCGCGCGCGCCTCGGCGCGCTGCAGGAGGCCGTGGAGCCCCGCAGCCAGGAATTGATCCGCCGCCTCAACCTCGCGCAGGAGGGGACGCTGTCGCTGGTGCGCATGCGCGAGGACCTGTTCGAGCTGCGCCGGCACCTGCGCCAGAGCGCCGACAGCCCCACCGACCTTCTCGACGCGGTCGACAGTCTCGACCGGGATTTCGAGCACCTGTTCGCCTCGTGGTTCAACCGCGGCTTCCTGGTCCTGCGCCACATCGACTGGACGACGCCGGCCCATATCCTCGAGAAGATCATCCGCTACGAGGCGGTCCACGAGATCACCGGCTGGGACGACCTCAGGCGTCGCATCGAGCCGCCCGACCGGCGCTGCTTCGCCTTCTTCCACCCGGCGCTGGTGGACGAGCCCCTGATCTTCGTCGAGGTCGCGCTCACGAGCGGGATCGCGCCGGCCATCGCGCCGATCCTGTCGCACCAGCGGGAGGCCCTGCCCCTGCGCGGGGCCAACACCGCGATCTTCTACTCGATCTCGAACTGCCAGAAGGGGCTCGCCGGCGTCACGTTCGGCAACTTCCTGATCAAGCAGGTCGTCGAGGATCTCGCCCGCGAGATCCCCGGTCTCAAGACCTTCGTGACGCTCTCGCCGGTGCCGGGCTTCTCGGCCTGGCTCGACCGCGAGCGCCGGGCCGATGCGCCGCAGGCTCTGACGCGCGAGGATGCCGCGGCCCTCCGCCTCCTCGACGACCCGGACTGGTGCACGGACAAGGTCAAGGCGGAGACGGTCCGCAAGGCCCTGATCCCCGCCGCGGCCGCCTATTTCCTGCGCGCCAAGAACGATCGCGGCCGGCCCCTCGACCCGGTGGCCCGCTTCCATCTCGGGAACGGCGCCCGGCTGGAGCGGATCAACTTCCTCGGCGACGTGTCCGGGAAGGGTCTGCGGCAATCCTACGGGCTGATGGTCAATTACCTGTACGACCTCACGGCGATCGAGAAGAACCACGAGACCTACGCCAATCTCGGCACCGTCGCGGCGTCCGGCGCCGTCTCGCGGGAATTGCGCGCGAACTTGCCCAGCGCCCGGGCGGTCGCGCTGGCCGAGGCGTAGGACGGGCGGGCGACCGCCCGGGCAGCGCGCAGGAGGGAACAGATGCAGAGTTTCGTGCGGGCCAAACTTCACGGCATCCGCGTGACGGGCGCCGATCTCAATTATCACGGCTCGATCACCCTCGATGCCGATCTCTGCCGCGAGGCGGGGCTCGATCCGCTGGAATTCGTCGAGATCTGGAACAAGATGTCGGGCGCACGGATCAGCACCTACGTGCTCTACGGTCCGGCCGGGTCCGGCTGCTGCATCCTGAACGGCGCCGCGGCGCGGACCTGCCAGGTCGGCGACGAGGTGATCATCGCCTCGGCGAGCTACGGCAGCATCGAGGACGTGATCGCCCACAAGCCCCGCGTCCTGATCTTCGGCCCGGGCAACAGGGTGACCGACCGGGTGATCTACGACGTCTTCCGGGACGGCGAGGGATGCCTCGACATGCGCATCCTCGAGGCCGGAACCGGCAGCGAGGAGGCCCCGCGCCTCGCCCAGAACGTCCGGGTGGCCTGAGCCGCGCAAAGCGATGAATGCCGCGCCGCCAGGACCCGGATTCCTCCGATCGCTTCTCGGGGACCGACGCATCGCGGCCATGCTCGGGCTCGGCTTCAGCTCGGGCCTGCCGTTCCTGCTCGTCTACGTCACGCAATCGGCGTGGCTCTCGGAAGCGAAGGTTCCGGTCGGGATCCTCGGGCTTCTGAGCGAGCTCACCCTGGCCTACAAATTCAAATTCCTCTGGGCCCCCTTTCTCGACCGCTACGACGCCCCGCTCCTCGGGCGCCTGCTCGGGCGTCGGCGCGGGTGGATCATCGCCTCCCAGATCGGCGTGATGCTCACGCTCGCGGGCGTCGCCTTCGGCGATCCGGCCAATTTCCTGGCCTGGACCGTGGTGTTCTCCCTGGCGCTGGGATTTGCCGGCGCGACGCAGGACGTCGTGATCGACGGCTGGCGGATCACGGCCGCGCCGGTGGAGATGCAGGCGCTGATGTCGTCCTGGGCGGAGGTCGGCTGGCGCATCGGCAATCTCGCGGCGGGAGCCGGCGCCCTCTACCTCGCCGATGCCTATGGCTGGCGGGCCGCCTATCTCTGCATGGCGGCGCTGATGGCGCCCGGAATGGCGGCGGCGCTGCTGGCACCCGAGCCGCCGCTCGACCGGAGCGCGTCGCGCACCGAACCGCAGAGCCTGTCCCGCACGATCTGGGCCCCGATCCGCGAATTGCTCGGGCGTCTCGGTCCGATGGGCCTGCCGATCCTTCTCATGGTCGCGGGCTTCCGCATGCCGGGCTACGTTTCGAGCGCCATGGCGATGCCGCTGTTCAAGAGCCTGCACTACACGAACACCGACATCGCCACGGTGACCAAGCTCTTCGGCTTCGGCGTCGCGCTCGCCGGAACGTTCCTGGCGAGCGCGATCGTGCCCCGGATCGGCATCATGGCCAGCCTCCTGCTCGGCACCGTCGCGGGCTCAGCCTCGCATCTGAGCCTCGCCTATCTCGCCGCGCATGGCGGGGACGGGGGCAGCGCGTTCTGGACCTTCGCCATCGCGGTCAGCGTGGACAGCTTCGCCTACGCCTTCGCGTCGATCGTGCTCATCACCTACATGTCCTCGCTCGCCGCGAGCGAGCACGCGGCCAGCCAGTACGCCCTGCTCACCTCGCTCTGCGCGCTCCCCGGGAGCCTACTCGCGGGCACGTCGGGCTTCCTGGTGGAGCGGATCGGCTTCACCGGGTTCTTCGTCGGGACCTCGCTGATCGGGATCCCGGTGGCGCTGCTGAGCTGGTACGTCCTGCACCAGCACAGATCGGATCGCGCGGCGGCAGCCTGACGGGACAGGCCCCGCAGCTTTTCGAAATCGTAGCCCTTTTCGTTCGAGACTATTCGGGTTTTCCGATCATCGAGACGGGCCCATCTTCCCGCCATCCGGTCGCCGCCCCCGGCGATCCCTGACCGAGATGGAGCCGATCATGACCCGCCTTGCCCTCACAGCCGCCCTCACCCTCGCGCTCTCCGCCGGGACGGCGCTCGCCCAGAGCTACACCGCTCCGGCCGGCATCCCGACCGCTGCCGCTCCGGGCGGCGCCGTCGAGCGCGGTGCCGCGCCCCAGGGATGGACCCTCACGCCCGAGCGCTACGAGGCGCTGACCACCGGCACGATCGGCCACGGCCCGCATCGTGCCGCCCGCCGCTGAGCCCGGCCGCATCCCGACCCGACGCCCGGCCCCGGCGGACCCGACCCTTCCCGGGACCGGGCGGGCGGACGAGACCTCGCCTCCGATCTCGCCGATGGCCGTTTGATCGGCGATCGGCGCCGGGCTTGCTTCCTCCGCGCGGACCTCGCCGTCGAGGCCGTTTCGAGGGATGCCGGAATGCGAGCGCGATGAAGGGCCCGGGTATCCCGACCCTCGACCAGCTCCGCGTCTTCCTCGCCGTGGTCGAGAGCGGAGGCTTCGCGGCCGCCGGGCGCCGGTTGAACCGCGCGACCTCGGCGGTGAGCTACGCGATCGCCAATCTCGAGGCGCAGCTCGGCCTGCCGCTCTTCGATCGGGTAGCAACCCGGCGCCCGCAGCTCACCGAGGCCGGCCGCGCGGTCCTCGCCGAGGCGCGGACGGTGGACCACAGCATCGACGCCCTGCGCGCCAAGGTGTCCGGGCTCCTGGAGGGCCTCGAATCCGAGGTCAGCGTCGCGGTGGACGTGATGCTGCCGACGGCACGGCTCGTCGAGGCCCTGCGGGCCTTTCAGGCGGCCTTTCCGACGGTCGATCTGCGCCTGCATGTCGAGGCGCTCGGCGCCGTCACGCAATACGTCGTCGAGAAGCGCGCCGTGATCGGCATCAGCGGGCCCATCGAGACCGGCATCCACATCATCGAGCGGATCGGCGTCGGCGCGGTGGAACTGGTGCCGGTCGCGGCTCCGAGCCATCCCCTGGCACGGGCCGCCGGGAACCGGCCGGGCACCGCGCGGGACCATATCCAGCTCGTGCTGTCCGACCGCTCGTCCCTGACACAGGGCCGGGATTTCGCGGTGGTGGCGACGCATACCTGGCGCCTCGCCGATCTCGGGGCCAAGCACGCGCTGCTGCTCGCCGGCATCGGCTGGGGCAGCATGCCGGCGCCGATGATCGCAGCGGACCTTGCGGCCGGCCGCCTCGTCGTGCTCGACATTCCCGAGGCGATGCAGCGCCGTCTCAACTTCAGCGCGATCCATCGCACCGACACGCCGCCGGGCCCGGCGGCGCGTTGGCTGATCGAACGCTTCCTCGCGCAGGCCGACGAGAAGGCCGCGAGGCCGGAACTCCCGGCACCGAGCACCCGCTGTCGACCGGGGCAAGCGGAGCCGACACCCTCGGCGTCCTCCTGACGGGCGGCGCGGGCGTCTGCGCCGGGCGGGACGGGTTCGGATCTGGAGAGGCAGCGATCCAATGGTGATTTCCTACGCCCAGCGGCTCGAGGACGTCATGCTGCTCCGTGCCCTCGGGGGGATCGAGCGCGGCTTCTACATCGATCTCGGGGCGAACGATCCGGTCGTGGATTCGGTGACGAAGCTCTTCTACGAGCGGGGCTGGTCCGGCCTCAACGTCGAGCCGACACCCGCTTGGTTCGACAAGCTCGCGGCGGACCGTCCGCGCGACATCAACCTCCGCCTCGCCGCGAGCGATCGCGCCGGATCCCTGACCTTCCACGAGATCGTGGGCACCGGTCTGTCCACCGCATCCGAGAGCTTCGCCGCCCGGCACGCGGCGGCCGGGTTCACGCGCCTGTCGTACGAGGTCGAGACCGAGACTCTGGCGGCGCTCTGCGAGCGGCACGTCACCGGGCCGATCCACTTCCTCAAGGTCGATGTCGAGGGGGCGGAGGAAGAGGCGCTGCGCGGGATGGACTTTCGCCGCTGGCGCCCGTGGATCGTCCTGGTCGAGGCCACCGAGCCGTTGAGCGAGATTCCGGCCTACGCGGCCTGGGAGCCGGTCCTCCTCGGGCACGACTACGCCTTCGCGCTGTTCGACGGTCTCAATCGGTACTACGTCGCCGCGGAGCAGGCGGCCCTCCTGCCGGTCTTCGCCACTCCGCCCGACGATTATCTCCGGGCCGGCATCCTGCGGGAGGGGCAGGCCCTGCGCGACGAGATCGCGCGGCTCGAAGGTCGGCTGGCGCGACGGGCCCGACTCCGACGCATCTCGCGGAACGCGCGCAGGACGGGGCCGTCGGGAGACATCTAGATTGCCGCCCGCCGAAGCATGGGCGGATTCGGCGAGAAGACGCTTGCCGGAACGCGGACCCGGAACCGCGGCTCATCGTGAGACGATCCAGACCGCCCGCGCGTCGTCCCGCCGGATGGCGGCCAGGACGATCGGCCGCGAACGATCGCATCTCACGCGGCCTTACGGCTCGGACGTCGTATAGCCCGAATGATCCTGAAGACGCTCCCGCGTACCGAATCAGATCCGGCGCGCGATGATCCGCGCGATTTCTGTATCCGCCTTCTCGGAATCATCCAAATGAGGGATTGCACGACTGAGGATGTTTGGCATCCGGAGTGAGGCACCGGTGCTGCCTGCGTTCGCGATCCGTCGAAGAAGAAGGGAGGATTGAAATGATCTCGTCTCAAGCCCTGTCCGCACGTCTCAGGATCTTCGGCCTGATCGGCGCGGTGTCCCTGGTCGTCCTGCCGACGCCGAGCCGCTCCGAGGACATGCCGGCGAGCGGCGACTACCGGATCACCTTCGTGGGGATCAATCCTGCGCCGACCAAGGCGGTCACGATCGGGCCGAACCGGGTCGTCTCGGTCGGGAACACGATCATGACCGCGCGCAACGAGAGCGGCGGCAGGCTGCTGCACAACATGACCGGCCGCTGCACCAACATGCCGATCATCGACAATCAGGCGAAGACGCTCGAGAACCAGGGCTATTGCGATTACGTCGACGCGGACGGCGACCACGTCTTCGAGAAATGGACCTATCCGGTCCAGCCCCTCGCGGCCAGCTCGGAGGGAACCGGCGAGTGGATCGGCGGCACCGGCAAGTTCGCCGGCATCACCGGCCATATGGCGATCAAGAGCCAGCGCGTGACGGCGCTCGCGGACGGCGTCGTGCAATTCGTCGGCGAGAAGACCGGCAGCTACAGCTTCGAGAAGAGGACGGCGGCCAGCGACTAGGCCGGGCGCACAGGTTGCCGGGGCGGGTCCCGCCGGCCGGGCCCGCTCCGCAGGTCGGTCGGGAGCCGGCCCCGCGCAGCTACCCGGGGGTGCCCAGGGCGGCCTTCGGCAACAGCATGTGCACGCCCTTGTTGCCGTCGACCGTCTGGGTGATGCGCAGGTTCCCGGCGAGCGAGCACAGCATGTAGGCCTGATTGCGCGTGAGCGCGGTGCGGGCGCAGACCTGCCGGATCATCTCGCGCACGGCTTGGCGCATCGCCTCGTCCAGGCTCTCGTGCAGGCCGATCGACATCAGGTCGGTCGGCGTCTCGGCGAAGGGCCAGGTGAGGCCGAGGTCCTTGCGGACGGTGAGGCGGAACGTGCCGGAGAGCGAGGTCTCCAAGGCGGTGATGCAGACCTCGCCGTCGCCCTGCACGCCGTGCCCGTCGCCCGCGTAGAAGCCGGCGCCCGGATTGAAGACCGGCAGGTAGAGCGTGGTGCCGACCTTCAGCTCCTTGTTGTCCATGTTGCCGCCGAAGGCCCGGGGCACCGGCGTGCCGACGCGGCCCCAGGCGGCGGGCGGGGCGGTGCCGATGATGCCGAAGAACGGGTCGAGGGGGATCTCGGCGCCCCAGGGCAGCACGCAGACGCCGCGGGCGACGTCGATGTCGGGGTGGATGGTCTCGTAGTCGGTGAACTCGTCGGGCAGCGTCCCCAGAAGCGGCAGGATCGCCACGAAGCCCCAATCCATCGTGAATTTGAGATCGAGGATGTCGACCTGCAGCACGTCGCCCGGCTCCGCCCCGGTCACGTGGACCGGACCGGTGACGAAGTGGGGGCCGGGCCCCTGCACCAGGGTGTCGAGGGCGTAGAGCAGATCGGCCGGCACGCGGGCCGGATCGGGATGAAGCGATTCCTTGCCGCCGGCCGGGTAGGACGACAGCGTGACGGTGTCGCCGGATTCGACGGTCAGAACCGGCGGGAGGGCGGCGTCGAAATAGCCGAACACCATGTTCTCGGGCGTCGAGGGGATCTCGTGATGCTTGGGCATGGTCTGACCTTTCTGTGCGCCGGACGGCGTCCGATTCGCCTCAGACGACGATGTGACGGGATAGGGCGGCCGCATCGAGCGAGCCGCGGCTGCCTCGCTCGACCACGCTCCCGCGGCTCAGCACCACGAAGGCATCGGCGAGGCGGACCGCGAAATCGAGGTACTGCTCGACCAGCAGAACGGTGATCCGGCCCTTCAGGCCCTCGATCACCGCCTCGATCGCGGTGACGATCGAGGGCTGGATGCCCTCGCTCGGTTCGTCGAGAAGGAGCAGGCGGGGCCGCGTCGCGAGCGCCCGCGCGATGGCGAGCTGCTGCTGCTGTCCACCCGAGAGGTTGCCGCCCGGCCTGTGCCAGAGACCGCGCAGGGCGGGGAACAGGGCAGCCGCCTCGTCCACCGCCCCGGTGCGATCGAGGCCGTGGGCGCGCGCGGCCACCCGAAGGTTCTCCGCGACGGACAGGTCGGCGAAGATCTCGCGGCCCTGCGGCACGTAGGCGAGGCCGGCCCGGGCGCGCCGGTCCGGCGGCAGGCCGGACAGGTCCAGCCCGTCGAGGGCAATGCGGCCGCGGGTCTCCGGGATCAGTCCGGTCAGGCAGCGGAGCAGGGTCGTCTTGCCGGCGCCGTTGCGGCCGAGGAGCGCGAGGCATGCGCCGGGCGCGACCGCGAACGCGACGCCCCTCAGCACCTGCGCACCGCCGTAATGCTGGTCGAGAGCCTCGACGGTGAGTCGCGCGGGCCCGATCGGTGATGCGTCTCTCATCGTCCGAGGAACACCTCGATGACGCGGGCATCCGCCCGCGCGCCGGCCATCCCGCCCTCGTAGAGGCTGCGTCCCTCGTGCAGCACCGTGACCCGGTCGGCGACGGCCTCCACGAACGCCATGTCGTGCTCGATCACCAGGATCGACCGGTCCGGGCGGCGCAGGCCGCGGATCAGGTCGGCGGTGCGCGCCGTCTCGGCGTCGGAGAGCCCCGCCACCGGCTCGTCCAGCAGGATGAGGCTCGGCTCGGAGGCCAGCACCATGCCGATCTCGAGCCATTGCTTCTCGCCGTGGCTCAGGCGGCCCGCGAGGATCCCCGCCCGCGCGGCGAGGCCGACATCGGCGAGGATCGCGTCGATCCGGGCAGGCCGCTCGGATCGCGCCAGGCCCGCGCCGCAGCCGATCTCGAGATTCTCCCGAACGGAGAGCGCCGGGAACACGCTGGGCTTCTGAAACTTCCGGCGGACGCCGGCCCGCGCGATCCCGGCCTCCGAGCGTCGCGTCAGATCGATCTCGCCCAGCATCACGCGACCGGAGCGCGGCCGGGTGATTCCGGAGATCACGTCGAGCAGCGTCGTCTTGCCGGCCCCGTTCGGACCGATCACCGCGCGCACTTCACCGGGATCGACCGCGAGGGACAGGTCGTCGAGGGCGCGGAACCGGCCGAACACCACGCTCAGGGCCTCGATCGCGAGCGCGCTCATCGGGGCGCCCCGCGCAGCCAGGTCGACCTCGACCGAAAGCCCGCGAGGTCGAGCAGGCCGTTCGGCAGGACGAGGACCACGAGGAGGACCAGCCCCGACAGCAGGAAGGGCCAAGCCTCCGGCATCGCGGCCGTGAGCCAGAACTTGAGGGCGTTGACCAGCACCGCGCCGAGAACGGCGCCGCCGAGGCGCCCGATCCCGCCGATCGCCACCCAGACCGCGATCTCGATCGAGAGGTCGGGCGCGAGCACCCGCGGGTTGATGATCCCGACCTGGGGCACGTAGAGCACGCCCGCGACCGCCGCGATCGCCGCCGACAGGCACCAGATGCCGAGCTTCAGCCGCGTGGTGCCGTAGCCCAGCGTGCGCAGCCGGGTCTCGTCGTCGCGCGCGGCGAGCATCAGCCGGCCGATCCGGCTGCCGACCAGGATGCGCGCCCCGACGAGCACGGCGGCGAGCACCACCAGCGAGGTCACCGCGAGGCCGGTCACGACGCCGGGCGTCCCCATCGGCCAGCCGAACAGCAGCGCGAACCCGGTCATGCCGTTGTTGCCGCCGAGCCCGGTGTCGTTGCGGAACATCAGCAGCATCGCGACGTAGACGAGCGCTTGGCTGATGATCGAGAAATACACGCCGTTCACGCGCGAGCGGAACGAGGCGAGGCCGAAGACGAAGGCCACCGCGGCGGCGATCCCGAGCGCCAGGGCCAGCGCGAAGGGGGCGCTGGTCAGCCCGGTCCAGTACCAGGGCAGGGTCTTCCAGCCCATGAACTGCATCAGATCCGGCTCGATCCCGGTCCGCGCGTAGGCATGGGCCACGAGGTGCATGGCACAGAGGTAGCCGCCGATCGCAAAGAACAGGCCGTGCCCGAGGCTGAGGATGCCGAGATAGCCCCAGACGAGGTCGAGGGACACGGCGAGGATCGCGAAGGCGGCGAGCTGGCCCGCCGCATTGACGAGGAAGGCCGAGGGATTGAAGAGCGGCAGCAGGACAGCGAGGCCCAGGATCAGTGCCACGAGGCCCGCGATCAGCGGATCGCGCCAGAACAGGAGCCTCGCGCCCGCGGGCGGCGTGCCGGCCCCGGGCGCCGCGATCAGGCGTGCGCGCCCGTTCACCGCCTGCGCCTCGCCGGGAACAGGCCCTCGGGCCGCCGCTGGATGAATAGGATGATGCCCGCGAGCACGATCACCTTGGCGGCCACGGCACCGTAGAGCGGCTCGATCGCCACGTTGGCGCCGCCGATGCCGAGCGCCGCGACCAGAGTGCCGGCGACGGTTCCGACTCCGCCGAGCACGACCACCATGAAGCTGTCCACGACGAAGTTCGCCCCCATCCCGGGATTGACGCTGTAGATCGGGCAGAGGGCCACGCCCGCGAGCCCGGCCAGGCCCGAGCCGAAGCCGAAGGCGAGGCGGTCGACGCGGCGGGTGCGGATGCCGAGGCAGCCCGCCATATCGCGGTTCTGGGTGACCGCCCGGATGTCGAGCCCGAGCGGCGTACCGCGCAGAATGAGTAAGGTGAGGACGAGCGTGCCGCCCGCGAAGCCGATCGCGAAGAGCCGGTTCCAGGTGACGATGAAGTCGGCGTAGAGCGGCAGGCCGCCGCTGACGTAGCCCGGCATCAGGAATTGCAGGTTCTGGCTGCCGAAGGCGACGCGCACGGCGTTGATCAGGAACAGGCTGACGGCCCAGGTCGCCAGCAGGCTCATCAGCGGGCGCCGGTAGAGGTGGCGCAGGATCGAGGCCTCGATCAGGACGCCCACGAGCGCCGCGGCGAGGAAGGCCACGGGGATCGCGGCCAGCAGGTAGAGATCGATCGCGCCCGGGGCGAGGCGCCGGAAGGCCTCCTGCACGCCGTAGGTCGCGTAGGCGCCGATCATGATGAACTCGCCCTGCGCGAGATTGATGACCCCCATCAGCCCGAAGATGATCGCCAGCCCGACCGCCGCCATGAACAGGATGCTGGCGAAGCTCAGCGCGTTGTAGAGGACGGCGAGCCCGTCGCCGATCGCGACGGCGCGCTCCACACGGACGATCCCGGCATCGAGGCCGCTGCGGAAGGCCGGGTCGGCGGCGTAGGCGGGATCCGTGCGGAGCGCTCGCAGCCGGGACAAGGCGGCGCCGGACGGCACCGCCGCGACCGCGCCGATCGCGCCGAGGCGCCGCGCCGGATCCGGCGCCGAGAGGGCGGCCGTCTGTTGCAGCGCCACGATGGCGGATCGGATGCCGGAATCGGCCTCTGAGGCGGCGGCGCGCTCCAGGATGCGCGCCAGGACAGGCTCGGGCACGTTCCCGACGCGCCGCTCCAGGGCGGCGATCCCGGCGCCCCGCGCCGGGGCGTCGCGGCCGGTGAGAAGGGCGACGACGCCCGTCGCCGTCTCGACCTGGGCGCGCTGACGCAACCCGAGCACGGGCGTGCGGGCGCCGGACGCGGACCGCGGCGCAGCGGTCGCCGCATCCACGCCCGCAGCGCCGCCCGGGCGGTCGAGGACGACCGCGCCCGTGTCGGTGCAGGCGAGGCGCCGCTCGGACAGCGCCCGCAGCAGATCACCGGCACGGATCAGATCCTCGGTCGGGGCGCCGGACGCCGCCGACACCACGCCGTCCGCGGCCTGGCCCAGCAGCGCCGGGCTGCCGCAGAGGCCCGTTGCGAGCGCGGCCCGATCGATCCCGACCGGTTCGGCCCGCGCCGTCGTACCCCCGAAGGCCAGGAGCGCGAGGCCGAGAAGCGCCGCGCCGCATCGCCGGATGACCTGCGCCCCGCGCTCAGCCATACGGGCTGAACGGGACGGGCTTGGGGGCGTCGGGCGATTGCCAGAGCACGTCGAAGCCCCGCTTCTCGTTGACCGATCCGATGAAGACGCCGCGCGAGACGTAGTTGTTCTCCGGCCCCATCGTCAGGGTGTAGCCGGACGGGTCGGCGAAGCTGAGGCCCGGGAAGGCCTGCCGCACCGCCGGCACGTCGAAGCTGCCGGCCTTGGCGGCGGCCAGGGCCCAGAGATGGACGCTGTCGTAGGCCGAGACCATCGGGTCGATCACGGTATCGGCGCTGAAGGGCACGTTCTTCGCCTTCACGTAGTCGGCCCAGCTCTTCAGGAAGGCCGTATTGCGCTCGCTCTTGTTCGCCTGGAGGTAGGCCCAGCAATTGAGGTGACCGACGAGCTTGCCCGTATCGAGGCCCTCGAGATCCGCCTCCACCATGTCGAGACCGAGGATCGGCACGTCGGTCGCCTGGATGCCCTGGTTGGCGAACTCGCGCAGAAAATCGGGGATCGAGGAGCCGACGACGGTGAGCACGACGATCGGCTGACCGCCCGGCTGGCTCGCGAAGCTGCGGACCTGATTGACCAGGGTCTGGAAGTTCGAGAAGCCGAACGGCACGTATTCCTCGCGCCACGCGGTCTCCGCGATGCCCTTGGCCTTCCAGTATCCCTTGAGCTGCTTGTTGATGGTGCGGGGCCAGACGTAGTCCGATCCGATCATGAAGAAGCGCTTGGCGGAGACCCCGTCCGCGCCCATCAGATAATCGATCGCCGGCAGGACCGAGCTTGCGGGCGGCGAATTGACGTAGACCACGTTCTTCGAGTTCTCGTCGCCCTCGAAGTGGAGCGGGTAGTAGAGCAGGCCCTCGTTCTGCTCGACGACCGGCAGGACGGATTTGCGCGAGACCGAGGTCCAGCAGCCGAACAGCGCGGCGGCCCGTTCCTGCTGCAGCATCTGGCGGCCGATCTGGGCGTAGAGGGGCCAGTCCGACGCCGGATCGGAGGTGATCACCTCGATCCGGCGGCCGTTGACGCCGCCCTTCGCGTTGATCTCGTCGGCCGCCATCCGCACCACGAAATTCAGGCGGCCCTCGATATTGGCCATGGTGCCTGAGGAAGAGAACAGGCAGCCGAGCTTGACCGTGTCGGCGGCCCAGGCCGGCCGCACGAGGGCCGGAGCGGCGAGCGCCGCCGCCGTGCCGATGAGGCTCCGCCTCGTGATCGTGCCCACCATCGTCCCGCCTCCCGTCGACCGCCGGGATCATCCGACGGCGCGGGAGCGCGTCAAAGGTCAAAGAGGCTGCAGGGCCCGGGCCCTCTTGCGCAAATCGACGTCAGACCGCCCGGATCACGGGCGCCGCGGCGGCATAACGTCAAAATTGCCGTTTGGGCCGGCCCCGGGTCCGGTTCTTGCTCCGGACGGCGATCCGGTCGGGAGGCCAGCGCATGCGTCGATCCCAGCACACCGACGAGGAGATCGCGTTCCTGCTGCGTGAGGCGGAGAACGGCGTCCCGATCGCGGCGATCTGCATGAGCGCGCGCGTCTCGGTCGGCACCTTCTACCGCTGGCGCCGCCGGCTCGGCGGATTGACCCCGGCGGGCGTCACGCGCCTCGGGCGGATCGAGCGCGAGAACGCGGCCCTGCGGGCGGAGGTCCTGCGCCTGCGCGAGGCCCTGCGCACGATTCCGATCGCGCCCCTCGTGCCCGACGGACGGCCTGCGATCCCGCAGCCGCCCGCGCCGCGCTATCGCGGACAGAACGCCTCCGTCGGCCGCTTCGCGTTCGTGCGCACCGCCAATTGAGCGGCATGGACCGCGCCGCCGGACCCGCGCTCAAGTGAGGATGTTGACGGCGCGCGCGGCGACGAGAGCGATCGTCAGGAGCGAGATCAAAGCCTCCGCCATCATCATCAGCTTGGCCCGCTGCGTCAGCGGCATGGTGTCCGTCGGCGAGAAGGCGGTGGCGTTGGTGAAGGCGAGGAACAGGTAGTCGACGAAGCCCGGCACGTAGCTCGCCCGGGCCGCCTGGTCCGGCAAGGTCATCTGGGGGAACAGGAAATCCGGCGCGCGCGCCTTCGGGTGACCGCGCAACGCCGCCCCGCCCCGGTCCGTCGTCCAGTACCAGAGGGCGAAGATGATCACGTTCGTGCCCCAGATGTTGAGCGCGTCCGTGAGGAGGGTCGGCGCGCTCCCCGCCTTGCCCTTCAGCAGCGCGGCGACGAGGCCCACGAGCGCGGCGGTGTTGGCCGCGGTGACGAGCGCGGTCAGGACCAGGGCCGCCCACCGGATCAGTCGGTGATGCCGGTGAACGCTCGCCCAATGCGCGTCGGTGGTCGCCCGCCGGGCGCGTCTCTGGTTCCAGGCGGTCGCCGCCGAGAGCGGGACCAGCAGCGCGATCTCCAGCGCGGGGGCGAGCCAGCGCGGCCCCGGCGAGAGGTCGTTCGTCACCAGCATCTGAAGGCCGGCGACGCAGACGATGGCTCCGCGCGCGAGCCAGAAATCCAGGCTGCTCGTTCGGACGCGGTCGGGATGCGGCGTGCGGGTCATCGAGTCCTTGCAGAGCGTTGGCGGAATCCCCTCGGTCGGCCGTAGCCGCCCGAAGGGCCTACGGCCGGAGGCGGAGGCCCGCGACTACGCGGCCGGCGGCGCGGTGGCCGTCATGGAGGGACGCCGGCCGAAGGCCGCGTACCAATCCGCGAGGGCGGACCGGCCTGCGCGCCAGCCGTGATCGGGGAAGCGGAAATCGAGGTAGCCGAGGGCGCAGGCCGTCGCGACCGTGCCGATATGGAGGCTGCCCGCGAGATCGTCCGCCAGGCTCTCGAACCGGTCGAGCGCGTTGTCGATCTTGGCCGCTTGCCCGGATTCCCAGGCGTCCCAGCGCAGCGGCTCGGGGCGCATGACCCGCTCGTAGCGGATCAGCAGCGCCGCATCGAGCAGCCCGTCGGCGAGCGCCTGCAGGGCGAGGGCGTGCCAGCGCGCTTCGCCCTCGGCCGGGAACAGCCGGATCCCGGTCGAGCGTGAATCGACGTATTCGCAGATCACGCGGCTGTCGAACAACGCCTGCCCCGCCTCGGTGATCAGCGTCGGGATCTTGCCCAACGGGTTGTGCGCGGTGGTCGCCGGATCGGGTCCTGTCGGGCTGGCGCCCGCAGGCACGAGCTCGATCCGATCCGCCTGCCCGGTCTCGTACGCGAGCACGAGGACCTTGCGCACGAAGGGGGAGGCCGGTGCGTAGAGGAGCTTCATTGTCGGCAGGTCTCCGGCGGCGTCGGGGGCGGCGCGTCGAACAGGATCCATGCACCGTCCTCAAGCCGCCTTCCAGGGCCGAGCGGGTCGGTCGACCGACACTCCGGGCATAGAAAAGCCCGCCCGGGACGGACCCAGGCGGGCTGGCGGCCGCCGGGGTGCCGCCGAGACGAGACTCGGCGGCACCGTGCGACAGCGATCACTCGTCGTCGGTGCGAGCCTTCTTGAAGGCCGCGCCGAGGATGTCGCCGAGCGAGGCACCGGAATCGGCGGAGCCGAACTGGGCCATCGCCTCCTTCTCCTCGGCCATCTCGAGCGCCTTGATCGAGACCTGCACGCGGCGGGCCTTGCGGTCGAACTGGACGACGCGGGCGTCGAACTTCTCGCCGGCGGCGAAGCGCTCGGGGCGCTGGTCGCCGCGGTCGCGGGCGAGCTCGGCCCGGCGCACGAAGGTGGTCATGTCGGTGTCGGCGATCTTCACCTCGACGCCCGAATCCTTCACCTCGATGACTTCGCAGGTGACGATCTGACCCTTCTTGATCTCGCCGGCCTCCGCGAAGGGATCACCGCCGAGCTGCTTCACGCCGAGCGAGATGCGCTCCTTCTCGACATCGACGTCGAGAACCTGGGCGCGCACCATGTCGCCCTTCTTGAACTCCTCGATGACCTGCTCGCCGGGACGGTTCCAGTCGAGATCCGACAGGTGGACCATGCCGTCGACATCGCCCTCGAGGCCGATGAACAGGCCGAACTCGGTCTTGTTCTTGACCTCGCCCTCGACCTCGGAGCCCACGGGATGCTTCTCGGAGAAGGCCTCCCAGGGGTTCTGCAGGGTCTGCTTGAGGCCGAGCGAGATGCGGCGCTTGACCGGATCGACTTCCAGGATCTGGACCTCGACCTCCTGGGAGGTGGAGACGATCTTGCCCGGATGGACGTTCTTCTTGGTCCAGCTCATCTCGGAGACGTGGATCAGGCCCTCGATCCCCGGCTCCAGCTCCACGAAGGCGCCGTAATCGGTGATGTTGGTCACGCGGCCCTTGAGCTTGGCGTCGACCGGGTAGCGGGCGGCGATGCCCTCCCACGGATCGGCGAGCAGCTGCTTGATGCCGAGCGAGATGCGGTGCGTCTCGTGGTTGATCTTGATGATCTTGACCTTGACCGTCTGGCCGATGGTGACGACCTCGGACGGATGGTTCACGCGGCGCCACGCCATGTCGGTGACGTGCAACAGGCCGTCGATGCCCCCGAGATCGACGAAGGCGCCGTACTCGGTGATGTTCTTGACGACGCCGTCGATGACCTGACCTTCCTCGAGGTTGGCCACCAGCTCCGAGCGCTGCTCGGCGCGGCTCTCCTCGAGCACGGTGCGGCGCGACACCACGATGTTGCCGCGGCGGCGATCCATCTTGAGGATCTGGAACGGCTGGGGCGTGCCGAGCAGCGGGGTCACGTCGCGCACGGGGCGGATGTCGACCTGGGAGCGCGGCAGGAAGGCCACGGCGCCGTCGAGGTCGACGGTGTAGCCGCCCTTGACCTGGTTGAAGATCGTGCCGGTGACGCGCTCGTTGGCCTCGAAGGCCTTCTCGAGCTTGACCCACGACTCCTCGCGGCGCGCCTTGTCGCGCGAGATGACGGCCTCGCCCAGCGCGTTCTCGATGCGGTCGACGTAGACCTCGACCTCGTCGCCGACGCTGAGATCACCCTCGCGGCCGGGGCCGGTGAATTCCTTGAGCGCGACACGGCCTTCCGTCTTGGCGCCGATGTCGATGACGGCCACGTCCTTCTCGATCGCGACGACGCGACCCTTGACGACGGACCCTTCGGTGATCTCGTGGCTGAGGAAGGATTCCTCGAGCAGCGCCGCGAAGTCTTCGCGATACGCGTTCTGCTGCAGAGCAGTACCTGCGGTCATTCTCTCTCCTGAGGGCCCCGGCTGAGGCCCGGCGTCGACGGCTCGTGTTGCGCTGCGCCCTCGTCCGCCGCGGCCCCGTCCCGG
Source organism: Methylobacterium sp. HJ2 (assembly GCF_056431005.1). Classification (NCBI taxonomy): domain Bacteria; kingdom Pseudomonadati; phylum Pseudomonadota; class Alphaproteobacteria; order Hyphomicrobiales; family Methylobacteriaceae; genus Methylobacterium; species Methylobacterium sp. HJ2. Next base: position 115,990 of record NZ_JBWJYM010000009.1, on the reverse strand, counting down.
AATGCGGGAGAAGGGCGACCGGTCCGCTGGACCGGCTTGCCGACGCGTCGATACGGTGTCCGAGGGCGGTCCGTCCGGTGCTTGGCGGAGAGCGCGCAAAGAAAAGCGCGCGATCCTACCGAAAGGACGCGCGCCTCATACAGCAACCGGCCCGCCGTTTCAACTCGCGGGCCGCGACGGGACGGGAGTTCAGTCCTCGTCGTCGTCCTCGTCGGCGCGACGGCCCTTCAGCTTGGCGAAGACCGAATCCGCGTTCGGGCGCTCGTCCCGGCCGCCGTGGCGGATATCCTCGTCGGGCTCGCCGTAGGACGGCGCCGTCGAGACCTCGGCGGGCAGCAGTGACGCGCCCGCATCGGCCTGGACCGCCGCCGGGCGGTCGGCCGCGGCGCGCTGCACCTCGAAATCGAGGTCGATCTGCGTGCAGAGGCCGAGGGTGACCGGATCCATCGGCTGGAGCGAGCCGGAATTCCAGTGCGTGCGCTCGCGGATCTGCTGGATCGTCGACTTCGTGGTGCCAACGAGGCGGATGACCTGCGAATCCTTCAGTTCCGGGTGGTTGCGCAGCAGCCAGAGAATCGCGTTGGGCCGGTCCTGACGGCGGGACAGCGGGGTGTAGCGCGGACCCTTGGTGGTGCGCTTCACCTCCGGCAGCTTCACCTTGGAGACCGCCTGCTTGAGCTTGTAATGCGGCGACTTCTGCGCCTTCTCGATCTCGTCGCGCGTGAGCTGACCCGTGGTGATCGGGTCGAGCCCCTTGATCCCGGCCGCGACCTCGCCGTCGGCGATGCCCTTCACCTCGAGCGGGTGCAGCTTGCAGAAATCGGCGATCTGCTCGAAGGCGAGCGACGTGTTCTCGACGAGCCACACGGCGGTGGCCTTGGGCATCAGCGGACCCTGGGACATGGGGCGGCTCCAACGTTCGCGGGGCGCGGGGACGGCCCGAGAACCGGGCAAAGGTCCGCGGGGCCCGGATCTCGATATCCGGACGGTCCCGTCTCACGCCATCAAAAGGGGAATGCCGCTACTATAAGCAGTGGCTCGTGACCGCGCAATCGCCGTTCTGCCCGAATCCAGAGCCGGCAACGGTGGTCCGGGGCCGCGTCGGCTGGACAGCCCGCGCGAGACCTTCGACAAGGGCGCACAACCCGGCATCCGGAGGAGCACGACATGGCTCACGAACTGCGCGCGGTCGACGCCCCCGGGCGGTCCGAGACCGGCCCGATCGACGAGGCGGCCCTGGCCGCCGCCCGGATCGATCTCGCCGCCTGCTTCCGCATGGCGGCCCGGCTCGGCCTGGAGGAAGGCATCTGCAATCACTTCTCGGCCCTGGTGCCGGGCCGCGACGACCTCTTCCTCGTCAACCCGTATGGCTTGGCCTTCTCGGAGATCCGCGCCTCCGATCTCCTGGTCTGCAGCCTCGACGGCGCGGTCCTCCGGGGCGAGGGGCAGCCCGAGGCGACCGCCTTCTTCATCCATGCCCGCCTGCACGCGCGCCTGCCCCGGGCGCGGGCCGCCTTCCACACCCACATGCCGCACGCGACCGCGCTCAGCATGGTCGCGGGCGAGCCGCTGGTCTTCGCCGGGCAGACCGCCCTGAAATTTTACGGCCGGACCGCCGTGGACGACGCCTACAACGGCCTCGCTCTCGACGCGACCGAGGGCGACCGCATCGCCGCGGCGATCGGCGAGGCCGACGTGGTCTTCCTGCGCAACCACGGGGTGATCGTCACCGGCTCGACGATCGCCGAGGCCTGGGACGACCTCTACTACCTGGAGCGCGCCGCCGAGGTGCAACTGAAGGCGATGAGCACCGGCCGGGCCCTGGTCCCGGTGCCCGAGGCGATCGCCCGGCATGCGGCCGCGCAGATGCGGGCGGGGGACGCCGAGAGCGGCCGCCTCCACCTCGAGAGCGTGAAGCGGATCCTGCGCCGCGCCGAGCCGGACTTCTGCGAGTAGGCGCCGGCCGAGGCCGACATCCGGGCGGGGCGGGCGGTGGCGTCCGTCAGTCGAACAGGCTGGAGACGCTGGATTCCGTCGCCGTCCGGCCGATCGCCTCGCCGAGCAGCGGGGCGATCGTGGCGACGCGGATGTTGCGGGCGAGCTTGACCGCCTGCGTCGGCTGGATCGAATCCGTGATCACCAGCTCCTTCATCCGCGAGGCGGCGATGCGGGAGACGGCGCCGCCCGACAGGACGCCGTGGGTGATGTAGGCCGAGACGTCCTTGGCACCCGCGTTCAGCAGGGCTTCGGCGGCGTTCACCAGCGTGCCGCCGGAATCCACGATGTCGTCCACGAGGATGCAGGACCGGCCCTCGACGTCGCCGATGATGTTCATCACCTCGGACTCGCCCGGCCGCTCGCGGCGCTTGTCGACGATGGCGAGCGGCGCGTCGATGCGCTTGGCGATGGCGCGGGCGCGCACGACGCCGCCGACGTCCGGGGAGACCACCATGCGGTCCTGCGTGCTCGCCCGCTCCTTGATGTCGCGCACCATCACGGGAGCGGCGAACAGGTTGTCGGTCGGGATGTCGAAGAAGCCCTGGATCTGGCCGGCGTGCAGATCGAGGGTCAGCACCCGGTCGGCGCCGGCCTCGGTGATCAGGTTGGCCACGAGCTTGGCCGAGATCGGGGTGCGGCCCGAGGTGCGCCGGTCCTGCCGGGCATAGCCGAAATACGGGATCACCGCCGTGATGCGGCGGGCCGAGGACCGGCGCGCCGCATCGATCATGATCAGGAGCTCCATCAGGTGATCGTTCGCCGGATAGGAGGTCGACTGGACGATGAAGACGTCCTCGCCGCGCACGTTCTCCTGCAGTTCGACGAAGATCTCCATATCGGCGAAGCGGCGCACCATGCACTTGGCGAGCGGCAGTTCGAGATAGGCGGCGATGGCCTCGGCCAAGGGCCGGCTGGCGTTGCCGGCTACGATCTTGATCGAGGACTTCATGCCTGCCGACCTATCCTGCGCCGGCCCGGAGGCGGCGCTTGCGAATACCTGACGATGACGCGCCGAACCGATCCGATGTCCGGCAGAGAGCCGGCCCGGCTCATATCAGCGGCGCGAAATCGTCACAATGCCTTCACGGTCGGCCCTGCACAGGCCGGGCCGCGGCCCGCTCACGGCACGGTCGGCTCGAGCAGCCGGTGGAGGTGGACGACGAAGTAGCGCGTCTGGGCGCTGTCCACCGTCGCCTGTGCCTTCGCCTTCCAGGCGGCCTGCGCCGTGGCGTAGTCCGGGAAGATGCCGACGATGTCGAGGTTCTTCACGTCGCGGAAGTTGACGCCGTCGAGGTCCTTCAGCTCGCCCCCGAACACGAGGTGAAGCTTCTGGTCGCTGTCGATCGTGGTGGTCATGGGGTCTCCTGGCGAAGGCCTCGCCTCCGACGAGGCAGGAGACGTGCCGCGGCAGGCGGTCGCAAACGCCGCCGATGGCGTCAAGCCCGCGCAGGCGCTGTTCGGTCCGCGTGGGCGACAGCGACGGCTCGCGATGCACGCCGGAGCCGCCTTCCGCCCGGCGGGTCCGGCCCGCCCGGATGGGCTAGGACAGCGGGTGTCGACCGCCCGTCCAGGGCCGCAATACGGGGAGCGACTGGGATGAGCGCGGACGAGAGGTGGGGGTGGCTGGCGGAGGAGGCCTGCCGCAACGCGTGGCCTGCCCCGCGCGAGGTGCATCTCGACGGCTGGCTCCTGCGCCAGGCCGGCGGTCCGACACGGCGGACGAACTCGGTGAACCCGCTGCGCGGCCCGCGCGCGGCACCGGAACCCGCGGTGGCGCTCTGCGAATCGGTCTTCGCCGAGCTGGCGCGGCCGGCGATCTTCCGCGTGCCCTCGCTCGCGCCGGAGATGGACCTGGTCCTGGACCGGCTGGGCTACGGGGCCGAAGGGCATGCCCTGACGTTGCTGGCGGATCTCGGCGCCGCACCGCGCGCGGCCGATCCCGCCATGCGTCTCACGCGCGCGCCGGACGCCGCCTGGCTCGATCTGCGCGGACGCCTCAACCGCGCGGATGCGGAGGCCGAGGCCGCCTATCGGGGGATGATCGCGAGCCTGTGCCTGCCGCGGGTCTTCGCGGCGCTGACCGGCCCCGAGGGCATCCTGAGCATGGGGTACGCCGTCGTCGACCGCAGCCTCGTGGTGATCGAATCGGTCGCGACGCCCGAGGCCTTTCGCGGTCGAGGCCATGCGCGCCGAACCGTTGCGGCATTGATGGGCTGGGGCCGGTCGCACGGCGCCGGCGCGGCCTGCCTGCAGGTGATCGCGGCGAACGCCCAGGCGCGCGCCCTCTACACACGCCTGGGCTTCCGGCAGGAGCTGCTGCGCTACCATTACAGGCGCCGCCCCTGACGGGTCAGACCTCGAAGAGCGAGCGCTGGCGCAACTCCGGCGTCGGTGGCGCAGCCTTGGCGGCAGCCTTGGGCGCGCTCGCCTTCCGGGCGGCCCGCTGTGGCCGGGCGACGGGTGGATCGAGCGGGGAGGGGGGATCGTCCGGGCCCGATCCCTCCGGGCGGGCGGCGGCGTGCCCGTCGGCGAATTGCAGGTCGAGGCGCCGGGCGCCCGCCGCGTCCTGCGCGCGCCGCACGGGCCGGCCCGCCTCGTCGCGCACCAGCGCGTAGCCGCGCTCCAGCACCGCCCGGTAGCTCAACGAGCCGAGCAGGCCGCCCAGCGCGCCGAGCCGGTCGCGGCGGCGCTCGATGCTGCGGGTTCCGGCCTGAGCGAGGCGGGCGAGCACGGCGGCGAGCCGGTCGGCCCTGCGCGCTTCCAGGGCCCGCGCCCGCTCGAGGGTGCCGTCGCGGGCCACGACGAGGCGGCGTCCGAGCTGGGCGAGATGCTCCTGCTTGCGCAGCAGATCGTTGCGCAGGGCGGTGCGGGGCCGGTGGTCGATCCGGGCGAGCCGCGCCCGGGCATTGGCGAGAGCGACGTCGGGCGAGCGCCGGGCCAGTCGGTCGAGCAGGCCCTGGAGCCGGGCGCGGTGCCCGCGGGCCCCGGCGGCCAGGGCGGGCGCGAGACGGGCCTCGGCGAGGTCGAGGCGCTGGCGCTTGGCCGCCAGGAACGCGTCGGGCCCCGGCACCGCCCGCACCACGGCGCGCAGATCCGCCCGGTCGCGGTCGAGCCGCCGCAGGATCGCCCCGGCATGGCGCCCGCCGAGATCGGCCACCTGGGCCACGAGGTCGGCGCGCACCGGCACCGCCATCTCGGCGGCGCCGGTCGGGGTCGGCGCCCGCCGGTCGGAGACGTGATCGATCAGCGTGGTGTCCGTCTCGTGGCCCACCGCCGAGATCAGCGGGATCCGGCAGGCGAAGGCGGCGCGGACGACGGATTCCTCGTTGAAGGCCCAGAGATCCTCGATCGACCCGCCGCCGCGCGCGACGATCAGCACGTCGGGCCGCGGGATCGGCCCGCCTTCCGGCAGCGCGTCGAATCCGCGGATCGCGGCGGCGATCTCCTCGGCCGCGCCCTCGCCCTGGACCCGGACCGGCCAGACCAGGACCGATCGCGGGAAGCGGTCCTCCAGACGGTGCAGGATGTCGCGGATCACCGCGCCCGTCGGCGAGGTGACGACGCCGACGACGCGCGGCAGGTAGGGAATCGCCCGCTTGTGCCCGGACTCGAACAGGCCTTCCGCCGCCAGCATGCGGCGGCGCTCCTCCAGCAACGCCATCCACGCGCCGATGCCGGCCGGCTCAAGCGCCTCGACGACGATCTGGTAGGACGACTTGCCCGCGAAGGTGGTGATCCGCCCGGTGGCGATCACCTCGAGCCCCTCCTTGGGCTTCTGGCGCAGGCGCCCGAACACGCCCTTCCAGACCACGGCGTCGATGCGCGCCTGCCCGTCCTTCAGCGAGAAATAGGCGTGGCCCGAGCCGTGCTGCCCGCGATAGCCCGAGATCTCGCCGCGCAGCCGGACATGCCCGAAGGCATCCTCCAGGGTCCGCTTCAGCGCCGCCGCGAGATCGCCGACCGACCATTCGGGCTGGTTGGCCGCAAGCACCCGGGCGGGCGGGGGATCCGTCGGGTCGGGGAGGGCGGGGCGCGCCGGGGGCGGGGGGACCAGGGGCATGGGACGGGACGCTAGACCGCGCGGGACGCCCGGTCGAGGCCGCGGCCCTCCCGAGTCCAGGTTGTGCAGAGCCTGTGGTTTCGCGGCAAACGCGCGCTCACCGCGTGCCGAACGCGGCCTCCAGGGCGCCGAGCGCGTCGCGCAGGGCGTCGGCGCGGATGCCCGCATCCGAGCCGATATGCGGTCCCGTCTCGACGCAGGGCGCACGGTAGGTGAAGTCCGCGCCGGTGCGCGCGTCGATGATGTGCCCGGCCGGCTCCTCGCGGAGCGCGCAGGCGCGCACGGTCTGCGCGCCCGCCGCCACGGTCGGCTCGCTCGGCCCGACCGGGTTGTCGAAGACGTGCTGCCCGCCCGGATAGACCGTAAGCGTCGCGTCGCGCCCGTTGGCGCGCAGCCGCTCGACGTAGTTCGCGCAGAAGGCCGCCGGGTTGTAGTCGTCGGCGCCGCCGGCGAGGATCCGGATCGGGTGGGCCGCCACGTCGGTATCGCCCTCGAAGATGATCGAGCAATCGGGATAGACCGGGACGTAGGCCGCCGGCGCGATGCCGGAGCGGTTCCAGGCGGCGTCGAACCGGCGCAGGCTCGCGTAGAGCGCGGCCTGTCCGCCGCGGGAGAACCCCATCACGGCGACCCGCAGCGGATCGACCCGCGGGTGCTTGGCCAGGATCGCGAGCCCGCGATAGAGATCGAGGATCAGGTTGGTGCGCCCGAGCCGGGCCTGATCGGTGTTGACGCTGACGAGCCCGCGGCCGGTGAGCCCGTCGATGGCGAAGGTCGAGATGCCGCGGGCGTTGAGGGCGCGCTGCCAGAACTCGATGTTGCCGCCGATCCCGCCCGAGCCGTGGATCAGCACCACCGTCGGCAGGCGCTCGGTGCCCGGTCTGGCGATCCGGAGCGCGCCGGCGAGCGTCACCGGCTTCGCCCCGGACTCCCCGGCGGTCTCGGCCCTGCCCGTCAGGAACTGCGCGTCGGAGAGCGTGAGACTCTCGAAGGGATGGAGCTCGACCCGCGCCGCGTAGCCGGCCAGGTCGGCCTCCTCGGCGAGGCCCGGCACCGTCCGGGCCGTGAGCATGCAGAGAGCCAGCGCCAGGGCGCGTGCGAGCGGACGGATCATGGTTCCTCCCGGCCGGGTCGGCCTGTCGTGTCCGCTCCCTAGCATCGCGGGCCCGGATCTCCGAACGGCCCGCCCGTCGGCGCATGGCAGCCCGTCGGTGCATGGCCGCGGGTTTTCGGTCCGGCCCCTCTTTTCCCGCGGCGCGAATTCCGGGACAAGCGTTGGCTCATGAACATCCTTCTGATCGGCTCCGGGGGACGGGAGCACGCGCTGGCCTACGCGCTGGCGAAAAGTCCCCTCTGCACGCGCCTGTTCACGGCACCCGGCAACCCCGGCACGGCGCGGCACGGCGAGAACCGGCCCGACCTCGCGGTGGACGACCCTGCGGCCGTCCAGCGCTTCTGCGAGGCCGAGCGCATCGGCCTCGTCGTGATCGGGCCGGAGGCGCCGCTCGTGGCGGGCCTCGTGGACGATCTGACCGCGGCGGGCATCCGGGCCTTCGGGCCGACGCGGGCCGCTGCGCGGCTCGAGGGCTCGAAGGGCTTCACGAAGGAGCTCTGCGCGGCCCAGGGCATCCCGACGGCCGGCTTCGCGCGCTTCGCCGCGCTCGATCCGGCCCTCGCCCACGTCCGCGCGCTGGGGGCGCCGATCGTCGTGAAGGCGGACGGGCTCGCCGCCGGCAAGGGCGTGACCGTCGCCGAGACGGTCGATCAGGCCGAGGCGGCCCTGCGCGCGCTCTTCTCCGAACCGGGTGCCGAGGTGGTGGTCGAGGAATGCCTGTTCGGCGAGGAGGCGAGCCTGTTCGCCCTCTGCGACGGCACGCGCGCCATCCCGATCGGCACGGCGCAGGACCACAAGCGCGTCTTCGACGGCGATCGCGGACCCAATACCGGCGGCATGGGCGCCTACTCGCCGGCCGCGATCGTGACGCCGGAGATCGAGCGCATCGTGATGGAGCGCATCATCCAGCCGACCCTTGCGGGTATGCGCGCCCGGGGCACGCCCTTCACCGGGATCCTCTATGCCGGCCTGATGCTGACGGCCGACGGGCCGAAGCTGATCGAGTACAACACTCGCTTCGGCGACCCCGAGGCGCAGGTGCTGATGCCCCGCCTCAACTCGGATCTCGTGCCGGCCCTGCTCTCGGCCTGCGACGGCGACCTCAGCAACACGGTGCTGGATTTCGAGGCGCAGCGGACCGCGCTCACCGTGGTGATGGCGGCGGCGGGCTACCCCGGCACGGTGGTGCGCGGCACGCAGATCCGCGGCATCGACGAGGCCGAGGCCGACGGGGCCCTGGTCTTCCAGGCCGGCACCCGGGCCGATGGCGACCGGATCCTCGCCGATGGCGGGCGCGTGCTGGCGGTGACGGCGCTCGGCGACAGCGTGAAGGAAGCGCAGGCCCGTGCCTACGCCGCGGTGGCCCGCATCGACTGGCCGGACGGCTTCTGCCGCCGCGACATCGGCTACCGCGCCGTCGCCCGCGAGGACGAGGCCTGAAGGCGGCCTCTGCGGCGGGCCCGCCAGTTCTCCCGCAGGCTCAGGCGGGCCGCAGCCGCATGGCATAGAGGGTGATCGCCGCCGCGTTCGAGACGTTGAGGCTGCGGATCTCGCCGGTGAACGGAATGCGGGCGAGGACGTCGCAGCAGGTCCGCGTGCGCTCCCGCAGGCCCTTGCCCTCGGCGCCGAGCACGATCACCGCCGGCCGGGTCGGCACCAGGGTGTCGAGATCGACCGCCGCCTCGGAATCGAGCCCGACCCGGCTGAAGCCGCGCTCCCCCAGGGCGATCAGGGCCTCGGCGAGATTGCGCACCGTGATGAAGGGCACGTGCTCGAGCCCGCCCGAGGCTGATTTCGCCAGCACGCCGGTTGCCCCGGGCGCGTGCCGCGCCGTGGTGAGGATGCCCGCGACGCCGAACGCCGCGGCCGTGCGCACGATCGCGCCGACGTTGTGCGGATCGGTGATCTGGTCGAGGGCGAGCAGCAGCGCGTCCGCCGGCAGGTCGTCGAGCCCGGGCGCCGCCAGGGGCTCGGCCTCCAGGTAGAGACCCTGATGCACCGCGTCGGGACCGAGCAACGCGTTGATGTCGCTCGGGCGGACGAGCTCGGGGTCGATCGGCAGCGGGCCGAGTTCGGCCGTGAGCCGCGCGACCGCGTTCTCGGTGGCGAGCAGGCGATGCAGCGTCCGTCCCCGATTGCCGAGTGCCTGCACCACGGGATGCCAGCCGTAGAGCACGCTGACGCCGTCCGCCGGCCCCGCGGGCCGCGGACGCTGCGGCCGCGGGCGGTAGGGCCCGCCTGCCGGGCGCCCCCGGGTGGGGGCCTTGTCGTCACGGCGGATCGCCATCGCCTGAACCTCGCTGCCACGCAACCGGCGCGGCCACCCGCGTCAAACCGGCGCCGCAGCGATCCGTCAAGCCGCAATCCAGGCGTTGCCCTCCCGGCCCAGCCCGATTATAGAACCCCCGGCCCAGCCGAGCGCCCTTCGTCTAGCGGTCCAGGACGTCGCCCTTTCACGGCGAAAACACGGGTTCGATTCCCGTAGGGCGCGCCAGCACTCTCAAGCGCTTCGCTCGGATCGGCGCGATCGTTTTGCACCAGAGTTCCCCGCGAGGCTCACGGCTGCAGGATTGGCGTTCTCCGCCTATTTCTATGCTGAAGAAGGCTAGGCCGAAAACGCCGACGCCGCGGGCATCGGCCTATCGGTGTGCATGGATGCCCGCGCTGCTCGCGCGGCAGCCCACCCATTAAGTGTTCAGTCCCGCTGGAACTCGAGCCAAGCTCGGGAGCACGGCGCCGGAATGGTCGTCGGGCTCAAGACCGGCCGAGGCCTGATCGGCGGCGACCAGTTCAACCTCGCCGCGATGGTGCGAGCGCGCTAACCGTCGGTTCTAGCCCTGGCACATTCAGGCGGGACCCAGGCGCCCGAACGCACCATGAACCGCAACGCGATCATCCTGCCGGCTCTTGCCAATGGTCCGATTGACCATTGGCCCATCCCGAAAGCTGCCGTTCGTCTTGGCCTGGCCGCTGCAACCATATCTCCCCCGGGCTGTGGGAGGCCTTTCGGAGCAATTCGGTCCGGCCATGAAGATCCCGCCGCGATCGAGGGGCGGGATGCGTATTCAGATGGCGATAGTGCGCCTATCCAGCTGTGTGAGCGACGAGAGACACCGTTCGCACCAAATTTCGTCATCAGCCATTGAGTTTTCGAACAACGAAACGCTCAAGCAGAAGGCCTATAGTGAGAGTAGTGAGCGCAAATAACAGAGTGTAAGTGTAATCGACTTTTACATCGAACCCCGGATAGTAGCCGAGACGCACCCATTCTATGAGCTGAACGGCCGGATTATATTTCAAAACTGAGTAAATCTGTTCCGGCAGGTAGCTCGGCAAAAACATGACTCCGCTCGTTAAATAAATAATGATGTTAAACAATACATATCCAATCTGCCAAGCGGGAAAAAACGCTGCAATACAAACGTTAATAAACCCGATCCCGATTCCGAGAAGAATCGCCGTGAGCATCCCGGTGAGTGCCATGAAACTGTCTTGTGGGATTACATTTGCACCAAATGCCGCCAGCGTCGCCATTACGACAAGAGTCGATAGAGTGCCCGATACAATTTCGACAAGTACTCGGGCAATAATGATATCAAATACTTTTACCTGAGGATAATACGCCAATGGTTTATTCGAGCCGTATGCCTTCATCACCTCGCGAGAAATGTATTGAAACACAAGCACAGCAACCGCACCCGTCCCGAAGAACAGAGCTCGACTATCACCTAGCGGAGCCGGAACCTTTCGTAACACGTAGATCGCGACCAACACGAAGACGTGCACACACGGCCACAGGACGACGACGGCGTAACCGAGATAGCTCCCCCCGAACCGGGTCCGCATGTCGCGCAGCATCAAGGCGTTGAGCACATGAAGGTACGAATCCGCCGGGCTGCGCACGACGCGCGCAGGCATGTTGCTGACGAGGTTTTGAAGTTGGCTCATGCCCTGATTCCGCAGCCGACGTCGTTCTCCAATCCTTTGGCGCGCGGAGACGTCAGGATTGAGGCCGAACCATGGGCGCGCGCACGCGCGAAGCCTGGAGAACGGCTGGCGAGGGGCCCGGCGGCATCCAGCCCGAACCTGACAGACCCTCAGGGCTCACGATGACGGGCGCATTCCGACGCGGTGGCTGCCGGTCCATCGCGAGATTGGATATCACCTCCGGAACCTCGAGACGCCGGCCCGATGCGATCAGGTGGCCGCCTCTAGCGTGCTTGGATCATCCGAACCGCTGCCCGCGCCCCATTCGTCAGATCGCCGAGGATCGCTTCGGCCTCGCGCGTGATCGCCGGGCCCGCCGCGGCCGGCGTCCCGGCGGCGAAGGGCGGGTGCGGCGCGTATTCCGCGACGAGCTGCGCCGTGCGCGCGTAATCGTCGCCGCGAAGGCGGGCGGCGAGCGCGAGGGCGAAGTCGAGGCCGGCCGAGATGCCGGCGGCGGTAACGCGGTTGCGGTCGAACACCACGCGCGCGTCGACCGGGATCGCTCCCAGAAGGGGCAGCACGGCATCGCGCACGCACCAGTGCGAGGTCGCCCGGTAGCCGTCGAGCAGCCCCGCGGCCCCGAGGATCAGCGAGCCGGTGCAGACGCTGGTGACCCAGCGCGCGCGGGCCGCGCGGTCCCGCAGGAAGGCCAGGGTGGCCTGATCGCGCATCTGGGCGGGGGTGCCGTCGCCGCCGGGCACGAACAGCACATCGAGATCAGTGGGGCAATCGGCGAAGCGCGTCGTCGCGACAAGGCCGATGCCCGTATCGCTCGTCACCGGACCGGGCTCCGCAGCGACGAGGTGGAGGCTGCCGGCCGAGAGGCCGGCCAGCAAGGCCTGCGGTCCGACCAGGTCGAGAGCCGTCATGCCCGGATAGAGCAGCATGGCGATGCGCGCCGGGCGATCCGTGACAGGTGGATCTTTGGCGGGGGGATCTGTGGCGTCGAGCGCCCGAGTCGGGTTCGCGAGCAGCAGGCCTGTGGCGGCGAGTGCCGCTGTAGCGACCGTGCGCCGGCTCGGCGGATCGGCCATCGGCCGGCCCTCTCCGGCCGATCCGGTCAGGCCGCAGCGGCCCGGCGGCGCCAGAGGCTGCGGAGCGCGCGGAAGGGGAGCAGCGCCAGCTTGAGCACGGCGCGCACCATCAGCACGGCGAGGACGGTGAAGATCGCGACCAGGGAATTGAGCAACGGGCGCCCTCTGCAGTGACCGGGTTCGCCGGCCCGAGACAACGGGCCGCCCGCCGTCCGGATCAGGCGCCCGGAACACGGCGAGACTGTGGACTTGGCCGGGCCGCCCGGTTGCGTCGTCGCCGCAGCCTCGGCCTGGCCGAATCGCCGCGCGTGACCTCACGGACGAATCCTCGCGCACCGGCTCCGGGCCTGTTGCCAGCAAGCCCGCCGCGGCATCATTGTCGGAGCCGCCCGCACGGACCCGGACCCCGCACGGGACGTCCGGGATCTGCCGCGGGCGCGCATTCGGCGGCGACGGAACGGACCATGCCGGGGAGGCCCGCGATCGCGTCCCTGCTGAACCGGCTCGATCTCAAGACCCTGCGCCTGTTCGCGGCGGTCTGCGAGGAGGGCACGCTCAACGGCGCGGCGCGCCGGGCGGCGATCGCGCCCTCCGCCGTCAGCAAGCGTCTCGCCGAACTGGAACGGGCGCTGGGCTGCGCGCTCCTCACCCGTGACCCGAAGGGCATGCGCCCGACGCCGGCCGGCGAGACCCTGCTGCACCACACGCGCCGGATGCTGGCGAGCGCCGAGCAGATCGGGCTCGAACTGGCCGAGCACGCGCGCGGCGTGCGCGGATTCGTGCGGGTGCTCGCCAACCTCTCGGCGATCGTGCAGTTCCTGCCCGAGGATCTGCAGGCGTTCCTGGCCGTGCAGGCCGGCATCGCGATCGATCTGGAGGAGCGGCCGAGCGGCGGCGTCGTGGCCGGCGTCGAGGAGGGCGCGGCCGATCTCGGCATCTGTGCCGGCGGCACCGATACGCGGTCCCTCGAAGCCTATCCGTATCGCGGCGACCGCCTCGTCCTCGTCGTGCCCGCTGGCCATCCGCTGGCGGGGCGGGAGGCGGTCGCGCTGGCCGACACCCTCGACCACGACCATGTCGGCCTGCACCGCGAAAGCTCGATCTACGCGGCCCTGCGCGACGAGGCGCGCCGCCTCGGCCGGCCGCTGAAGCTGCGGATCCACGTGCCGAGCTTCGACGCGATCTGCCGGATGGCCCAGGTCGGGATGGGGCTCGGCGTCGTCCCCGAGCGGGTCCACGCGCTGCTCGGACCGCAGATGCAGGTGGTGGCCGTCCCGCTCTCGGATCCCTGGGCCCGACGCACCCTGACCATCGTTCTCCGGCCCGGAGCGCTGCCCCCGGCCGCCTCCCTCCTGTTCGATCACCTGCGCCGGGCCGAGTGATCCGGTATCCCGGGACGCGTCATCCGGCCCCGGCCTGAGACCGATCGCGCCGCGACGCGTTCTCTCTAGGAGAACGCCCTATGCCGCATGGCGTTTGGACTTGCCGCGACGCGAACAGTATTGAACCGGCAAAAGACAGTGGAGGAAACAGGCATGTCGAGCGAAACGACAGCGCCGGCCGTTGGTCCGCTCCAGGGGATCAAGGTCCTCGAACTCGGCCAGCTCATCGCCGCGCCGTTCGCGACCAAGATGCTGGCGGAGTTCGGCGCCGAGGTCATCAAGGTCGAGTCGCCGAACGAGGGCGACCCCCTGCGCAAGTGGCGCAAGATGCACGAGGGCACCTCGCTCTGGTGGTATCTGCAGTCGCGCAACAAGAAATCGATCGGCATCAACCTGAAGTCGCCCGAAGGTCTCGCGGTGGTGAAGGATCTCGTCCGCGGCGCCGACGTGGTGGTCGAGAACTTTCGCCCCGGCGGCCTGGAGAAGCTTGGGCTGGGCTGGGACGTGCTCTCGGCGCTCAATCCCAAGCTCGTCATGGTGCGGATCTCCGGCTACGGCCAGACCGGCCCCTACCGCGACCGGCCGGGCTTCGGCGCCATCGGCGAGTCGATGGGCGGCATCCGCTTCACCACGGGCAGCCCGGACAGCCCGCCGGCCCGGGTCGGCGTCAGCATCGGCGACACCCTCGCGTCCCTGCACGGGGTGATCGGCGCCCTGATGGCGCTGCTGCACATCAAGACCCACGACGGTCCGGGCCAGGTCATCGACGTGTCGCTCGTCGAGAGCGTGTTCAACGTCATGGAGAGCCTCGTCCCGGAATACGATCTCCTGGGCGAGGTCCGCACCCGCACCGGCGGGGCGCTCCCGGGCATCACGCCGTCGAACACCTACCCGACCCGGGACGGCGGCTTCGTGGTGATCGCCGGCAACTCGGATCCGATCTTCCGCCGCCTGATGATCCTCATCGGTCGGCAGGATCTGGCCGACGATCCCGCCCTGCGCGGCAACGACGGGCGCTCCCGGGTGGCCGGCCTGCTCGACGGCGCCATCGCCGCATGGTCGGGAGCGCGGACCGTCGAGGAGGCGTTGCAGGCCCTCGACGGGGCGGACGTTCCGGCCGGCCGGATCTACTCGGTGGCCGACATCGTGAGCGACCCGCACTACGCCGCCCGCGACATGATCCTCGAGGCCGAGCTGCCGGGGGGCGCGCGGGTGAAGATGCCCGGCATCGTCCCCAAGCTCTCCGCCACGCCCGGCGGCGTGCGCTGGCAGGGACCGCCGCTCGGCGCCCACACCGATTCCGTCCTCGCCGATCTCGGGCGGGACGCCGAGACCATCGAGCGCCTGCGCCGCGAGGGATCCGTGCAATGAGCGAGGCCATGCTGATCCAGGAAGTCGCCACGCGCGACGGTTTCCAGATCGAGCCCGTCTACGTGGAGACGGCCGACAAGATCGCGCTGATCGACGCCCTCTCGGCCGCGGGCTTCTCGCGGATCGAGGTGTCCTCCTTCGTCTCGCCGAAGGCCGTGCCGGCTTTGCGCGACGCCGCCGAGGTCTTCGCCGGGATCGTCCGGCGGCCCGGAACGGTCTACGTCGCCCTGGTGCCGAACCCGAAGGGCGCGGAGCGGGCGCTCGCGGTCGCGGTCGACGAGATCAACCTCGTCGCCTCGGTCAGCGAGACCCACAACCGCGCCAACATGGGCATGACGCCGGCCGCGTCGATCGCCGGGTTCGCCCGGATCATGGAGGCGGTGCGCGGCTCCGCCGTCTCGACCAACGCCACCGTGGCCACCGCCTTCGGCTGTCCGTTCGAGGGCGCGCAGGCGCCCGACGCGGTGATGGCGCAGGTCGAGCGCTACCTCGCCCTGGGCATCGGCGGCGTGACGCTGGCCGACACCACCGGCATGGCCAATCCCCGGCAGGTGGAGCGCCTCGTCGCCCGCGCCCTCACGCTGGTGCCGGCCGACCGCCTGACGCTGCATTTCCACAACACCCGCGGCCTCGGCCTCGCCAACGTCCTGGCCGCCTACGGGGCCGGCGCCCGCCGCTTCGACGCCGCGCTCGGCGGCCTCGGCGGCTGCCCGTTCGCGCCCGGTGCCACCGGCAACATCTGCACCGAGGATCTCGTCAGCATGGCGCACGAGATGGGCATCGCCACGGGGCTCGACCTCGACGCGCTGATCGGCCTGTCCCGCGACCTGCCACGGCTCGTCGGGCACGACGTGCCGGGTCAGGTCGCCAAGGCCGGACGCCCCTGCGACCTGCACCCGGTCCCGCGGGCGGCCTGAGCCGGTCGAGCCCGGCCGATCCAGTCCGGATCCGTCACGTCCCCGTCGGAAGCCGCCGCAGAAGCGGCTCCGGCCCATCCGCGCCTGCCCGCCACCGCCCCGGTCCGAGCCGGGACCGGTAAGCGGGGGCGCTCCCGAACCCCAGGAGGAAACCATGGCCGCCGTCACGACCAGCCCGCTCGCGGGCATCGACGCCGTCACCGAGAGCAGCGTCGTCCGCAAGGCTGCGTGGCGGCTGATGCCGCTGATCATGGTCTGCTACATGTTCGCGTTCTTCGACCGGATCAACATCAGCTTCGCCAAGTTCCAGCTCCAGAGCGACCTCGGCTTCAGCAACGTGGCCTACGGTCTCGGCGCGAGCATGTTCGTCGTCGGCTACGTGATCTTCGAGGTGCCCTCGAACCTGTTCCTGTACCGTGTCGGGGCGCGGCGCTGGATCGCCCGGATCATGATCTCCTGGGGCATCGCCACGTCGCTGATGGTCTTCATCAGCACCGAGTGGCACTTCTACGTCCTGCGCTTCATCATCGGGGCGATGGAGGCGGGCTTCGCGCCCGGCATCCTGTACTACCTGACCCTGTGGTTCCCGGCCTCGTTCCGGGGCCGCGTGACCTCGTTCATGTTCGTGGCCTCGGCGTTCTCGGGCATCTTCGGGGCTCCCGTCGCGGGGCTGATCCTCGGCGGCCTCAACGGCGTGGCGGGCCTCGCCGGCTGGCAATGGCTGTTCCTCGCCGGCGGGCTGCCCTGCCTGCTGCTCGGCGTGCTGGTGTTCCTGCGCCTCGACGACCGGATCGCGGACGCGCGCTGGCTGAGCGCGGCCGAGAAGGAGCTGCTGTCCTCGAAGATCGCCCACCACAACCGCGATATCGGCGACCATTCCCTCTGGGGCGCGGTTCGCCAGCCGGGCTTCCTGCTGATCGCGCTCGTGTACTTCCTGCTCCAGGTCGGCTCCTACGGGCTGAACTTCTGGGGACCCGACCTGATCAAGACGGCGAGCGGGGGCACCGCGGCCTCGGTCGGCTTCCTCACCGCGATCCCCTACATCTGCGGCGCCATCAGCATGATCGTGATCGGGCGCCTCTCCGACGCGTCGGGCGAGCGGCCGAAATTCGTCGCCGGCCTCGCGATCGCCGCCGCCCTCGGCTTCTTCGCCGCGGGCCTGTTCGACCGGCAGATCGTGCCGCTGATGATCGCGCTGGCGCTCGTCGGCTCGGGGATCGTCGCCTCGATCCCGACCTTCTGGACCCTGCCGGCCAAGCTCGTCACCGGCGTCGGCGCCGCCGGCGGCATCGCGCTCATCAACACGCTCGGCCAGTTCGGCGGCATCGTCAGCCCCGTCGCGGTCGGATGGGTCAAGGACCTGACCGGATCCACCACCCCGGCGCTCTACGGCATCGGCGCCCTCTGCCTCGTCGCGGCGGCGTTGCTGCTCTTCGCGACGCCCGCAAGCCTGCGCCGCAACGACCGCGGGGAGGGTTGATCCCGGATCGCGGATCAGGATTCGGTCGGGCTCGTGCCGGAATGTGAGAGGACGGAAGCCTGGCCTGTCCGGCCGGGTCCGCCGAAGGCCGGTGACGGCAGTGCGGCGCCCGGTGGTCCACCCGTCGAGCGCGATACGCTCGCGAGGAACTCTGATGGAGGAGAGCCGAACGCAGGTGAGGCCGAGGAGCGGCGATCAACGATTGCGGCGCATCGAGGCGCAGCCGGACCCGACCGGACAGAAGCAGAGGGCCAACGCCTCGTTGTTCTTGCACGACCGGTGAACCGACAACGACCTATGTGTCGAGATGAGGCGTCACCACGCTGACGTTTGTCTGACTCTCGGATCCTGTTGGTCGCGAACTCGGATTTGCAGTCAAAGGTCACAGTGGGTGCGATAACCCTACGTCCCGCGCACATGGCGATGGAAGCCGTGAGACGGCGCGTGAGATCGACCGCGTCGCGTTAGGGGCGCAACGCTAGCCAAGCGCGCGTGAGGAGCAACCTACCGTCGGAAGTTTTTCGAGCCGGCAGAGCATGGATGACCTCTACGTGCGATCGAGCCCGCCCGAGGCGAAAGGCGCAAGAAGCACCACAGAACACAGCACAAGCAGCCAGATCCGAAGATCTGAAGCTTCAGTAGAATGTCGGATTTGAAGTTTTCGCAGCGCCTCGGGAAGGCGTTTTGCGTGAGGCTAGATTGGTCGGAGTGGCAGGATTTGAACCTGCGACCCCCACGTCCCGAACGTGGTGCTAGAGGTGATCAGCATTGATTTTGTTGCATAATTTCGGTCGGTTTCCATCCGAGTGGACCGAGAAACACCGGCATTCGGTCCACGTGGCGGTCCACGTTCCTGAAGCGTTCAAGATGTGGCTCCGCCGCCATAGCGCAGGGGGTGAGGAGGCGCATCCTCGCGCCATGGCCGACTCCCCACCACCGGCGTCGTCGTGAAAACTAAGGCGATCACGCCCGTCGAGATCGACGCCGAGTTTGACTCAATCCTAGCCGACTCCGAGACAGGCTCGTATCTGATCGACGGCGGATACTTGCTCAATTTCATCGCGGCAGTGAAGGCGCATGCTCGCTTCGGGTTCTGACGCTGATCGACGAGCATAACCGCGCTTGTCTGGCGCTGAAGGTGGCGCGGCGCATCAACAGCGTGGGCGCGATCAAGGCGTTGGCGCAGGCGATGTGCCTCCACTGCATCCCGGAGCACATCCGCTGCGACAATGGCCCTGCGATGAACTCCAAAGCGCTTCGCAAATGAGTCGCCAAACGCGGCTCTCAGATGCTGTACATCGCCCCGGAAGAATGGGTATTGCGAAAGCTTCAATGGCAAGCTTCAGGATGCGTGCCTGAGACAGGAGATATTATACTCTTTGAAAGAAGCGCAGATCGCGATCGGTCTTTGGCAAAACATATACAACCACGTCCCACCGCATCCGTCCCTGGGGTACCGGCCGCCCGCGACCGTCAGCTTCCCGGATCTGGCCTTCCGGCTACCCATGGGCGCGACCATGCAGTAGCCTCGCAAATGGCCCGGTCAAAAATACCGATCAGGTCAGATGGCCACGACGCGCAAAGCCTGCGGGCTGGTCTAATTACCCGTCGCGAGAGCGCCGCCCGCCGCAAGCCCCTGATTAGGACTCGGACTGACCGCCGCGCCCGAACGGCCGCAGCACCACCCGAGTTTCGACCGTTGAGCGATGGCTTCCGCTGCCTCTTGCGGCAGCCCCCGGCTACCGCAGGAGTACGTAGAATGTCCTAGCAGTTCGCGTCACGGAAATGGCACCGGCCGCAGCCAGCCTTACTTCACAATGAAATGAACGCGTTTGTCTATTTTTTGCCCAGTATAGGGCGTGATGGCTCTGTCACTTTCGTCATTCCCGTCTGTCAGAATATCAATGTCTCTGCCCTTGAAGACATTCAATATTCGCTCCGGTCCATCGGCAGGAAGCATGTCCGTATGAACCTCTATGAGAATTTTCCCAATATCTTGAATGCGCCTACTGCTCTCAACTACGGCAAGTTCTGATCCCTCAATATCGAGCTTCAAAACGTCGACCCTCTTGGGCAGCACATCGTCTAATTGTAACATAACAGTCGATTGTGAAGCCATCTGGCCCCAGTTAAAATCGACATAATTGAAGCTGTCGATACCTTCGGGATGAACCAGGCTGCGGCGATCGCCCACAGCGGCACAGACTGCGGCACCGTTCTTGATCCCATTCAAGAGCATGTTAGCACGGGTTATCAGGACATTTCGGGAGTCGGAGTCAATCGCCAAAACATGCCCATCAGGTCCGGAAGACGCTGCGGCAAAAACTGCCGTCATGCCGTGGTGACATCCGCAGTCCACGACATGATCTCCGGGTTTAATCATTCCCCTCCAAGTCGTCATTTCAAGCCAATAGCTTACTTCATCGACCTCTTCCATGGGTAAACCATAAGCAGATGTCCAGTCAATAACAGAGTCTCTAGATGATTGATACCAAAGCTCTCCAATGTGATCTGCAATTACAAAATTAAATCGCATCCCCGTGGTTGTTTTTCTAATTACTTTTATGCCGCGAGACGGAAGGCCAAAAACCTTTTCCCCAAGGTCGGTCTCGATGCCAGAAGTCATAGTTCGTCCTGCATTTGGAACAATCGCATTGATCTGCGGCGAAGGTCATCCTGCCACGAGAGCTCTTGACGGGCAACAAGGGGTTGCAGACGGCGGGGTCTTGTGGCCCTCGGCGTCGTAGCCGCGGCGTGGATTGCGGCGGTGCGTCGAGACAGGGGCAGTCACTGCACGCGCTCGGATGCCGGCGGTGTGATCCTGGCTGCGAGCGCGATGATGTCGCCCTCGGTCGCCGGCTCGCCGTTCACGGCGTAGCGCGAGAGGCCTCCGCCAGGATGCAGGTCGACCGTGAAGCCGCAGGCCTCTAAGAGGCACAGGACGTAAACGAACAGGTCGCGGCTCGCGGCGAGGCTGTGTTCTCCGAGCGTTCGAGTTGTGGCACAGCCGTCATAGCGTGCGAGGAGGGGAGGCGTATCCTCGCGCCACGGCTCATTCCCCCACCACTGGCGCCCTGCTAAAAGCCAAGGCGATCACGTCCGACGAGATCAACGCCGCGGTCGACGCGCTGCTGGCCAAGCCGGAGACCGGCCAGTACCCGATCGGCGGCGGCTACCTGCTCGACCTCGCCGTAGCCGTATAGGCACACAAGCCGACAGAGCTGGAGCTTGCTGGATCCGGGCTGGACCGAGAATTTCGGACGGACACTGGCGGTCACCGCGATCTTGCTGGCGAGGCCAGCGGTGGAGTGAGGCGCCTTTTCCAGAAATACCGAAAATTTTCTTAGGATCGCGAGCGCCGGCGATAGTTGCAGCAAAGCCATAGCTTGAGCTTGCAACCTAGTATACGCTTTACTTGAGTCAATGTCGTCGCCGCACGATATTCTATCTCCTGTTTCGATTATACGAGGTGTTTCCAGTGCCCGTCATTTATAGCCAGGGTAATTTTACTGTATCTAGCAACTTCGGCACAAGCGTCTTTGAAGGGACGAATCCAAATGGCTCAGCTGGAAAGTTGATTCAATTTAGCATTTCTCAAAATGTCCCGACTTACAACAGTTTTTACTGGCAAGTGCAACCCATAACCGGTCAAACTGAAGATTTCTGGGATACGCTATACAGCAATCGCGTGGGAGGCGAGCCTGCCGATCAATTTGCAATAAGCGGATTTACGTCCAGCGACTTATCCGTGCGAATCAACCCTGATCAGATGACGGAGATTAACGAGACTTTTCGTATAGCGTTCTACAATTCTAATCTAGATCCTTTGAGCGGTATTGCTCCTCTTGCTAGTGCGCAGTTCACAATTATTGATGACGATACGATCGATCGGGATTTTAATAAAGACGCCACGTCCGACATCTTGTTGCAGTCTGGCAGTTCGTTGGTGAGTTGGTCGATGCAGAATGGCCATCTCGCGGCTGGTGCACTTCTGGGCGACAGCGGCAGTTACACCGCACGTGCAACGGGCGACTTCAACCGCGACGGTACCGCCGACATCCTGTTCCAGGACACAAGCGGCAACGTCGCCAGCTGGCGGATGCAGAACGGACAGGTCGCGGCCGGCTCGCTCATCGGCGCTGCTAGTGGCTACAGCCTCGTCGGCGCGGGCGACTTCAACGGCGACGGCACCGACGACCTTCTCCTGCAGGACGGTTCGGGCAACCTCGTCGACTGGACGATGCAGAACGGCCAGCTCCAGGCGGGCGCGCTGATTGGCAACAGCGGCAGCTACAAGGTGGTGGGCACCGGCGACTTCAACGGTGATGGCACCGCCGACATCCTCCTGCAGAGCGGCTCGAGTGTCGTCGAGTGGCTGATGAAGGCCGGCAGCCTCTCAGAGGGTCGGTTGCTGGGCGATGCCGGCACATACGGCGTGGCGGGGGTGGGCGACCTCAACGGGGACGGCACGGCTGACCTCGTGCTGCAGAGCGGCTTGAGCGTGGTGGCGTGGGTGCTGGGCTCGGGTGCGGTGACGAGCGGGTCGATCCTGGGCGATGCGGGCGGCTACAAGGTGGCGGCGGTGGGCGACTACAACGGGGACGGCACGGCGGATCTGGCGCTGCAGAGCGGGTCCACGCTGGTGGACTGGACGATCCAGAACGCCCACGTCACCGCCGGCGCCTTCATCGGCGATGCCGGCAGCTACAAGATCGTCGCCTGAGCAATCCGTCCAGGGCGGCGGGCGCATGCGATCGGCGGCGCCTGCCTGCTCGACCTTGCTACAGCGGTCGAGGTGCACAAGCCGTCGTCCGTGGCCCTGGCGGATTCGGACCGGACGGAGACGTTCAAGCGCACCATGGCCCGCACCGCGATCCTGCTGGCGAGGCCCGAGAAGGCGTGACGATCTGATGGCGAAGGACAAGGCCACAGAGCAAGCCGACGAGATGACGGCCTCGCACCGCCTCCCGCCGGGCCACGCATTCGCGGTTGGCGACCGAGTGACCGGCCCCGGTGTCTCGGGCGCCGTGCTGACGCAGGACGGATTGTGGTCGGTCACCGTGCAGCAGGATCGCGGCGGCCGTATCACCGTAGGCACCGAGCTGCTGAGCAAGGCGTGAGCCTCTACTCCGCGCTTCGGACCTGGTCGACGATCCTCAGCCGCGAAGGTCGGCCGAACTGGTCGCGGTTGTTGGACCGAGCAAGCATCGCGATCACGGCAGGGGCTCGAGATCCTGACCTAGCATCCGATCTGCAGACGCTCGCCGACTTCGCGCGAGGCAAGGGCCGGGTGCGGCTCGCCAGGGTGCTGCGGGATGCTGCACAGCCGCTCAGAGAGGACGACGAGAAATGAGCGACCTCGCCATCAAGCTCCCGCTCACCCTACGGTTGGCGGCCGAGAGCTACGCGATCGAGGACAAGGCCGGCCGCTCGGTCGCCTACGTCTACTTCGAGAACAGCGAGCAGCGCCGGGATGTGGTGAAGCGCTTCTCGAAGGCAGAAGCGCTGGCCATCGCTAAGGAGATCGCGCGGGCGCTGACGGCGGCTGCCGAACAGGCCTAAGAGTTCGACACCGGCAACGAGGCGATCAACGCCCTCATCGCGACGTGGCAGCGGTGGAAAGCCATGCGCGCCCAGACATAAGAAATCCCGCCGCGGCCGAGCCGGGCGGGTTGAGGCAGGGATGTTGGGCCCGCGGGAGCGGGGGAGCAGAACGAAGAAGAGGTGCCCCGGCTTAAGCCAGGGCGCCTGCTTCGGCCAACCCGCTGATGCTAATCGTCAGTCGCCAACCCTGCTAGACCGGTGGGCGGAGACGCGCTCACTCTGATTTTTCAAAAACTCGTCCGAGAGAAGCAGGGCGTTACGCGCATCGCCGAGCCTGTCGTAGCCGTCCATCATATTGTGAATTGCTTGCTGCGACTCTGGCTCGCGGCCAAGAATACACCTGTAAAGCCAGACTACAGCTTCGGCAGACAGCGGCTCATTCATCGTTTCATCCTCGCAGCAAATGGCCTCGCGGTTTTACCACTTCGTAGCGGCCTGAAAAGTTGAATTATAAGTCGGCAGCGCCCTGAAATATTGCACAACCGTGGAATGAGTCATCCGAAATTCGATATATTCCAGAAATAATAATGCCCGCCGCGGGTGAACCGGGCGGGTTGAGGTAGGGATGTGGGGCCCGCGGGATCCGCGGTGCCTGAAGAAGGGCCGGCGCTAGCGTCTATGCCACGTCGACGAGGCGCAGGTGGGGAATCGCACACGGCGGCTCGATCGCGGCCGCCTGAGCCTCCGGTGCGACCCAGCGCGGTACGGCCAGTCCGCCCAGATCCACCCGCAGGAACACCGCGCCCTCCAGTCCCGCCAGCAGCCCGGCCGGCAGCCGCGCGCGGCCCGCTGTCCAGCGATGGCCTGGCGACAGGGCGTGGAAGCCCTCGCCCAGCAACGGATCGTCGAGGGGCACGTTGCGCGCCGCGCTGAAGCCGTCGCTGAGCGACAGGCCCGCCACGCACAGCCCGAGCGCACGCGGATCCGGGTAGGTGCCGACGTGGCAGGGGACGCTGACCGGGCTGACGAGCCAGATGTCGGTGGCCCCGGCTGGGAGCACGAAGCAGGCCGTGAGGCCGCGCATCGTCGGCGCAAGGGTTTGGCCGTCCACCTCAAGGCGCACGTCGTCCCAGGCTTCCGGCTGGCGGATCTGCCAACCTTGACGCTGCGCGCGTGCGCGAAGCTGACTGCGCAGCACCTCAACGAGAGGGCCACCATCGTGGAACGGCCGGCAGTAGTCAGCATAGGTGCGAGCGGCCGCCACGTCGGGATCCGGCAGCACTGCAAGGTTGATCGGTGTGCCTTGAGCGAAGAAGCTGCGGTTGCCCACGTCGAGGTAGCTCTCGGCGGGCTGGCCCTCGGCGATGAGGATGTCGTGGCTGTCGAGTTCGATGTGCCAGTAGGTGATGCTGTCCACCGCCTCCTGGACAATGGTGGCCCCATTCACCAGCGCGATGGCCGGCACCAGCACCTCGTCCAGCACGTCGAGGGCGATGGCGTGACCGGGCGAGACGAGGAGGTCGCGCGCAGGCCGGTTGTCGCCGAGGGCGTGGGCCCGGATGCGTACGGGCCAGACGGCGACTGGATCGGGGTGGCGGCGGCAATCGAGGCGGCGCGAGCCGATCCAGCGGATCGGGCGCTGCTCGCCGGAGGCGGTGACGGCGCGGTCGCCGACGCGCAGGTCTTCGATGGCTACGTCGCCGTCGCCGATCCGGATCAGGGTGCCCGAAGCGAAGCAGACCGCGGTGACGCTGGCCATGCCGTTGCCGGCCTGTACGCCAGTTTGCAACTGCGTGACGACGCCGCCGAAGCCACCCGTAATGAACGAACCGCCGCCGCCGCTGCCGGTGCCGGTGCCGCCGCTATAAGTGCCTCCGTTGCCACCGGAAAAGCCGCCGCCACCGCCACCGCCACGGTAGCTGCCACCACCACCGCCACCGAAACCGCCAGTGCCGCCGGTACTTGCATAGGTCCTATAACCACTGCCGCCCGTATAGCCGCCTGAACGATTGGAGCCGCCGCCAGCAGAACTGCTCTGGCCATTTCCGTTGTATCCAGAGCCGCCGCCGCCGGTGACAGCACCGGCGCTGCCGCCGCTGCCGTTACCCTGCGTGGTCGTACCGGCACCGCCGGCAAATCCACCTGGTGTACCGCCACCGCCGCCGCCGGCAGCCATCAGCAACGTGTAGGTACCGCCGACGCCAGCGCCATTGCCGGTGCTGGTGCTGTCGATGAAGACGAATGTGCCGCCGCCGCCGCCGCCGCCGGCACCGCCGCCGTTGCTGACAGCGTTGCCGCCGGCCCCGCCGACATAGATCTTGAGGTGCTGACCCGCCGTCAGGTTGTACGTGCCCCCGACGCCTCCGCCGAGGCCACCTGCGAATCCGTCGGTGCTGGCGCCACCCTGCGCACCCAGGGCAACGATGCTGTAGCTGCCGCTCTGCGTGATGGTGACGTACTGCGCCGCGCCGGTGGAGTTAAAGTCTGCCATGGTGCCGCCCCGTGCTGTCCGTTCCCAACCGGACGCGGCCCAGGCCGCCGCCCGCACCTCATCGCCTTCGTGTCAGTTCACCTGCTGCGGCGCGGGCGTGTCGGCCTCGGTGCCAACTCCCACCGCACGCTTGTTGAAGGCCGGGTCGCGCCAGACGCTGGCCCCTTCCCAGCGCGCCCACAGATCCGGCGGCAGGATGCTCGTGCGCTCCTGGCGCCGCGCCTGCGGCCGCACCGTGTGCAGGCCCGGCGTGCCCAGCCGCGCGTCGAACTCGGTGGCGTCGAAGGCGATGTTCTGGGTGTCGTGGACGAAGCGCGGCAGGCCGCAGAAGTCGTAGACCGCCTCGAGCGCGGCCTGGGGATGCTCGGCCAGGGTGTCGTAGGGCAGCAGCAGCAGA
Source organism: Methylobacterium sp. HJ2 (assembly GCF_056431005.1). Classification (NCBI taxonomy): domain Bacteria; kingdom Pseudomonadati; phylum Pseudomonadota; class Alphaproteobacteria; order Hyphomicrobiales; family Methylobacteriaceae; genus Methylobacterium; species Methylobacterium sp. HJ2. The sequence continues at coordinate 90,215 of NZ_JBWJYM010000009.1, read as the reverse complement.
CGCCCGGACTGGTCGCCGTGCATGGCCTGCTTCATGGCGTTGAGCGGGTAGCCGATCAGACCGCCCGGTCCCATCATCGCCTCGGCCCGCGAGTAGACGGTGCCGTCCGCCTCGTAGCTGACGAGGCCCGAGAGCTGGAAGACGTTGCGGCGCAGCAGGTGCTCGACGCTGTCGATGATCCACGGGACGTGGCGCACGCAGCAAACGACGCGGCAGGCGGGGAAGAGGCGGGCGAGCAGGTCGAGGCGGCCGGTCCAGGCGCGGTTGGTGTCGAACACGGTGCGGCCGGGGGCGAGGCTGCGGTAGTAGCTGTCGAAGACGCCGCGCAGCAGGGCCTCGCGCTGGGTGTCGTCGATGAACAGGGCGGTTTCGTTGGACTGGCTCACGGCCTTGAGCATGGCGGCCACGAGGGCGCCGACGGGGCTGCTGATGTTGGCATGCACGGCCGGGTTCTGGCGCAGCAGCGCGGCGAGCAGCGTCGAGCCGGCGCGCGGCAAGCCGGAGATGAAGTGATAGGCGGCAGGCGCTTCAGCGGACATAAAATCCCGACCCGATCGAGCCCCGCGGCTCACGCGTAGGAGAATTGCCGTAAAACTTACTCTCCGGCGAGCCCAACCTGGCTCTGAAAGAATTGGGCAACAGGTTTACTCACAAATGGTGTATTTATGCAACGAAGAGAAAGCGCCACCGCTACCAGTCGGGCGGTGCCGGGTCGTCGGACGGCTGCGCCGTCCACGCGCCCTTAAGCGTCATCCGCACCGCGTAGATCTCCTGCCTGTGTTCGTCCCGCACGATAGCGCTGAACTCCCGGCTGTCCCCATCGGGCAAGGCGCTCGTCACCATCGCGGCAAGCGCTCGGTGCGCCTCCGCCCTTGCCTCGTGGGGACATCCGAAGACTGCATCGTCGTCGCCAGGCATGAAGAGGACGGAGTCATCGGTGTCGATGGTGTAGCGCGGCATGGGCTCTCCGATGGGGTCTCCTTCGCGCGGTAGAACGAAGAGCTTGGCCACCGGTTCGAGAGCGCGACATCGCGACACGAAAAACCCCGCGCGGGCGAACCCGGCGGGGAGAGGCATCTCGCGTCCTACAATTCGATGGTGCTCGCATCGCAGACCGGCTGCATCTGCCAAATGTAGGATTTCTTACTTGGGTCCCGGTCGGTCATCGGGCGACCAGCGGGCCGCGATCTCCTGCTGCACGGCCACCACGAACAGGCCGCTGATGATGCCGCCGATGTAGGCCATCCAGACCTAGGTAACGGGCGTGGCGGGCCTCACGACCCCAGAACGCAGAAAAGGCGCCCCCGGCCTGAGCCGAGGGCGCTTGTGGGACTGGTGACCGGTGGCGACGGCGGGTCAGTGCAGCAGGCCGACCTTCGTCAGGATCACCGAGGCGAACGCGCCGGCCGCCCCGACCAGCGCGCCCCAGACCCGCTTGTCCAGCGTGTCGATCCGAGCGTTGGCCCGCTTCTTGACCGCATCGATGCGCTCGTGCAGCGCCCGGTTGTCCTTGTCGATTTCCGAGCGCGGCACGAAGGTGGCGATCGCCGAGATGACGTTGGCGTGGCGCGCCTCCGCTGCCGCCTGCGCGGCCTTGTTCGCTTCGAGCATCGAGTTCTGCCGCTCTTCGATGCGCGCCAGCGCGATCAGGATCCGGGTCTCCGGGTTCTGGTCGCTCCCGTTCTCGTGGCTGCTGGACATGGCAGGGACGGTCCTCGGGTGGCGGGCCTGGACGAGCAGGCTTTCGCTTAGGCTGGGCGGCTCGGGGGGAGGGATGCGGGCCTCGAGCTCGGACTTGATGGCCTGGAGCGCCTCCCGGACCTGGTCGCGAGACCGCGTGCGGCGCGGCCGGCGCGGGGGCTGGTCGGACATGGCTCGGCTACTTCCCGAAGATCCGGCGCACGGTCGGTGCGATGCCGGTCACTCCGATCACCGACATCACGATCGACCATTGCATCGTGTCGTAGGAAGGCGGCAGCTTGTCGATCCGCCAGTTGAAGTGGAACGTGCTGTCGAGGACGATCGCCGCGAAATGCAGCATGCAGATCCCGAACGCCGTCGGGATCATCCAGGCCGTCCAGGGCGATTCGGACAGCCGCGCCCGCTCGGACGCGACAACCTTCCGCTCCTCGACGTAGGCCGCGAGCTGCGCCTGGGTCACCGTGACGTCCCCGGTCACGTTCTGCCCGTTGGTCAGGACGGCGTTGTCCGCGCGCTTGTTGAGGTAGGCCACGACCGCCGAGGCGAAGCCAGAGCCGAAGAACTGGAGGAGGAAGCCCCCGATCGCGGCGAGCACGGCCATCAGCGGGACCCTCCCGCGTCCGGGCCGCCCTGCGGCCGCATCGGCGGCGTTGTGGTGTAGGCGCGGAGCACGATGCCGCCGAAGAAACAGGCCGCGACGATCGCCTTCGCGGTGCCCTCGGGCGCGCCCATGTCGAGGAGGAGCTGCCGGAAGTCGACCGCGTGCAGCATGTCGAGCAGCGTCACCAGGAACGCGGGCGTGAAGAAGATGAAGGTGCGCCAGCCCTGGAGGCGGCGCCAGATCACATGCATGTGGCGGGCGTTGCGGGTCAGCATGGTCAGGCGGCCTTCGGGCGGGAGAGCAGGGTGTGCAGCCGCGACCAGAACCCGGGCGCGGCCGGCGCCGAGACCGGCGCAGAAGAAAGCCCGCCGGTGAGGGCGGGCTTGGGGGAGGGAGGGACGGCCGTCATCGGGGCGAGCGGGTCGGGCGGCTTGGGCGCCGAGCTCGCATCCGGCACCCGGACCGAGGCGAGCAGCGCGACACGAAATTGCGCGTGGTAGCCTGCGATCATCTTGTCGCAGTCCGTGCCGTTGATGATGCGGCGAGCCCCGACCGGATCGGCGCGGCCGGGCCCGAAATAGTCGCCGAGCTTCTTGCCCGTGAACCAGCCCTCGAGCGTGCCGGTGAACAGGATCGCGGCGGCGACGTCCTGGCGCATGGCGAGCGTCGGCGTCTTCACCAGGTCTTCACCGGCCTTCAGGATGCCGAGCGCGCGCAGGCGCTTCGTCGCCTTGGCGTAGTTCGCCTCCCAAGTGAGCTGCACGAAGCCGCGGCCCCAGAAGCCGGTCGGACCATAGGCTCGCCCCTTGCCGCGGCCGAACTCCTCGATCGGCTGCATGCGGCGCGCCGTCTCGTGGAAGGTGGTCGCGAGGCAGTAGGCCGTCTTGTCGACGCCGAGATCCGGCGGGCAGGCGTCGAGGATCGCCGCCATCCCGGTCACTTGGCTCGCGGTCAGATGGCCAGCGAAGGGCTGGTGGCGCACCGCGTCGAAGAAGGTCGCGCGGTCGAGGGCGAGGGCCATGTCCGAGGGTCCGCACACGAGGAAAAGGCCGCACAGGGCGGCCAGGATGGGCGACACGTCAGGGGCGGAGGGCTGCGCGATCGGCGCCGAGGCACGTCATCGCGGCAGCCCTCCGGGCATGAAAAAGCCGCCCGAAGGCGGCGGGGAAGTGGGGTTTGATCCCGGCACGCATGGAGCCGGAATCGGGGCGGCGCGCGGGCCTCGGCCGCGTTCGAGCGTGGCTAATGCGCCGTCCAGGCCGTGCCGTTGCAGGCCCCTGTCACCGCCGCAGCACGGATAGCGTCGGTGCAGCGCTGTAGGTGATGGCGATGTTGGAGTTGGCGGCCAGTGGGATGCAGCCGGCGCCGGACAGCGCGGCCAGTCCGCCGATGGTGACGGACGACACCGTGCCGCCGCTGATGCAGACGGTCTCCTCTGTCGGGCCCGAGGTGTAGGTGGCGGGCGAGGCTCCGATCGCTGGATTGCCTACGGCGATGTTGTTGATCCCCGCCACGTCCCGGATGCGGACATCGGCGCTCTGCACGAAGAACGGGGACGACTTGTTGGCGCGCGCACTGCCGCCGCTGATCGTAAGGCTGCCGCCAGTCACGAAGAGGCCGAAGCCGCTCCCCGTCGGCGCTCCACCCGAGGTCTGGGCTTGCCCATTGCCGTGCGGGTCCTGCCCGGTCGCCCCCGGTGCGCCCAGCGTCACGTTCAGGAAGGTGTTATCAACGGGATACTGGCCGCCGATCCCATCCTGAAGGATGCCAGAGAAGTTGTTGTATAGGGCGCTGTAATTGGTGAACGTATTGGAGAAGACGTTCGGGCCAGCCAAGTGGACGCCGGATGCGTTCGGGTACGTAACCCTGTCCTGCTGCGTCGAAGCCCAGGTGTTCAGGAACAGGCTCGTGTTCAGGTCTTCGGCGTAGAAGTTATCCGCGCCAGACGTATCGACAATCAAGTTTCCAAAGAACATGTTGTCGTTGGAGATGCGGGCGCCCGTGCCGCGATTGAAGCTGATGCCTCGGAACTTGTTGCCGTCACCCGAAACGTTGACGTAGCGGCTGCCGGCACATCCGTTGAAGTCGTAACCGTTGTGCCCGTTGGCATCGCTGCGAATGTTCGTAATGTTGACGTCGATGCTGCCGGCGCAGGTATAGCCGTTGTTCGTGACTCCCTGGATCTCGATGCTGTGGCCCTGCACCTGCGCCGTGCCGCCGACGATCTGGATGCCGTCGTACAGCGCCGCGGGATAGGGATGGACCTTCAGGTTCGCGATGTAGGCTTGCCCCAGATTGTTGAGCCGAAGCCCCATCTGGCCGAAGCCGCCGCCGGGCGCCGCCGCCGAAAAGGTGAAGCCCTCGACGCGGTTGCCGGCCTGAATGCTCGTGCCGTTGCCGATGTCGAACGCCGGCAGGTTGGTGTTGCCGTTGACGATGTTGACGCAGCCGGCTTCAGCCCGGAGCGCAGTGAAGCCATCGGACACTTGGAAGGAGCCACCGGAGATGAGGTAATCGCCGCAAGGGAACCAAAGCTGGGGATTGCTGCTCAGCACCTTCGCGGCGTTGAGCGCAGTGATAAGCCCGTTTCGGCTGTTCGTGGCGCCGGTCTTATCCACGCCAACGAAGTCAGCGACATTGATCCGGTCAGCGGCGCGTTCGCCCTGCGTGCGACCCTTCCACCCGGTCAGCCCGAGTTTAATCGTGGTCCCGGTCGCTTCACCGAGCAGCGTGTTGCCCTGGACCGCGCCGCCCGTGACCACGTTGCCGTTGCCCTGCACCTCGATCGCGTCGGGCTGCAGTGTGGTCTTTCCGGTCTGCCGCTTGCCGAGCTTGAGCGCCCCTAGCAGCAGATCACCAGAGTCGGTGATGCGGCCAGGGGGGAGGATCTGATCGGCCCGAGCCGGTAGGACGGCGATGTAGGCTGCCGCAGTCGCGGCGAGGAGACGAGGCGCGCGCATCAGGCAAAGGTCCACAGGTTCGAGCCGTTCGAGTGAAAGGCGAGCTTCTGGTAGGGCGACCCCATCGAGACGGAGGGCTGGCCCGCGATGACGTCAGCACCGGATGCCGCGACGATGATCGGGAGGTTGGCCGCGCAGGCCCCGCTCTCGTCGGCGATGTAGAGGGTCTGACCCGGTGCGAAGGACGATGCGGCCGGGAGCGAGATGGTCCGGGCGGCCGTCAGGACGGTGATCCCGATGTAAGTATCACTCGGATTGGCCAGCGCGTTCGCGTCGGCGATGGCTCGGCGGCTCGCGCGCGCCATGCGGATGCCGCCGGGCGTGACGCCGTCATGCATCCGCAGGCGCTCGCCATCGAAGATCGGCTCGCCTCGGGCGCCGACATAGGCATCCACGGAGGGACGGTCCGGCAGATCGCCGACGCCCTGCCGCATGAACTGACGCGGTTGACGGGCCATCAGTTGCTCCAGTCGTTGTAGGGGGTGAAATCACTGTCGAAGGAAAAATCGAAGACCTGCGAACCCAGAGCCGCGACGATCGCGCGAGCGTCGGCAGCCGCGCCGACCGCGCTATCGCGGGCGCTCTGGACGGTGGTGACGGTCGCGGCGGACGCGACGCGATCGATCTGGGTCTGGATCCGATCGGCCGACGTTGCGTTCGCCGCGGCGGATGCCGCCGCGCTCGCGCTTTCGGCGACCGCGCGGTTCTGGGTCGCGACGGTGGCCTGTGTACTCGCGATCCCGGCCTGCTGCACAGCAACCTGCGCCTGGGCCACCGCGGTGCTTGCATTCTGGGTCGCGACGGTGGCGCGATCAGTCGCGACCGCGGCGCCATTGCTGGCGATACCGGCCTGCTGGGTCGCGGTGGTCGCCTGAGCCACCGCAACGGCCGCTTGGCTTATCGCGACCGCGGCGCGATCCGTCGCGGTGCCCGCGGACGACTGCGCCGCATCAGCCGCAGCCTGCGCGTCAGCGGTGGACTGCGCCGGACTCGCCTTGATCGGGAGGCCGGTCGACCAGTCGCCGTAGGCGTCCGACCGTTTGATGTAGAGGACCCAGGACGGCCCGATCGGGGTATCGGCGACCGCGAGGAACGTCTTGCCCTTCGGCGCAGCGTCATGGGCGGCCCGGTCGCTCGGCGCGCCGGAAAAGTCGAACGCGATCCCGCCGGATGCGAGCCCGACGCCGGTTCCGGCTTTCATCCGCCACTCAAGCGGGCTCCCCGGAAGCGCGCCGGTGAGCACCACCGAATAGAGAAGGCCCTCCTGCACGCTTCCGGCCGGGAGGGAGAGCCCGTCGGCGCCGCGCCAGCGGAGGGGGCCCGTCCCGTCGATGTTGAGGAAGGTCTCGTCGGTGTTGTCGCGATCGGCCCAGAACGAGATGGAGAGTCCGGGCCGCAGTTCGGTGACGCCCGAGGCCGTCCGCACCACGTAGCTGTTGCCGGTGCCCCCGGTCACCAAGGCACCGCCCTGATCGTCCGAGAGGGCGCGCACGCCCGACATCACACCGCGGATCATGCCCGGCAGATCCCGTGCGCTGGCGCCATCAAGCGCGCGCACGGCGGGATCGACCAGCGCGTTCCGCGCAGCCGTCAGCGACCAGGACAGGACGCCCATCAGGATCTCCGGGTTATCGAGGGATGGGGCCGGTCAGGCCTTGATCGCCCAGAGCACGACGGCCGCGGGCGGGATGTTCGCGTGCGCGTGCCCGCCGCCGGCGTCATCGAGGCTCAGCGTGTGGGTGTGGTCCGGCGCGGCCGTGATGCCGTGCTGATGCTGCCCATCGGCCGCGATCGAATGGGCGTGACCATGCGCGTCCTCGTCTGCGGCGGTCGCGACCTCGACCAATCCAAGGTCTGGAACTGGCTCGAGGCGCACGCCACCGAGATGTGCGCCGACGTGCTCGGCCGCTCGTCGCACTTGCTGATCACCCACGTGATCCAGGGTGGGGCGACGGGTGCTGATGACGGCGCCGCGCGCTGGGCCCGGGCGAGCGAGATCCCGGTGTCGTGCTTCCGCGCGGACTGGGAGCGCTACGGCCGGCAGGCTGGCCCCCTGCGCAATACCCGGATGCTGGCCGAGGGCCGGCCCGATGTCGTGGTCGCTTTTCCTGGCGGTGCAGGGACGCGGGGTTGCGTGCGTAAGGCGCGCGCGGCCGGGCTGCCGGTGGTGGAGGCGTGGGTATGAGCGCCGAGCCCAGCCAGCAGAAGCCCGCGCGCCGGCGCCTCGGCAAGCGGCAGATCGACTCCCTGATGTCGGTCGCCTCGCCGTGGACGCTGATGCTGACGCCCGGCGAGATTGAGCGCGGCCTCGTGCGCGACGGGCTTCTCGTCGAGCATCCGAAGTTCGGGCCGCCCGTGCCCGGCAAGCCGCTGTGTGGCGCGGTCGGAATCACGGCCGAGGGGCTCCGACGGCTCGCCGACGCGATGGATGCCGGCCGCGTCGAGAACGCGGTCGAGCGGTTCGCGCGGCGGGCGCGCGAGTACCGCGCGGCTACCAGCGAAGGAGCCGCCGCATGAACGCGCCCACCCGGATCCCTGACGCCCTTCTCGCAACCGCAGCCGAGTAGCCGCCATGCCCGAGCACAGCACCATCATGCCGACCGACAGCGCCTATTCCGCAACCTGCCGCATCGCGATCGAGAGTATCCGGGCCGGCGCCCCCGGCTTGCCGCCCGAGATCCGGAACGCGATCGGGCGCAGCATCGCGCTCAAGATGGCCGAGCGGAGGCTCGCGCCGGCCGCCTACGGGGACAAACGCCAGCCCTACCACTCCGGCGCCTGCATCGGCGTGGCCGGGATGAGCGTGAATCTGCGCTTCTCCGACCTGTCGGCCGAGTTCGTCTTCCGTGAGGACAAGCTCGAATTGATTAACGAGGAGGGCCGCGACCTCTACGTCGCACGCCTGACCGCATCCGAGATCCTGGCGCTCCGGCAGGCGCTGATCGACTACCTGCCGGCGGCGGAGGGCATCGCGCCGCAGGTCACCGCGACGGCCGCCGACACGGAGCGCGCCACCGCCGCCCGCCACGAGACGATCGCCCGCGCGATCTGCCGGGTGCTCTGGCCGGACAGGGCCCCTGATGAGGTTATCGCCTACGGCGGCACGACCGTCCGGGCCTGGCAGCAGTACCTCGAGGCCGCCGCAGCCGCGGATGCCGCCCTCGAGCAGCGGGAGGCCGTCCGTGGCTGAGCGCATGAACTCGCGGGAATCAATGCAGCGATTGAGACCTGACCTTCCGCATCAGATCCTTCAATTCGGCTGCGAGCTTCTGATAGTCACCCACGGTTCTCGGATCGCGCGCCAAATCGCCCAGGGAACACGAGTTTGCGACGATTTCTTCGAGAAGAGCGAGGATATATTCCGGTTTTATAATATAACGACCTTGTATTTTCGCCTGGTACCAGCTTTCGACCAATTCATTGAACGATTTGATCAGCGCGGAGAGCTGGTCTTCTGTAGTATTAGACACGCTAATCGGCTCTATGCAGATTGGTTGCGTCAGGCCTGCTCCGTTGCAGATTCGATTTCGCATCTTGGGAGCGAAATCAATAGCCGTCACCCGCTTTTGACCGACGATGCATATCGGGAGGCCGCCCGTGGGTAGGACCTCCATCGGCGACCTGTTCAATCTCGACCGCGCGATGACGCCTCAGGAGCGCAAGCGGCTCCGCGGCGGCACGACCCCGAAGGGCTACGCGGCGCTGCCCGGCACCGGGCCGGCTGGCGAGACCTGCAGCTCGTGCGAGCACTTGGTCCGAAAGCACCTCGCGAAGACGTACCTGAAATGCGGGCTGATGCAGCGGGGCTGGACGGGCGGAACCGCGAGCGATGCGCGCGCGACGGCGCCGGCCTGCAGCCGGTGGGAGGCGCCCGCGAGCAGCCCCGAGGTGCGCCATGGGTAGGCGCAGCACGATCCGCCTCGCCGCGGCGTCCGGCGGCCTCACCCTCGCCGACCTGATGCGCGTCCGCATCGTCACCATGCGCGAGGCGTGGCGGCATCTCACCGAGATCGAGGCGCGCAGCGGCTTGGTCCGCAGCGGCGGGCGCGGGGGCATGCCGTTCCGATGGATGGCGGCGGACCGTGCGGAAGCGGACAGTTCGGCAGGACATCACTCGAACAGGGCGGAAACGATCCGCGACACGGTGCGCACCCTGGAGGCCGCGGAATAATGGTCGCCTACAGCTTCAAGAAGCAGTTCGGCCCGCCGATCCTGGCCGGCACGAAGGCGCAGACGATCCGGGCAGACCGGAAGCGCCACGCGCGGCCGGGCGAGCTCGTGCAGCTCTTCACCGGCATGCGAACGAAGCACTGTCGGCGGCTCGCGGACGCGCCGTGCATCGCGGTCCTGCCGATCACGATGGACCTGCGCGCCGGCATCATCCTGGCCGAGGATCGCTGCGTCATGATGCGGGAAGGTCTCGACGCCTTCGCGGTCAGCGACGGCTTCCTCGACTGGAAAGGGCTTGTCGCCTTCTGGGCGGCCGAGCACCCGGGCATCGACGTCTTCGAGGGCGTGCTGATCCGCTGGCAGCCGCTCGTCCCCGCCGACGCGCTCGACATCGCGGGGGCAGCATGAGCGCGATCCTCCGCCGCCTGCTGTGCGCCATCGCCGGCCACGCCCCGACCGTCACGTCTTGGGGGCAGGAGCACTCTGTCTCTCCGGTCGATCCCGACGATGACAAGGTGATGGCTTCCGAGGAGCGATCGGAGACGTGCCCGCGGTGTGGAGCATTGATCCGATGACAGTGCGGGATCAGGGGCTGAAGGAGAGGGGACGGGCCGGTGCCGCGTAGCGTCCGCATCCCAGACCGGGCCGCCATCACCGACGAGACGCCGCTGCTTCTCGACGTTGCGGCGCAGATCGCTTTCCCGGATGGTTCGGTTTCCGGCCTCGCCCTACGGAACGCGGCGAGTCGGGGCGAGCTCGACACCGAGCGCATCGGCGGCCGGCTCTACACCACCCTCGCCGCGATCACGGAGATGCGGGCGCAATGTCGGCTGAAGCGAAGGGTCCCCGCCTCTGGTTCAAGCGAGGCAACATCGGCCCCGACGGGAAGCGGCGCCTCGGAACCTGGACCATCAAAGACGACGGAAACGTCCGCATCAGCACGGGAATCCGCGCTGCACGCGCTGGAAAGCCGCCTCAAGGCGCTCAGGACGCGCTCGCCCGATACATCCTCGAGCGGCGGCAAGTCCCGCGGGAAAAGCACCGTGGTGCCGATGCCGTCGAAGTCGCGGACGTCATCGCCATCTACATGAACGAGCGCGCGCCGCAGCAGGCGCGCGAGGAAGAGGTCCTGCAGCGCTGCCGCGCGCTCCTCACCTTCTGGGGCGACAAACGCCTCTCGGCCGTCTCGGGCCGTACCTGCCGGGAATACGTCGCCTTCCGCGGCAAGCCGGTGGCGCGGCGCGAGCTCGAGGACCTGCGCTCCGCGATCAACTATCACCGGAAGGAAGGCTACTGCCGTGAGGTGGTCGAGGTCTCGCTGCCCGATGCGTCGCCCGCTCGCGACCGCTGGCTGACGCGCGACGAAGCCGCCCGCCTGATCCGCGCCGCTTGGCGCTTTCATGAGACCCAGAAGGGACACGAGACCGGGCGTCGATCCCGCCAGCACGTCGCTCGGTTTATCCTGGTCGCGCTCTACACGGGCACACGAGCCGGCGCTGTCTGCGCGGCATCGCTTGGACCGGTCCAAGGCTCGGGCTGGATCGACCTGGAGCGCGGCGTCTTCTACCGGAAGTCATCGGCCGAGCGGCAGACGAAGAAGCGGCAGCCGCCCGTACAGATCCCGGATCGCCTGCTGGCGCACCTTCGGCGCTGGCGCCGGAACGGGCAGACCTATGCCATCGAATGGAATGGCCAACCGGTCGGCACCGGGGTCGAGAAGGCCTTCGCCCGGGCCTGCGAGGATGCGGGCCTCGTCGACGTCACGCCGCATACGTTGCGGCACACGGCGGCCACCTGGCTCGTCGCGAACGGCACACCGTTCGAGAAGGCGGCCGACTTCCTGGGCATGACGATCGAGACGTTGACGCGGACGTACCGCCACCACGCGCCGGGCTTTCAGCAGGAGGCGGCGGACAACATCACGCGCAAACCGCAAGGAACCAAGCGGTCCACGATCCGGTCCACGGGCTGAGAGGCGTATTCGCTAAGTCTCGGGAAAGATTGGTCGGAGTGGCAGGATTTGAACCTGCGACCCCCACGTCCCGAACGTGGTGCGCTACCAGACTGCGCTACACTCCGAAGGCCGGCTGCGCCGACGAGCGGGCTTATAGCTGCGGCTTTCCCGGGCCGCAAGCGGCGTGTCGGGGGTCGGGCGCGGAAATCGCCGTGCCTCACGCCAGGCGGGTCGCCCAGTCTCCCGGCAGAGCCGCGAGGGCCGGGACGATGCCGGCCGCATCGAGGGCTGCGGCGCCGAGGGCGCCCGGGCCGGGCTCGAGGGGCCGGAGGGTCCAGTCGCGCGGACCGTCCGCGATCCGCAGCACGGCGGGGGGAGCCGGGGGGAGGGCGAGGGTGAAGCTGTCGAGCCGGCGGGCGAGGCCGTCGCCGAGCGCCTTCACGACGGCCTCCTTGCAGGTCCACAGGGTGAAGAAGGCAGTCAGCCGCGCAGGCTCGTCGAGCGCCGCGAGGGCCTGGGCTTCCGCGACCGCGAAATGGGTGCGGGCGATGCGCAGGGCATCCGGCAGGGGACGGACGCGCTCGAGGTCGACGCCGATCCGCGCCTCGGTGGAGAGCCCTACGAGGGCCTGCGCGCCCGAATGCGAGAGGTTGAAGTCGAGCCGACCCGGGGGGGCGTCGCGCAGGACCGGCTTGCTGCCGGGTCCGGCGCCCAGGACGAGCGCAGCGGGATCCCACCCCAGGGCCCGGCCGAGGATCAGCCGCAGGGCGGCATGGCTCGCCCGATGCCGGTCCCGGTCCTCCTTCCGCAGGAACCGGTCGGCGCGGGCGCGCTCCTCGGCGGACAGGAGCCCGTCGCAGCGCGCGAGCGCCACCGGATCCTCCGGGAGATCGATGCGCCAGACCCGGCTTCCCGCGATCGGGCCGGGCTCGGCCACGCTCCAGCGCGTCACCGGCGGCCCCCCGCCCGCGGCCGGGCAACCGCCGATGCGGCGAGATCCGGGCGGCCAGGCCGTGTAGGGTCGGATGCGGGTGGGGAATGCGGGGGCAATGACCGATCTCGAGGCTGAGCGGGCGGGCAGGGTGGGGCGGGACGCCGGCGCGCGCAAGCGATGGGCCGGGGGAGGGGCTTCGGGAACCGCTCGGGGCGGGGCTTGGCGACTCCCCACGCTCCGGGATCGGGCGGCGCGCTACGGCGTCTTCTTCGCGACCTATGGCTATCAGGGCCTCGTCGCGGGGTTCTCGCTCACGGCGCTCGCCAATCACCTCGCCGCCCGCGGCGTCTCCGCGGCGGAGGTCGGCGCGCATTTCGCGCTCGCCGGCCTGCCCTGGACGCTGCAGCCGATCCTGTGGGGGCCGCTGATCGACGCCGCGGGCGCCGCCGCGATGGGGCGCCGCCGCGCCTGGAGCGTCGCCGCCCTCGCCGGGTGCCAGGCCGCGCTCCTCGGCCTGCTGGCGCTGCCCGGGGCGGAGGCCCTCGGCGCCGTCGGCCTCGTCTTCCTCGGCCACAGCCTGTTCGCCGCGCTGCTCGACACGGCCTGCGACCGCATGATCATGGATCATGTGCCGCCGGACGAGCTCGGCCGCATGAGCGCCTGCACGCGCATCGGCTTCGTCGCGGGCACCAGCGCGGGCGCCGCCGTCTTCGGCTGGCTGCTCGCGGAACACGGCTTCGCGGCGAGCGCCCGCTGGCTCGTTCTCGCCGGCCTCGTGATGGGCCTGCCGATCCTGCTGGTGCGCGAGGCGCCGGGCGACGCGCTGCTCTCCCTGGCCCGGGGGGCGCGGGCGCCGCGCTCCCGGGCGCCCCGGCGCTTCGTCCGCCGTCTCCTCCTCGGATTCCGCAGGTCGCATGCCCTGCGGCTCCTCGCCCTCTGCTTCGGGCTCGACGCCAGCCTCGCGCTGTTCGAAGTGCCCTTCACGGTCGATCTCGTCCAGGTGCAGGGCTGGGACGCCGCCGCGCTCTCGCGGCTCCAGGCCGGGCTCGCGCTCCTCGGCGGGACGGCCGGGGCGCTCGCGGTCGGGATCTGGTCGGACCGGTCCGGAGCGCTCGTGCCGCTGCGGATCCTGCTCTGGGCGAGCGCGGGCGCGCTGGTGCTGACCGGCGCCCTGATCGGCCTCGGCCTCACCGGAATCACCGGTCCGCTCATCCTCGGGCTCACCAACGTGCTTCCGGGGCTCCTCATCGTCGCGCTGGTGCCCGCGCTGATGCGGTCGAGCCGCGGGCGGGCCGGGGCGGCGACGCAGTTCGAGGTGTTCATGGCGGCGATGAATCTCGGATCGGTCGCGGGCGCGGCCGTGGCCGGGCCGCTCGCGGACCGCCTGGCGCTCGGTGCCCTGGCGGGCGCCGCCGCCCTGGTCTTCGCCGCAGGCGCCGTGCTGGTGGCGCGCCCCGAGCGGGTGTTCGGGCCGGATCGGCGAAACCCGTGAATCGGCGGCGCGCACCGGCGCCGCGCCTTCGCCCCGCGCGGGCGGCTGTGCGATAGAGGCTGCGATCCCCTCAGCCATCCCAGCCGCGACCATGCCCAAGCCCGCCGCGTCCCGCGAGACCGACCTGCCTGACACCGAAGAGGCCGCCCGGGCCGAGCACGCGGCGCTCTCCGAGCAGATCGCCGAGGCGGACCGGCTCTATCACCAGGAGGATGCGCCCGAGATCACGGACGCGGCGTACGACGCCCTGCGCCGCCGGCTCGAGGCCGTCGAGAGCCGCTTCCCGGACCTGGCCGGCACCGGGGCGGCGAGCGCCTCCGTCGGGGCCAAGCCCTCCGAGAAGTTCGCCAAGGTGCGCCACGCGGTGCCGATGCTCTCGCTCGGCAACGCCTTCGCGGATGCGGAGGTCGAGGAGTTCGTGGCGCGGGTGCGCCGCTTCCTCGCCTGGCCCGCGGCCGAGCCGCTGGCCTTCACGGCCGAGCCGAAGATCGACGGGCTGTCGCTCTCCCTGCGGTACGAGGACGGCCTGCTCGTCACCGCGGCGACGCGGGGCGACGGCGAGATCGGCGAGAACGTCACCGCCAACGCGCGCACCGTCGCCGACATCCCCGAGCGGCTCATCGGCGCGGACGTGCCCCCGCTCTGCGAGATCCGCGGCGAGGTCTACCTGAGCCACGCGGATTTCGCGGCGATCAACGCCCGCCAGGAGGCCCAGGGGAAGGCGCTGTTCGCCAATCCCCGCAACGCCGCGGCCGGGTCGCTGCGCCAGCTCGACCCGGCGATCACCGCCACGCGCCCGCTGCGCTTCTTCGCCTATGCCTGGGGCGCGGTGGAGCCGGCCTTCGAGGGCACGCAATCGGGCGTGATGGAGCGGTTCCGAGCCTGGGGCCTGCCGGTGAACCCGCGCACGATCCGCTGCGCCGACACCGCCGCGATGCTGGCCCAGTACCGGGCGATCGAGGCGGAGCGCGCCGATCTCGGCTACGACATCGACGGCGTGGTCTACAAGGTGGACGATCTCGGCCTGCAGCGCCGGCTCGGCTTCGTCTCGCGCTCGCCGCGCTGGGCGCTGGCCCACAAATTCGCCGCGCAGGAGGCCTTCACGGTCGTCGAGGAGATCGCGATCAATGTCGGCCGCACCGGCTCGCTCAACCCCCTGGCCAAGCTCCGCCCGGTGACGGTGGGCGGCGTCGTGGTGTCGAACGCGACGCTGCACAACGAGGGCTACGTCCGGGGCGTCGGCGGCGACGGCGCCCTGATCCGCGACGGGCGGGACATCCGGGTCGGCGACACGGTCGTGGTGCTGCGCGCGGGCGACGTGATCCCGAAGGTGATGGACGTCGTCCTCGAGAAGCGCCCGGCGGATTCGCAGCCCTACGCCTTCCCGGAGACCTGCCCGGCCTGCGGCAGCAAGGCGGTGCGCGCCTTCAACCCGCGCACCAAGAAACCGGATTCGGTGCGCCGCTGCACCGGCGGCCTGATCTGCCCGGCCCAAGCCGTGGAGCGGCTGAAGCACTTCGTCTCGCGCAATGCCTTCGACATCGAGGGATTCGGCGAGACCTATATCGAGACCCTGTTCGAGGACGGGCTGATCCGCCAGCCCGCCGACATCTTCCGGCTCGATTTCGAGGCGGTGAAGGCCGCGCTCGCCGCCCGCCGCAAGGCGCTGGCCGACGAGCGCGCCCGCCGGAAGGAGGAGGCGGCGCGCGCGGCCGGCGAGACCGTGGACCCGCCCAAGAAGGCCGCCAAGAAGGAGGCCGAGCGCCAGCTCGCCATCGAGAACCTGTTCTCGGCGATCGAGGCCCGGCGCAGCGTGGTCCTGCCGCGCTTCATCTTCGGTCTCGGCATCCCGCAGGTCGGCGAGGTGACGGCCAAGGAGCTCGCCAAGGTCTTCCCCGACATGCCGGCCCTGATCGGGGCGGTCGATGCGGCGGGCGCCTGCCGGCCCGGCCTCGCCTGGCTCCAGCTCGACGCGGTGGAGCGGATCGGCCCGGTGGTGCGCGACAGCCTGCTGGCCGTCGTCGCCGAGCGGACGGAGCGGGGCGAGCCGGTCGATCCCTTCGCGCCCGGCGCCGTGAAGGGGCTCGGCGCGGCGGCGCGCGAGCGCCTCGTCGCGGCCTTCGGCGAGGGACCGGCCCTGGAGGAGGCGCTCCTGCGCGCCGCACAGGAGCGGCCTTGCGCGGCCTACCTGACCTTCGCGGAGGGCGCGAGCGACATCGGCGACGTGGTGAAGGACGCCCTGATCGACTTCTTCGCCGAAGCGCATAACCGCTCAGCGGTGGAGGCCCTGCTCGCCGAAGTGCGGACCGAGCGGCCGGACCTGCCGGCGGCGGGCGGCACCGACCTCGCCGGCAAGATCGTCGTCTTCACCGGCAGCCTGGAGCGCATGACCCGCAACGAGGCCAAGGCCACCGCGGAGCGGATGGGCGCCAAGGTGGCCTCGTCGGTCTCGGGCAACACCGATCTGGTGGTGGCGGGGCCCGGCGCCGGATCGAAGCTGAAGGAGGCCGAGAAGCACGGCGTCACGGTGCTCACCGAGGCGCAGTGGCTGGAGCGGATCGGGCAGGCCTGATCGGCCCGATCCCCGACCGCGCACCTTCGGTGCCGCAGCGGCATCCGCCGGCGCGACGGCACGGCAATGCCCGCACAGCCCGGGAGATCGGATCGGGATTCGGCAAGCGAAGTCCCAATCGATCGTCACGAGCGCGCGCGACGGATCCGGGCGGGTCGTGCCGCCGCGCGTCGCGGCCGGTCCCGGCGTCGCCTGTCTAGCGCAGATGGAAGGCGATCCAGGCGGCGAGGGCGAGCACGGCCGCGAGCCCGAGCCATCGCAGCGCCCGGCCGCCGCGGAACCGGGGCGGCATGGGCTAGCGCCTCCGTAGCGCGCGCTTGGCCGCGTCGCGGGCGCGGGCCTCGAAGCGGGCGAGGCGGATCCGGCGGTCGAGCGACAGGACCTCCGCGCCCGGCGGCAGGGCGATGATCTCGCCGATCCGCTCGCGCTCCGGGTAGAGGCTCTCGAGGGCCGATCCGGCGAGCGTCGCCGAATCGAGGCGGTCGGCGAAGCCCGTCTCGTGGGCGACGCGCACGATCTCGGCTTCGAGGACGAGTCCGGGCGCGTGGCTGCGGCTCTGCTCGTCGTAGGCCGTCTTGAGGAGCGTCGCGACGCCGCCTCCGACCAGCGCGAGGCTGATCGCGAGCGGCGTTCCGTCGAGCATGAGACTGTCCGCCCGTCCGGTGAGCGGCCCGGCGGAGGCCGAGAACAGGGCGCGGGCAAGCGCGGCCGTCTCCGGGCGGCAGGCCATCGCGGTCCCGGCGCTCCCCTTCCAGCCCGCGCGCTCGAGGTCCAGGAAGGCCTCCACGGCGGCGGCCAGTCCCGGCCCGTCCGTGGCGGTCTCCAGATGCAGGGCGCCGCGTTCGCCCAGCCGCTTGGCGCGCCGCCGGAGATCCTTCAGCCGCGCCTTGTGGGGATGGGCGGCCAGGAACGCCGCGTGGTCCGGACGCCGGTCGAGCACCGGCCGCTCGAACGCCGCGACGGTTCCGACCGACCAGCCGGCACGCAGCATCGCCGCCCGCAGGCCCTCGCTGCGATCGAGCGGTACGAGCGGCCAGCGCCAAGCCCGGCCGCCGGAGGCGGCCGCCAGCCCCGCCACCAGGGCGTCGCACACCGCGGGGGTGGTGTCGGCCATCAGGGGCGCGGTCGAGGTCACGAACGGGGACAGGAACGGGCGGGCGACCTGCCCGCCGAGCCCGGCGAGGTCGCGCCGCAGCCGGTACGGCAGCAGCGCGAGCACCCGGCCGGCCCGACGGACCGACACCATGGAAAGATCGGCCGGCAGCAGACCGGCCGCGCGGTGCGCGCCGAGGACATGGCGGCTGTAATGCGGGTTCGGGGCCGTCGCCCGCGCGAACGCGGCATCCCAGTCCGCCGGGTCGAGATCGGCGACGGCGCAGGATCGGACCTCGAGCGCGTCGGGCGCGGCGGCGGCAGCCATCATCGCGCGGCTCCCGCGAGGCCCGACCAGACCGGGGTCGACAATCCATGGACGGTCCGCGCGGCCAGAGACAGGGCCAGCGCGCGCAGCACCGTCGCGACGGCCATGGCGCAGGCGGCGCCGATGACGCCGAGGAGGGGGATCAGGACGAGGCAGAGCAGCGCCGCGACGCAGAGGAGCGCGAGGGTGATGGCGGCGCAGAGCCGCTCTCCCCCGAGCATGGTGAGGAGATCCTCGCTCGGCCCGAACAGGCTGGCGGCGACGCTGCCCGCGGCGAGCAGGGCGAGGATCGGCACGCTCTCGCCGAAGCCGGGTCCGAACAGGGCGAGGAGCAGCGGGCTCGCGGCGACGACGCCGAGGGCGACCGCGAGCGTCGCGGCGGCCGTGGCCTGTCCCTGGAACCGGATGAGGCCCGCCAGGGCGATGCGATCGCCGAGGGCGTGGGCGGCGCTGTAGCGCTGGGCCGTCGCGGCGGCGGCGGCGAAATGCACGAAGGCCACGAATTGCTGGATCCGCGTCGCCGCGAAGTAGAGGCCGACGGCCGCCGGCGGCATCAGGAGGCTGAGGATCACCACGTCGACGAAGCCGAACCCGGCGCTCGCGAGGTCGACCAGCGCGATCGGCAGGCAGGCGCGCAGCCACGCACCGAGCCGGTAGCGCCGCTGCCCCGGCGGCAGCACGCGGCGCAGCCGGACGAGGAGCAGTCCGGCCTGCAAGGCGGTGGAGAGGGCTGCGGCGGCGAGCATGCAGGCCATCGCCGTGCCGGCCTCGGCCGGCGCGCCCGCGAGGACGGCCGCGACCAGCGCGCCCATCATCGCGATCTGGCGGAGGAGGTAGGGTGGCGCGATCGCCAGGAGCGCCCAGTTCTGGCTGCGGGCGACGCCCTCGAGGTAATCCTGGAGCGCGAAGATCGGCAGCAGGCAGGCCGCGAGCACCAGCGGGACCCGGTAGGGCTCGGCGAGGATCGCGGGCGCGATGTGCAGGAGGGCGATGCCGAGGAGGCCGATGCCGAGGGCGGCCAGGAGCGTGAGCAGCGCGCCGGCCAGGAGAAAGCCGCGGGCCTCCTCGAGGTCGCCGCGCGCCTGCTGCACCGGCAGGAAGCGGCTCGCGCCCTGCGACAGGCCGAGTGTGAGGGTGTGACCGAGGATGGCCGTCCAGACCCAGACGCTGGCGAAGACGCCGTAGGCGTCCCAGCCCATCAGCCGTGCGGCGAGCACCTGAACCGCGTAGGCGAAGCCGGCCGACGCGACGCGGACCGAGAAGACGCCGAGCGCCGCACCGGCGGCGCCCGCCCGCGCGGCGTCGAGGCGTCGCAGCGCCGTGCCGAGGGGAACCCAGGCTGCCATGCTCGTCCCGTGCCGAGAGACCGGTCGTCCGGTCTAGGCGGCAGCGGGTTGCCGCGCCGTTAACGCGCCCGTCGGACCCCGAACCGTCGAGACGCCGGGATCGCGAACCGACAGATGGCAACGGGTGGATCGAAGCGCCCGCTGCCTAGAGCGCCTGCCGACGCCGTGGTTGCGGGCTCGCCGCACGCATGCTCATCACAACAGGGACCTGGGGCAGTATCAGAGGCTCGGCGTGCATAGCGTGCCCTTGCACGTCACGAACGCTCCCTCGCCGAGCGGAATCTCGTCTTCGACGAATTGAGGATCCTTGTACCCTCTGACATCGACGTTGCCCCAGGCCTTCGAGAACTTCATCAGAAGCGGCGGATTCTGGCCCAGCCGACAGGCCGCGAAGTGCACGAAGGACACGCCGGGAACGAAGTACTTTCTCCCGCGCTCCAACTCGCTCTTGTAGCTGTCGAACGTTTCGAGACTGATCCTGTCCTTTCCGATGTGGATCGCTTTCGGACTGGCGTGAGCATAGATCACGAGGTGGGCGATCTTCGCATGATTGGCCTCGGCGTTCTCGCAGATCGCCCCGATCAGGCTCGACACACCCTCGATGGCATGGGCGCCCTTCGCATTGACCCAGGCGAGCCAGTTCGGGAGATCAATGGTTCGCGATGGCGATGTGAAGACGAAGTTGATGAATTTCGTACGTCTGGGTCCAGCAACGAATGTCTGGGCCATCATCACCTCCGATGCATCGCGTGTTCGTCCTTGCGGCGGCGGAAGACGCAGGCCTCTCCGCGCCTGCGCGCCAGGACGCCGAACCTTCGCAAACCACCGATCGGACTTGGCCGATCGGTCACGGGGCCGCCGCGAGACAGAAGCCAGGGAGTCCGCAGTTCCAGATCGCGGGATCGTTTACTGCGCGGGCTTGCTCTCGGCCTTCAGTGCGGGCGGTTCCTTGACGCCGCCGGTGACGTCGGGCTGGAGCAGGGACAGGGTGATCGCCCGGGTCACGTGCTCGGCCATGCAGCGCAGGCCGAGATCGTTGAGGCGGAATTGGCGACCGAGCATGTGCGTCTCGGTCTTGTCGGCGCGGCCCGCGAGGTAGCGCATGGCCTCGTAGCGGAGCACCAGAGGGACCATCTCGCGCGTCGCCACGTCGTGCACCGCCTTCACGATGCCGTTGTAATAGGCGTCGTCGGCGAGGCTCGCGGTATAGACCGGATCGACCAGGACCACGTCGATCTCGTGCGACTTGATCCAGCGCACCGTCTCGTCGAGGGCGTCGGTGAAGGCCGAGAGCTCCACCCGGGCCAGGGCGTCGTGCGTGCCGACCTGCCAGACGACGAGGTCGGGATCGACCTCGGCGACCATGCTGCGCAGGCGCTCGGCGGCGCCGGACGCGATCTCGCCCTGGAGGCCGCGGGCCTCGATCTGGACGTCGACGTCGGGCAGCGAGCGCTCCAGCGCCGTCTCGAGCCGGATCGGATAGGTCGTCGACGCGCCGAGTCCCGCTGACGTGCCGCCGATCGCGAGCACGCGCACCGGCCGCTTCTCCCGGAGGGCGGTCTTCACGGCCTTGAGCTTCGCGAGCGTGTAGAGCTGGGAGCCGGGGACGCGGCATTCGGGGGACAGGCTGGCATCGCCCGTCTCGCCGAGCGCGGGCGGCGACACGACGGTCGGCATCGGGCGCGCAGCCTCCTCGGCCGCGAGGGGGAGGGCGCACCCGAGCGTTGTGGCGATGACGAGGGCGGCGCGGATCAGGGCACGCGCGCGGCGGTGCGGGGCTGCGGCTTGCGGGAGCGCCATTCGACGAACCATGCGGTGAAGCCCAGGGCGAGCAGGCCGATGCTGAGGATGGACAGATCGACGAGGAAGCCGCCTCCCGTCCAGAAACGCAAGAGTTGCCCGCCGAGGCTCAGTACCGACCCCATCGAGAACACGGCCAGGGAATTCCGGCCGAGGCGCGCGAGGTAGCCCGTCACCGGCCCGATCCGTGGCGCGAGGACGCCGTAGACCGGCCCGAAAGCGAGCAGGACGCCGAGGAAGTGTATCAGCCGCGCGGGGGTCAGATAAGTTTTGTCGAAGGTAAAAATGAGGCGTGGATCCGGAACGCGTAACGGATCGGGACGAATCTCAAGCAGAGACAGGACGATTCCGAGGAGCACGATCGCAACGCCCAGCGGGAAGAGCCGTCGCGCGGTGCGGCGCAAGACGTCGGATTGCCGGTTCCAGTCCTGGAGCACGAAGCCGAGCACCAGCAGCAATTGCCAGCAGAACGGATCGAAGAACCAGTCGCCCTGGCCCGGCCAGGAGGGCAGGTTCCACTCCTCGATCAGGCTGAGGGCGTAGAGGCTGCCCGAGACGAGCAGAGCCGCGGTCCGGCTCTCGCGGGCGATGAGCAGGAAGATCGGCGCGATGCCGAGCAGCACGACGTAGAGCGGCAGGATATTGAAGAAGCCGAGCTGGTGCGTCAGCAGCACGACGCCGACGATGGTCTGGATCGGGTCGGCGAAGAATCCGCCCGCGTTGTGCCATTCGAGAATGAGCGGGTTGTCGAGCAGCAGGGCGCTGCCGGCGATCATCGCCAGCGCGATGGTGATCACCGTGAGTTGCGCGCGGTAGACCTCGATGGTGCGCGAGAGGAGGCGCACCACGGTGCGGCCCCGCGGCTCGAACACGCCGTCCCGCCCGCGCGTCGCGATCCCGATCGACCAGCCCGCCAGGAAGACGAACAGCTCCGCGGCGTCGGAGATGCCGTATTGCGAGTAGGTGTAGCGCTCGAAGGTGTTGCCCGGGACGTGGTTGATGAAGATCGTCACCAGGGCGAGGCCTCGCCAGAAGTCGATCGCGTTCGGTTCCCGCATCGCGGTGGCGGCTCCGGAGATTCGAGGGCGCAGGGCGGGTTCGAAGGCGCGGCGGTGATACGGCGTGCGGGGCCGCTCTGCCAAGGTGCGCCGCTGCTGCACCGCGATACGACCGGGATCGCCGTCGCGCGAACCGGGGGCCGGCTCCCGCGTTGTGCGCCAGAGAAGCCGCTCCCGGTCCGCACGGATCGCGCGAGCCCGACACCAGGATGGTTCCGATGCCGCGCCTGCCCGCCCAGATCCTCGCGCGCGCCGGGACCTGCGCGCTCCTGCTCGCCGCGCCCGCCGCCGCGCTGGCGCAGGCCTCCACCGGAACCGGCGGCGGCCCGACCTCGACCGTGACCGCGCCCCATACCTCCTCCGTCGGGCGGACGATGCCGCGCCCGGGCGGCGGCGGCGCGGATGTCGAGGGCGACCGCACCGAGCGCACGCCGAAGATGAAGCAGGACGACCAGATCCAGAAGGGCATCTGCGTAGGCTGCGGCGCGAAGTAGGGACTGCGCGGGGCCGCTAGGTCTGCGGCCCGCTCCCCGTCAGCCAAGCCGGATCGAACCCGCCCTCGGCCTCGGGCGGGGTCGCGTCCCCGGGCGCCTCGCCGCGGACCAGGAATTCGGTCTCGCCCCGGTCGAGATCGCGCATCTGCTCGGCCAGGAGCTGCAGGTAGCTCGCCGCGGCGAGGGGACCGAACGCCTCCGCGAAGCGCTCGTGGGCGACCGCCGCCATCGTCTCGATCACGGCGACCGGCGGCGCGCCGTTGGCGATCGCCGCGTCGAGCGTCGCGCGCCAGGCCCGGCCGAGCCGTTCGCGAAGGTCAAGCGTGTCGTCCACGATGAGGCTCACTGCACCCGCCCGGACTGAGCCCGGATCGCCGGGCGAAGTCAAACCGGCGGGCCGCAGGATGTGAACAGAGCCGCAACATTTAACCGGCCGTTAACCGTTCCGCCCCAGGTTCGGCAGCGAACAAAGTGGGAACGACGATGCAGCACACACGCTTCGCCAGCCAGGACGTCCACGACGCGCGCCGCAGCGGTGCGCGCGACGGCCTCGCCGCCACGCTGCGGCCCGGATACCTCGGCGCCGCGGGCGATCCGCTGCCCGCGCTGCTGGCCGATCTCGTCCTCGCCCTGCGGCGGCGCGAGCGCGAATGGAACCGCGCCGACCGGCGGATCCGGGCCTGACCGGCCCCCGCCGGCCTATGGTCAAGTTTTGGCCCGAATTTCCGGGTGTTCTGCGGGACGGGGGTATCGAGTAAGGAGGCCGCGATGGTGGTCCTCGACCCGCGTACCGGGCAGATCGTCACGATCAGCGATGCGACGCTGTCCCGCCTGAGAGAGAGCGTCGACCGCCGCGGATCCGCCGCCGCGCGGTCCCGGCCGCATCCGACCCCGGGTCGGATCGAGCCGCCCTTGCCCGCGAAGGTCCGGACGCCGCAGACCTGAGAGGGGCGCCGGATCCGCCGCGCGGCCCTTGGTGTCGGCGCCGAGCCGGCATACCCTGTTGGCTCCGGGATCCGAGCCGTGTCGCCGCGCTACTTTCTCGACCTGATCGATGGACAGGACACCATCCGCGACGAGGGCGGGATGGATGCGGCCGACCTCGACGGGGCCACCGACCACGCGCAATCCGTGCTGGACGAGATCCGCAGGACCGCGCGGCTGACCCGCTCCGTCGGCCCCTGGGAGATCGTGATCCGGGACCGGAACGGGCGCCCTCTGCGCCGGATCGCCATCGCCTGAACCGGCCCGGAGCCCGGCCGGTATCGCGCGCGCGATCGTCGAGGCGAAGTAAGAACCGACATCACGGTGCGTCGCGAGGCATGAAATGTGCGAGCGCCCACCCTATCTAACCCTGTACGTCGACGTGCGGCTTGGCGTTCGGTGTCATCTCTCTGCGTTCCTGCGCGCCTTATGCTTGGCTGTGCTGGATCCGCATGTCGACACCGGAGCGTGGGTGCCGGCACACCGAGAGGACTCCCCCGATTCCCGTCTCGAAGGGAGGCAATTTTATGCACAGCCGCGATCGCGCCGGCCCGGGCGACGACCACGAGCAAGGGGCGGACTGCCCGCCCGCAGCGGACGGCCCGCTCTTCTCCGTCATCATCAACACCTATAATTATCGCGCCTTCCTGGCCGATGCGGTGGCCAGCATCGAGGCGCAGACCTTCGCGTCCTACGAACTGATCGTCGTCGACGACGGTTCGACCGACGGATCGATCGCGTATCTCGAATCGCTCGGCGCGCGCTGCCGGCTGGTCCGCACCCACCGCTTCGGACAGGCGCGCGCCTGCCTCGAGGCCGTGAAGGTCGCGCGCGGGCGCTACCTCTACATCCTCGACGCCGACGACCTCGCCGCGCCGAACCTGCTCGCGACGGCGGCCCAATTCGTCGAGGCCGAGCCCGCCAAGATCCAGTTCCAGCTCACGCCGATCGACGAGGCCGGGCGGCCCTTCGCCGAACCCTATCCAGCCCTGCAGACGGCGATGGACAGCGCCTATCATCAGGCGGAGATCCGGCGCACCGGAACCGTCACGGCGCCTCCGACCTCCGGCAACATCTTCCGGCGCGACGTGATCGAGCGCGTCGGCGACATCGCCTACGAGACCGCGATCGACGGCGTGACGCTGCTCTACGCCCCGTTCGCCGGCCCGATCGTGACGCTGGCCGCACCCCTCGGCGCCTACCGGGTGCATGCGCAGGGTCATTCCAGCCATGCCGACCCGCTCAACCGCGATCGCGTGCGGCGCGACGAGGCGCGGTTCGGCGACCGCCTGGATCACCTCAACCGCCTCCTGGCGCGCCGCGGCGGGATCGCCCCGGTCCCGGGCGCGGCGGCGCATTTCGTTGCGTCGGACTACACCGTTCTCGACCACCTCGTGGCGGGCCGGCGGCCGAGCCCGTTCGCCGCTCTGCGCTGGGTGCGGTTCCTGCTGCGAGAGCACGGCCTCGGCACCTTCTCGCTGCGCAAGCTGCTCTGGCTCGCCGCCGTGACGGCCGCTCCGAAGCCGCTGCGTCTGCGCTTGACGCGCGAGCGTCTGAATCCCTGGCGCAGGCGCGCCACCCGGCCGTTCGCGGTCGCCGGCCAGGCCGCAGAGGCCGAGGCTTGAGGCGAAGGTCCGTCGGCGAGACCCGCCCCGTCTGACCCCCATTCCCGACCCGTCCCGTGATGGCCGAACGCTCGAGCCGTCGAAGATCCCAACCGGAGGCACAACCACGATGCAGTCGAAACCGCGCTACGCAGTCCTGTTCCGCACCCATATCTGGGACGCATTCGTGGAGCGCCAGTACCAGCGCCTGAGCGCGCGGATCGGCGGCGGCGATCTCTACGTCCTGCTCGACGAGACCAACGGGCCCGTGCGGACCGGACAGGATCGCGTGCTGAGCCATACCAATCAGTCGATCATGGATCTCGGACTGGCGAAGGCAGGATCGGGCAACTTCCTCTGGTTCAACGGCGACTACCCGTTGTATTTCTTCTATAACAAATTTCCGGATTATGATTACTACATCATGACCGAGTACGATGTCACCCTGAACGAGGACATCGACGCGATCGTGAGCCGGATCTCCGCCGCCTCGGCCGATCTCCTGTCGCTGACCAAGGGCGATCCGATCGAGGAGCACGTCGTCAGCTGCAGCGATGTCTATCCGGTGGCCGCGGTGACGAAGCGGCTGATCTGCTTCGCCGCCTTCTCGAACCGTGCCGTGAAGCGGCTCTACGACCGGCGTCTCGAACTCTCGCGCGCCCACGAAGAGGGCCGCATGCGCAACTGGCCCTTCTGCGAGGTCTTCATCCCGACCGAGCTGCAATCGGCCGGCTACACGCTGGTCGAGCTGTCGGATCTCGGCTCGACCAGCCAGTACGATTGGTGGCCGCCGGTCCTGGAGGCCGAACTGCCGAAACTCACGCGGCACACCTTCATCCATCCGGTCTTGGACGAGAGCCGCTACGTCGCCTCGGTCCTGCGGATCTGGAAGATCACGGACGTCCTGAACGTCTCCAGCGACCTGATGCGGCGCCTGCGCAAGGTGCCCCTCCGGGTGTTCGCGCCGCCGCTGATGCGCACGCTGGGCTTTCGCGCCCAGCGCGCCTTCCGGCGGCGGTTCAGCGCCTCGCCGGGCTGAGGCGCAAGACGGCCCGGTCCGGCACGGGGCCGGTCCCCGTCGCGACGCGGTCTGGACCGGGTCAGAGATCGCCGAGGGCGAGTTGCCCCTGGTTGGCGCGCCGCTGGGACGGCTTGCGCTCCTTGGCCGTCGCGGAGGCGGCCTTGCGCGGCTTGGGCTCGCCGCGCAAGCGCGCCTTCGCCTTGTCGCGGGCCACCGCCTCCGGCGCCTGCGGATCGTCGCTCAGCCACTTGCCGCGCTTGATCACCTCGTTCACGCGGCCCTGGTTCACCCCGACCTTGAAGGCGATCTCCTGCTGGGTCATGCCCGTGCTCGCGTGAAGGTCGAGGATCGACCGGGCGAGCTCGGGCGTCATCTTCTGGCCCGTGAGGCGGCGGGCAGGCTTCACCGTGCGGGTGGCGCGGTCGCGCTCGCGCAGGCGCTCCAGCAGCGCGAGCGCCATGTTCATGCCGTGCTCGCGCAGGGCCTCCTCAAATTCCTTCAGCGTCGCCATCGGCGGTCTCGATCCCGGAGGGTGCGGGCCTGGAGCCCGGAACATTGCCTGAACGTGCCGGATCACGACGGGGTTGCGCAAGCGGTCCGGGACCTGGAAGGCTGACTTGGCGAATCCCCGGCCCTGTCATCCACCGCAAAATCCGGTCGTCTGGTCTCGGCGCGGGCTCTCGGCTAAACGGCGGGTCCGATCACGCGGCAGGAGACCGTCCCGGACATGATCAGCCCGATCCTCACCGTCTCCCAGGCGGAGCCGCGGCCCGGCGGCGCCTCGCTCGCGCAGGCGCTCGAGGGCGGGGCGGTGCTGCTCTTCCCCGATCTCGACTTCCCGTTCAGCGACTTCGAGAAGCGCTTCGTCGAGCGTCCCTTCGCGGACGGCAAGGCCAAGAACGTGAACATCCGCGGCGTGTCGGCGGAGCTCCGCGGCGCGGCCGGGACGCCCGAGGAACAGGAGGCCCTGCGCCAGCTCCTCGTGCGCTACCGTGCCTTCGCCGAGGGGCTGATCGACCGGTTCCTGCCGGACTACACGGGCCGCGTCGCGCTGGCCGGCACCTCCTACCGCCCCTTCGACGTCGACCAGCGCAAGCTGAGCTGGCGCCGCGACGACACCCGGCTCCACGTCGACGCCTTCCCGTCGAATCCGATCGGCGAGAAGCGGATCCTGCGCGTGTTCCGCAACATCAATCCGAACGGGGAGCCGCGGCGCTGGCGCGTGGGCGAGGATTTCGGCTCGATGGCCGAGAAGTTCCTGCCGAAGCTGCCGGGCTACTCGCCGCTCTCGGCGCGCCTTCTGGCCGCGCTCCGCATCACCAAAGCCCGGCGCTCCGAGTACGACCACCTGATGCTCCACCTGCACGACGCCCTGAAGCAGGACGAGGCGTATCAGGCGAGCGCACCGCAGGCCGACGTCGCCTTCCTGCCGGGTCAGACCTGGGTGACCTTCTCCGACCTCGTCATGCACGGCGCCATGGGCGGCCGCTACATGCTGGAGCAGACCGCCTACCTGCCGGTCACGGCCCAGGCCGACCCGGATGCCAGCCCGCAGCGCATCCTCGCGCGCAAGCTCGGCCGCCCGCTTCAGTGACCCACCCATTAGCCCATCAGGAGCCTTCGATGATCCTCGAGATCGCCCAGATCGACGTGAAGCCCGGCAGCGAGGCCGAGTTCGAGACCGGCATCGCCCGCGCCGCCGAGATCTTCCGGGACGCCAAGGGCTGCCGCAGCTTCGCCGTCCGGCGCTCGGTGGAGAAGCCGCAGCGCTATCGCCTGCTGATCGAGTGGGAGACGCTGGAGGCCCACACCAAGGATTTCACCGGATCCGACGCCTGGAAGGCCTACCGCGCCATCGTCTCCCCCTGCTTCGAGGCGCCGCCCAGCGTCGAGCATACGGAGCTGGTGCTGCAGGCGTTCTGAGCCGCGCGGCCGATCGGCGCCGCGCCCCTCAGCGGGGCTCTGCCGCGAGACCCACCACGCGCCCCGGAATACCGGCGGCATCGAAGTAGCGGGTCTCGCCGAGGATCTGGAGGTCCAGCACCGTGCGCAGCCCTTCGGGCGACGGCGGCGAGGCGAGCCGGTCGCGGCGCCACGCCGGCTCGGCGCCCCCGGGCAGCGCCTCGGAGAGTACCCGCCCCACGAGGCTGCCGCGGCCCTCGAGCCTCAGGCCCAGGACGTGCGCGATCGTCATGCCGATATCGGCGTTGCTGGCGGGCGCCGCGTCGCGGAACGCCGTGCGGAAGCTCGGCCCGGCGGCGGCCATGAAGTTCCGGGTATCGGCGCGGCTGAACGATCCGTGCATGCCCTGGCCCTGCTGCAGCCGGGTGTCGGCGATCTCGACGGCGCAGAGCGTCGGCTCCGTGCAGCCCGTGGTGACGCTGCGGAAGCTCACGACGATCGCCGGCATCGGCATCAGCGCCGAGCCCTTCAGGCCGACGGACGACAGCGGCAACGTCCCGGGCAACGCGCCCAGCGCGTCGTCCACGAAGAGCCCGCCCACGTAGTCCTGCGCCAGCAGCGCCGCGACGGTGCGGGCGGCAAGCGCCGCGTCGCCCTTGGGCAGGTAGATCAGATCGGAGCCGCCGTTGGCCGCCACGACGAGGTCGGGTACGCGCGGATCCGGCCCGAGCAGGCCGTTGCCGAATCGCGTGTGGGTGCCCGCGGCCACCGGCCGTCCCGCCTCGTCGGGATCCGCGAGCGGCAGGCCGAGCGCCGCCGCGAGATCGAGGGCGAGAAATCCCGGCGGCAGATGGGTCGGCGGCACGTCGGCGTAGGAGGCCCGGGCGGCCGGGCTCGTGGCGCTCTCCTTCCCGATGGTCGAGAAGCCGTGATCGGCCGAGACCATCACGTCGGTCGTCTCCGCGAGGCCGAGATCGGCCAGCGCGGCGCGCAGCTGCGCAAGGTTGTCGTCGACGTTGCGCAGGGCCGCCCGGGAGGTCGGGCCGTTGATGCCGGGGGTGAGCTGGAGGAATCCGTCGCCGTGATTGTGCTGCGTGCCGTCCGGGTCGCGCGACCAGAACACCACGAGGAAGGGCTTGCCGTCCTGGCGGAACTTCGGAAGCACGGCCTTCGTCAGCACATCGGCGAAGTAGCGCTGCTGCCCGACATTGGCCTCCCGGGTGCCCGGACGGGCGAAGTCGCCGGGCTTGCCATTTTCCCCGCGGGACGGCGCCGCGACCGGCAGGCCGAGCCGGCCGAGATCCTCCGCGAGCCAGCCCGCGAGCGGGATCCCGTTCGGGCTGCCGGTCTGGTCGTCCACCACCACCGTGCGCTGCCCGCTGCGCTCGGTGTGGTCGAACAGGAGGGCGGGGCCGAGCTTGCCGATGGTCGCCGTGCTGTAGCCCTGCGCCCGCGCCGCCTTCAGCAGGGTGTCGGCGTCGATGTAGCTGCCGGAAAAATGCGCGTCGATGTCGCCGAGTACGTGGTCGAACTCGAGAAAGGGCGTCACCGAATCACCCGCCCCCGGCACGGGGAAGCCGGTGTAGAGGGTGTTCGAGAACGTGCCCGTATCGCCGAGGGCGTGGCCCGTCGCCATCGCGGAGGCGTTCGGCATGGTGAAGGTCGGGAACAGCGCGTGGCTGTTCTCGAATCGCACCCCCTCGCGCTGCAGCGCGTCGAGCGCGGGCGCGGTCTCCGGCTGCACGGCGAGGCTGCGCAGGCCGTCGGGGACGACGAGCACGAGATTGTGCGGGCGTTCCGCCGCCGCGGCCGCTCCCGCGAGCGCGGCGATGCCCGAGAGGACGGCGATGATTCGATGGGCGTTCCGGCGGGGCGTCATGGCGCACTTTCTCGGTGGACGAGCCGCCTTAGCCGGAGCAATGCGACGGCGGGATGACGATCGCGGCCGGCGTCGCGTGACAGGCGCATCGCCGCTGGCTACGAGGATCGACCCGCCTCGAGGCCTCAGCGTCCCATGATCCAGCGTCCTCTCCGCATCGGCACCCGCGGCAGCCCCATGGCGCTCGCACAGACCGGCATGGTGCGCGACCGCATCGTCGCCGCCAATCCGGGCCTCGAGACCGAGCTCGTCGTCGTCACCACGGTCGCCGACAAGATCCTCGACCGGCCGCTCTCGGAGATCGGGGGCAAGGGCCTGTTCACCAAGGAACTGGAGCAGGCGCTGCTGGCCGACGAGATCGACGTCGCGGTCCACTCGATGAAGGACGTGGAGACCTGGCTCCCGGACGGGCTCGTCATCGCCTGCATCCTGGAGCGCGACGACCCGCGCGACGCCTTCCTGTCGCCGCACGCGGACGGGCTCGCCGGCCTGGCGCCGGGCGCGCGCGTCGGCACCTCCTCGCTCCGCCGCGCCGCGCAGGTGCTCATGCGGCGCCCGGACCTGCGGATCGTGCCGCTGCGTGGCAACGCCAACACACGGATGCGCAAGCTGGAGAGCGGAGAATGCGATGCCACTTTGCTGGCGATCGCCGGTCTGCAACGCCTTGGTCTGGAAGGCCTGGCACGCAGCGTCATCCCGGTCGACGAAATGCTCCCCGCCGTAGCCCAAGGCGCCCTCGGAATCGAGTGCCGCGCCGACGACGCGGAGGTGCGCGCGCTGCTGGCGCCGATCGCCTGCGTCCGCACGACCACGGCGGTCGGCGCCGAGCGGGCGCTGCTGGCTGAGCTCGACGGCTCCTGCCGCACCCCGATCGCTGCGCTCGCCCGGATCGACGGCGACGCGCTCAGCCTCGACGGCCTCCTGTTCCTGCCGGACGGCAGCCGGCACTGGGCGGTTTCCCGATTCGGGACGGTGGCGGATGCGGAAGCGATTGGCCGGGAGGCCGGCGCCGCGCTGAAGGCCGCCGCCGGCGAGACTTACCCGCGCCACCTCCAGTAGGCGCAGTGCCCCGGGCTCGGAGCCTGTCACGTAGCGTCCGCGGCGCGGTCGGAGACTTGCGGGCGGGCGCCCGGTGATCGGAGGCCTTGCGAGAGGC
Source organism: Methylobacterium sp. HJ2 (assembly GCF_056431005.1). Classification (NCBI taxonomy): domain Bacteria; kingdom Pseudomonadati; phylum Pseudomonadota; class Alphaproteobacteria; order Hyphomicrobiales; family Methylobacteriaceae; genus Methylobacterium; species Methylobacterium sp. HJ2. The sequence goes on along the minus strand of NZ_JBWJYM010000009.1, from coordinate 59,167 downwards.
TCTCATGCGACGCTGCGCTCGATCTGCTCCTCGTCGCAGATAACGCCCGCCGTGCCCTCGAACTCGGCGCTGAAGTCCGTGCCGGCCTGGGCGGGGGCGGGCACCGCGCGGTCCTTGGCGAAGGTCTCGAGGAACAGGCGCATCACGTGGCGCACGCCCGCGTCGTTTATGGTGCGCTGGTCGTCGTTGTAGTAGCGCCCGGCATTCACGTTGCTGGTGACGATGTCGTAGGCCGGGAAGTAGACGGCGCGCGGGTCGGCGCCGGCGCAGGCCTCGTCCGCAGCGACCCGCAGTACGGATTTCGAGTAGCTGTTCGATTCCATCACGTGCCGGTCCATGTAGGTGGCGATCATCGGCACCGGCGAGACGGTGAAGATCACGCGCGCCGCCGGGTTGACGCTCCAGAGTCGGTCCAGGAAGCCCTGGAGATCGGCGAGCACCTCGGCCGCGCCCGCGTTGACGCAGGTGTAGAGGTCGGGATCGAAGCTGCCGCCCGCCACGCCGGGAGCCAGGGGCAGCGCGGCCCCGTCCGCCCGCCAGCGCCAGCCCTCGGTGAGGCCGAGCGTCAGCACGAAGACGTCGAGGGTCTCGAACAGGCGGCGCACCTCGGCGAGGTGCAGGTCGCGCGCGTCGACCACCTCCGCCTCGCTCGCGAAGCCCGCGGGCTCCACGGTCGGGCGGAACGGGTCGACGTAGCGCCCGTCCTCGCGCAGCCACGCCTTCAGCTCGGGGTCGAATCGGCCGTAGGCCCGGTCGAAGAGCTGCACGAACTGGCGCGTGTAGTAGAGGTTGCCGTAGCGGGCCGAGAAGGTGCCGAACTGGCGCGCCTGCGCCTCGGACGGGCTCATGCCGGGGGCCGGCGCCTCGGTTAGGTAGTAGTTGAACCCGGCCTCGCGCAGGGCCTCGGCGACGCGCTGCGCGAAGCAGGAGCCCCCGGTCGCGACCCGGTCGGTGCGGGCGATGGCGAAGGTCTCGCGCGGGCGCGGGTTCACCGCGAAGGGCGGCACGTTGGTCACGACCTTGCGCCAGAATCGCTCGGCCGGTAGACCCGTATACGGATTATTGCCCATTTCCGATCCTTCGTCCGTACCGTCCGCGGGCCGCGGCGCTCCTGGCGCCGTGCGCCCCGCATCCGCGAGACCCGGCGCGACCTTGGCCCTGAACGATCTTCCCCGGCGCGCCCGTAGCGCGATCTCCTTGTCGGCACCATCCTGGGCGACACCGTGGCGGGCTAAGGCCGCGGAGGAGACCCGCAAGGGGCCGAGCATCGCGGTGATCGGCAATTGCCAGGCCCGCGGCGTCGCCCAGGCGATGCGCCTGTTCGCGCCGGACAGCCCCGTGCGCTACCTGCCGATGGGCACCCTCAAGCGCGATCACGGGCATCTCGACGGCCTTGTCCGGACGCTCTCCGAATTCGATCACGTCTACTCGCAGGCCTTCCCCGGCGGCCTGTTGCCGGGCGGCGACGTCGGCACGCTGCACGCGCGCGAGCCGCGCCTGATCCTGTTTCCGACGATCGTGTTCTCGGCCTTCCACCCCGACATGGTCTATGCTGGGCGCACGCAGGATCTCGCCAGCCAGAAGCTCGCGCCGTCCCCCCTCGGCCAGTACCACTCGGCGATCGCGCTCTGTGCGCACCGGCTCGGCCTGACCGTCGCCGAGACGGCATCCCTGTTCCGGGCCGACGTGTTCCAGCGGCTCGGCTACTTCGATCATTGGGATGCGGCCGTTCGCGAGCTGGTCTCGACGTCCGCCTCACTGAACTTCGGGCTGGAGCGCGAGGTCGCGCGCTGGAGCCGGCGCGGCGCCTTCATGCACGTGATCAACCATCCCAAGGCCTTCGTGACGGCTGACATCGCGCGGCGGCTGCTCACCGAGTCGGCCTTCTCGCCCGAGACCGTCGAGGTCGAGGATTACCTCGGCGACGAACTCGCCCGCGACGTGATCTGGCCGGTCTACCCGCCGATCGCCGAGCTGTTCGGGCTGACGGGATCCTACCTGTTCAAGCGCAAGCCCCGCGGCGACGCCTTCCCGCAGCTCTTCGACCTGACCGGCTTCCTCGCGGAGAGCTTCGCGCTCTACGACGCTGCGGAACCCGGGGACCTCACCTGCGCCCGCGTCGAGACCTGGACGGGCGCCCCCTGGATCGCCGAGATATTCCTCGCGGCGAGAGGCCGCTGAGCCGGCGAACGCCAGCGCGGCCTCACCAGCGGCTCACACGGCCGCGCGCACCGGGCGATCCGCGATCCCGTCGACCATCATCTTCACCAGCGCGTTGATCTCGCGGATCTGGAACGGCTTGCGCAGGTAGAGGCTGCCCGGCACGGCGCGCGGGTGTTGCCCCGTTCCGGTCGAGGTGTAGACCACGGGCCGGTCGTGATGCTGCGCCCGGAAGGCGTCGGCCACGGTCCAGCCGTCGATCAGGCCCGGCAGGTTGATGTCCGTGAACAGCCAGTCGACGGCGGCGCCGCGCTCGCGCAGGATCGTCAGCGCGGCCTCGCCGCTCGAGGCCTCGATCACCGTCACGCCGCGCGATTGGCAGAGCTGGGCGATAATCTCAAGGAGGATGTAGCTGTCCTCGACGATGAGGACCTTCTGGGCGGGGCGCATCGGCTCGATCCGGGAATGCTCTCCCCGAACAACTGAGTCGATCGCGTTGAGAATGCGTTAAGCCTCTCCGGGCCCGAGGCGGGGCGGTCCGGTCGCGATGCGGCGCGGCACACGCTGTGGCCGGTCTGCCACGCCGGCGGGGTCCGCGCCGCGTCCCCGGCGGCCGCCGCGAGCTTGCCGTATTCGGAGCGCGTCAGGAACGGACCAGCGGCTCAGCTTCGGTCCGGGGTGCGCGAGCGCACGGCGCGACCGGGACGGAGCCGATCGAAACCTGCCGTCAAGGTTGACGGAACCTTCGCTTAACCGAGCCGGCCTATCAAGGCGGCCGGCAAATGTCGCGGGATCAGCCGCGAAGACCGGTCGCCGGCCTTCGGCCCCCGTCTCGAGGAGTGTGTCATGACCCAGCCCGCGCGCCTGCGCGCCCTCTCCCTCGGCCTCGCCCTCTGCGCGGCGCTGAGTGTCGGCGCCTGCTCGAACGACAAGGATCTGGCGGACGCCTCCGCCTTCGGGGCGGGCGCCGCGACGCCGGGCAGCGCGCAGGATTTCGTCGTCAACGTCGGCGACCGGGTGTTCTTCGAGTCGGATTCCACGGACCTGACCCCGACCGCCACCGCCACCCTCGACAAGCAGGCCGCCTGGCTGCAGCGCTACCCGCGCTACGCCTTCCTGATCGAGGGCCATGCCGACGAGCGCGGCACCCGCGAGTACAACTTCTCCCTCGGGGCCCGGCGTGCCCAGGCGGTGAACGATTATCTCGCCTCGCGCGGCATCGCCGCCGGCCGGATGCGGACGGTCTCCTACGGCAAGGAGCGCCCCGTCGCGGTCTGCAACGACATCTCCTGCTGGTCGCAGAACCGCCGGGCCGTCACCGTGCTCGACCGCGGCGCCGGGACCTGAGCCGGCGACCTGCCCCGGAGCCCTGACGCCGGGCGCACGCGCCCCACTTTTGCCGCGGCGGCGCGCATCTGCTACCGGCGGGCCGGCGCCGCAGCGTCGGACCGCCGCAACGATCGGTGCCCTGAGCCATGCTTCGCCGCCTCCTGCTGACCACCTGCTTGGCCCTCGCGGCCGCCGCGCCCGCCTGCGCCCAGGACGCGTCGGAGTTCGTGGTCCGCCTCAATCGGCTGGAGAACCAGTCGCGGATGATGGCCGGGCAGATCGAGACGCTGCAGTACGAGAACCGCCAGCTTAAGGAGCAGCTGCGCAAGTTCCAGGAGGACGTGGAGTACCGCCTGTCCGAGGGCAAGCAGGAGGGCAAGGGCGCACGGTCGCCGGCCTCAAGCGGCCCCGTCAACGGCGGAAATCCGGGCTCCGGCAACCCGGCGGCCAAGCCGCAGCGGCGCGGCGACGCGTTCGATCCCGAGCAGAGCCCCGGCCAGCCCGGATTGCCGCAGCAGCTCGGCGCCACGATGCCCTCGGCCCCGATCGCGGGCGCGGCGCCCCAGCCGGTGCAGCGCCTGCCCCAGGGAGCGATCGAGGAGGGCGAGGCCGCGGACGAGCCGGTCGATCTCGCCCCGCCGCCGCGGATCGGCACGACGGGGGCCCTCCCGGCCGCCAGTGTGGCGGCGACCGCCACCGGCGATGCGCGCTCCGATTACGATGCGGCCTTCGCGCATATCCAGGCGCGCCAGTACGAGCAGGCCGAGATGAGCCTGCGGCAGTTCATCCAGTCCCACCCGCGCGACGGCCACGTGCCGGCGGCCACCTACTGGCTGGGCGAGAGCTATCTGCAGCGCAACCGCAATCGCGAGGCGGCCGAGCAGTTCCTGAAGGTGTCCACGGACTATGCCCGCTCGTCCCAGGCCCCCGAGGCCATGCTGAAGCTCGGCGTCTCGCTCAACGCCCTCGGGGCCCGCGAGCAGGCCTGCGCCACCCTGGCCGAGCTCGAGCGCAAGTTCCCGGCCGCCGGCCAGACCGTCCGCCAGGGCGTCGCCCGCGAGCAGAAGCGGGCGCGCTGCGCCGCCTGAGCGGGCGACAGGCCCGCGGATGGGCGGCGACCCGCTCACCGAACAGCTCACCGCCGCGCTCCTCCCGCACCTGGGCGCCGGGCCCTGCCTGCTGGCCGTGTCCGGCGGCCCCGATTCGACGGCCCTGATGCATGCCGCCGCGGCCATGGGCGCCGGCCCGGTGCAGGTGGCGACGGTGGATCACGGCCTGCGGCCCGAGGCGGCCGACGAGGCCCGCATCGTAGCCGGCCAGGCGGCCACCCTCGGCCTGCCGCACGCGATCCTCGCCTGGACGGGTCCGCACCCCGCGAGCGGGATCCAGGCGGCGGCCCGCGCGGCCCGCTACCGCCTGCTCGCCGCGCGGGCCGCGGAGATCGGGGCCCGCCGCATCCTGACCGGCCACACGCGCGACGATCAGGCCGAGACGCTGCTGATGCGCCTCGCCGCCGGCACCGGCCCCGCCGGCCTCGGCGGAATGCGGCGCGAGCGGCGGCTCGGGCCGGAGCTGATCCTGGCCCGGCCCTTCCTCGACCTGCCCAAGAGCGATCTCGTGGCCTGGTGCGAGGCGCGGGCCGTCGCCTACCTGCGCGATCCCTCGAACGCGGATCCGCGCTTCGCGCGCACGCGCCTCCGGCGCCTGATGCCGCTGCTGGCGGCGGAGGGCCTGACCGCGGATCGGCTCGCCCGCCTCGCCGAGCGCGCGGCCCGTGACGAGGCGGCGCTGCGCGCCATCGCCGAGGCCGCCCTCGCCGGGGCCCTGCGCGGGGACGACCCCCTCGCCCTCGACGGCGTCGCACTGGCCGCGCTGCCCGACGCCGTCTTCCTGCGCGTCCTCGACCTGGCGTTGGACCGGGTCATCGCGGGCATGGGCGAGGGCGGCGAGGCTGCGACGCCGCGCCTCGCGCGCCTGGAGCGTCTCGCCTTCGAGGACCTGCTGCCCGCGCTACGGGCCGGGCGCCCCCTGCGCCGCACCCTGCGCGACCGCGTCGTCGCCGCGGATGCGGGCGGGCGCCTGACATTCGGGGCCGCTCCGCCGCGACGCCGTGCCGGCCGCGTCGCAGGCCCGGCCGCGTTACTTGGCAAGGGGTAGGCCACTGCCTACATTGGCGACGAGTGCCGGATCGACCCGCATGGTCGGGCGAGGGGGCCAGCGCTCGCTAAGGATTGGTCGATGAACCCGAACTTTCGCAATTTTGCCTTGTGGGTCGTCATCTTCCTGCTCGTGCTCGCGCTCGTCACCCTGTTCCAGAATCCGGGACATCGGGGCGGCGGCAGCGAGATCGCCTACAGCCAGCTCCTCAACGATGCTGATGCGGGCAAGATCCAGTCGGTCGTGATCTCCGGGCAGGACGTCAGCGGCACCTATGTGGGTGGCGGCAACTTCACCAGCTACGCCCCCAACGACCCGAGCCTCGTGTCGAAGCTGCAGGGCAAGGGCGTGCAGATCACCGCCCGTCCGCCCTCCGACAACACGCCGTGGTTCATCCAGCTGCTGGTGAGCTGGCTGCCGATCCTCGTCTTCATCGGGGCCTGGATCTTCCTGTCGCGCCAGATGCAGTCCGGCGCCGGCCGCGCCATGGGCTTCGGCAAGTCGAAGGCGAAGCTCCTCAACGAGGCGCATGGGCGCGTGAGCTTCGACGACGTCGCCGGCGTCGAGGAAGCCAAGGAGGACCTGCAGGAGATCGTCGAGTTCCTGCGCGACCCGCAGAAGTTCCAGCGTCTCGGCGGGCGCATCCCGCGCGGCGTGCTCCTCGTCGGCCCGCCCGGCACCGGCAAGACCCTGATCGCCCGCGCCGTCGCGGGTGAGGCCAACGTGCCGTTCTTCACCATCTCGGGCTCCGACTTCGTGGAGATGTTCGTCGGCGTCGGCGCGAGCCGCGTGCGCGACATGTTCGAGCAGGCCAAGAAGAACGCGCCCTGCATCATCTTCATCGACGAGATCGACGCGGTCGGTCGCCATCGCGGCGCCGGTCTCGGCGGCGGCAACGACGAGCGCGAGCAGACCCTCAATCAGCTCCTCGTGGAGATGGACGGGTTCGAGGCCAACGAGGGCGTCATCATCATCGCGGCGACCAACCGCCCCGACGTGCTCGATCCCGCCCTGCTGCGGCCCGGCCGCTTCGACCGCCAGATCATGGTGCCGAACCCCGACGTCACCGGGCGCGAGCGCATCCTGCGCGTCCACGTCCGCAAGGTGCCGCTGGCCCCCGACGTCGACCTCAAGACCATCGCGCGCGGCACCCCGGGCTTCTCGGGCGCCGACCTCATGAACCTCGTCAACGAATCGGCGCTGCTGGCCGCCCGCCGCGGCAAGCGCATCGTCACGATGCACGAGTTCGAGGACGCCAAGGACAAGGTCATGATGGGCGCCGAGCGGCGCACCCTGGTGATGACCGAGGACGAGAAGCGGCTCACCGCCTATCACGAGGGCGGCCACGCCATCGTCGCCCTCAACGTGCCGGCGACCGATCCCGTCCACAAGGCGACGATCATCCCGCGCGGCCGGGCACTCGGCATGGTCATGCAGCTCCCCGAGCGCGACAAGCTCTCGATGAGCTACGAGCAGATGACCTCGCGCCTCGCCATCATGATGGGCGGACGCATCGCCGAGGAGATGACCTTCGGCCCCGAGAAGGTCACCTCGGGCGCCCAGTCGGACATCGAGCAGGCGACGCGGCTGGCCAAGATGATGGTCACGCGCTGGGGCTTCAGCCCGGAGCTCGGCACCGTCGCCTACGGCGACAACAACGACGAGGTCTTCCTCGGCATGTCGATGGGCCGGCAGCAATCGGTCTCGGAATCGACGGCCCAGAAGATCGACGCGGAGGTGCGCCGCCTCGTCGAGGCCGGGCTGGAGGATGCGCGCCGCATCCTCGGCGAGCGTAAGGACGAGCTGGAGGCGCTGGCTCAGGGCCTGCTCGAGTACGAGACCCTGTCCGGCGAGGAGATCCGCAACCTCCTCAAGGGCCACCCGCCCGTGCGCGACGGCGGCGACGTCCCTCCGACCCCGGCCCGGGGCTCCTCGGTGCCGACGGCTGGGCGCGGCCGGCCTCGCGAGAGCGACGGCGGCCTGGAGCCGCAGCCGCAGGGCTGAGCGCCGCGGCCTGCCGAAGCCGGGACATGAAAAGGGCGCCTTCGGGCGCCCTTTGTGCGTCGGTGCCCCGACGGGGATCCGACCCCGCGCGGCGCTTGAGCGAGGCCCGGATCCGCCAGTCCGGCGGGATTGTCCGGCCGCCGTGTGACAGGCACCGATTCACCGTGATGGCGGACTATCGACCGGACGCGCCCGGGATCGGATAGGGTGGCCGTGGGCGCGCGCGGTCGTTTGTGCGGAGAGGGATGTGCGGAAGTATTTCGGGACGGACGGCATTCGCGGCCGGGCCAACGGGGTGATCACGCCGGAGCTGGCGCTGAAGGTCGGCCAGGCGGCGGGCCTCGTGTTCCAGCGCGGCGACCACCGCCATCGCGTCGTCATCGGCAAGGACACCCGGCTGTCCGGCTACATGATCGAGACGGCGCTCATCGCGGGCTTCACCTCGGTGGGGATGGACGTGCTCCAGCTCGGCCCGGTGCCGACGCCCGCCGTCGCCATGCTGACGCGCTCGATGCGGGCCGATATCGGGGTGATGATCTCCGCCTCTCACAACCCCTTCGAGGACAACGGCATCAAGCTGTTCGGGCCCGACGGGTTCAAGCTCAACGACGAGGTCGAGCGCGAGATCGAGGCGCTGATCGACGGCCCGATGGACAAGCGCCTCTCGGGCTCGCACGACCTCGGCCGGGCCAAGCGCATCGAGAGCGTGCATGCCCGCTACATCGAGTTCGCCAAGCGCACGCTGCCGCGCCACGTCACCCTCGACGGCCTGCGCGTGGTGGTGGATTGCGCCAACGGCGCGGCCTACCGCGTCGCGCCCGAGACCCTGTGGGAACTCGGCGCCGAGGTGATCCCGATCGGGGTCGAGCCCGACGGCTTCAACATCAATCACGCGGTCGGCTCCACGGCGCCGGCCGCTCTGGTCGCGAAGGTCCGCGAGCGGCGCGCCGATATCGGCATCGCGCTGGACGGCGACGCCGACCGGGTGCTGATCGTCGACGAGAAGGGAACGGTCGTCGACGGCGACCAGCTCATGGCGGTGGTCGCCCGCTCCTGGCAGGAGGACGAGCGCCTGACCCGGCCCGGCCTCGTGGCCACCATCATGTCGAATCTCGGCCTCGAGCGCTTCCTCGGCGGCCTCGGCCTCAGCCTCGCCCGCACGGCGGTGGGCGACCGCTACGTGCTGGAGCACATGCGCGAGCACGGCTTCAATCTCGGCGGGGAGCAATCCGGCCACATCATCATGTCGGACTACGCCACCACCGGCGACGGCCTCGTGGCCGCCCTGCAGGTGCTGAGCGTGGTGAAGCGCTCGGAGCGGCCGGTTAGCGAGGTCTGCCACTGCTTCGACCCGCTGCCGCAGATCCTGAAGAACGTGCGCTACCGGTCGGGCGAGCCCCTCGTCCAAGAGGGCGTCGTCACGGCGATCGCCCAGGCCCGCGCCCGGCTCGGCAATTCCGGCCGCCTCGTGATCCGGCCCTCCGGCACCGAGCCGGTCATCCGGGTGATGGCCGAGGGCGACGACCGCGTCCTCGTGACCGAGGTGGTCGACGAGGTGGTCGACGCGGTCGCCAAGGCCGCCGCCTGAGGCCGACCGCCCCGGGCGCTCGCGTGGCTCGGGAGACTGCGTGCTCGGGGGACTCAGGCCGGCTCAAGTGCAGCGCGTGAGCACGCCCATCCGGGGCGTGCTCGGGTCTAGCGTGTGAGGACGCCCGGTCCGGGGCGGGCTCAGGTGTAGCGCGTGAGCACGTCCATCTGGGGCTTGTCGGTGACGGTTGGGGTGCCCAGGCCTGTGGGCTCGACGGAGAACATGTAGTCGCCCCACCAAGGCCCGCCCGCCCAGTAGGTCGCCCCCTGCCAGACCGCGTGCTGGTCCATGTAGCCCAGCATCGCGTCCAGCGCCGTCAGGCTGGCGGCATCCTGCCCCGCGCCGAACTCGCCTAGGAACAGCCGGTTGCCCGTCTGCTCGGCCCAGTGCGTCACCGCCTGCAGGCGCTCCACCCCGATCGTCGGCGACACCACGGCGGTGCTGGTGCCCGAGCTGTCGGCGTCGAGATACTGGTGCACCTCGAAGGCGTAGTTGTGCGCCGGATCGACCACGCCGGCCCCGATCACCGTGTCGTTGTCGCTGCTCACCCAGCTGTGGGCCCCGTCCCAGTAGCTGCCCGAGACCAGGATCTCCTGCTGCGTCGCGCCCGCCGCCCGGATCGCCGCGATGGCCGCGTTGGCCGAGCCGAGCCACTGGCTGGCGCTCTGCTGGTGGGGCTCGTTCATCAGCCCGAACAGCACGTTGTCGGCCCCCGCAAAGGCCCGGGCGATCTTGCCCCAGACGTCGGCGAAGCTGCTGTCGGGCGTGCCGGCGCTGCCCACGAGGTTGCCGAAGCCCGAGCCGAAATTGTGCATGTCGAGCACGACGTCGAGGCCCTTGCTGCCGGCGTAAGTTACGATGTCCTTGAGCGCGGCGAGGTCGCTGGCGTTCAGCGCGCCGCCCTGGCTGTGCTGCAGGCGCTCCCACAGGAAGGGCAGGCGGATCACGTCCAGCCCCTTGGCGGCGTAGTAGTCGATCTCCGCATGCGTCGGGTAGGTGTAGTCCGTGCCGACCGTGCCGATGCCCCGCTCGGGCGCAAAGTCGCCGCCCGCGAGATTCACGCCGAGCAGTTTCAGGCCGGATCCCGCCGGGACGTCGAGGCCCGGGACGGGCGTGCCCACCATCCGGCCGAGGTCGAAGGCAAGGACGCCGTTCCGCGTCAGGCCGGCGGCCCCCGCGACCGTGCTCCCGGCATCGTTGCGCGCGTCCGCACCCTGATAGACCTTGCCGCCCACCGTGATCCGGTCGACGTAGAGATTGCGGTCGGTGCCGCTCGAGCCGCCCCAGGCATCGTTGAGGAAGCGCACCTCGACCGTCTTCGGCGCGGCGCTGAAGTTGCCCGTGAGCGCGATGTCCTGCCACTGACCCGCACCGTGCGCCGCGCTGGCCGTCTGGGTGGACCCGATCTGCACGCCGTCGACATAGACCGCGAATTGCGCGTCGCCCTGGTAGGCGTCCTGCGCCACGCGCAGCGTCAGCGTGTTGCTCGGCAGCGCCGTAGCCGCGGTGCTGGCCATCTGGCCGAGGTTGAAGCCGAGCGTGCCGTTCGACAGCAGGGCGGCGGCCCCCGCGACCATGCTTCCGGCGTCGTTGCGGGCGTCCTCGCCCTGGTAGACCTTGCCGCCCAGGACGAGGCGATCGACGTAGAGGTTGCGGTCGGCGCTGCTCGAGCCGCCCCAGGCATCGTTGAGGAAGCGCACCTCGACCGAGCGCGGGTCGGCGGCGAAGACGCCCGACAGGGTGATGTCCTGCCATTGGCCGGCCGCGTGGGCGGCACTGGCCGTCTGGGTGTCGCCGACCTGCACGCCGTCGACGTAGACCGCGAATTGCGCATCGCCCTGGTAGGCGTCCTCCGACACGCGCAGCGTGAGGGAGGCGGCCTTCGGTTGCGCCGCCGCGGCCGCGGCGGCGACCGTCATGCCGGGCATCCGGCCGAGGTCGAAGGCGAGGACGCCGTTCCGCGTCAGGCCGGCGGCCCCCGCGACCGTGCTCCCGGCATCGTTGCGCGCGTCCGCGCCCTGGTAGACCTTGCCGCCCACCGTGATCCGGTCGACGTAGAGGTTGCGGTCGGTGCTGCTCGTGCCGCCCCAGGCATCGTTGAGGAAGCGCACCTCCACCGTCTTCGGCGCGGCGCTGAAGTTGCCCGTCAGCGCGATGTCCTGCCACTGGCCCGCACCGTGCGCCGCGCTGGTCGTCTGGGTGGACCCGACCTGCACGCCGTCGACATAGACCGCGAATTGCGCGTCGCCCTGATAGGCGTCCTGCGCCACGCGCAGCGTCAGCGTGTTGCTCGGCAGCGCCGTCGCTGTGCTGCTGGCCATCTGGCCGAGGCTGAAGCCGAGCGTGCCGTTCGACAGCAGGGCGGCGGCCCCCGCGACCGGGCTCCCGGCGTCGTTGCGGGCGTCCTCGCCCTGGTAGACCTTGCCACCCAGGACGAGGCGATCGACGTAGAGGTTGCGGTCGGCGCTGCTCGAGCCGCCCCAGGCGTCGTTGAGGAAGCGCACCTCGACCGAGCGCGGGTCGGCGGCGAAGACGCCCGACAGGGTGACGTCCTGCCATTGGCCGGCCGCGTGGGCGGCACTGGCCGTCTGGGTGTCGCCGACCTGTACGCCGTCGACATAGACCGCGAATTGCGCGTCGCCCTGGTAGGCATCCTCCGACACGCGCAGAGTGAGGGTATTGAGTTGGCTGGTCATAACGGATTGCGTCCAAATCTGGGCGCAATCACGTTCACTTTACATCGGTTAACAAAACACTAATCGAAACTAACATGCGATAACTTTGTGCATAGCGTTCGCGGGAAAGCTTATATTCCCCTGCTTCGATGCCGAAACCTTTCGGTTTTGCGCGGGAAGCCTCGGGCGGCACGCCTGCGGGCGCCGCCAGGGCCTTGGGAACACCTTCGGGCCGATCGGCGCCGGGCCGAACGCTCTGCCGACGGCGGGGTCGAGACGACGGGCCTCAGCCGCCCAGCGCCGACCCGGACGAAGCGCCGTTCCGTGAGGTGGCCGCCAGGCGCTCGCCCAGAAGCGCGATCACCGCGTCGCGGTCCTGCGCCGCCTCGGCGTTCCAGCGCAGGATGTTCGCCGCCGCCGCGTCCCGGCTCGCCGCGCGCCAGCCGGGCTCGCCGATTTTCCGCGCCACCGCCTCGGCCGCGCCGGCCGGATCCGCGATGTCGACGAGGAGGCCGGATTCCCCCAGCACCTCCCGGAACACCGGCTTGTCGGGCGCGACGACCAGCAGGCCGCCGAACTGCATCTCCAGCAGCGGCAAGCCGAGCCCCTCGTCGTGCGAGCTGCAGAGGAAGAGATCGAAGGACCCGATCGCGCTCTTGGCCGCAGCGTCGTCGAGGAAGCCCCGCATTCTGACCTGCGGATGCCGCTCCAGCGCCTCGGCATCCGCGCCCCAGCCCCGGCGCCCGATGATGTGCAGCTCGACCGGTCGGTTCAGCGCGCGGGCCAGCGCCTCGCAGAGCGCGGCGGCGCCCAGAAAGTTCTTCCGCGGCTCGATCGTGCCCATGGCGCCGACGATCAGGGGGCCCTCCGGCGCGGGCTCGTGACCGGACGGGGCGAGACCGAACACGTTCCGGATCGCGGGGCGGTAGGTCAGGATCCGCGCATCCGCCCGCACGACGTCGCGCAGCGCCTCCGCGGTCGTCCGGGAATTCGCCAGGAAGTAGCGCAGACGCGACAGCGCCTTCAGGAAGGGGCGGACCATGTAGAGCTTGGCCGAGCGGTTCAGTTCCTCCTGCCGCGTGATCAGGAAGAGGTCGTGTACGTAGAAGACCGTCCGCTCCGGCAGCCAGCCCAGCTGAGGCGCCGGCGGGTAGCCCGAGAACACCCAGACCTTGCGCCGGTCGGCCAGAGCCGCCGCCGGGATCCGCAGCCGCTGGTTCACCATCATCGACAGGCGCGAGCCGCGCGCATCCCAGCCCGTGACGGGCAGGGGCGCCAGGGCCTCGTCGGAGAACAGCTCCCGCGTGATCCGCTCGATCCCGGAGGCGCGGCGCCCGAGATGGGTCCGATCGATGACGATCGCGGGTCCTGAGATCATGGAAATCTGCTGCGGGAGGTTGCGGGGAATGCCGCGCCGCCTCACGCCGCCGCGGCCGGGTCGATGGTCTCCGCACCCGACTCGGGTGAATCCTCGGATTCGAGCAGACCCTTGACGAACCAGAGCAGGGCGGCGGTCTTGATGCTCAGGAAGCCGTAGCTGACGAGCGAGTTGAAGCAGACATACAGGCAGGCGGCGTGGCCGTAGCAGATCTGCTCGCGATTCCTGTAGCGCGAGTAGCAGGAGCAGAACAGCCAGAACAGGACCAGGCCGACGATCGATTGCGTGGTGATGATGTAGGAGACGCCGCTGTCGACGGCCTTCGAGATGAACTCCTCCGACATGCCCAGGAACTCCTCGACCGTGTAGCTGCGCAGCAGATCGACCGTCCAGGCGATGCGACCGGCGAAATCGTCCTGTCCGCGCAACGGGTTGACGATGTCCACGAACAGGAACGCCACCAGCACGATGGCCGGCAGGTAGAGGACCGGGACGTAGCGCGAGAACCGGCGCCAGAACAGGCAGACGACCAGGAGCGCCACGAAGCTCACGAGGGCGAGGCGGCCGTCGCAGGCGACCATCAGGAACAGGTTCGTGATGAGCAGGTAGGCCCGGCTCCGGATGTCGAGCTTCGGCCACAGGGCGAACAGGTAGGCGGTGATGACGATGCAGTAGGTGCCCAGGGAGACGGGCTCGAGGAAGATCGACGACACGCGGTGATCGGCCATCACGCTGTCGGCGATGCTCAGGAAGCGCGCGTTCGGCCGCGTCGCGCTGACGAACAGGTCGGATTCGGTGTTCCAGAAATCCTGCTCCGTCAGCCCCCGCGTCGCGATGAAGTAGTCCTTCACGTGGAACAGGCGCGAGTAGAGTTCGGTGTTGAAGGCCTCGATCGCCCCGACCACGAAAACGACCGTGTGGCCCGCGATGACGTAGCGGTTGAGGTAGACGCGCTGGGTGCACATGCCCAGCATGAGGAACGTCGGCGCGATCAGGATGTCGCGGAAGTACTTGATGCTCGTCGCCGGGTCGACCACCGCGCTGCGCAGGATCATGAACAGAAACAGCCAGACGATCAGCGCGACCGCGAGGTCCATGTCGCGGCGATAATGGGCGAGCGCCACGATTAGGCTGCCGCCGATCAGCAGCATCTCGGCCCCCATCACCACCGCGGGCGTGAGCGGCTTCACGTTGCCGTTCACGAAGGCCAGCAGCGCGTTGAACGTCAGGGCGCCGAGGAGGAGGACGAAGGGCAGGTGCCGCAACCGGCCGCTCGCCGCGGCGTGCGGCGCCGCGTCCGCGACGGCCGCGCGCGGCAGGAACACGCCGGATACCGGCGATGCGCTCGACATCAGGACCTCCACTGGCTGGCGAGCGGATGCCGGTCGCGGCATCCGCCCGTCCGGACCGCGCCGGGATCGCGCTCAGCGCGTCGGTGCATCGGGCGATTCGTCGAACTGGAGGGCCACGTCGACGACGTCGCCGGGCTGGAGCTCGGTGTCGTTCTGCGCCGTGATGCGCTCGACCTTGCCGTCGATCCTGCGCACGATGGTCAGGTTCGGCTCGCCGTCGAGGCCACGCATCAGCTGCGACCGCACCATCCCGGTGTAGCGCAGCTTCTCGCTGGTCGATTGCAGCGTGTCGCGGATCGCCGCGAGCTTGACGGTGGCCTCCTGCAGCGCGCGCAGCGTCTCGAGGCGGCGGGTATCGTCGATCGCGGTGAGGCGGTACTCGAAATTGCCCTTCTCGCGCTCGGAGGCCGCGCGGGTCGCCGAGGTCTGAAGCGCACGGGTCGAGGACAGGAGCAGCGCGCGGCGCGCGTCGATCAGGCGCGTGGTCGGGATGGTGCCGCGCTCGAACAGCTCCTGGTTACGCTTGAACTCGTCGCTATCGGCCTGAACGCCTTCCTTCTCGCGGCTCTCCTGCTCGGTCAGGACCTTGACGCGGTCGGCCTCCTTCTGGCCGGCGCTGGTCAGATAGACCTTCTCCTTCTCGTTCTGGGTGTTGCGCGTCGCCAGGATGCCGCGCTCGGTGTTCAGCAAGTCGTTCGTGAGCGAGGGCGCGAGCGGCATGTCGTTCAGCGCCTTCTTGTCGATGTCGCGCTTGCCGTCGAGTTCGGCCCGCAGACGGGCGATCGTCGCCTGTTGCTGCGCGTACTCGGCCCAGGCCGTGTTGTGCTTCTGGCGCAGATCCGACAGCTGGAGGAACGGGTTGTCCATCTTGAACCGCAGGAGGTCGAACCCGCCCGCGAGAGCGACCGCCTGTCGGATGGTCATGCCCGGCCGGAAATCCTGCTCGCCGGGCTTGGCGACGTCGCCGTTGAGGTAGACCGGCCGATACTCCTCGATGGAGACGGTGATCTCGGAGGGCGACAGGATGATCGGAAATTCGCGCCCGTCATTGGTCCTGCGCCGGAACTCCTTCGTCGGCAGCAGGGCCTGAACCTTGGCCTGCACCTCCGACAGCGTCAGGCCGCCGACATGGACCTGACCGACGAGCGGCATCGACACGTCCCCGTCGACGCCCACGATGGTCT
Source organism: Methylobacterium sp. HJ2 (assembly GCF_056431005.1). Taxonomy (NCBI): domain Bacteria; kingdom Pseudomonadati; phylum Pseudomonadota; class Alphaproteobacteria; order Hyphomicrobiales; family Methylobacteriaceae; genus Methylobacterium; species Methylobacterium sp. HJ2. Next base: position 43,340 of record NZ_JBWJYM010000009.1, on the reverse strand, counting down.
TGGTCTTCATTTCCGGCACCGAGACCGCTTCGAGCGAGAGCGTGTCGCCGGGCGCGATCTTGTAGGCCGCCAGGGTCGCCTGCGGCACCAGCCCGAGGCAGGCCCCCACCAGCAGGGCTGCGGAGACGCGTCGGCGCGCGGGTTTCCGCGCGAGCGCTTCAGAGTTCATGACCGCTTCTCCTCATGGTCCGTACGCCCCCGGGTCCGGTCTCTCGGACCCGGTCGGGCCTCTCGCGTCGGGTCGAGGCCCGACCGATAGGTCATAAAACCTATTCTCCTGAGCGTTTCCTGCCGACGGGCGGTGGTCCCGCGAGACGCTCCGGCCGCGTGGCGGCGCTCAGGTGATCCGAAAACTCCGGGCGGTCCCGCTCAACGACCGCGCCTGGCGGATGGGACAGTACTTGGAGGCGTCCACCATTCTGGCAAGACGAGACCGTTAAATAGTCAGGCCGCGCATGGATTTTGCGCTGCACCCTAATCACATTCCCAAGTCGGCATCAACTCTAGGGTCGACCAAGCGGGCAAAATTCCTGATTGGAAACTGCTACGCGGCGTACGCGGCGCTGCATTGCACGCGCCCCGCAACCCGCGCGGCGCCCCTCGGCAGCATGATGGGCGCAGTGCGTTGCACGGCGCCCGATCCGCTCGGGCAGAACGCCCCCGCCCGAACGAAGCCAGATTCATGCCATCAAGGAACCACCCTTCCGGAGGGTTGCCGACACGACCGCACCGATCCGAACCGGCCTCGTGCGCGCCTGCCACACCCGCGTGGAAATCCCCAACGCCGGTCTTCGAGGCGCGGATCGACCGCCCGAGCCAGGCCGCAATAAGCCTTGATACGGCAAAGGATTTTCGGACGCTTGCCGCAAACGGGCTTTGATGGGCGCCTCGAAAAGCCATCGGACGCGGCCAAAACGTTAACACTTGTCCGCAAAAATTGCATACCAGATATGCGCTATATGCAAGATTGGAACGCGCTGCATCGCGGGATTCCGGCACTGAAACGACCGGTTGCGCCACGCTTTCGCCACAACCAGAAACGCGGGGTCCGCTGCGCCAAAAAGGGTTAACCACCTTGCGCCGCACAAAAAAGCGCGGCCCGACCCCCGAGTTGCGGTTTTACTTGGAGGGCGTCGCGAAGTCTCGAAATGGTTCCCTAAAAATTCGGTGCGCGGATCGTCCGCCGGGTTCGCACCGCACCACCGGCGCCGCGCGGCCCGGCCCGACCTTGTGCAGCCGGATCGATTAGGTCAGGCTACAGTTCTAGAGAGCACAACAAGTTCTGCTCGGTGACTGGGCTATCCCACCAGAGGCATAGTTCAGGACCAGCATTAGAGTGCGACATTCGCACTCCACAGGCTGCTTCCGGGCAGCGTTACCTTTGCATGTCTGCGTCCGAGCGCCACAGGCGTAGGATTCAGATCCTGCCACAACAAGATCAGACCGGGAGGCTGCGACGTCGACGGTTCGGACTTCCGAACCCGATCTCCTCGCGTGCCGAGGTCCGTTCCACGATTCCGGGTGATCCGAGACGCTTGATGAATGTCAATCCAGATCCCATCCGGTTGCAGGTCGGTCGCAGGCCGGAGCCGGTCCAGGACCGCGACCTCTGGACGATTTCGTCCATCGTCGAAGTCGCTCTGCGCCGACGCGCCCTCGTCGGCCTCGTCGCGGCCCTGACGATCGCGCTGGCGATCACCTACATCGCGCTGGCGACGCCGAGCTACACCTCGGAATCGAGCGTGATCATCGACACCAAGCTGTCGCCGCCCTCTCCGGGGCAGGTGGCGTCCGAGGTGACGATCGATCCGGCCGTCGTCGACAGCCAGGTCGAGATCCTGAAGTCCAACAAGATCGCGCTCGACGTGGTGGACCGGCTGAACCTCGCGACCGATCCTGAGTTCATCGGCCGCGGCCCCTCTCCGATGCGGGCCGCCCTGAACCGCGTCCTCGACCTGTTCGAGACCAAGTCCGGCCTCCCCGCGCGCTCGGATCCGCGCCAGGCCGCCGCCGCCGCGCTCAGCCAGAAGGTGAAGGTGCTGCGCACGGGCCGCAGCATCCTCGCCGAGATCACCGTCACGACCTTCGATCCGCAGAAATCGGCGGACATCGCGAACGCGGTCGCCGACGCCTACATCCAGGATCAGCTGAGCAGCCGCATGGAGGCGAGCCAGCGCACGACCGACTGGATGCAGCGCCGCCTCTCCGAGGTGCGCGACCGGATGAGCGCCGCCGACGCCGCCCTGAAGGCCTTCCGCGATCGGAATGCGGCGCCCCCCGCCGACCCGAGCCAGATCGAGGCTTCCCGCGCCAGCGCCGCCGCCCGCCTCGACCAGAGCCGCGCCGCCCTCGAGGGCGCGAACCGGTCGCTCGCCGCCCTGGACCGCGGGCCTCCCGACGCCGACACCCTCGCGGCCATCGACGGCCTGAACGATCCCGCCCTGTCGCGGCTCGCCGCCGCCGCCCGGTCCACCCCGACGGCCGAGACCGTCGCCGGCTTGAAGGAGCGCCTGCGCGGCGTCGTCGAGGAGCGCCGCAAGGCCAGCGCGGCGGCGGAGCTGCGCCGGACGCTGCTCGACAAGCAGAGCCAGGACCTCAAGAATCCGGATCAGCAAGCCCGCGATCCCGCCTCCGCCGCGACGGCCGGCGCCCCGTCGAAGCGCGAGCAGGACCTCGAGCGCACCGCCCAGGAGACGCGCGCCAATTTCGAGGCGATGCAGAACCGCGTGACCCGGGTCAGCGCCTTCCTGCAGCAGCAGGCGATGCCGGTCACCGAGGCCCGCATCGTGACGGTCGCCCTGCCGCCGCTGTCCAAGAGCGCGCCGAAATCGACGCTGATCCTGCTCCTGTCCATCGTCGGCGGCCTCGGCGCGGGCGTCGGCGCGGCCTTCCTGCGCGAGGCCTTCGATCGCCGCGTGCGCTGGCCCCAGCAGATCACCCACACCCTCGGACAGCCGTTCCTGGGCCCGATGACCCCCTGCAAGGGCCGGTCGCGGGAGTTCCGCAACGACCGGCTCGAGACCCCGGCCGGCCGGCGCGCGCCGTTCCCGCTCTTCATCACGGGGGGCTCGGGCTCGCCGACGGTGCTGGAGACGCTGCGCTCGATCAAGGTCGCCCTCGACCAGTCGCTGCGGCGCGAGGCCTGCCGCGTGGTCGGGGTGATCTCGGCCAACGAAGGGGAGGGCAAGACCACGCTCGCCGCCAACCTCGCGGTGCTCCTGGTGGAGATGCGGGCCCGGGTCCTCGTGATCGACGCCGACCTGCACGGGCACGGCCTCGCCTACCTCGCCGCCGGCGAGCCGGGCCCCGGCCTCGCCCGCATCGTGACGGAGCGGCGCCCGCTCGCCGAGGCCGTCGTGCAGAGCCGGCTCGGCTTCGATCTGCTGCCCGGCGTGGTCGGAACGCCTCCGGCGCACCCGGTCGAGATCCTCGCCTCCGCCGAGCTCCGGCGCCTGCTGGCCGAGGCGCGGGACCGCTACGACTACGTGGTGGTCGAGGTCCCGGCCATCCTCAGCGCAGTCGACGCCCGCGTGGTGTCCGACCTGATCGACGCCTTCCTGATGGTGGTGAATTCCGGGCGCACGCGGGTCGACGACGTCGAGCACGCCTTCGCGAGCTGCCCGGCCGTCGCCGACCGGATCACCGGCATCGTCATGAACCGCTCGAAGCTCGGGCGCCGCCGCGTCCGCGCCAGATCCGCCCGCCTCTACGCGCAGGGAGTCGCCTGATGACCCAATCGACCCTCGCCCGCACCGCGCGCCTGGCCGTCCGCCCCGTGGCGCGGGCAATCCGCCGCCATGTCCTGCCCCGGGTGATGCCCGCAACCCGGCACCCCTTCCCGGAGCGCGTCGGGCACGTGCGGGTGGTCGGCCTGCTGTCCTCCTCGTCCGGACTCGGCGAGTCGGCGCGCCTCTGCATCGAATGCCTCGCGGGCTCGGGCTGCGCGATCTCGACCGCGAACGTCGCGGGCCTGTTCCAGAGCGACGACGGCATCGCCTTCCCGGTGGACGAGCCCGAGACGGCGCCGGCCGACGTCGCGATCTACCATCTCAATCCGACCATGCTGCTGCCGAGCCTGATCCAGTCCGGCCTACGCAAGCATCTGAAGACCTACAGCATCGGCTACTGGGCCTGGGAGCTCGAGACGCTGCCGCGCGAATGGGTCGAAGCTCTGCGCTTCGTCGACGCCGTGATGGTGCCGAGCCGCTTCTGCCAGGCGACGGTCCAGGCCTATACCGACAAGCCCGTCGTGGTGGTGCCCCACCCCGTCGACCGGCTGATGCCGGCCGAGCCCGCGGCGCCCGAGCCGCGCGGCGCCGCGTTCCGGGCCGTCAGCATCTTCAATCTCGGCTCGTCCTACCTGCGCAAGAACCCGGCGGCGGCGATCAAGGCCTTCCGCCACGCCTTCGGCGACGACCCGGACGCCGAGCTGATCCTCAAGATCAGCGACGGCGCGCGCTACCCGAAGGAGCGCGACCTGATCCTCGAGCGGATCGCCGGCATGTCCAACGTCCGCCTGGTCGATGCGGTGTGGGAGCGCGACCGGCTGCAGGCGCTGCTCGCCTCGGCCGACGTCTACCTGTCGCTGCACCGCTCGGAGGGGTTCGGACTGACACTGGCGGAAGCCGCCCTGCAGGGCGTCCCCGTCGTGGCGACGAACTGGTCGGGCAACACCGACTTCTGCCCGCCCGGCCTCTGCTACCCGGTCGACTACACGCTGGTGCCGTTCACCGATCCGCACCCGGCCTATGCGGGCCTGACCTCGGCGCGCTGGGCCGAGCCCGACATCGCCCACGCCGCCGAGCTGCTGCGCCGGGTGCGGGCGGGCGGCGACGAGGCGCGGGTCAAGGCCGAGGGACTGCGCACCTGGCTGACCGGCTACCTCCGGCGCCAGAATTATCGCGGCGCGCTGGCCGAGATCGCGGCGCGCTCCTCGGGCGTCACCGGCACCCGGAGCCTGAACCCCGACCGCATCGGCGCCGGCGCCGAGACGCACCGGCACGGTGCCGTCCCGCTCCGCGCCGACCCGGCGCCGACCCGGCGCTGACGCTTCCAGCATCCTTGAGGAGGACCGACGCATTGGCCCAGAGTCCGACACTCGGCGCGCTTCCCATGGGCGGGACTGCCGTGACGGCGACGGCGCGCCCGGCGCAGGCGCGAGCCGGCGCCGATGAGCCGTCCCGGCCGAGCGTGTCCCTGATCGTCTGCACGGTCGACCGCCTCGACCCGCTCGAGCGCCTTCTCGTCTCGCTGCGCGCGCAGACCCTGCGGCCGCTGGAGATCGTGATCGTCGATCAGAACCCGGCCCGGTACCTCACCGGTCTGCTCGCCCGCTTCCAGGACCTGCCGCTGGTGCACCTCGTCGATCTGGCCGAGGAGCGCGGCCTGTCGCGCGCGCGCAATCTCGGCCTGTCCTACGCGCGCGGGGATGTCGTGGGCTTCCCCGACGACGATTGCTGGTACGGGCCCGACGTCGTCGCGCGGGTCTCCGCCCTGTTCCGGCAGGGCGGCTCCGATCTGATTACCGGGCGCACCACCGATGCGGCGGGCCGCGAGACGGTGAGCGCCCATCCGGCACGGACCGGCGCGATCGGCCGCGAGACCGTCTTCAGCGCAGGCAATTCCAACGGCCTGTTCGTCCGCCGCACCCTCGCCGCGCAGGTCGGCGGCTTCAACGAGGGCCTGGGTCTCGGCGCGCCGACGCCGTTCCAGTCCGGCGAGACCGGCGACTTCATCCTGCGCTGCCTCGCCGTCGAGGCCGCCTGCCGGCACGAGCGCGACCTCGTCGTGCATCACGCGCGCAATCGGCCGTCCCGGGCCGACGGCCTTCGGAGCCGGCTGCGCGCCGTCGCGGCCTCATTCACCCGCGGCCGGGTGGATGCCACGGAGTCCCGCTCGACGGAATCCGGTCCGGCCGTCTTCGGGCTGCGCTTCGCCTCCGTCGACCAGGGCGGGCTGGCCGAGCAGCTCACCGCGGTCCCCGTGCCGCCCGGCACCGGTCCGCGCATCCTGGCCACCGCCAATCTCGACCATATCGTGCATCTCTCGCGCAACCGCGCCTTTCGCGAGGCCTACGACCGCGCCTGGACGATCACGGCGGACGGGATGCCGGTCTATCTCTACGCCCGCCTGCGGGGTGCCCCCGTCCCCGGGCGCGTCACCGGCTCGGACCTGTTCACCCGCCTGATGGGGATGCTGCAGCCGTCGCGCCACCGCTGCTTCTTCGTCTGCAGCTCGGACGTCGTGGCCGAGCGCCTGGAGCGTCAGCTCCTCTCCCGCGGCTTCGCGCGGGACGCGATCGCCTTCGTCGTTCCCCCCTACGCCTTCGAGCGGGACACGGCCTACTCGGACGCGCTCGCCGCGCGTATCCGCCGGCACCGAGCCACGCACCTGTTCCTCGGTGTCGGCGCCCCGAAATCCGACCTCTGGACCGATCGCTATCGGGCCGTCATCGGCGATTGCTACGTGCTGAACATCGGGGCCGCCCTCGACTTCCAGGCCGGCACCCAACGGCGCGCGCCCGTCCTGATGCGGCGGGTCGGCCTCGAATGGGCGTGGCGCTTCGCGAGCAACCCGCGCCGGCTCTACCGCCGCTACTTCGTCGATTCCTGGCAGTTCCTCTGGCTGGTCGCGCGCGACCTGATCCAGCCCGCCCGGATGGCCGGCGCGGGCGGCCGAAAGATCGGTGCCGGGCCCGATGCGTGACCGCCTGAACCGGGCCGCGCGGCGCACGCCGTCGGCCCGCGAGACCGAATTGATACCGTCATACGTTGGAGGTCGAGGAATGCACCAAGGGGTCGCAGTCAAGTTCGAGGGACAGGATCGCCTGCTCTACCGGGCAGCGCCCGATGCCGTCGACCGGCCGCGACACGCGGCGCGGCCGATCGAGTGCCGGGCGCGCGCCGCCAACGGCGCCGCGGTGAAGCGCGGGATCGACATCGCCATCGCGGCGACCGCACTGGTCTTCCTGATCCCGGTGTTCCTGATCGTCGCGATGCTGATCAAGGCCGAGACGCGCGGGCCGGTCTTCTTCCGCCAGCGGCGCTACGGTCTGAACCGGCAGCCCTTCGAGATCTTCAAGTTCCGCACGATGACGGTGCTCGAATCCTCGGGCGCCTTCAGGCAGGCCACGGCCAACGACGCGCGCGTCACCCAGACGGGTCGCTTCCTGCGGCGGTCGAGCCTCGACGAGATGCCCCAGCTCATCAACGTGCTGGTCGGCGACATGTCGCTCGTCGGTCCCCGGCCGCATGCCATCGCGATGGACGACACCTACACCACGATGGTCGACCACTACGACGACCGCTTCCTCGTCCGCCCCGGACTGACCGGCCTCGCCCAGATCACCGGCTGCCGCGGCCCGACCGATACGCACGACAAGATCACCCGGCGGATCAGCCGCGACCGCGCCTACATCCGCCGCTGGTCGCCGCTGCTCGACATGGCGATCGTGATGCGCACGCCCGTGAGCCTGGTGAAGGACCCGAACGCCCTGTGAGCGCGCACGGATCCCATTCTCGACGCGCGGGTGCAGCCCGGCATCCGACGCGCCGCGCCGCCCTGTCGGGCCTCGCGGGCGCCGCCGGCCTCGGCCTGCTGCGGGCCCCCGCACGGGCCGCGGCGGCCGGCGGGATCGCCTATCCGGGCGTCAACCTCTCGGGCGGCGAGTTCGGCGATCTCGGGCGTCCTCTCGGCCAGGGCTATATCTATCCGGCGGATACGGCCTTCGCCTATTACGCCCGCCACGGCATGAAGCTCGTGCGCCTGCCGTTCCGGGTGGAGCGCCTGCAGCCCGAGGCGATGGGCGCGCTCGCGCCGAAGGACCTCGGCGAGATCGTCCGCTGCGTCGCCGCCGCGAAGGCGGCCGGCCTCGTGATCATCCTCGACGCCCACAATTACGGGAAGCGGGCCGACCGCCCGATGGAGGCCACCGATCTCGCCGACCTCTGGAGCCGGATCGCCCGGCGCTTCCGGGACGAGCCGCACGTCTCCTACGGCCTGATGAACGAGCCCGTCGCCTTCACGGCGGCGGCGTGGCGTCCCGTGGTGGACCGCACCGTGAAGGCGATCCGCGATCTCGGCTCCGACCAGCGCCTCATGGTGCCGGGCGGCGGCTGGACGGGCGCCCATGCCTGGGTCTCGGACGGCAATGCCGACGCCTTCGCCGACTTCTCCGACAGCAACTTCCTGTTCGAGGTCCATCAATACCTCGACCCGAACAGCTCGGGGACCGATCCCCAGGCCTACGCACCCGGCGCCGGCGGACAGCGCCTGCGCGCCTTCACCGACTGGGCACGGGCCCGCAAGGCGCGCGCCTTCCTGGGCGAGTTCGGCTTCGCGCTGCCGGCCGGGCGGGACGAGGCCGGCGCGCTCCTCGGTTTCATGGCCGCCAACGCGGATGTCTGGACCGCCTACGCGTACTGGGCCGGCGGTCCGTGGTGGGGCGACTACCCGTTCAGCATCGAGCCGGACCAGAACGGCGACAAGCCGCAGCTGAAAATGCTGCAGCAATACATGTGATCGCCGGATTCAGATCAGGAACACCATGACGATGACGACACCACCTGTCGCGACGACTTGCGACACCCGTGCGCGCCGCGGGGTGCGGCCTTGAGCGGTCTCGCCCGGCAATCCGTTGCCAATGCGGTGGCGACGGGATCGATCCTGCTCGCGGGCGCGATCAGCACGGTCGTGGTGGCCCGTCTGCTCGGCCCCGTGAACCTCGGCGTCGTCACCTACGCGGCCTGGCTCGTCAGCATCACCCTGATGGTGGCCGATCTCGGCATTCCGGGGGCGCTCGCGCGCTATCTGCCGGAACTGCGCCGCTCGGGCGATCCGGGTGCCGCGGACGGGCTGACCCATTACCTGTTCCGCCGTTACCTGCTGGCAGCCGGCATCGCCGCCGCCGCGATGCTCGCGGTCGCGCTCTGGCACCTGCCCGACCGGCAGCCGGGCGGCATCGATCCGGCGACCTACAAGACCGATCCGGTGTTCTGGGCCTTCGTGGCCGCCGCCATCCTGAGCCAGAGCAGCTCCAGCTTCCTCCAAGGCGTCCTGCGCGGGCGGCAGGCCTTCGGGTCGATGGCGCGCGTCATGCTCATCGCCGCGGCGGTCCAGATCGGGATGACCATCGTCGGCGCGCTGCTGTTCGGGATCGCGGGGGCGCTGCTCGCCGCCGTCCTCGTCGGCCTCGCGCCCGCCCTCTACCTGATGGGCACGCTCCGATCCGGCGATCCGGTCCCGCCGGCCCTGCGCGGGCGGATCCTGCGCTATTGCGGGCTGACCTGGACCTCGTACCTGCTGTCGGCGATCACCTGGGCGCGTACCGAGATCCTGTTCCTCGAGCGCAGCTGGGGCACCGAGGCCGTGGCGCTGTTCTCGGTCGGGCTCACGCTGGCGAACCTCGCCGTGCAGGCGCCGCTCCTGCTCACCGGCACGCTGCTGCCGTATCTCGCCGAGCACATCGCGGCCGACCGGCACGCGCAGGCGGTGGAGACCTACCAGACCGGGATGCGCTACCTCGCGCTCGCCGCCTTCCCGGCCTGCTTCGGCGTGGCGGCGATCGCCCCGGTCTTCGTGCCGCTCGTCTACGGCCCGGCCTTCGCGGCGGCCGTGCTGCCCGCCGCCCTGCTGATCGTGGCCTCGGCCTTCTCGGCGCTCACCGCCGTGACCTACATCTTCATGAACGCGGCCGAGCGGAACCGCTTCACGGTGTGGTCGGGGGTCGCGGGCGCCGTCACGATCCTCGCCTCGGGGCTGACCATCGTGCCGGCCTACGGCCTGATGGGGGCCGCCACGATGCGCGCCGTGGTGCAGATCGTCACGGCCGGCGCCTCGATCTGGTACGTCCGCCGCTACCTGAACGCGCCCGCGCCGCTCGGCCAGATCGTGCGCATCGTGGCCGCCGCCTCGGCCTGCGGCGCCGTCGCGTTCGCCATCCTCCGGCTCGTGCCGCAGCCGGCCGCGCTCGCGCCCGCGATCCTCGCCGGCATGGCGACCTACGCGGTGGCGCTCAAGCTCCTCGGCTGCATCACCCCCCGCGACGCCGAGCGCATCCGCCAGATGGTGTCCGCGCTGCCCTCGCCGCTGGCCGGGATGATGGCCGGCGCCGTGCGCTTCTACGGCTGAGCGCCAGCCCCCGAGCCGCGCGCGGACGGAACCGCCGCCCGCGCCCACAGACCAGACACGGAGTTCGGAAGCCGATGCGTTCCTCGTCCATTCTCGTTGTCGGCGCAGGCTTCGCCGGCGCCGTCGCCGCCCGCCTCCTCGCCGAGGCCGGCCACGACGTCGACGTGATCGACAAGCGCCCCCACATCGCCGGCAACGCCTACGACGAGGTCGACGCGCAGGGCGTGCGGATCCACCGCTACGGCCCGCACCTGTTCCACACCAACAACGAGCGCGTGGTGGCGTGGCTCTCCCGCTTCACGACCTGGACGCCCTACGCCCACCGCGTCACCGCCCGCCTGCCCGACGGCGAGCACGTGCCGCTGCCGGTGAACCGGCGCACGCTCGAGGTGGTGTTCGGGCGCCCCGTGCGCGACGAGGCCGAGGCGAAGGCTCTGCTCGCCGAGAAGGCGGTCGCGCTCGATCACGCGCCCCGCAACGCCGAGGAATACCTGCACGCCAATATCGGCCGGGAACTCACCGACCTGTTCTTCGCGCCCTACACACAGAAGATGTGGGGCCTGTCCCTGAGCGACATGGACGCGGCGGTGGTCAAGCGCATCCCGATCCGCTTCGACGACGAGGACCGCTACTTCCCCAATGACGGCTTCCAGGCCCTGCCGAGCGACGGCTACACCGCGATGATCGGCCGGATGCTCGACCACGACCGCATCGGCGTCACCACCGGCCGCGCCTTCGAGCGGGAGATGCTGGAGGGGCGCCCGTTCAGCTTCCTCTGCTGCCCGATCGACGAGTATTACGACTTCCGCTTCGGTCCGCTGCCCTACCGCTCGATCCGCTTCCACCACGCGGCGATCCCGCGCGCGGAGGCCGCGGTGCCGACGCCGACCGTGAACTTCACCGACCGCTCGCCGCAGACCCGCAGCACCTACTGGCACCTCCTGGCCGGCCACGACCTCGCGGGCGGCCCGATGGTCACGCGCACCACCGAGGAACCCTGCGACTACCGGGACAACGATTTCGAGCGCTACTACCCGGTCAAGACCGCGGACGGCCGCTACGAGGAGCGCTACAAGGCCTACCGGGCGCTGGCCGATGAGGACGACCGCCTCGATTTCATCGGCCGCTGCGGCACCTACCAGTATCTCGACATGCATCAGGTGGTGAGCCAGACCCTCACCATCGTCGAGCGCTGGCTCGCGGCCCGTTCGGCCGGGCGCGTGCTCGCCGAGAGCCGCATCGCTTGAGCGGGGCCCCGGCCGTGACGCGGATCGACGTGATGATGCCGGTCTTCAACGGCGCCGCCACGATCGCCCAGGCGATCCGCTCCGTGCAGGCCGACCGCTACGGGACCATCGGCATCGTGGTGGTGGATGACGGGTCCACGGACGGGACGGCGGGCATCGTCCAGGGCCTCGCGGCCGAGGACCCGCGCATCCGCTACATCCGCCAGGAGAACCGCGGCATCGCCGCCGCCCGGCAGCGAGCGCTGGAGGCGACGGAGAGCGCATACGTCTCCCAGCTCGACGCGGACGACATCTCCGACCCCGAGCGCCTGTCCTGCCTGATGGCGCATCTGCACGACGCGCCGGGCTGCGTCGCCGTCTGCGGCGCAGCCCGGCATATCGACGCCGACGGCCGCCCCACCGGGCACGTGGTCCGCCTCGCCGCGCCGGATGAGGCCGATCCGCACTGGTACCCGGCGCGCGAGCCCGCCCAATTGCCCTTCGCGCTCTGGCGCCGCGACGCGCTGATGCGGGTCGGCGGCTACCGTCCGTTCGTCTACGGCGAGGATGTCGATCTGTCCTGGCGACTCGCCGAGATCGGCTCCGTCGACAACCTCGACGCGGTGGTGGGCTCCTACCGCTTCCACGCGAGCAGCACCGGCGGCTCGCTCGTGAATTCCCGCATCCTCGCGGTCGATACCCAGCGCGCCGCCCTGTCGGCCCGGCGCCGGCGCGCGGGCCGGCCCGACATCCCGTTCGAGGCCGACCTGAAAGCGGCCTATCGCGGCGCCGAGACGATCGCCGGCATGTGCGCGCTGCTGGAGGCGCATCTCACGCCGGAGGAGGGGCAGGTCCTGCGCGCCGCCACGGCCTTCAAGCTGCTCGGATGGCTGCAGGATCGCCACCAGATTCCGGACCCGTCCGACTGCGCCTTCATCCGCGCGGCCTACGAGGCAGCGCCCGGCATGAGCCGGCGGAACCGGAAGGAAATCGACCGCACCCTCTCGGTGGTGGCCGCGCGCCTGCTCGAGGCCGGGCATTGGGCCCTAGCGGTCCGGCTCGCGCCGCCCGCGCTACTGCCGGTCGCCGCGGTGCGGGCGCTGACGCGCCGGCACTGAGCGCCGATCGCCCTCGGGCAAGCTCCGCCGGGGCACCGGCGGCGCCTCGGCCAAGAGGGTGACGGTCACCCGCCGGTTCGGGGCCAGATAGGGATTGTCGGGAAACAGCGGCTCGGTATCGGCCTTGCCGGTGACCGAGGCGAGGCGATCGTCCGGGACGCCTGCGCCCGCGCGGATCTCGCGCATTGTCCCGGCGCGGCTCGGCCCGTCGGGGACCATCGCCCGCCCGCCCTGATCGACGATCGACACGGCGAGGCCCTTCCCGGTCCGGACAATGCAGGATCACCGAGACGGAAATCGGATCATCGTCGCGACGGTGGCGCCGCCGAACACCACGACCGCGGCAGGCTCCGAGGCGCAGGCCCCGAAATGGCCGCCGTCGAGCCTGATCAGCCTCACCACGACGCCGAGGCCGGACAGGAGCCCGCGTGCGGTTGCGAGATCCGTGGACGGGCAACCGGCTGGATTTTCGACGATCGGGCTCGAGCGGCGCTTGTCGCGGGCTCCCCGGCAGCGTTAGGAAATCTTGCTGAACGAACCGTAAAGAGCGCGCCCCGGGCCGGCCGCCCGTCATGCGGCGTTCAGCCTGGGCCGGTCATATGAGGGTCCGCAGCTGGACGTTCGGGCCTGCCCGAGCACCCGGCGGCAAGAGACAAGAGTGAGACGCGCGCCCGGACGGCCGCGGATCCACGGAGGGGTCGGCGCAGGAAACCCGGAGAACGGGACCGCGCCGAGGAGCGGGTACCGGAGTTCGCATGTCGCTGGTTCGTCTCTACGCGCGGGTGCTGGGGCTGCTCGGCACCGACCGCAAGCTCGCCTGGGGCCTTGCCGGCGCGAACGTCATGCTGGCGGTGGCCTCCTTCGCCGAGCCGCTCCTGATGGGTCGCATCATCGACCAGCTCACCCACCTGAAGCGGGGCGGCGACGCCATGGGCACGATGCTGCCCCTGATCCTCGCCTGGGTCGGCTTCGGCTTCTTCACCATCGCGGCCGGTGTCGCCATCGCGCTCCATGCCGACCGGCTCGCCCACCGCAACCGGCTGGCCACCATGGCGCGCTATTTCGAGCACGTGCTTGACCTGCCGCTGGCCTTCCACGCCTCGAACCATTCCGGCACCGTGCTCAAGGCGATGCTGGAGGGGACCAACGGCATGTCGGGCTTCTGGCTCGGCTTCTTCCGCGACCATTTCGCGGCGCTGATCTCCCTCGGCGTGCTGCTGCCGATGACGCTCCTGGTGAACTGGAAGCTCGGCTCGATCCTCGTCGTGCTGGTGCTGGTGTTCACGGCGCTCACCACCTTCGTGATGCGCCGGACCGAGACGCTTCAGGATCGCGTCGAGCACTACAATTCGGGCCTCGCCGCCCACGCCTCGGACGCGCTCGGCAACGTGGCGGTGATCCAGTCCTTCACCCGCGCCAAGGCGGAGAAGGACGCGATGCGCGACATCATCCGCAACCTGCTGGCCGCGCAGATCCCGGTCCTGTCGTGGTGGGCGCTCGCCAACGTGGCGACCCGGGCCTCCGCGACCCTGACCATGACGGCGATCTTCATCACCGGCATCCTGCTCTATCAGGCCGGCACCACCACCGTCGGCGAAGTCGTCGCCTTCATGAGCCTCGCCACTGCCCTCGTCTCGCGCCTCGACCACGTGGTCGGCTTCGTCAACGGCGTGTTCCAGCAGGGCCCGAAGATCGCCGAGTTCTTCGCGATCTTCGACACGGTGCCGAGCGTGCGCGACCGGCCGCAGGCGCAGCAGGTCGCCCGGTTCGAGGGCGACGTCAGCTTCGAGGACGTGGCCTTCTCCTATGACGGCCGCCGCCGCGCCCTGGACGGCGTCTCGTTCTCCGCCAAGGCCGGCGAGACGGTGGCGCTCGTGGGCACCACGGGCTCGGGCAAGTCGACGACCCTCGGCCTGCTCCACCGCAGCTTCGACCCGGCCTCCGGCGCGATCCGGATCGACGGCATGGACATCCGCGACGTCGGCCTCTCCAGCCTGCGCCACAACATCGGCGTGGTGTTCCAGGAGCCGATGCTGTTCGCCCGCTCGATCCGCGAGAACCTCCAGGTCGGGCGGCCCGATGCCAGCGACGCCGAGATGCTCGACGCCCTCGACCGCGCCCAGGCCAGCGCCTTCATGGCCCGCCAGCCGAACGGGCTCGACACCATCATCGGCGAGCGCGGCCGCTCGCTCTCCGGCGGGGAACGCCAGCGCCTCTCGATCGCCCGGGCCCTGCTGAAGAACCCGCCGATCCTGATCCTCGACGAGGCGACCTCCGCTCTCGACGCGGCGACCGAGCGCCGCCTGCAGGGCGCCCTCGAGGCGGTGATGGAGGGGCGCACCACTTTCGTGATCGCCCACCGCCTCGCCACGATCCGCGACGCCGACCGCATCCTGGTGTTCGACGAGGGACGGATCGTGGAGTCCGGGAGCTTCGACGATCTGGTCGCGCAGGGCGGCCGCTTCGCCGAGCTCGCCCGCGCGCAGTTCATGGCCGCCGAGGTCGAGGACAGCGACGCCGAGATGGCACTCGCCGCCTGAGCCCCGCGCAGAAAAAAGGCCCGCCTGGGTGAGGCGGGCCTGAGGTGCTCTTGGGGATCGCATGGAGTACGGGCGGTCAATGCGGGCGATGCCCGCGGGGTTCCGCCCAGGCGTGGCCATTGCCGGAAACGTGATCGTGCGCGGACCGATCCGGAGCGTCCGATCGGTCCGGCGGGTCAGGGCGGCGCCACGCCCGCCCGCCGCGCCTGCATCCGGGCCTGAAGGCGGGCACGGCGCGCCGCGATCACCGTGCCGTTGATCTCGCCCCCGAACAGGAACATCGCGGCGAGCCAGTAGAGGAAGACGAGGAACACCATCGCGGTGGCGAGGCCGCCATAGGTCGAGCTGTAGGCGTTCGAGAACCGGTCCAGGTAGAAGCCGAACCCGAGCCCCGCGAAGAACCACAGCATCAGCGTCACGCCGACCCCCGGGAGCACGTAGACGATCGAGCGGCGCCCGGCGGCCACGAATTTGTGGGCGATGACGAGGACCAGGGCGAGCAGGAAGGCGGTCACGCCGATCCGTCCGATCGCCACGGTGAGGCCCAGCGGCTCGAGCCCCGGTGCCACGTTGACGATGGTGCGCCAGATCAGCGGGCCGAGCACCACGAGAAGCGCGAAGGCCAGCATGGCGAAGGCGCCGCAGACCACGTAGCCGATCGATTCGAGGCGCGTCAGCCACCAGGGACGGCTCTCGCGCAGGCCGTAGGCGCGGTTGAGACCGACGCGCAGGCTCTCCACGCCCGACGACGAGAAGTAGAGCGCCAGCACCGCGCCGATCGTGAGCACGCCACCGCGCTGCTCCGTGAGCACCCGGTGCATCTCGGTGACGATGGGGCGCGCGACCTCGCGCGGCCAGGCGTCGAAGATGAGGACGCTCGCCTCGTCCGCCAGGGATTTCGAGCCGAAGAGGCCGCCGAGCGCCGCCAGGAGGATCAGGAACGGGAAGAGCGAGGTCAGGGTCGAGAGCGCGATGTGGCTCGCGATCGCCCAGCCGTCATGCGCGACGAAGCGCTGCGCGGCGATCGCGGCAATCCCGAGGATGCGGCGCGGACTCGATTGGACTGACATGGCGGGACGGGTCTTTACACCGGATCCCCGCCGAGGCGAGAGCGCCGTCCGATCGCCCGCGCCGGGTTGGCCCCACGGCCGAGTTCCCGCTACAGGGTCCGCCCTCTCTCCCCCGTCACAGGTCCGATGGCCCGCTCCGCGTCCGATCCGGCACATCCCGCGCTGCGCCTCGTGCCGGGGCTCTTCGTCCTGATCTGGTCGAGCGGCTTCATCGTCGCCCGGCTCGTCGCGCCCCATGCCGAGCCCTTCACCTTCCTGAGCCTGCGATACCTGTGCACGGTCTGCGTCCTCAGCAGCGCCGCGCTGCTCGCGCGGGCGCGCTGGCCCGTCGGATGGCGGGGCTGGCGCGACGCCCTGCTCGCCGGGATCCTGCTGCAGGGGGTCTATCTCGACGGCGTGTTCTGGGCGGTGAGCCGCGGCCTGCCGGCCGGTCTGACCGCGCTGATCACCAGCCTGCCGCCGCTGCTCACGGCGCTGGTCGCGGGCCCGCTGCTCGGAGAGCGCGTCTCACCCCGGCGCTGGCTCGGGGTCATCGTCGGCGGGGTCGGGGCCGGGCTGGTCCTCGCCCCGAAGCTCGGCTCGGGCGCCGACGCGCTTCCGCTCGACGCGCTCGCCGCATGCTTCGGGGCGACGCTCGCCCTGACGGCCGGCACCCTGTGGCAGAAGCGCTCCGCGACGGGAGTCGACCTGCGCACCAACGCGGCCGTGCAGTTCCTCGGGGCGGGGCTGATGACGCTGCCGCTCGCTCTTCTTCTGGAGGAGGGACGGTTCGACGCCTCCCCGCAGGCCCTCGCCGGGCTCGCCTGGGCGGTGCTCGGCCTCTCGGTCGGCGGCGTGTCGCTCCTGCTCTGGCTGATCCGGCGCCAGGCGGTCGCGGGCGTCTCGGCCCTGTTCTACTTGGTGCCGGCCGTCTCGGCCGTGATGGCCTACGCCCTGTTCGGCGAGGCGCTCAGCCTCGTGCAGATCGCCGGAATGGTGGTGGCGGTGCTCGGCGTGGCGCTCGCGAGCCGGGGCTGAGGACGATGTGTCGCGCGGCTGCGGGCGCGAACGGCCGCCCGCCTTGCACCATGGTGCAAGACGGGCCCAATTCACTTTCCTTGACGCCCGAGGCAAATAAAAAAACATCTCCGGCCAAGCGGATCGCCCTATAACGGGGCCAACCCGATCCGACCCTTTCGAGAAGGTGCGCGCATGTCAGCCTCCCCCGTCCTCCAGACCGCGCCGCAGGATATCGTCACCCTGGCGACCGAAGCCGGCACCGCGGCCAAGAAGCTCGTGGCCGAGGCCACGCGGCGCGTGCGCACCCGCGTGCTCGGGGCCGACGGCAAGATCGACGCGGGCAAGCTCGAGGCCGAGCAGCACGCCGCCCACGGCCTCGCCTGGCTCGCCGTCTACGGCGAGGCCGTGCGCGAGCTCGGCACCTACGCGCAGAACCTGCAGGCCGCGGGCAAGCTCGGCGAGACCGAGACGCTGCTCGTGAAGATCGGCGCCGGCGAGTATCTCGACCAGATGTTCGGCGGCATCCCGATGAGCCAGGGCGAGATGGTGCGCCCGACCGGCTCGCTCGGTCTCTCGTCGAAGGAGCTGGCGCAGTTCCGCACCGAGGCCGTCGAGGCCCTGATCGCCGACGGCAACACCCCCGAGAACCGTGCGGCGCTCGTCGCCCGGATCCGCCAGGGCGGCGGCTCCGCGACGATCGGCGAGACCGGCCTCGACGAGGACATGGAGGCGATCCGCTCCGAGATGCGCCGCTTCGGCAAGGCCGAGGTGGTGGACCAGGCCCACGAGTGGCACCTCAAGAACGACTACATCCCGATGGAGGTGGTGCAGAAGATGGCCGAGCTCGGCGTCTTCGGCCTGACCATCCCGGAGGAGTACGGCGGCATGGGCCTGCCGAAGATCTCCATGTGCGTGGTCTCGGAGGAGCTGTCCCGCGCCTATATCGGCGTCGGGTCCCTCGGCACCCGCACCGAGATCGCCGCCGAGCTGATCCTGTGCGGCGGCACCGAGGAGCAGAAGCAGCGCTTCCTGCCGCGCCTCGCCTCCGGCGAGATCCTGCCGACCGCGGTCTTCACCGAGCCGAACACCGGATCCGACCTCGCCTCGCTGCGCACCAAGGCGGTCAAGGACGGCGACACCTGGAAGATCTCGGGCAACAAGACCTGGATCACCCACCCCGTGCGCGCCGACATCATGACGGTCCTGGTGCGGACGAAGCCCGAGGAGAAGGGCCATCGCGGCCTCTCCATGCTGATCGCCGAGAAGCCGCGCGGCGGCGACGCCAACCCGTTCCCGGTCGAGGGCCTGTCGGGCGGCGAGATCGAGGTGCTCGGCTACCGCGGCATGAAGGAGTACGAGCTTGCCTTCGAGAACTTCCCGGTGCCGGCCGCCAACCTGCTCGGCGAGGTCGAGGGCAAGGGCTTCGCCCAGCTCATGCAGACCTTCGAATCCGCCCGGATCCAGACGGCGGCGCGCGCCGTCGGCGTGGCGCAATCCGCGCTCGACCTCGGCCTGCGCTACGCCGAGGAGCGCGTGCAGTTCGGCAAGGCGCTGATCGAGTTCCCCCGCGTCGCCGACAAGCTCGCGATGATGGCGGTGGAGATCAACATCGCCCGCCAGCTCACCTACTTCTCGGCCCGCGAGAAGGACGAGGGCAAGCGCTGCGACCTCGAGGCCGGGATGGCGAAGCTCCTCGGCGCCCGCGTCGCCTGGGCCGCCGCCGACAACGCCCTGCAGATCCACGGCGGCAACGGCTTCGCGCTGGAGTACCAGATCAGCCGCGTGCTCTGCGACGCCCGCATCCTCTCGATCTTCGAGGGCGCGGCCGAGATCCAGGCCCAGGTCATCGCCCGCCGCCTGCTGGAGCAGTGATCGGATCCCCGATGGGTGCCCCTCATCGCAGCCCGTACCGGTTCTGATCGATCCCCGTCTTCCCGGAACCGCTCGGGGAAGACCGTCACCGAGTGGTTCGGCGCCCTCCCGAGTCCTCTTGGGAGGGCCGCTCCGACCGATTCCGGCAACGGCGTCCCGGCGCCGGATGCGGATCTTCGGCATTAGGCGGGCCTGCCCGCAGGTGTCTCCGTCGACGTGGGTCATGCCCAGAAAGGCCCGGCCTGCTCGGCAACCAGCGACCGCCAGCCGGCAGCCGAGATTGATTTCCCTAACGTGAGGTTGGCCTAATCACGCCTGTCGAATCGGATCCGCGGACGAATGCAGATCTGACGACGGGAGGACGCCATGACGAAGTCTGTCTCCGCGAAGCAGCCGCGAACCTTCGACACGCTGCGCGACACGGTCGATTTCCGCGATACCCTCTATGTGCCGACCCTCGTGCGGGTCCGCCCCGCATCCGACCTCGCGGCCTATCGGGCCAGGAAGGTCCCCGTCCTCGACCAGGGCCGGGAGGGCGCGTGCACCGGCTTCGGCCTCGCCACCGTCGCCAATTACCTGCTGCGAGCCCGCGGCGAGAGCCCGGACGCCGACGCCGTCAGCGCCTGGATGCTCTACACGATGGCCAAGCGCTACGACGAGTGGCCGGGCGAGAGCTACGACGGGTCGAGCGCCCGGGGCGCAATGAAGGGCTGGCACAAGCACGGCCTCTGTGCGTGGCGGCTCTGGAAGGACAACCACGACACGACCTTGACGGAGATGCGGGCGGCGGACGCGATCCAGAGGCCGCTCGGCGCCTATTTCCGCGTCAATCACAAGGACCTCGTCGGGATGCATGCGGCGATCACCGAGGTCGGCGTCCTGTTCGCCACGGCGACGGTGCACGAGGGCTGGCAGGCTGTGAAGAGCGGCGACGAGGAGATCGCCTTCCGGCCCACGCCGCTCGGAGGCCATGCCTTCGCGATCGTCGGCTACGATCGCGAGGGGTTCTGGATCCAGAACAGCTGGGGCACCGCCTGGGGCGCGGGCGGGCTCGCGCGGCTGTCCTACACCGACTGGCTCGTCAACGGGACGGATTGCTGGGTGGCCGCGCTCGGCGCGCCGGTGCATTTCGAGCAAGCCTTCGCCAACGCGCCGATGATGTCGGGCGCGCCGCACAGCTACGAGAGCCGGACCTATTCCGACCTGCGGCCACACATCGTGATGGCGACGGACGAGGGCCTTCTCGACCCCAACGGCAGCTTCGGCCTGACCGAGAAGGGCCTGCGCAACATCGTGGCCGAGCGGCTGCCGAAGCGGGTCGAGGCGTGGTCGCGCAAGCGCGTCGTGCTCTACGCCCATGGCGGCCTCGTGAAGGAGGAGAGCGCGATCCAGACCGTGGCGAACAATCTCGAAGCGCTGATGCGCGAGGAGGTCTATCCGATCTCGTTCATCTGGCACTCGGACGCGATCTCGACGCTGCGCAACATCCTTCGCGACGCGATCCTGGGACGCCGAAGCGAGGGCGTTCTCGACGCGGCCAAGGACTTCATGTTCGACCGCATCGACGACACATTGGAGCCCCTCGCCCGGATCCTCGGCGGAAAGGCGCTCTGGGACGAGATGAAGGAGAATGCCGAGGGCGCGACCCGACGGGCCAAGGGTGCCGCCCGCCTGACGGCCGGCCACCTCGCCGATCTCCATGCACAGGGCAAAATCGACGAGATCCACCTCGTCGGTCATAGCGCGGGCGCGGTCTTTCACGCCCAACTCGCGGCCTACCTCGTCCAGAAGGGTGTCCCGATCAAGAGCGTGTCGCTCTGGGCTCCCGCCTGCACGATCAAGACCTTCGACGATGTCTACAAACCGCTGATCGAGGGCGGCCAGATCGAGGCCTTCGACCTCTACACGCTGGACGACGCGACCGAGCAAGCTGACGATTGCGCCGACATCTATCACAAGTCCCTGCTCTACTTGGTCAGCGCGGCCCTCGAAGCGATTCCGCGGGTTCTGGGCGGCACGCCGCTGCTGGGATTGCAGCGCGATGCGGGCACCCTGATACCGGACGCTTTCTGGCGAAGCGGGAGGGCGACGTGGTTCGTCGCCCCGGGCAATCACAGCAAGGCGACCCATCACGGGGACTTCGATGACGACCCGACCACGCTGCTCACCACCCTCGCGCGGATCACGGGGCGGACGGTCTCGGGCGCGGCGAAGCAGGCCGCCGGCATGACGCGGATGGAATCGCCGGTCCGCATCCGCCGCGGCCGCCGCAGCTTCGCGGCCGCGCTGATGCGCTGAGCCGCGAGAGAGCAGGCGGCCCCGGCCGCCTGCCGCCGCGCCTATTTGGTGATCTTGACGGAGACCGGATCGCTCGACGGGAAGGTCTCCTCCAGGGCGTCATCCAGGCGCTCGTCCAGCTTCTCCTGCTTGTTCTCGGGATTGGCCTTGTCGCCGGGCTTGGCGCTGCCCTGCTGGAATCCCGGCTTGTCGGCGCCCTCGGGCACGGTGCTGTTCTGGCTCATCGGACGCTTCCTGACGCGATCGCGCACCCTCGGGTGCTGTAGGGCGACAACGCGAGCGGCGGCGGGCCGTTGCAGGCGAGGGCCCGAGGCCGGCGTTTACCCGGCGGCAGCAGGATGGGCGCTAGGCTGCCGCGAGGGTGCGGCGGCGGAGAGGCCGATCCGGCCTCCGTCGAGGCCGCCCATGCACGTCGTCATCCTGGCCGAGTTCGCCGCGCCGAGCGGCGGTGCCGAGAAGGTCGCTCTCGAATCGGCCCGCGGGCTCGCCGATCTCGGCCATGCCGTGACCTACCTGCAGGCGATCGACGGGCCGGTCGATCCGCTGCTCGATCACCCGCGGATCGACCGGGTGGTGCTGGGCCTCCCCGATATCTGGAGCCGCAACCCGGTCGCGGGCGCCGCGTCCGGCATCTGGCACCGCGCCGCGGCGGCGGCAGTGGCGCGGGCGCTCGCCGGCCTCCGCCAGCCGGCCGATTGCATCCATGTCCACCAATGGACCCGCAGCCTGTCGCCCAGCGTGTTCCCGGTCCTGACCGGCACCGGCCTGCCCGTGCTGGTGACGCTGCACGATTATTTCCTGGCTTGCCCCAACGGGGTCTATTACCGCTTCGACCGTGAGGAGCCCTGCGGCTTGCGCCCGCTGTCGGCCGCCTGCATCGCCGCCCCCTGCGATCCCAAGACGCGCCTGCACAAGATGGTGCGGGTCGCGCGCGGCGCGGCAATCCGCCGGGCGCTGGGCTCGCACCGGCTCCACGCGGTCCATGTCTGCGACGCCAGCCGCATCCGGATGGGCGCGATGCTCGACGGGTACGACCTCGTGCATCACCGCGTCGACAACCCGGTCCGGGCGGTGCAGGGCGCGCCCGCCGCACCGGAGCGCGGCGACGCCGTCGCGTATGTGGGCCGGCTGACCCGCGAGAAGGGCGCCGATCTGGTGGCCGAGGCGGCGGCCGCGGCCGGAATCCCGGCCGTGTTCATCGGGACGGGACCGCTCGAGGCGGAGCTGCGCGGCCGGCCCGGAGTCGAGTTGCTGGGCTGGCAGGCGCCGGATGCCGTGCAGGCGATCCTGCGCCGCCGCGCCCGGGCCCTGGTCGCACCGTCGCGCTGGTACGAGACCGGCCCGCTCACCGTCTACGAGGCGCTCGCGGCCGGAATCCCGGTGATCGCCTCGGACCGCTCGGGCGCGTCGGAGAAGGTGGCACACGGCGTCGGCGGCTTCGTCGTCCCGCCCGAGACCGCGGCCGTCGCCGCGGCCATCGCGGAGCTGGCCGACGATGCGCGGGCCGCGGAGCTCGGTCGGGGCGCGCATGAAAGGTTCTCGGCCGCACCGCTCGGCATCGCCGCGCATGCCCGCGCCATCGCGGACCTGTACGCGCAGATCACCGCGCGATGCCGCGACGCAGCGCACCATGCATCGCCGGCCGCAATCTCGTCGCACTACGCAGGCGCGGGACTCTAGTCTGCACTGTCGAAGCTCTTATCCGCACCTTGCCTCGGCCGCGGAGTTGCGCGAAGGTCACGCCGATCGATGCGCCGGCTCAAACCGGGACTGTGCAGGGCTGTATGACGGACCTGCCGCGGAAACCTTGGCCTCGACAGACGTGACGCCCGGCTTGGCCGGCTCAACGTTGGTCGCTCGGCCGACAGTCACGCCGATTTGTCATGTTGCGGCGCAACATTTTCCGGCGCTCGCCTTGACGCCTTTATTGCAATGCAACATATCTCCCGTTGCCAGTCGTGGCCGAGTCGGTCGGGTTGTCCCCGGCCCTGGAGCGGAGAGACAGATGCAGACCCCGAACTTCGAGATCCCCACCGAGATGCGCAATTTCGCCGAGAAGAGCGTCGACCAGGCCCGCAACGCCGTCGGCGCGCTGATGAGCAACGCGCACAAGGCCGCCGAGCAGGTCCAGACCGGAAGCCAGACCTTCCAGTCGACCATGACCGCCGCCATCGCCAAGGGCTTCGACCACGCCCAGACCAACGCCAACGCCGCCTTCGACTTCGCCCAGAAGCTCGTGCGGACGAAGGATCTGCGCGAGGCCTACGAGCTGCAGACCGAGTTCGTCCGCAGCCAGTTCGCGACCCTGCAGTCGCAGGCGAAGGACTTCGGCAGCCTCGCCCAGAGCGCCGTTCGCTGAAGGCGACACGGCCCGTCACGGGTCGACTGGCCGGGAGCCTGCGCAGCGCGCAGGCTCCCCAAAACGGCTTAGACCCCTGTCCAGGCCCGGGCGACGTCCCGGCCTGAACCGGGTTCCGGAAGGAGGCGAGTGATGGCTAGGCAGCGCAATTCCAAGGGCAGACGCTTCGAGGGAAGCACGGCACCCGGAGACGAGCCGGATTCGGCGTCCCTGTCCGAACAGCCCGAGGGAACCGACGCGCCGGCCGAGCCGCAGGACGCGGCGCCCGATCTTCAGGACGCGATGCCGGAGGCGGCGCCGGAGCCGCTCCACGAGGAACTCTTCGCCTCGACCTCGACCGGTACGCTGGAGGTCGCGATCCAGGCCGACGGCGCGCCGGATCTGCCGAGCGCGCCGGCTGGGGACGACGCGTCTCACGACACGGTGACGGCGGAATCGGGCGAGCCCGAGGACGACACCGCCGCGTCCGAACCCGCACCCGAGCCCGTTCACGAGGCGGCCGAGGGCGATGGGACCGCGCAGGCCGATGGGCCTGTGCAGGCCGAAGGGCCTGTGCAGGCCGAGGCGAACGCGGCCGATTCCGAGCCGGCCGTGCCCCATGTCTCGGAGCCGGAGCCGGTCCAGGCCGAGGCTGCAATCGAGAGCCTGCCCGAGGCGGCCGTCGAGCCCGCCGCGGCGGCGATGGCCGACACGGCGGAGATCCTGTCGGTCGCGGCCTCCGAGGCTCCGGCCGAGGCGGTCCCCGCATTGATCGAGGCCCGGACGGCACGCGCCGCCTACGCCCCGATGTGGATCGATCTGGAGGGCATCGGCGCGGTCCTGATCCGCTACATGCGGGACGAGAGCGCGGCGGCTCTGAGCCACATGCGCACCCTGAGCGAGGTGCGCTCGCCCGCCGACATGATCCGCCTCCAGGTCAACGAGATGCAGCGGGCCGCCGATGCGTCCCTGACCTGCTGGGCGAGCCTCGCCCGTCACGCGGGCGTGTCCCTGCCCCGGCACTGAGGGTGCCTGTCGCCGCCGCGCAACAGCCGCGGCGGCATCGAACGGAACGCGGCAACGCGCGGTTAACCACGTTTCCCCTATGCCGTAACGGAAGGCACGGGAGACAGCAGCCGATCGATGCCGAGCCGCGCACGCCTGATTCGTTCCGTGATCCTCGCCCTCGCCCTCGCGGGCGGCGCCGCGACCGCGCCGCGCGCCCAGGACGGGCTCCGGCCTAACGCGGTCGCGATCGCGGCCGATCTCGCCAGCGCCGGCAGCGCCACCAAGCTCACCCTGACGCTCTCCCGCGCGGTCGAGGCGCGCGCCTTCGTGATGGAGCGGCCGGACCGCGCGGTGATCGACCTGCCCGAGGTCAATTTCCAGCTCGGACCCGATACCGGCCGGCGGCGCGACGGGGTGGTCCAGTCGTTCCGCTACGGGCTGTTCGCCCCCGGGCGCTCGCGGATCGTGGTCGACCTGGCGGGGCCGGCGACCGTCGGCCGGATCGAGACCGTGACCCGCCCGCGCGACGGGGCGGTGCTGATGACGATCCCGTTCCAGCGCGTCGAGCGCGAGGCCTTCCGCAAGGCGGCCGCCGCGAGCGACCCGGCCCCCGCTCTCGCCAAGGCGACCGTGCCCGAGGCCGCCGATCCGCGGCCCCTGATCATGATCGATGCCGGGCATGGCGGCACCGATCCGGGCGCGATCGCGGTGGGCGGCGTTTTCGAGAAGGACATCGTGTTCGGCTTCGCCCAGTCGCTCGTGGCACGCCTGGAGAATAGCGGGCGCTACCGCGTGCGCATGACGCGCGACCGGGACGTCTTCGTCCCCCTGGCCGAGCGGGTCCGCATCGCGCGCGAGGCCCGGGCGGACCTGTTCGTATCGATCCACGCCGACTCGATCTCGGCGGCGCCCCAGGTGCGCGGCGCCACGATCTACACCGGCTCCGAGAAGGCGACCGACAGCGAATCCGCCAAGCTCGCCGAGCGCGAGAACCGGGCCGACGCGGCCGCGGGCGCCGATGCCAACGAGGGGCCGGCCGACGTCGCCGACATCCTGCAGGAGCTGACGCTGCGCGAGACGCGCGGCTTCTCGTCCGGGTTCGCCCGGACCCTGATGGGGCAGCTCAGCCCCGTGATGGAGATGAGCACCAAGCCCCACCGCGAGGCCGGCTTCCGGGTGCTGCGCTCGCCGGACGTGCCGAGCGTGCTGGTGGAACTCGGCTACCTCTCCAGCAAGCGCGACCTCGAGATGCTGCAGACGCCGGAATGGCGCGACAGCGTCACGGGCTCGATGGCGAAGGCGATCGCCCTGTTCTTCGACAACCGCGCGACCCTCGGGCGCCCGGCCGTCGCCACGCGCCGCGCCGCGGCAATCGCCCCAGTTTCACCATAGATCCGGTGTCGATACGGGGCATCGAATTGCCCTGCCGGATCGACCGCTTCGACGGTGCCGGATAGGGTATGGTCGTCCCGAAGGCTCCGTGAGCCTGCTGCCGGGACGCCCGAACCCCAAGCCGAGATCGGTCACCGCGGCCGAGCCACCGACGGGCGGAACACCGGATGCGCTTGATCCTACGCTTCTTCGGCTTCCTGTTCAGCGCCTGTGCGGTGCTGTTCGTGGTCGGCGCGGCCGCCGGGGCGTTCTTCTACTGGAAGTACAGCCAGGACCTGCCGGACCACGCCGCGCTCGCGAATTACGAGCCGCCGGTGATGACGCGCGTCCACGCCTCGGACGGATCGCTGCTCGCCGAATACGCGCGCGAGCGGCGCCTGTACCTGCCGATCCAGGCGATGCCCAAGATCGTGGTCGCGGCCTTCCTCTCGGCCGAGGACAAGAACTTCTACAAGCACGGCGGCATCGATCCCGAGGGCATCGTGCGCGCGGTGCTGACGAACGCCAAGAGCGGCAAGAAGCAGGGCGCCTCGACCATCACCCAGCAGGTGGCCAAGAACTTCCTGCTGTCGGCCGAGCAGACCTACGACCGCAAAATCAAGGAAGCGCTGATCGCCCTGCGCATCGAGGCGGCCTATTCCAAGGACAAGATCCTCGAGCTCTACCTCAACGAGATCTTCCTCGGCACCATCGTTCCGGGCCGCAACCTGCACGGCGTCGCGGCCGCCGCGCTCGACTATTTCGGCAAGTCGGTCCACGAGCTGACCATCAACGAGGCGGCCTATCTCGCCGCCCTGCCGAAGGGCCCGAACAACTACCATCCCTACCGCAAGACCCAGGCGGCGCTCGATCGGCGCAACGAGATCATCCGCCTGATGCGCGAGAACGGCTACATCACCCGCGAGGAGGAGGAGGCCGCCAAGAAGCAGCCGCTCGGCGTGAACCCGCGCGTCGCCTTCCCGAACGCCGCCAACGCCAATTACTTCACCGAGGAGGTCCGCCGCGAGATCTCCGAGCGCTACGGCGAGAAGAAGCTCTACGAGGGCGGACTCTCGGTGCGGGCGACCCTCGACCCGAAGATGCAGTCCTGGGCTCGCAAGGCCCTCATCGACGGTCTCGTGCGCTACGACCAGTCCCACGGCTGGCGCGGCGCGGTCACCAAGGTCGACCTGACCGGCCGCGACTGGGGCATGGCGGCGGCCGAGGTGCCGGCTCTCGGCGACGTGGCGCCGTGGCGCCTCGCGGTGGTGCTCTCCACCACCGGCGGCGCCGCCCAGATCGGCCTGCAGCCGCGCCGCGAGGCCTCGGGCCAGATCTCGAAGGACCGCGAGACCGGGACCATCCCGGCGGAGGGCCTGCGCTGGACCGGCCGGTCGGCCGCCTCGGCGCTGTCGCCGGGCGACATGGTCTATGTCGAGGCGATCGATGGTGGCCGCGGCACCTTCCGCCTGCGCCAGAAGCCCGAGGTCTCCGGCGCCATCGTGGCGATGGATCCCTATACCGGCCGCGTCCACGCGATGGTCGGCGGGTTCTCCTACGACGAATCCGAGTTCAACCGCGCGACGCAGGCGATGCGCCAGCCGGGCTCCTCGTTCAAGCCGATCGTCTACTCGGCCGCGCTCGACAACGGCTACACCCCGTCGTCGATCGTGCAGGATTCGCCGATCACCATCGAGGCCGGCCCCGGCCAGGAGGCCTGGACGCCGTCGAACTACGACGGCAAGTCCGGCGGCCCGCATACGCTGCGCTACGGCATCGAGCACTCGAAGAACCTGATGACGGTGCGGCTCGCCAAGGATGTCGGCATGCCGCTGATCGCCGAATACGCCCGCCGCTTCGGCGTCTACGACGACATGCTGCCGGTGCTGCCGATGTCGCTCGGCGCCGGCGAGACTACGGTGATGCGCATGGTCACCGCCTACTCGATGCTGGCCAATGGCGGCCGCCGGATCCGCCCGACCCTGATCGACCGGATCCAGGACCGCACCGGCGAGACGATCTACCGGCACGACAACCGCAAGTGCATCGGCTGCGACGCCGAGAAGTGGTCGGGACAGGACGAGCCGAAGCTGGTGGACGATTCCGAGCAGGTGCTCGACCCGCTGACCGCCTACCAGATGGTCTCGATCATGGAGGGCGTGGTCCAGCGCGGCACCGCGACGATCCTGAAGCAGATCGGCAAGCCGCTCGCCGGCAAGACCGGCACCACCAACGACGCCAAGGATGCGTGGTTCGTGGGCTTCTCGCCGGATCTCGCGGTCGGCATCTATATCGGCTTCGACAAGCCGCGCTCGCTCGGCGACCGCGCCACCGGCGGCGGGCTCGCCGCGCCGATCGCCCTCGACTTCCTGAAGGTCGCCCTGAAGGACAAGCCGCCGACGCCCTTCCGCGTCCCGCCGGGCATCAAGCTGATCCGCGTGGCTCTGGGCTCCGGCATGCGCGCCGGCTCGGGCGAGGGCGCTGGCACCATCCTCGAGGCCTTCAAGCCCGGCACCGCGCCGCCGGACTCCTACGTCGCCCGGCCGGAATCGGCGCCCGCCGCAGTCGCGCCCGACGCCGACCGGGCGGCCCAGGCCGGCGGCCTGTACTGAGGCAGCATCGATCGGACCGCCTGAAGCCCGGTCGCCCGCGTGGCGGCCGGGCCTTTGCGTGGCCGCTCGTGCCGTCTCCGGGCGCCGCGCAAGAAAAAAGCCGCCCCAGAGGGCGGCTTGTGAGGAGTCATCAGGGAGGCATCAAAAAGAGTGGACGGAAGAACCACTCGACATCCAGACCATCTGGACTGTCTCTTTCGTACCCCGGAAACCTTAACGCGCGGTTAAGCACGTCCGGAAACAGTGTCCGCTCACGCCGCGAGGCTCTCGAACAGCCCGCGCCCGTCGGTGCCGCCGACGAGGCCCTCGACGAAATTCTCCGGGTGCGGCATCAGGCCGAGGACGTTGCGCCCCTCCGAATAGATCCCCGCGATGGCGTTGAGCGAGCCGTTGCGGTTGGCGTCGACCGTGAGGGCGCCGGTCCGGTCGCAGTACCGGAACGCGACGCGACCCTCGCCCTCGATCCGCGCGAGCGTCTCGGGCTCGGCGAAGAAATTGCCCTCGCCGTGCGCCACGCAGACATCGATCACCTGTCCCACCGCGTAGGCGTTGGCGAACCGGGTGTCGTTGCGCTCGACCCGCAGGGTCTGGCGGTGGCAGATGAAGCGGCGGTTGACGTTCCGCATCAGGACGCCCGGCAGTAGGCCCGATTCGCAGAGGATCTGGAAGCCGTTGCAGATGCCGAGGACGAGGCCGCCGCGGGCGGCATGCGCCCGCACCGCATCCATCGCCGCGGCACGGCCCGCGATGGCGCCGCAGCGCAGGTAGTCGCCGTAGGAGAAGCCGCCGGGCAGGACCGCCAGATCGGTGCCGGCGGGCAGGTCGCGATCCGCGTGCCAGACGGGGACGACCTCGGCTCCGGCGAGCCGCAGGGCCCGCGCGACGTCGGCGTCGCGGTTGGAGCCCGGGAAGACGACGATCGCTGCGCGCATCAGGCGATCTCGATGGCGTAGTTTTCCACGACCGTGTTGGCGAGCAGCTTCTCGCACGCGCTCTTCAGCGTCGCCTCGGCGGCCTCGCGATCCTGCGCATTCACGTCGAGATCGAAGACCTTGCCCTGGCGGACGCCGCCCACGCTGTCGATGCCGAACGACTTCAAGGCGGCCTCGATCGCCTTCCCCTGAGGATCCAGCACGCCTGTCTTCAGGGTGACGATGATGCGAGCTTTCATTTTCCGGTGCTCATACGTGGGCTCCAACCAGCCGGCGCCCCGCGGCGCGCCGAACTCCGCGCCATTACTAGCCGAAGGAGCGGATCCGTGTCGATGAATGGAGCAGGTATATCAGCCCGGCGCCGGCAATACGCAGGGGCGATTCGGGAGGATTCGACGGGCCTCAGCGCGCGCCGCGCGCAGGCGCCTGCCGGATCGGCTCGATGCTGGTCGCCCGGCGCCAGAGCTGGAGCATGATCCAGGCGGCTCCGAGGCTGAATACGCCCATCAGGACATGGCCGACCCGGTCGCCGAGGTCGAACAGGCCGGCGAGCGCCCAGCCGGCGGCGATCGCGACGGCGAAGACCTCGGTCCCGACCAGCACCATCATGCTGACGATCGTGATCAGGGTGCGGGTGTTCACGGAGCCGGCTCCTCTTCCGCACCGATACGCGCGGCGCTCGGGCGGGCATGTGGGAATGTCTGTCCCGCGCCGTAGCGTGTTTCGCCCTCGCCGCGCAACCGTCGGCACGCCCCGGCCCGGAGGCGCGGGGCGTGCCGGCGATCTGCGCTGCGCGCTGGACCTGTCGCGGTGCGCTTGGCTTATCGCGGCGCGCTTGGCTTATCGCGGCGCGCGCTTGGCCAGGATGCGCTGCAGGGTCCGGCGATGCATGTTCAGCCGGCGTGCCGTCTCGCTGACGTTGCGCCCGCACAGCTCGTAGACCCGCTGGATGTGCTCCCAGCGTACCCGGTCGGCCGACATCGGGTTCTCGGGCGGGTCTGCGCGCTCGCCCGGCTGGGCCATCAGCGTGCCGTGGATCTCGTCGGCGTCGGCGGGCTTGGCGAGATAGTCGAAGGCGCCGAGCTTGACCGCGTTCACGGCGGTCGCGATGTTGCCGTAGCCGGTGAGGATCACGCCGCGGGCCTCGGGGCGCTGCTCCTTCAGGCGGGCGATCACGTCGAGACCGTTGCCGTCGCCGAGCCGCATGTCGATCACCGCGAAGGCCGGCGCGCGGCTCTCGACGGCGGACACGCCCTCGGCGACGCTCTCGGCGACCTGCACTTGGTAACCGCGGCTCTCCATCGCGCGGGCGAGGCGTGTGGAGAAGGGCTTGTCGTCGTCGACGATCAGCAGGCTGCGGTCGGCGAAGGCGGCGAGAGGATCGGTGTCGGTCTGCGCGATGGCGTCGGGCGTCGGCATCGAGGATCCAGTCTGCGTCAGCATGGGACGCGTCCTTTCGATTTCTCTGTTCTGATAGTCCTTTATATAGGCGCGGCGTTCGCCGTCGGGAGGGGGGCGTTCCGGGGAAGTTCCGGTGAGTGGCGCGGTGCAGCGCCGCGCTCGAAAATGTGCCGCGCCCAGGAGATTCGCACGACGGCGCCGTGGTTCGCCGGGCCCGCGCTGTTCGAGAGCGTGATCTGCGCGCCCGACCGCTCGATCAGCGTCTTGGCGATGAACAGGCCGAGGCCGAGCCCGGCTCCCACCGCGTCGCCGCTGCGGTCGCGCTCGGGGCTGCGGGTGGTGACGTAGGGTTCGCCGGCCCGCAGCAGCACCTCGGGCGGGAAACCCGGGCCGTCGTCCCGGATCTCGAGCGAGACGCGGTCGAGGCACCAGCGCGCCTCCAGCGTCACCCGCGCCTCCGCGAAATCGACGGCGTTGTCGAGGATGTTGGCGAGCCCGTACATCACGCCCGCATTGCGCCGGCAATCGGGCTCGGGCCCGTCGCCCTGGCTCGAGACGTCGAGGGCGATGCCGAGCGCGCGCTGCGGCGCGACCAGCTCCTCCACGAGATGGCTGAGGCTGACGGTCTCCAGGAAGCCGCCTCCGTCGCTACCCAGGGAGGTGAGCTTGCCTAGGATGCCGCGGCAGCGGTCCGCCTGCTCGCGCAGCAGGTCGAGATCCTCGCGGATCGCGGGCGTCGCCGTGGGGCCGAGCTGACGCACCAGCTCCTTCGTCACCACCATGATGGTGCCCAGCGGCGTGCCGAGCTCGTGCGCCGCGGCCGCCGCCAAACCGTCGAGCTGCGACAGGTGCTGCTCGCGCGCGAGCACGAGCTCCGTCGCGGCGAGCGCCTGGGCGAGCTGCCGGGTCTCCTCGGAGACGCGCCACGCGTAGACGCCGGTGAAGGCGGTGCCGAGCAGGATCGCGGTCCAGACCCCGGAGACGTAGAGGAAGGGCAGCTCGATCCGGCCGTCCGAGAACCACGGCAGCGGCCGGTGCACCAGGGCGAGCAGCGTCGCGAGGCCCACCGCGAGCAGCCCGAGCGCGAGCGTGCGCTCCGGCGGCAGCGCCGTGGCCGAGATCAGCACCGGCGCGAGGAAGAGCAGCGAGAACGGGTTCTGCAGGCCGCCCGTGAGGAACAGCAGCACGGCGAGCTGGACGATGTCGAAGGCCAGCAGCAGCGCGGCAGAGTCATCGCTGAGCCGGTAGCTGGCGGGGAAGCGGATGCGCAGGGCGAGGTTGAGCCACGAGGAGGCGGCGATCGCCAGGAAGCACCAGCCGAAGGGCAGGGCGAGACCGAGCCCGAACTGGGCGCCGACGACCGCCGCGCTCTGGCCCGCGATGGCGAGCCAGCGCAGGCGCACGAAGGTGTCGAGCCGCAGGTGGCGGGCATCGCGCATCAGGCGGGACGGATCCGTTTCGGGCATCGGGCGGGCAGGGGACTCGGCGAAGGACGGGTGTCGCGGGCGATCCTGATCCCGCGTCCGGGTGAACCCTGCGAAGGGGGCCACGGTTGCGGGCGGCGCGCCACGGTAACCGGCGCGCCCCGCCCCGGCGAAGGGTTTCGCGACGCGCCGGCGCAATGGCCGCAGGCTGGAACGCGCGGGCCGCGCCCGGGATTGATGTCCAGACTTTTCGTGCATGCCCCGTTCATGCATGCGGCGCAATAATGCGCCTTCGCGACCGGGATCTCGGCCGCGCCTGCCCAAGGAGGTCCGCGATGGACTTGGCCTATCTCTGGTTCGAGGGCGCCCGCGCCATGATGGCGCCCGCCCGCGTCGCCGCGGACCTGACCCGTTACGCCCTGCTGAACCCGGCCAACCCGATGGCCTATTCGCCCTATGCCCGCTCGATCGCGGCCGGGTGCGAGATGTTCGAGCGCGTCACCCGCCGCTACGGCAAGCCGGCCTTCGGCCTCGACCACACCGTGGTCGACGGCGTCCGCGTGCCGATCACCGAGCGGGTCGTCTGGGAGCGCCCGTTCTGCCGCGTCATCGCGTTCGACCGCGGCTTCCTCAGCCCGCCGACCGAGCCGCAGCCCAAGCTGCTGATCGTCGCGCCGATGTCGGGCCACTACGCGACGCTGCTGCGCGGCACGGTCGAGGCGATGCTGCCGAGCCATCAGGTCTTCATCACCGACTGGTCGGACGCCCGGATGGTGCCGCTCACCGCCGGCGCCTTCGATCTCGACACCTACATCGACTACCTGGAGGAGATGTTCCGGGATCTCGGGCCCGCGCTCCATGTGATGGCGGTCTGCCAGCCGGCGGTGCCGGTGCTGGCGGCGGTCGCCGTGATGGAGGCCGACCGCTCGCCGGCCGTGCCGGTCTCGATGACCCTGATGGGCGGACCGATCGACACGAGGCGCTCGCCCACGGCGGTGAACTGCCTCGCCCAGGAGCGCGGCCAAGCCTGGTTCGAGAAGAACACCATCTCGTACGTGCCGCCGACCTTCCCGGGCGCCTTCCGCCGGGTCTATCCGGGCTTTCTCCAGCTCTCGGGCTTCATGGCGATGAACCTCGACCGGCACGTCACCGCGCATGCCGACATGTTCGACCATCTGGTGACGGGCGACGGCGATTCGGCGGAGAAGCACCGGGAGTTCTACGACGAGTACCTGGCGGTGATGGACCTGACCGCGGAGTACTACCTCCAGACCGTCGAGACGGTGTTCGTCTCGCACGCCCTGCCGAAGGGCGAGATGATGCACCGGAGCGAGCGGGTCGATCTCGGGGCGATCCGGCGCTGCGCCATCCTGTCCGTCGAGGGGGAGAAGGACGACATCTCGGGCGTCGGCCAGACCCTGGCCGCCCTCGACCTGACCCCCAACCTCCCCGATTCTCGCAAGGCCTACCACCTGCAGGAGGGCGTCGGCCATTACGGCGTGTTCAACGGCTCGCGCTACCGCGCGGTGATCGCCCCGCGCATCGCCCGCTTCATCCGGGACATGGCGGCGGAAATTGCGGCGGAGCCGGCACACCGCGCGTCGCATCCGGTGCCGCACCTGCGGCAGGTGGTGTGACGGTCACCGCCGGGCGCGGCCGGCTCCCAGCCGGCTTTCGTCGCTGACGCCGCCGCGCGCGGCAGGGTCAAGGGCGTCGCGACGTTCGCCGTGAACCGGCCGGATCCGGCCGGATCCGGCCGGCGCGACGGCTGTGACGGCGCCCGGATCCGGACTAGAGTACGGCCATGCTTCTGGCCCTGCTGCGACGCCCCGAGCCCGACCATATCGAGATCGTCCACGAGGGCAGGCCCGTGCGGGTGGCGCTGCGGCGGCGCGACGCCGCGCGGCGGCTGACCCTGCGCGTCTCGGCGGCGACCGGGGAAGTGGTGATGACGGTGCCGCCCCGTACCGCCCTCGCGACGGCGCAGCGCTTCGCGCTGAGCCACGGCGGCTGGATCGCCGCGCGCCTCGACCGACTGCCGGAGCGAGTCGCCCTCGGGGAGGGGGCCGAGATCCCGTTGCGCGGCGTCCCCCACCGCATCGTCCGCCGCGACGGGCGCAGCGGCGCCACCCGGCCTGAGACCGGCATCGACGGGCCGCTCCTCTCCGTCGCCTGCGGCGAGGCGCACGTGGCGCGCCGGGTGCGGGAATTCCTGGGCGCCGAGGCGCGCCGCGACCTCAACGCGGCGATCGTCCGCTACGCGGCGGCGCTGGGGCAGGGGCCGGCGCGGGTGACGCTGCGCGACACCCGGAGCCGCTGGGGCTCCTGCACCGCCAGGGGCGAGCTCAATTTCTCGTGGCGGCTGATCCTGGCACCACCCCTGGTGCTCGACTACCTCGTCGCGCACGAGATGGCGCATCTGCGCGAGATGAACCACTCGCGCCGGTTCTGGACGCTGGTCGAGCAGATCTGCCCGCACGTGCAGGAGGCCGAGGCCTGGCTGAAGCGCGAGGGCGCCAGCCTGCACCGCTACGGGTGAGCGGGCGCCCCAGTCAGCCCCGGGCTCAGCCCTTGACGCGCAGGACGCGCTCGCGCGCCACCCGCTCGGCCGGCCAGACCGGCCGCGGATCGACCTCGCCGGGCATCAGCGTGCGCGGGGCGACGCTGTCGCAGACCTCGCGCTGGCGCACGATCGTGAGATGCCCGGCCTCGTCGCGGCGGCGGATCAGGCCGCCCTCGCGGCAGAACCCGGCGATGGCGGCGCTGCCGTTGCGGCGACCCAGCGGGTTCCGCTCTACGGGCGGGTGCTCGATCGTCAGGGTCCCGCTGCGGTTGAGCGAGCGCTCGACATAGGTCGTCTCCCCGACGGGAAGCGGGTCGGCGAGGGCGGGCGCGACGCCCGCCGCGACGAACAGGGCCGCGAGGGCGGGGGAACGCGATACGAGCAGGCGCATGGGCCGGATCCGGTGCGGGACGACAGGACGCGAATCTGTAGGGGCTCGCTTGCCCCCGCGATAGCGCTCTGTGGCAACAATAGGTCGGCGCGCGTCGCTTGACAGGGACGGGGCCCGCGTGGTCCCAACGCGCGGATTTTCTCGGGTTCCGGCCCGCGCGCGGCCGGCGCCCGCAGGCCCGGTGGCCATCGGAGTATGCATGAGAGGTCAGTTGCCCCGGCGCGCGCGGCTCGGTCGCGTCCGGTACGCGCTCGGTGCGCTCGTCCTCGCCGTCGTGGCGGCGAGCTCCGGTGCGGCCCTGGCGCAGGGAACGGTGCGCAAGACCTTCGATGACTGGCAGCTGCGCTGCGAGACGCCGGCCGGCGCCAAGGCCGAGCAATGCGCCCTCGTGCAGTACCTTGCCGCCGAGGATCGGCCGAACCTCTCCCTCGTGGTGATCGTGCTGAAGACCGCCGACAACCGCGGCTACCTGCTGCGCGTGGTGGCGCCGCTGGGCGTGCTGCTGCCCTCCGGGCTCGGCCTCAAGATCGACCAGACCGATATCGGCCGTGCCGGCTTCGTGCGCTGCCTCACCACCGGCTGCGTCGCCGAGGTGGTGATGGACGAGGGCCTGATCCGCCAGTTCCGCAGCGGCAGCCAAGCCACCTTCATCGTGTTCCAGACGCCCGAGGAGGGCGTCGGCATCCCGCTGTCGATGAAGGGCTTCGGCACCGGATTCGACAGC
Source organism: Methylobacterium sp. HJ2 (assembly GCF_056431005.1). Classification (NCBI taxonomy): domain Bacteria; kingdom Pseudomonadati; phylum Pseudomonadota; class Alphaproteobacteria; order Hyphomicrobiales; family Methylobacteriaceae; genus Methylobacterium; species Methylobacterium sp. HJ2. Next base: position 7,325 of record NZ_JBWJYM010000009.1, on the reverse strand, counting down.
CTCAAATAGGCGGGAGATTGGCCAGGATGGACGCTCGCTCGGCTCTGCTCGGATTGGCGCTGGTCCTCGCCGCGCAGCCCGCCTGGGCGCAGGCCGCGCCGGAGGAGGGCAACGTCTTCTCCAACCTGCTCAAGTACGGCGGCACCACCATCCCGCCGTCGCAGCCCGCGCCGGTCGATCCGGCCTATTGCCCGACCGTCGACGTGCCGGAAGGGGGCGCCGCGATGCAGACCATGGGCGGGCGCGGGGAGGGTGCGGCGGCGATCCGCACGCAGCTCTCCCTCGGACGGCTCGCCCGCGAATGCAGCCGCCTGCCGGACGGATCGGTGCGCGTGAAGGTCGGCATCGAGGCGCGCGCGCTGCTCGGCCCCTCCGGCAGCCCCGGCCGCTTCGAGGTGCCGCTTACCATCGCGATCCGGCACGACGAGAAGGTGGTGAGCACCCGGTCGCGCCGCGTCACCGTGACGGTCGAACCCGGCGCGGCGCAGGGCTTCGCCTCGCTGGTCGAGGACGACATCCTCGTGCCGGCCGCGATCAGCGCCGATTACGAGATCGTCGTGTCGGTCGGCGGCGGCGGGAAGGCCGCCACCAAGCCGAAGCCGCGCCGCAAGCCGGTCGCGGCCACCGCGCCGGAGGGCGGGGAGGCCGGTGGCGCGCAGTGATCCGGTCACGCGCTCCGTCGACGATGCGCATCCCCGGCTCGGCCGCGCCACGCCCTTCCGGGTCGAACCGGCCGCCGATCCCGAGTTCGACCGACGCCTGATCCTGCCAGATCCGGCCCCCGGCCGCCGCTGGCTGACGATCGCCTACCGCGTGGCGCCTGGCACGCCTCCGCAGCGGCCGATCCTGCGCGCCCGCGCGGCGGACGGCGGCGTGCGGGACTTCGTGCTGCCGGGCGGAGAGCGGGCGCGCTGGCTCGGGCTGCTTCCGCCCGACGTGGCGGAGATCGGCCTCGCCGCTCCGGCGGGCTTCGCGATCGAGCATGTCGGCCGCCGCAGCGACGCCGACGTCCTCGTCGAGTGCCTGCGCCGTCGGCCGTGGCGCGCGGTCACCGCCCTCTTCGAAGCCGCGCGGGGCGACGCCCGCCGCTACCGCGATACCCTGCGGGGGGCCTGCGCTGTGACCGCGCTGCGCGATTTCGATCGTTGGGCCGCCGCCCGGGCGGAGCCGTCCGGCGCGCCCCCCTCGACGCGGGCGGTGCGGATTCTGATCCCGGCGCGGTCCGACGAGGCCGAGGCCGTCGGCCGCACGGTCGCGAGCCTGCTGGCCCAGCGCCACGCCGGGTGGCGGGCGCAGATCGCCTGGGTTGACGGGTGCGTGCCGATCCAGGAGCCCCCCGCCGAGGCGCGCCTCGCCGCGATCCCGTGGCGACCGACCCTGACGCTTGCGGATCTCGTCGCGCCTCACGAAGCCTTCGGGCTGCTCCTGCCCGGCGACCACCTCGACCCCGATGCCCTCGGCCTGCTGGCGGCGGCGCTCGACGGGGCGAGCCTCGCCTACGCGGACGAGCGGCGTTCCGACGGCCTCCCGCGCCTCAAGCCGGACTGGAGCCCCGACTTCGCCCTGGCCGGGGGCTATCTCGGCCGGCCCTGGCTCGCGTCGCCCGAGCGTCTGGCGGCGCTCGCCGGAGCCCCGCTCGGCGAGGCCGACTCTCTCGCCGCACGGGTCGATCTGGCACTCGCGACCGGAGCGGGCGGCGTCCGGCACCTGCCCCGGATCCTCGCTCGCACCGTCGCGGATCCGGCAGGGGAGGGGGGGCGCGCCGGTCCGCTCGCGGCGCATCTCCGGGCGACCGGCTCGGCGGCGGGCCTCGCGCCCGGCCCGGTGCCCGACCTGCTCTGGCCGCTGCCGCATCCGGCCCCGCGCGTCAGCATCGTCATCCCCTCGCGCGACCGGCTCGACCTCGTCGCGCGGGCCTGCCGCGGCGTGCTGCGGGAGACCGCCTACCCGGATATCGAGCTCGTCGTCGTCGACAACGGCTCGACCGATGCCGCGGTCCTCGCCTTCTACGAGGACCTGCGCACCGATCCGCGCGTGACGATCCTGTCCGATCCGCGTCCGTTCAACTTCTCCGCCCTGGTCAATGCCGGGGTGGCGGCCTCGACCGGGCGCGTCGTCGTCCTCCTGAACAACGATATCGCGGTGCTGGAGCCCGGCTGGCTGGAGGCGCTGGTCCGGCAGGCCTGCCGCCCGGAGGTCGGTGCCGTCGGGGCGAAGCTCGTCTACGCGGACGGCCGGATCCAGCATGCCGGGGTGGTGGTCGGCCTCGGCGGTCTCGCCGGCCATAGCCTGCGGCGGCGCCCCGGCGAGACCGCCGGGCATCTCGGACAGCTCCGCGTCGCCCACGAGGTCTCAGCGGTGACGGCCGCCTGCCTCGCCGTGACGCGCGACAAGTACGATGCGATCGGCGGCTTCGACGCCGAAGCCTTCCCGATCGATTTCAACGACGTGGATTTCTGCCTGCGCCTGGGGGCCGCCGGCTACAAGACCGTCTGGACGCCCGCGGCGCGGCTGGCCCATCTCGAATCCGTCAGCCGCGGCCCCTCGGTCGGTGCCGCGCGCCTCCGGTTCGAGGCCGAGGGACGCCGCTTCGCCGAGCGCTGGCGCTCGGTGATCCGGCACGATCCCTTCTATCATCCGCGGCTGTCGCTCACGACCTTCGGCGAGGATCTCGAGTAGGATGACGGCCACCCCGCCGGCAGGGCGCCGCGCCGCGATCCTCACCCTGCTGCGCAACCCGCGGCGCAGCCTCGCCATCCTGTGGGCGCGCCTCACCGGGCGGCGCCTGCGCGCGCGTCAGGCCCTGGCGGCCCTGATCGGGATCGATCATCGGCTCGCGCTACCACGGGCCGAGGCGCGGCGCCATCCCGTCGAGGCCGAGCCGTTCCGCGAACCCGGGCTGGTGCTGCTCGGGGCGGAGGGCCACGATCTCGTTGCCGGAGCCGCGGCGGCGATCCGGGGCGCCTTCGCCGATCCCGCCCTCCAGGCGCTCTACGGCGACGCCCTGGTCGAGACCGCCCCGGGCGGCCGTCTGAGCCCGCTGCTGCGGCCGGCCTTCGACCCGATCCTGCTCATGGGCACCGGCTATGTCGGCCCGGTCGTCGTCCTGCGCCGGTCCGCCCTCGCGGAAGCGGGCGCCGATCCCGCCCTGGGCTCGACGGAAGTGCTGCTGCGCGTGGCCGAGCGCTACGGCGAGCGAGCGATCGGCCATCTGCCGGAGATCCTGTCGCGCGCGCGATCGGCTCACGCGGCGGATCCGGACGGAGAAACGACCCGGCGATGCGCGAGCGTGCGCGGCCACCTCGACCGCACCGGCCGCGCGGGGGCGGCGATCACGGCCGAGGGCGGCCTCGTCACGATCCTCGATCCGATTCCCGATCCGGCGCCCCTGGTCAGCCTGATCGTGCCGACGCGCGACCGGCTCGACCTGCTGCGCCCCTGCGTCGAGAGCCTGCTCGGCGGGACCGACTGGCCGGCGCTCGAACTGCTGATCTGCGACAACGACAGCCGCGAGCCGGAGACGCGCGCCTATCTCGCCGACCTCGCCGCGCGCGGTCGCGCCCGGATCGTGCCCTGGCCCGGTCCGTTCGATTTCGCGGCGATGAACAACGCGACCGCCGCCGCCGCGCGCGGCCGGCTGCTCGCCTTCGTCAACAACGACGTCGCGGTGATCGGGCCGGACTGGCTGCGGCGGATGGCCGGGGAGGCGCTGCGGCCCGGGATCGGCGCCGTCGGGGCCAAGCTGATCGACGGCAGCGACCGCATCCAGCACGGGGGCATCGTGCTCGGCACCGGCGGGCTGGTGACCCATGCCTATCGGCACTTCCCCGCCGATGCGCCGGGCCATCTCGGGGAGATGCGGGCGACCCGCGCGGTCTCGGCGGTGACCGCGGCCTGCCTCGTGGTCGAGGCCACGAAATTCCGGGCGGTCGGGGGGTTCGACGCGGAATGCTTCGCCGTCGACTTCAACGACGTGGACCTGTGCCTGCGCCTGAACGCCGCCGGTTGGCGGACGCTGCTGGTCCCCGGCGCGGTGCTCCACCATTACGAGGGCCTGAGCCGGCGCCGCAGCGCGGAGGCCGAGGCCCGCCACGCCCGCGAGGTCGAGGCCCTGAAACGACGATGGGGGCCGCTGCTGGCGCAGGACCCCCATTATCACCCGGGCTTCGATCCGGATCTCTCGACCCATGCCCGCCTGCGCCGGACCGGGCCGGCCCCGGCGGGGCGGGCCGTCCGGCATTCGCCCTACTGAACGAGGCGCGGGCCGCCCGTCTGCACCTTCTCGTTCTCGGACATGATGCCGAGCCGCTTGGCCACCTCGGTATAGGCCTCGATCAGGCCGCCGAGATCCTTGCGGAAGCGGTCCTTGTCGAGCTTGTCCGAAGACTTGATGTCCCAGAGCCGGCACGAATCCGGGGAGATCTCGTCGGCCACGACGATGCGCATCATGTCGCCTTCCCAGAGGCGCCCGGTCTCCATCTTGAAATCGACGAGCCGGATGCCGACGCCGAGGAAGAGCCCGGACAGGAAGTCGTTGACGCGGATGGCCAGGGCCATGATGTCGTCGATCTCCTGCGGCGTGGCCCAGCCGAAGGCGGTGATGTGCTCCTCCGACACCATCGGGTCGTTGAGCTGGTCATTCTTGTAGTAGAACTCGATGATCGAGCGCGGCAGCTGGGTGCCTTCCTCCAGGCCGAGCCGGGTGGAGAGCGAGCCCGCCGCGACGTTGCGCACCACGACCTCGAGCGGGATGATCTCGACCTCGCGGATGAGCTGCTCGCGCATGTTGAGCCGGCGGATGAAATGCGTCGGCACGCCGATGTCGTTGAGGTGCTGGAAGACGAACTCCGAGATCCGGTTGTTCAGCACGCCCTTGCCGTCGATGATCTCGTGCTTCTTCGCGTTGAAGGCGGTCGCGTCGTCCTTGAAATGCTGGATGAGCGTCCCCGGCTCAGGCCCCTCGTAGAGGACCTTCGCCTTGCCCTCGTAGATGCGACGGCGGCGGTTCATAGGCGTGTACCGTGGTTTGAGGAAGTCCATGGGCCGTGACTCCTATGGGCGACGATGGGGCGGAATCCGCGGCGCGGCGACCGTATGGGTGGTCGGGCGGCGGGCACGCATCGAGGCCGACAAGCTCCCGCGACCGGCCGCCAAACTACCCGAAGCGGGCTGGCAGCACAACGCGTTAGCCCGCAGATGGGGATTGCTGAGGACGGCTGCCGGCCCCGCTGTCGCCGCGGTGCACCGCGCGTCCGAGGGCGCGGGGGTGGCGCGATCAGAGGGTTTTCGACGGGTAGCGGCAGAGATCGCGGATGGGGCAACGCGGGCATTCCGGACGCCGCGCCTTGCAGATGTAGCGGCCGAACAGGATCAGCCAGTGATGGGCGTTCAGCCGGTAGGGCTCGGGCACGATCGCCTCGAGCCCGGCCTGAACCTTGTCGGTGGTCGCGGCCACCACGAGGGGGATCCGGTTGGAGACCCGGAAGATATGGGTATCGACCGCGATCCGCGGCACGCCGAAGGCCACGTTGAGCACGACGCTCGCCGTCTTCGCCCCGACGCCGGGCAGCACCTGCAGCGCCTCCTGGGAGCGCGGCACAGCCCCGCCATGCTCCTCGATCAGGAGGCGGGAGAGCGCGATCACGTTGCGCGCCTTCGTGTTGAACAGGCCGATCGTGCGGATGAACCCGCGCACCCGCTCCTCGCCCAGGGCCAGCATCGCCTCGGGATTGTCCGCGATCGCGAAGAGGGGCGCGGTGGCAAGGTTCACGCTGCGGTCGGTCGCCTGGGCGGAGAGCACGACCGCGACGAGGAGCGTGTAGGGGTTCAGGTATTCGAGCTCTGCCCGCGGCTCGGGATTGGCGGCGCTGAGGCGGGCGAAGATCTCGGCGAGCGTCGCGCCGTCGACGGGGGCCGGCGCGGTCTCCACCTGCGCCGTGAGCGGGGATGCGAGCGTGGCGCCGACCCGGGCCTTCACCCGCCGGGGCACGGCGGGCGGTTCGGTCGCGGGGCTCGCGGCGGGCCGCGGCCTTTTGCCGGGCAGCGGCGTTTTGGTGGTCTCGCGCGTCTTCCTGGGTGGCATGGCCGCGTTATATTGGCTGCATGGCGAGCGGCAACCTTTCGGTCCATCCCGACGGACTCGATCCGGACAGCATCGACCGGCCGGTCTTCACGGCCACCATCCGGCCGCACCAATCCCTGAGCCGCACCGGCTTCCGCACGGTGATGGGTGGCCTCTGCCTCGTCTCCCTCACCGTCTCGATCTGGTGCTGGCGTATGGGCTTCTGGCCGATCGCCGGGTTCTTCGGCCTCGACATGCTGGGGATCTACGCCGCCCTCAAGGTCAGCTTCCGGCGCGGGCGCTCCTTCGAGGAGGTGATGATCTCGCAGATCGAGATCCTGCTGGCCCGCGTCAGCCACCGCGGCGAGCGCCGCGAATGGCGCTTCAACCCGCTCTGGACGAAGCTCGCTCAGGACGAGGACGAGGAATACGGGCTGCAGCGGCTGACGCTGGTGTCGCGGCGCGAGCATGTCGTCGTCGCCCGCGATGCCTCGCCCGAAGTCCGGGCCCAGGTGGCGCGGGGCCTGAGCAGCGCCCTGGCGCAGGTCAAGAAGGGCTATTGAGCCGATCCCGGCAGGATAGTTCGTCCGCCGATGCCGCCCCGGTTGCGCCAGGATGCGCACCGGCGCCCGTCACGGTCCTGTCGCGCGTTTTTCGTCCCACTGTCGTTTTGGGTGTTGACGGGCGGCGGGGGGATCCGTATACCCCTGGTCATCGGCGCCGGCCGCGAGAGTGGACCGGGCGCCGACGCGTCTTCTGACAGCGACGGACGGGATGCTCCGGTGAGAGCCGGGCGGTCCTCTGTTGTTGTCTCCGGAAGGGTGTGAGCCCCGGATCTTCCCCGCCTTGGCGGTTCGGACCCCGGGTTGACATGGAGGGCGGCGGGCTCTAGACGGCCCACCACCGCAGCGACGGACCAGCCCTCGGGGCGGTCGGTAGCACGGTTCCTCCAGACGGACAAGCGGGTGCGGGCTCTCGGGCTGGTGCCGGTGTTCGTCGGAACAGGTTTCGGGGCTTCGGCTCCATCCGGGACTTTACTCCCTCCGTGGGGTGACCCGGCGCTCTTTGACAAGTTGATCTGAGAAAGAGAAGCGTGGACGGCGTTGTTGTCCTTGCGGCTCCGGGTTTCGGACTTCGGTCCGGGTCGGAGCATCAAGAGACGAGGCCGACACGATCTTCTTTGGAAGCTCCGAGCATCTGGAAACGGCTGCTCGATGTGCTTCCGTCGAGATTTGTGATCGGCCAAGATCGAGCTCTTCAACTT